>DJQS01000015.1 GCA_002438785.1 Caryophanales bacterium UBA6380 | reverse complement strand
AAATTTTGGGGTGCATATCGAACTTTGATAAAATTTAAAAATTTTATTATCTTATAGCTTATTAGATATAAATAAAATACTTTATATTATGATTAAAAACTATTATATATAGATAACCATTTAAAGATTTAATAAACATTTCACTCATTTCCTTAGGAGTTTCAAAAATAAATTTTAATCCATGTCTTTATAATAGAACTACTTGCTCTAAAAAAAACATGGCTGATATTTATTATTTAATACATTTAATTTAAGAATAGACTTAAAAATAAATTAATATTTATGAGTTCTATAACAACATTAGCCTAATATAGTTAAATATATTAAGCTTTTTTATTTTATTAATTAACAGATAATAAAAAATATCTTTTACAATTTATTTACAAATTAGCTGATAAAAAAATTCGTTTATATATTAGAATAGAGAAGTATATTAATTAAAAAAATAGTATGCACAATTATTTATATTTATAGTTTATTAAAAGGTGGATGTCATTATTATGAGTAAGAAAGAAAAAAGATTTGTTCAAATTTATCAAGAAGATAGTTCATTATTAGGACCTAGTAACTACATTATTGTCGATAAAGAAACTGGAGTAACTTATTTACTTATTTGCAATATGTGCGGATCAGGTGTTACCCCATTACTTGATAAAGATGGTAAACCAGTTATAACTAAATTAAATTAAATAAATTTAAATTATTTAATAAATTAGGAGATGAAAATGGACAATATTATTGAAATTGAACATTTATATAAGTCATATGGTGATGTAAAAGCTGTTAATGATTTATCATTTAAAGTTAAATCAGGAGAGTTTTTTGCTTTATTAGGTGTTAATGGTGCTGGAAAATCGACAACTATTGCAATTTTATGTGGAACCTTAAAAAAGGATTCAGGAACTGTAAAAATTGATGGAAAAAATGTCGATACTGATATGAAATTAATAAGTAAAGAGATTGGAGTTGTGTTTCAAAATTCAGTTTTGGATGCTAATTTAACTGTTAAAGATAATTTATATAATAGAGCGTCTTTATATGGAATATATAAAAAAGAGGCAGATGAAGTTATTAATCGACTTGCTCTTGAATTTGATTTTAAAGACTTAATGAATAGAACAATTAGAAAATTGTCAGGAGGTCAACGTCGAAGAATTGATGTCGCTAGGGCTTTAATTAGTAGTCCAAAGATTTTGATTCTAGATGAGCCAACTACCGGATTAGATCCTCAAACACGTAAAAAAATGTGGGAAATAATAAATGATTATCGTAAGAATAAAGGATTGACGGTTTTACTTACAACTCATTATATGGAAGAAACTATTGATGCTAATTACATTGTAATTTTAGATAGTGGTAAAATCTCTGCTGAAGGAACTCCTATTGAACTCAAAAACAAATTCACTGGGGATTTTATAACTGTTTATGGTATTAACGAAGAAGTTATTAAAGATTTAAATTTAAATTATGAAATAATTCCTGGTGGAATTAGAATTGAAGTAAAAAATACACAAGAAGCTCGTGATTTATTAATTTCTCATCCAGGTATTTTTACTGATTTTGAAATAACTAAAGGAAAAATGGATGATGTATTTTTAGCAGTAACTGGTAAAAATTTAGGTGGAGGTAATTAATATCATGAAAACTTTTTTAATTTTAACTAAACGTAATATTAAGTTATTTTTTAAAGATAAAGGGTTATTTTTTTCTTCGCTAATTACTCCAATTATTTTACTCGTATTATACGTAACTTTTTTAGCTGATATTTATAGAGATGGACTATTAAGTCCGATTCCACAAAGTATGCAAACTACATCTACTTTAAAATTAATTGATGGTGCTGTTGGAGGAGAAATTGTTTCCTCATTTTTAGCTGTGTGTTGTGTTACTATTGCTTTTTCTTCTAATTTCATTATGGTTAATGACAAAGTGACTGGTGCCATAAAAGATATTATGGTTTCTCCGATTAAGAAAAGTATTGTTTCATTATCTTATTATTTTGGTTCATTATTTAGTACTTTGATAGTTGGATTTCTTGCTACTGCGATTGGATTTATTTATATAGCTTGTGTAGGGTGGTATTTATCTTTTGTTGATGTCTTACTCATTTTATTTGATGTTATCTTATTAAGTATGTTTGGCACAGCATTATCATCAATTATTAATGTATTTTTAACAACCCAAGGTCAATTATCAGCAGTTGGAACGATAGTATCTGCAGGTTATGGATTTGTCTGTGGAGCATATATGCCAATAAATACTTTTTCTGATGGATTACAAAATGTTTTCGCCTTCTTGCCAGGAACGTATGGTACTTCATTAGTTAGAAATCATTGTTTACAAGGATGCTTTAAAGCTATGAATGAAGAAGAATTTCCTGAGCAAATTATAGAAGGATATAAAAAGTCTATGGATTGTAATATTACTTTTTTTGGTAAAACTATTAATCAAATTGAAATGTATTCTATATTAATTTGCAGTATTGTAATATTAGTAGGAATATATGTTGTAATCAATTATTATCAAAAAAAGAGAGTAGAAAATTAATAATTAGCTTTCTAGTTTTGTTAATTGATAGAATTACCATAAAGGCAGTTTTAAAATACTGCCTTTTGTTATTGTGCTACTTTTCTAATTAGATTCGAATACTTTTTTATTAATTCTAGTAATGAAAATTTCTAATTATTTGGAACTAAAAGTGAAAATCAAATCGATATTTAAACTACGAATAAGAAAAAACTAAGTTTAATCGTTAACAAAATTCATATGAATCAATCTTAACTAATTAAAATTTTTTAGATTTTATAACGTATTTTAAATTAAAAATATCATAATGAATTTAATATTTTACCGAATTTAAGTTATAAAAAGAATTTATTTAAAGGATGGAGTTTAAACAAAGATCGAACTAGTTCAATAAATAAAAATGATGAATTAAGTATTAAATATTTAAAAGAAGCATATCCAAATGAACTTAATTTAGTTAATAATACATTAAATTTATATGATGTAAGTTATAATTTTGATAATAATTATACATTATTAAATATATTAGATAATACGACTTCAGCAAATATTACATATTATTTATTAACTGAGTCAATTAAAAATTTTAATTTATTTAATATTAAATATTTATATAAATCAACATTTGTTGATTTATTAATTAATAATAAATCTTATAAAATAAATGATACATTTGATTTAACTAGTTATGGTGGAAAGGAATTAAATGTATATATAAATAAAATATAATTATTAAATTTAAAGCTTTTTAATATTTTAATTAATAAAAGAAAGAATATTTTTAGTAAATTTATAATATTTATGAATAAGTGTTGTTTTTTATATAAAAAAATATAGGAAAAGTGTATAATTAGATTATAAATTTAATAGGAAAAGTGTAAAAAGAGAAATTAGCAATTTATGTTAAAAAGAAAAATAGAGAAGATCATAACTGAATATTTAAAATCTGATTCTAATAAGATTATGATAATTGATGGAGCTAGACAAGTAGGGAAGTCGTTCATCATTAGATATGTAGGTAAGGAATTGTTAAAAGAAAAATATACTAATTACATTGAATTAAATTTTGTTGAAGATTTTATAGGAAATAAATTATTTGAAACAGTTAATAATAAAGATGATTTTTATTTTCAATTAAGTATGATTGCTGGTGACAAAATGAAAAATAAGGAAAATACACTTATTTTTATAGATGAAATTCAACAATATCCGCAATTTTTAACATTACTTAAGTTTTTAAAACAAGATGATAAATTTACTTATATTTGCAGTGGTTCTTTATTAGGTGTTACATTAAATAAAACAACTTCAATTCCAATTGGCAGTATTGATATTATACATATGTATCCATTAGATTTTGAAGAATTTTTATTAGCGAATAATTTTAATGAGTCTGCTATTAATTATATCAGATCTAAATTTATTAAATTAGAAAGTTTAGATGAGTCGACACATAATAATATTTTAAATTTATTTAAAAAATATTTACTAATTGGTGGGCTCCCTGATGCAGTAAATTCGTTTATTGAAAAAAAGAATATAGTAGAAGTTCGTAAAATACAAACAGACATTTATAATTATTATGGGGATGATGCATCTAAATATGATAAAGATCATAAATTGAAAATAAAAAGGATTTATGATTTAATTCCATCAATATTAGAAAATAAGAAAAAGAGAATAGTTCTTAAGGATATTGAAAATATAAAAGGAAAAAGATTTTCAAATTATATTGATGAATTTGACTATTTAATTAATTCAGGTATTGCTTTAGAGGTAAAAGCAATTTCTAATCCGAGTTTTCCTTTAATTCAATCAAGTGGCAAAAATCTAGTAAAATTATATTTAAATGATGCTGGGCTATTAACAAATATTTTGTATAAATATAACATAAAGGCAGTGATTGATAATGAATGCAGTGTTAATTTAGGAGCTGTATATGAATTAGTTGTTGCTAGCGAATTAAAAGCTCATGGACATAATTTGTTTTATTATGACAATAAAGCAAATGGTGAAGTAGATTTTTTAATTGATAATTATAATAATTTGTCAGTTACTCCAATTGAAGTTAAATCAGGAAAAGATTATACAATTCATTATGCCATTAATAGGTTTTTAAAGAATAAATCATATAATGTTAAATTTGGATATGTATTATCAAATAATAGAATAATAATTAATAAGGATAATCTTATATATTTACCTATATATATGATAATGTTTTTATAGTGTTAAGAATTAAAATTTGATAAAAATATTTTAGTTTAAGAAGGATTTTATTAAAATTATTCATTTTTATTTGTTAATAAAATAATTATTTTAAATTTATTTTATTTTAAAAAAATCATCTTTTACTACATCAATATAAGTTAAATTATGAATATATTTTATTTTATTATTTATATATAAAATTTTATTCATTATTTTGATTATTAGGTAATTAAGTAAATTTTATATTTATATCAAATATATCGATTATAGATTTATATTATTTTAATTAAATTATTCAATTTTTTAATAAATTTTTATTGACATTAATATTTTTACATTTAAAATAATCATGAGATTGATAGAGGCGCGATCGATAAAAGTAGTTAGTGGAAGAGGCATCTAGTGAAACTAACAAAAGGTAAGACCGCCGAAACTAATTTAAGGCATTAAATTAGATTGGGATATAAGATAACATCTTATAGACTCCTAGTTTATCTAGAGGCGCTATCGATGTAATATCTTACTTATTAATTGAGATTGCATCGAGCGATGCAATCTTTTCTTTTTATTAGGAGGGGTATTACTTATTATGAAAAAGAAAGAATTATTATTAGGAATTATTTCTTTAATTAGTTTAGGAGTTATTAGTTCTTGTAAAGGAAATAGTATTAGTAATGATAAATTAGTTATTGGAATGGAATGTAATTATCAGCCATTTAATTGGACTACTAGTAAAAGTAGTGAGTATACTTTAAAAATTGATAAGACTAATGAGTATGCTGATGGCTATGATATAGCAGTTAGTAAATATTTAAGCAAAGATTTAAATAAAGAAGTTGTTATTAAACGAATTGAATGGGGTAGTTTAATTCCAAGTTTAAATAATAATGAAATCAATATGATTTTAGCTGGTATGACAGATACTAAAGAAAGAAGAGAATCAATTGATTTTACTAATCCATATTTAACAAGTGATTTAGCTTTTTTAATTAAAAAGAATAATGTTAGTGACTCATTAGGTACTAAAGATAATCCAATGTCTTATAGTGAATTATTAACTTTATTTGATGGTAAAGCATTAGTTTGTCAATCAAATGTTGTTGGTGATGAATTTATTGATACCTATTTTGTTAATAATGATGAAAATAAATCGATTAGACATAGCCCAGCTCAAGCGACATATCCTCTTGCAGCAAATGATGTTTTAAGGGATATTAGTTTTGCAATGCCAGCTGAATTACCAGTAGTTGAAGCAATGACAAATCTTAATAAAGATGATTTAAGAGTTTTATATTGTGATTATAAAAGTTTTTTATCTAGTGAAGATTTAAATGGTTTAAGTGTATCTATTGGTATAAAAAAAGGTAATAACGAATTAAAAGAAGAACTTAATAATTCTTTAGCTAAATTAAGTGATGATGAACGTTCTAATATGATGTCACTAGCTGCAACTAGATCGAGTGAAAGTGCATTATGATTGACTTTGAAAAATTATGGAAATTATGGGGTGAAAATTTCTCATTAATTGGATATGGAATTTTATCCACTATAATTTTATCGTTATTTGGAACAATATTTGGGCTAATCTTAGGTATTTTTTTAGCTTATGGGAAAAATCTTAAAATCAAGAATAGTGATAAAATAATTATTAAAACATTAAAAATTTTATGTTTGACTTTTTGTAATCTTTATTCTGTAATTCTTAGGGGTACTCCTATGATGGTTCAAGCTTTATTATTTAAGTTTGGTTGTAGTGCTATAGGAATTAATTGGGGTAATATCTATTTTGAAGGAGAGATTAATAATGTTTTTAATGGATGGCTATTTGCTGGATTAATAGTTATTACATTTAATACTGCAGCTTATATGGGTGAAATTATTCGTAGTGGTCTAAATGGAGTTGATGCTGGTCAAATAGAAGGAGCTAGAAGTTTAGGGTTAAGTAATAGTTCAACTAGTATTCATGTAATTTTACCTCAAGCCTTAAAAAACGCGTTACCTACTATTGGTAATGAGCTGATTGTCAATATTAAAGACTCTAGTGTATTAAATGTTATCTCGGTAACGGAACTATATTATCGATTAAATTTAATTGCTGGGACAACTTATGCCTTTATGGAATCTTATTTAATATTAGCCATAATTTATTTAGTTATAACTTTATTTACTTCCTTAATTCTTAAATTAATTGAAAAGAAATTAAACGGAATTAAATTTTCGATTAATCCATTTAGATTTTTAAGGAGAAATAATTATGCAAAATAATAAAGAATTAATACTTAGTATTAAAAATATTGCTAAATTCTTTGATACTAATAAAATTTTAAAAGATATTTCCTTAGATGTATATAAAGGTGATGTTATTGCAATAATTGGACCTAGTGGAAGTGGTAAATCAACTTTTTTAAGATGTATTAATTTATTAGAGGAGCCTACTAGAGGAACGCTTATTTATAAAAATACTACTTATTTTAATATAACTAAATGTAAAGATGATTTTATTGATTATTCAAACTATAGATTAGATAAAGCTAAATATAAAGAAAGATTAATTGAAACAGAAGATAATTTAGCAATTTATCAAAATAAATATATTGAAGATAAAACTAATAAAGAATTAAAGAAATTAATTAAAAGTGCGAAAAAAGAATATAAAAATGTAAGAAAGAATCCAATAAATAAATTAGATTATTTTGATAAGTCTAAATATTTAGAATCTATTAAAAATGATGTGATGATTACTCCAACTAATAAAGAATTAAATAAAATTAGAAGTAAAATAACGATGGTTTTCCAATCTTTTAATTTATTTAATAATATGAATGTTTTAGATAATGTAATGCTAGCTCAAAAGATAGTGTTAAAAAAATCTAAATTAGAAGCTAAGGAAACTGCGATTAAATACTTAACGTTAGTGAATATGCAAGATCGTATGAATTATAAAATTAGCGAACTTAGTGGCGGGCAAAAACAGCGTGTTGCTATTGCTAGAGCATTAGCAATTAATCCTGATATTATTTTATTTGATGAGCCTACTAGTGCTCTAGATCCAGAAATGGTTGAGGAAGTTCTTAATGTTATGAAGACCTTAGCTAATGAAGGAAAAACAATGATTGTAGTAACTCATGAAATGAATTTTGCTAAAAATGTTGCCAATAAAGTTGTCTTTATGGATAAAGGAGTAATTGTAGAAGAAGGTAATCCTAAAGATATAATTAATAATCCGACTAGTGAAAGGCTAAAGAATTTTTTAGCAAAAAAGTAATTAAATTTATTAAAAAGCCTACTAAATTCATATATTTTTAAAAAAAGAAGTTAGCACGAACTTCTTTTTTTCTTATAAAATTAATGGATAATTTATTTAATTTCAGTTTTTTCACTACCGAAATAGAAATTATCTAATGTTGAATAGGCTCCTTCTTTACTACCAAATCTAATTCTTACCTTAATTGAATATTTCACTACTTTAGTTTCTAAAGTTGTTTCGTCAGTTACTTCCTCGCTAACTTCGTAAGCTTTTGTATAATACTCCAAAGTTCCTAATGTAGAGTTATCAACTTTTTCAATTTTATAACCATCTTTAGTTAATAATTCTTGGTATTTTTTAATATATTCTTCAGTTACTTTGCTATTATAAATTACATAATCATCTGTTCCATCATAATTAGCAGTTAAATTCCAAGAGCCTGATAAACTTGCATCAGTTAAATATGGAATAAGTTTAGCAACTTCTTCTCCATATAATTCAACCATTTTCTTTTTAACCAAACCTTCTTCCTCTAACCAATTAGATGGTAAATTAGTAGAAAGTCTATCGAAAGAATCCTTATTAACAACATTAGTTGGGAAACTTAGTGTTTTATCACTAGCATAAGTAAACTTAATTTCTTCATCACCAGTATAAACGCCACCATAAACATATTTATAATTTATCTTAGATAATCTACCTTTACTATCTAATGTAATTTTAAAACTTTTATCAACTAATGAATCAACGTGGACATTTCCCATAGTAAAACTAGAGATATCTTTTACATTATCTTTTAAAATGTAGGTATTTTCTTCATCACCTTTTTTAAATACTTTAGGATCAAAATTAATACCAAAATAATCATAGAGATGATGAGTTTTATCAATTTCAGTAACCTTAGATTTAGCATCACCAGGATTACTTACACCTTGATTATTACTAGCTTTGGTAATAGAAAATGGAATAATTCCACCTTCAACTTGTTTATATCCTTGGCGAGAATAAACTGTACCAGTTAAAGAACCTCTAGTACGATTAGCCCAATCTTGGATATAATATTCATCTTTTTCATAATAATAATTAGTTTTTGGCAACTCATTTGATTCAGTACCAGTATCTTTACTTAAAGCATAGCCATTAGCAATCCATGATTCTTCTTTTAAGTGATTAATTGCATCTTGTACCTTTTTACTATCTTCAGTTTCTTCTTTAAAAGAAGTAGGTAAAGAGATAGTAGCATCTTTATTTAAAGTAGAAGTAGCTAAAATTTTTAAATCAGTTTCTTCAGCTGTAGAAGAAGCAACATAAGCATCAATATATGAATTTATAACAATATTATTATCAACTATAGATAAAGTAATTTTAAAGCATTGACGAATAATAATATCTGTCAAGACTGTTAAAGCGGCATATGATTCAAACAAGCGATCAGTATTGAATCCATAATAAAGGAATGTTTTTCCATCATCACTTAAAAATGATTCAGTATCAATTTCATCCTGGAATGAAAAGATACCATTGCCCCAAGTAAAATCATCTTTTTCAAACGGTTTAATTTCTTCTTTATTTTGACCATTTATATAGTGATCCAATCCATAAATATAACCAGTATTTAAATCTTTTTCTGATTTAGTCAAAACATAACTATATTCTTCTTTATTAATCTCATCGTTAAGATAATAATAGATTTTATCGTTATTTCGATCTGTTTTATCAATATATGATGTAACACTAGTCTTACCATATTCATTCCATTTATTATTTGAATAATATTTTAAGGTAGTATTAAATCCAATTGTTTCATTGCTTAATAATTCTTTAACAGTATCATTAATAGTTTTAGTAGGTAATTTATAATCTTTAACAAAATCAGCTAATTCATCATTTTTGGTATCATTTAAATTTGAAAAATTACCTGTTAATAATAAACTAGTAGCAGAACTATCACTATCAACTTGATAATATAAATTAAAGTTTATATTATCACTATCATCAATATAAAATGATACATCACTAATTCTAGTTTCACTATCTCCATAGGTGTAACCCATAAATTCACACATATAAGAAAGTAAATCCTCATCTTCTACATAAACTTCATTAAGATTTATCTTAAAATCATCTACTTTTAAGCCTTCTCCATTATTAAAATTAGAATTACCTTTTTTTAATAACTTTAGATAGTTCATGTCAGTAACACTATTAACACCAACTAATTCATCTTTATCGTTATAGTAAGTAACGGCTCTACCAACATCAATATCACCATTTGAATCATAAGAGAAGTTATAAACTAATTTATCACCTAATTTTTTATTGTAACTATCAAGTAATAAATATCCTTCATTGCTATAACCAAATAAAGCATACTCAGGGGTATAGATATCTTTTAAACTAACATCATTATCATTACTATCTTTTTCAACATAGTTAACTGTCATTGAATCTGCTTCAATAATAGTGTTTAATTTATTAATTACTTTTGTAATTTTTGAATCATCAATAATAGGTTTGTCAGGATCATCATCAGGATTATTTTCTTTATTACCACATGATGATAAGACAAAGACAGTTGATAATATTAATAAAAATTTGTTTTTAATCATAAAAAGTTCCTTAATTATTGTTTATTGAATCTACCAGTATATGTTGCGGTATAAACTACCAATTGCTTAGCATCTTCAGAAATATAATTTATATCGTATGTATTTTTTTGAGATCCTTCTTTTAAACTAAAACCACTAGTGCTATAGTTTTCATCCTTTTTTAAATTAGTAATAGTAAATACATATTTCCCATCTTTTTCTTCAATTGACCAATTGAAGGTGCATTTATTATTAGGGAATGCCGAGTTAGAGAAGTCACCTTCAGCATTTGTTTCATCTATAAATTTAATAGTTCCCGGATATGCTTTATACGTCGATCCAATCATCAAATTTTTAACTGCATCAACGCCGCTAGCTGGAGCATTAATTGTTACTTCAATAGAAGTTGAAACGTCACTATTAGCATTAGAAGTAACAATAACTTTGACTTTTCCTGCTGCTAAAGCTTTTAAACTAAATGTGGAATTATCCATATCAGTAGTTAATGTAGCTAATTTAGCCATATCTTCAGACTCAAATTTTGCAGTCCATGTTTTATCAGCTACATCAAAAGGATAAACATCAACTTTGTAAGTTGCACTTTGATTAATATCAAGTTTCGTTAGTGAAGTTGTACCAATTTCAATTTTATTAACTGGCACACTACTAACCTTAATTTTAATTGAAGCGCTTTTTAACATCGAAGTTTCAACAGTAACTGTTGCCTCGCCTTCTTTAAGCGCTTTTAAATATTCTACTTTACCATTTTTTGTTGTTGTTAAAACGCTTTCATCACTAATATTACTAATTGTAAATGTATCAGATAAATGAACTTCTGGTAAAATATTTTTATATTCTAAAAGGACTTCATCGTTAACATAAAGTAAAGCATCACCAACACCTTTATTTCTAAAATTAGAAGTATCTATTTCAAATGATTTGATTAAATAATCAGATTTATTTAAGGCTGTATCATCTTCGTTAATTCTTTCTGTTAAATATATTAAATTAAATGAAGAAGTAAGCGTTTTAATTGGATTAGCACCTTCCATTAATGTTTTGCTAGACTCGTCATAATCTTTTTTATTATAAGCGTTTATTTTATATGAACCACTAACTAATTCTTTATCATTAAAACTAAAAGACAAGCTATTATCATAATATTTTTCATCATAAGAAGTTGAATCATCAATGTATTTAGTTTTTATATTATAAGTAGATAATGCTTTATCTTTATCTTCATTAAAGGTTACGTTTAGGCTTTCTAAAGCATTTTGATATCCGTAAAAGTATTTTCCGTTTAATAATTCTTTTACTATATTTGATATACCAAATAATGTTTTATTTTCAAAAGTATATCTAAATAATTTTAAATAATTATCTACTTGATCTTGAGTTAAATCATCATTTAATGTACCAAGTTTATTATCAGTAATCGTTTTATTATTCAAATATAATTCTTTTAATGAATCTCCTTCTAAATAATATTTTATTTTATTATTGCTCGAGTAATTAACTTGTAATGACTCCTTATAAACACTAAATGAAGCCTCGTTAAAATTACCGCCATTAGATTTTTCTTTTTCTAACAATAAGCTTTTATCTAATAATGAATTTAGAGTTTCTAAATAATATTCTTTTGAAGAAGTGACCACGATAGTTAAGCTATCACTTAATGTAGTATCTATAAGACTTACCTTGATAGTAGCTTCACCTTCACTTAAAGCAGTAACTATGCCTTCATTATCAACCTTTAAAACTGATTCATTATCACTGGTAAAACTTACATCTTTTTTAGTAGCATTATTAGGAGTAACTTCATAATCAAGTTTTAAAGTATCACCAATTTTCATTTCTTGAACTTTTGTTTTAAAAGTAATCGAAGTCACTTCGACATCTGTTTTTATTACATCAGGATTATCATTATTATTACACGATGGCAAAACTAACATCGAAGAAAAAGTTAAAGCAAATAAAATTAATTTTTTCATAAAAACCCTCCATTAACGAATATGATAAATCTAGTTTATTTTTTGTCAACAAATTTTGCTTTATATTAAATAATTTAGTAACAATAAGTTACAATTCTATTACACTTTTAGGTTAATTGTTTAAGTATAAAGGATTACAATAAATGTGGAGGTAAAAATATGAAAGAATATACAAAGTGGATGGAAAGCCAACCTAAATGGTTAAAATTAGTATTATGTTTATGGATTTTAGATATTACCTGGGCTATTTGGAGAATTTTTAAAGCTATTGAACATAATAGTGGATTGGAATTAATAATTGCTATTTTATGGATAGTGGCCGCTGGAACAATTGGTTGGATTCTTGATGTAGTTTGGATATTATTATTTAATTATCCTTTCTGGTTTAAATAAAAATTAAAAATAGTTTCAAATAGAAGCCTTTTTATTAGAATTAAGGCTTTTTTTATTGAAATTTATTATAGTTTGCCTTTATATATAAAAAACTTTAAAATGTAATTATAAAGATGAAAAAGGACATTTATGATTATTTTTAAAGAATACGGAATCAATGAAATAAAAAATATTTTTAGGCCTTATTTTGTAATGGAAGATATTTTTAGTTGCGATTATACATTAGGTGAAAAGTTTATGTGGCATAATTTTTTTAAAAGTAGTTATGCATTAGTTAATGAAGCACTTACCTTTAAAGAAATGTATGGAATAAATAATTATGCTTTTTATTATCCAATGGGAAAAGATATAAATTTAATGTTTTCACTCATTAATGAGTATGAATTAAATAGCAGCAAAAAAAGATTAGAATTTTGTTCAGTTGATGAAAAGCATATTGATGACTTAACGAAAAGGTATCCGCATTCAACATTTTATTTTGATCGTAATTGGTCTGATTATTTATATTTAAATAAATCATTTCAAACTTTTAGTGGCAATGCTTATGCTAATAAAAGGCATCATGTAAAACAATTTGCTAAAGAATATCCTAATGCAGTATTTAAAAAATATAGTAATGAAGACAAATCAAGATTTATTGATTTTATTATTAAATTTTCTAAAACAAAAGAAGTTACTTCTCTTGAAGCAATAAATGAATTAAATGAATCTATTGAATTAGTTAAACATTTTGATGAATTTGGATTTGATTGTTTTTATGTTGAAAATAATAATGAAATAATTGCCTTATCAATATGTGAAATAATGAATGATTGTATTTATGATCATATTGAAAAAGCTTTAAGACAATATAATTCAATTTATCCTTATTTCGTTAATAAAATCGCTAATTATTATAAAGATATTACATATTTTAATCGAGAAGACGATAGTGGAGATTTGGGTTTAAGATTTTCAAAAGAAGATTATCATCCTTATAAAATGATTTCGAAATATATGTTTTATGTTTGTAATAATCTTGATTTATTAAATGATATACCGACAATTATTGTAAATGATTCCATTGTTTTATCAAAATTATTAGAAGAAGATAAGGAAGATTATTTTTTACTATATACTGATGAAAAATTAAATAAATATTGGGGATATGATTATAAAATTGATCTAAAAGATAAACCTTTAAATTCAGATTATTTCTATAACATGGTTAACGAAGACTTTAAAAACAAAGATTGGTTTTCTTTTATGATAAAATATAATAAAAAGTTAATTGGTGAAATAACCTTAGGTGAATTAAATAATGAAAATGAATGTGAAATTGGGTATCGATTATTTACTAAATATCATCGTCAAGGAATTATGAGTAAATGTTTGAGTACTTTAATTAATTATCTCAAGCAAGAAATAGGTATTTGTGGAATTAAAGCAAAGGCCTATAAAGAAAATATCCCATCTATTAATTTACTTAAAAAAATGAATTTTGAGATAAAAAATGATGATGATACTTTTATTTATTTCTTTCTCTCTTTAATAAATAAATAGTCATAATCTTTATAAATAATCATTATTTTGTTATAATTTTTTGATTGGTGAGGTAAGTTATGGAAAAGAGCATGCTTTGTAGGCTTGAAACGAGCGAAAAAAGACTAAAAGAAATTGATGAATTATTATTAAAAGACGAAATTACTAGTGATATGAAAAGATTTAAAGAACTTTCAAAAGAACGCTCTTTTTTAGAACCAGTTGTTGATAAATTTAATGAATATAAAATAGCTGAAGCAAATAAAGAAGATGCACTAGTAATGTCTAATGATCATGATCCAGAAATTGCTTTGATGGGGAAAGAAGAATTTAAAAACAATTCCGAACTTGCTAATAAGATAGAACAAGAGATTAAAATTTTATTAATTCCACGTGATCCAAACGATGGCAAAGACATTATCTTTGAAATCAAGGGTGCTGTTGGTGGAGATGAGGCAAACATTTTTGCTGGTGATTTATTTAGAATGTATCTCAAATATTGTGAAAAGATGGGATGGAAAGTTAAAATTGTTGATGAAAGTCCATGTGGAGTTGGTGGTTTTTCTTACATTCAATTTGTTGTAAGCGGCGCTAATGCTTATTCTCGACTTAAATTTGAAAGTGGTGTTCATAGAGTTCAAAGAGTTCCAAAAACTGAAGCCAATGGACGTGTCCATACTTCAACTGCAACTGTTGTTGTTATGCCTCAAGTAGAAGTTAATGAAGTTAATATTGATCCAGCTGATTTAAGAGTTGATCGATATAGATCTCAAGGCGCTGGTGGTCAAAACGTTAATAAGACTGAATCAGCTGTAAGAATTACTCACATACCTACTGGAATAGTAGTTTCTTGTCAAACTGAAAAATCACAAATTCAAAATCACGAGATATGTATGCAAATGCTTGCTAGTAAATTAGCCCAACTCGAGGAAGAGAAAAAATCAAAAACTGAAGCACAATTTAGAAGTAAGGTTGGCACAGGTGATCGCAATGAGAAAATTAGAACATATAATTATCCACAAAATAGAGTAACAGATCATCGTATAGGATATACAATTCAGCAACTTGATCGTGTTATGGAAGGCGAACTTGATAGTATTATTGATGCTTTAATAAATTATGATCAACAACAAAAAATAGCTGGTAATAAAGATGGGCTTATCTAATCGTGAAGCATTTCTTAAGGCAAAAAAATATTTATCTACTTTTAAAGATTTAGAATTTTTTGATAGCGAAATATATCTATTATTAATAAAGGCAAATAATTATAAAAATTTTACTGAATTAATTAAGAATTTTGATGAAAAGCTTGCTAATATCGACTATTTTGATAGAAATTTAAAAAAATTATCAATTGGTGAACCTATTCAGTATATAGTAAAAGAAGCTCCTTTTTTTAACTTAGATATTACTGTGAATAGAGATGTTTTAATTCCTAGACCTGAAACTGAAGGATTAGTTCAAATAATAATTGATGAAGTTAAGAAAAAAAATATTCCTCATCAATCTATAGGAGATATATGTACAGGTTCGGGATGTATCGCACTTTATTTTAAGACTATTTTTCCAACTTCTAATGTTTATGCAATCGATAAGTATAGTAATGCGTTAAATGTTGCTAAAATTAATTTTAAAAAATATGGGAAAGAAATTATTACATTTTTAGGTGATAAAATTGATCCATTATTATCTTTAAACATTAAATTAGATATTTTAGTTTCAAATCCACCGTATGTATCAAACTTAAAGGAATTAGAAGAAAAAGTTATTAAATATGAGCCCTTACATGCTATATATTCTAAAAATGGCACGGAGTTTTATGAGTATTATTTCAAAAATTATAAAAAAATTATGAATAGGAAATTCTTGATGGGGTTTGAAATAAATTATGATCAAGAAGAGAAATTAACTTTTTATATTTCTAAGTATTTTGATCTTAAAACGGTTTCTTATAGATTTATTAAAGATATCTATGGAAAAACTAGGTATTTAATTATAGAAGGTGAGAATAATGAAAGTATTAACTAAAAAAGATGTAGATGAAGCCTCTAAGATTCTATTAGAAGATGGAGTTATTGCTTTTCCAACTGAAACAGTTTATGGATTAGGGGTTACTTTTGATAAATATGATAATTATTTAAAATTAGTAAAAGTTAAAAATAGACCTAATGACAAGCCATTTACAATAATGTGTAGCGATATAACACAAGTTAGAGATTTAATAATTATAAACGAATTAGCAAATAAAATTATAAATAAATTTATGCCTGGAGCAATAACTTTAATTTTAAAAGCTAAACCTGGTGTTAAAAACTATTTAGACTTAAATACAGGTTTTATAGGTATAAGAATTCCTAATGATGAATTTGTATTAAAATTAATAAATATGGTAAAGAAACCTTTATTAGTTCCAAGCGCAAATCCATCGAATTTAAAACCAGCTACAAATTATTTGGAAGTTATTAATTATTTTGATGGAAAAATTGATGCTGTTATTAAAGGAAATATAAAAAGTAATATTCCTTCTACTATAATTAAAATAGATGGAGATAACATAATTTTAATTAGAGAAGGTGAAATATCATTAGAAAAAATTAAAAAGGAGATTGGCTTATTATGATAATTGTTATTGGTTCAGATCATGGTGGATACGAAGTTAAAGAAAATTTGAAAAAATATCTATTAGAAAAAGGTTATGATATTATTGATGTCGGAACAAATAGTTTAGATAGTTGTAATTATGCTGAATTTGCTATTAAAGCTGCTAAAAAAGTTTCAGGAAAAGAAGCCAATTGTGGTATTTTAATATGCACAAGCGGAGAAGGTGTTTGCATTGCAGCTAATAAAGTAAAAGGAATAAGATGCGGAATTGGTTATAATGATGATGTTTCTAGACTATTAAAAGAACATAATGATGCGAATATGATTGCTTTTGGTGCTCATTATCAAACTTTTTTTGAAATTACTAAAAGAGTAGAAATATTTTTAAATGCTAAATTTTTAGGTGGTAGGCATTTAAATCGTGTAAATTATATTGAAAATTTTGAAAATAAATAAATTTTTTGCAAAAAGTACTTAATTAATTACGACTTGTATTATATGAGTCGTTTTTTTGTTTGTGAATTATGTGGCAATGATGATCCTAAATATATTGGATATAAAAATGGATTGCCTTATTGTAGGAGATGTATTTCTTTTAATGGGCATGAGGCAAGTGATGACTATAATGTAAACACTAATATAAATTTAAATATAAAATATAATTTAACTAAAGAACAAGAAAGAATTTCGAATGAAATTTTAAATAATTATAAAAAAAATAAAAATCAATTGGTTTATGCTGTTTGCGGTGCAGGAAAAACTGAATTGGTATTTAAATTAATTGCATTTTGCTTAGATAAAAGCTTAAGAGTTGGATTTGCTATACCTCGCAAGGATGTTGTAATTGAATTAGCTAGAAGATTTCAAAATTCATTTCAAAACTGTAATGTTATTGCAGTATATGGAGGAAATACGACAGTAATCGAAGGAGATATTACTTGTTTAACTACTCATCAATTATATCGATACAAGAAATATTTTGATTTATTAATATTAGATGAAATTGATGCTTTTCCTTATAAAGATAATATTGTATTAAATAATTTATTTAAGAGAAGTATTAAAGGCAACTATGTGTTGATGTCAGCAACCCCTTCTAAAAGACTTATTGAAGAATTTAAATATAATAAAGATAATATTATATTGACGTTATATACAAGATATCATATGCAAAAAATCCCAGTTCCTAGAATAGTCATATGTCCAACAACATTATTAAAATTAATCTATTTGATTAAAAAAATAAAGGAATATCAAAGTGTAAATAAACCACTTTTAATCTTTGTTCCGACTATATATTTAAGTAAATATCTTTATAATATTTTAAAAAACTTTACTAAATTCGGCTATTTTATTAATTCCAAATCTAATAATAGAAACAATATCATAGATAAATTTAGAAATGGTGAATATAAATATTTAATATCAACTGCAGTATTAGAACGTGGAGTGACTTTAAAAAATTTACAAGTGATTATTTTTATGGCTGACAACAATATCTATAATGAATCTGCATTAATACAGATATCCGGTAGAGTTGGTAGAGTTATAAATTATACAAATGGGGAGGTAATTTATTTAAGTGATAAAAAAACTAAAGATATGGTTTCTTCAATTAAAAAAATTGATGAAGCCAATACGCATCTGCAAAATTTGCTTTAATGAAATTTCTTTTAATAGTTGTCATAATTTTTTAAATCAAGATTTAATGGTATGCTCATCATGTCTTAAAAAACTTAATCAACAATTTAAGATATTCAAATTTTATGACTATGATGCTTTAGCGATTTATAATTATGACGGACTTATTAAAGAAAAAATTTTCGAGTTTAAAGGGTGTGGGGATTATGAATTAAATAATATTTTTATTGCTCCATTTAAAAATGAGTTAAGAATTTTATATAAAAATTATGTTATAGTTCCTGCACCTTCATTTAAAGATAATAATGAAAAAAGAGGTTATAATCATGTTATTGAAATGTTTTCTTTTTTAAAATTAGAAATCGTTGATTGTCTTATTAAAACAAAAGATGTTTATCAGCACTTGTCTAATTTTAAAGAAAGAGAAAAAGTTAAAAATATCATAGAATTGCAAACAAACTATAATTTTGAAAATAAAAAAATACTTTTGGTAGATGACATCTTAACAACTGGATCTACTTTAAAAGCTTGTATTGATTTGCTAATTAAAAAACGGCCTAAAAATATTAAGATTTTAGTTGTTGCAAAGAGAAATTTTACAAAAGAAGAACGAGAAAAAATCAATAAGAACTATAAAATAATTGACTAAATGATATATGCATTATTAAAATTTAAAAAATTGTTTTTAATACTTTAGTATTAATGGTAGAATATAAAAGCATTTTAGGAGTAATTATGAGCAATATAATTGAAAAAATATTTAGAATAGACCAAAGAATACTTAAAAAATATAGTAAACAAGCTGATAAAGTAATTGCTTTAGAGGGAGAAATGAGCAAACTTACTGATGAAGAACTCCGTGCTAAAACTCCTTATTTTAAAAAACTATTAAGTGAAGGCAAAACACTTGAGGATATAAAGTATGAAGCTTTTGCTGTTGCTAGAGAAACCGCAAAAAGAGTTTTAGGTCAATTTCCTTATAAAGTACAAATTATTGGAGCATTAGTTTTAAATGATGGCGATATAGCCGAAATGAAAACTGGTGAAGGTAAGACCTTAACAGCAACGATGGCCGTTTATCTTAATGCTCTAAGTGGCAAAGGTGTTCATGTTGTTACTGTTAATGAATATTTAGCAACTCGTGATGCTGAGTGGATGGGTCAAATTTATCGTTTTCTAGGCTTAACTGTTGGTGTCAATTTACATAGTTTAACTACATCAGAAAAAAAAGCTGCTCATCTTTGTGACATCACTTATACAATAAATAGCGAGTTAGGCTTTGATTATCTTAGGGATAATATGGCCCCAAGTGTTGAACAACGTGTATTACGTGGTTTGAATTATGCTGTTATTGATGAAGCAGATAGTATTTTAATTGATGAGAGTAGGACACCTCTTATCATTTCAGGTGGTGCTAAGGCAAGTGCTTCACAATATACTGTCGCTGATCGATTTGTTAAAATGCTTAAAAAAAGTACACCTGTTGATGAAGAATATAAAAGAAAGCACCCTGATTATGTACCAGATGGAGATTTTGAAATAGATGTAAAAACTAAATCTGTTAATCTAACTGAATCTGGTAATAATAAAGCTGATAGAATGTTTGGAATTAAAAATTTATATGAACCACAATATGCAGATTTAGTACATAGAATTCACCAAGCATTAAAAGCTAATTATATAATGACACGAGACGTTGAATATTTAGTTGATGCTGATCGCGAAATTCAACTTATTGATCAATTTACAGGACGTGTTTTAAAAGGTCGTGAATATAGCGATGGCTTACAACAAGCTATTCAAGCTAAAGAAGGCGTAAAAATTAAAGAAGAAACCGTTACTTTAGCAACAATTACTTATCAAAACTTTTTTAGATTATTTAAAAAGATTGGTGGTATGACTGGTACAGCTAAAACTGAAGAAGAAGAATTTAGAAAAATATATAATATGAAAGTTGTAGTCATTCCGACAAATCGACCAATTCAAAGAATTGATGCTACTGACTATGTCTTTTTACATAAGAAAGATAAAATTCTTGCTTTAGTGAATGAGGTTAAGGAAAGACATGAAAAAGGACAACCTGTTTTAATAGGAACTCCAAGTGTTGAAGCAAGTGAAGAAGTCGCTAAATATTTAGATAAAGAAGGTCTTAAATATGAAATGTTAAACGCGAAGAATCACGCACGTGAAGCTGAAATTGTTGCTCATGCTGGCGAACTTGGCCAAATCACTCTTGCTACAAACATGGCTGGTCGTGGTACTGATATTAAATTAACTGCAGAAACTAGAAAGCTTGGAGGATTATGTGTTTTCGGACTTGAAAGACATGAATCTCGTCGTATTGACAACCAATTGAGAGGTCGTAGCGGTAGACAAGGTGATCCTGGATTTTCAAGATTTTATGTTTCTTTAGAAGATGATTTAATGGTTAGATTTGCAAGCGACAGATTAAGAAAAATTTTCGAAGCTAGCGATGATGGAAAACCAATTGAATCTAAAATGTTAACTGCTGCAATTACTAGTGCACAAAAACGTATTGAAGGTCAAAATTTTGATATACGTAAAAATTTACTTGATTACGATGATGTTTTATCAAAGCAAAGACAAATTATGTATTCAAAACGTGATGAAATTTTATACGCTGATAATATACATGATTTATTACTCGATACATTTAATGATTGTGGTAAAGCTATTGCAAAAAGAGCAATTAACGAAAATAGTGATGAAAAATTAATTAGTGGAGAAAAATTAGTTAATATTTTAGTTCCTCAATTTTTGCCTGATGGAATAATTAAAGCAGCTGTTTATGAAGAAACTATTCCAGATGAAATTGCTGAGGATTTATCAGAGGTTTTACTTGATTATTATTCACAAAAGAAAAAAGAATGGGATCCTGAAATTGCTGAAAAAGTCGAAAGAAATATGATTTTAAGAATCATTGATAAAAATTGGACACAGCAAATCGATAATATGACTAGATTTAGAGAGTCTGTTTCTTTAAGAAGTTATGCCCAAACAAATCCTTTGCAAGATTATGTTAATGAAGGTTGGGATATGTTTAGAGAAATGTTAGAAACTATATCTTTAGAAGTCGTTTTAAATTTATTAAATGTTAAAATAGCTCCTAAGGTTGAGGATAAAAAGGAAAATGCGTTTACAGTTGAGGCTAAACCTTCTATAGATACAAATAATCAATTAACAAATAAAAATTCAGATATTGAAGAAGAAAAAAAGGTCGAAGAAGTTACTGATGATCCAAATCTTAATATTTCTCATATTGATAAAGATAAAGTTGCTGCTCCAGAGTATAAACATGAGGATATTCATACAAATTAATTATGATCGATTTATATTTATTAAAAAATAATGTTAATGAGGCACTTGAGCAAATTAAAAAGCTCAGTGATTCTCTTTGACATCGCACACTTAAAAGAAGAAATTGAAAAAATAGATAATGAATCTTCTAACGATGATTTTTGGTCTAATCAAAGAGAGGCATCTAGCATTATTGATAAAAAAAATGAATGTCAATATAAAATTGAATTATTTAATAAAGTTAATTCTGAATTTTTGGATTTATCAAATTTAGTTTTAGAATTAAGTCCGTCAGATTTAGAAATGATTGATTTAGTAGAACAATCGTATAAAGATTATATTTTAGATTTGAAAGAATTAAGAAAAATTGTTCTATTTAGTGGAGAATTTGATAATTTAAATGCTATTTTAGAAATACATCCTGGTGCTGGAGGGACAGAAGCTTGTGATTGGGCTAATATGTTATTGAGGATGTACGAACGTTTTTGTGATAGGCATAATTTTAAGTACAAAATTCTTGATTTTTTACCTGGTGAAGAGGCTGGCGTTAAGTCTGTAACAATGTTAATTGAAGGAAAATTTGTCTATGGAATGTTAAAAGGTGAAAAAGGCGTTCATCGATTAGTTCGTATATCTCCTTTTGATGCTAATAAAAGAAGACATACATCGTTTGCTAGTGTTAATGTTGTACCAAAATTTGATAATGATGTTAAGGTTGATATTAAAGATAGTGATTTAAAAATTGATACATATCGTAGTGGTGGTGCTGGTGGTCAAAACGTTAATAAAGTTGAAACTGCTGTTAGAATAACTCATATACCTACTGGAATTGTGGTTTCTTGCCAAGTTGAAAGAACCCAATTAAAAAACAAAGAAATTGCGATGAATATGCTAAAATCTCAGCTTTATCAAAAAGAAATAGAAAAAAAACAAGCAATGATGAAAGGAATTGTTGGAGAGCAAAAAAATATTGAGTGGGGTTCTCAAATTAGATCCTATATATTCTGTCCGTATACGCTAGTAAAAGACAATCGAACTAATTATGAAAATACACAAGTTAATGATGTAATGGATGGAGATTTAGATGGATTTATAAACAGTTATTTAGAAATGGAGGCTAAAAAGAGTGCTTAAAAATTTAACAAAAAAAGATATTTTACATAATTTGTGGAAATTATTTTTGGTAATTTTAGGCACATTAATATTAAGCTTTGGAAGTGGCATTTTTTTAGTACCATTTTCAATTATTACTGGTGGTGTAACAGGCATTGGTATTTTGTTTAGCTCTTTTTTACCTGTTGATATAACTGCCTATATTGTTACTTGGAGTTTGTTTTTTGTCGGTTTAATTTTTCTTGGCTTAAAATTTTCATTAACAACTTTATTGTCTACTATACTATATCCATTAATTTTATCATTTATTTTAAGATCTGGGTTTGGCGAAAATATTATTGATTTACTAATAAGTGGCGCAACCCTTGATAATAATGGATTGATTATTCTTCCTGATGGTAAGGATATAAATGACGGACTTTTATTAATTTGTGGAATTATCGGTGGTGGACTATCAGGATTAGGCTGTGCATTAACATTTGTTGGCGGTGGTTCTACTGGCGGAGTTGATATATTAAGCTTTGTAATTAATAAATTTACTGGAATTAAACAATCTACTTTATTTTTTACAATTGATGCATTAATTATTTCTATTGGAATTATTATTGATTTAATATATCATAATTCGTTTGGTTTTTTAGCATCTCTTGTTGGGATTATAAGTGCAGCTGTTTGCAGCTTTGTTGTTGAAACAATCTACACGACCCGCCTCGGTGCTTATAATGTCGATATAATTTCTGATAAATATGAGGACATTTGTGAATACAGTATAAAAGAGTTAGATCGAACAGCGACTATTTTTAATATAGTTGGTGGTTATACTAAAGAAAATAAAGTTATGATAAGGATTACCTTTAATCGAAGAGAATATTCAAAAGTTAAAGATGCTATTGCGCATATAGACCCGAATGCATTTTGTACTTTTTATCAAACAATGCTTGTTGGAGGACTTGGTTTTAGTAGAATTGCTCCAAGTAGTGAAAATTTGATAAAAACTATGCAGAAAGCCATTAAAAAGAAGAAAAATCATGATTTATAAAAATTTTGAATTAGTCAGTTCGTTTAAGCCAACTGGTGACCAGCCTAGTGCGATAGATTCTTTAGTAGAAGGATTGAATGAAGGGAAAAAGTTTCAAGTTCTTAAGGGTGCTACTGGAACTGGAAAGACTTTTACAATGGCAAATGTGATTGCGAAAGTAAATAAACCCACACTAATCTTAGTTCATAATAAGACATTAGCTGGGCAACTCTATAGTGAAATGAAGGATTTATTTCCCAATAATCGTGTAGAATATTTTGTTTCAAATTTTGATTTTTATCAACCTGAAGCTTATATCCCATCAACAGATACTTATATAGATAAAACAGCACTTATGAATGATGAAATTGAAATGATGAGAACAAGCGCTATAAACAGTGTTCTTGAGCATAGAGATACCATTATTGTTGGTAGTGTTGCATCTATTTATGGTTTAACAGATCCTAATGAATATAAAAAACTTATTTTTGAAGTTCGCATTAATGAAGATTATGATCGTAATGAATTATTTAAAAAATTAATAAATTCTCAATACAAACGAAATAATATTGATTTTGGTCCAGGAAAATTTAGAGTACATGGCGACATAATTGACATTATGCCAATTCAAAGTAGCGATTATTATATACGTTTAGATTTCTTTGGAGATACAATTGAAAATATTTTTAAGTGTGATTTTTTAACTGGTGAAGTCCTTGAAAAATATCATACTTATAATTTATTTCCTGCTTATGACCATGCTTCAACTCATGAGCGTATCTTAGAAGCAGTAAAATCTATTAAAGAAGAATTGAAAGAACGTTTGGATTATTTTAAAAAAGAAGGGAAATTACTTGAGGCAGAACGATTAGAATTTAGAACAAATCAAGATTGTGAGACATTGACTGAATTTGGAATGTGCCCTGGAATTGAAAATTATGCAAGACATATTGATCAAAGACAACCAGGTCAAAAGCCTTTTTGCCTAATGGATTATTTTCCAAGAGATTATTTATTGATTGTCGATGAATCTCATGCAACATTTCCTCAAATAAAAGGGATGTATAATGGAGACCGTTCTAGAAAAACTACATTAGTAGAATTTGGATTTAGGTTACCAAGTGCTTTAGATAATAGACCATTAAATTTTAATGAGTTTGAAAATGAAATTAATCAAGTTATTTGCACAAGTGCCACGCCTGGTGATTACGAATTAAGTAAAACTAACGGTGAATTTATTGAACAAATTATAAGACCAACTGGTTTATTAGATCCAAAAATTGAAGTTAGGCCTTCCTTAGGACAAATAGATGATTTAATAGGCGAAATAAATAAAAGAATTACATTACATGAAAGAGTCATGGTTGTTACTTTAACAATCAAAATGGCTGAAGATTTAACATCTTATTTAAAAGATCATGGTATTAAAACAGTTTATTTGCATAATGAATGTAAAACACTAGAAAGAAGTGAGATTATATACCAACTAAGAAAAGGAAAGTACGATGTTTTAGTTGGAATTAACTTACTTAGAGAAGGTTTAGATATTCCAGAAGTGAGCCTAATTGCTATTTTAGATGCTGATAAAGAAGGATTTTTAAGAAGTTCAAGAAGTTTAATTCAAGTTGTTGGTAGAGCAGCACGAAATAAAGATGGAACTGCAATAATGTATGCTGATAAAATTACTGATTCAATGAAAATTTGTATCGATGAAACTAATAGAAGAAGAGAAATTCAAAACAACTATAATATGGAATATGGAATAGTTCCTACAACAATTGTTAAAGAAATAAAACCACCATTACACAATATTGAAGAGGCTAGTGAAATTGAAATAAAAGGTAAAATGACAAAATCGGAGTTAGATCGTAAAATAAAACAAGTTGAAAAAGAAATGAAACAAGCAGCAAAAGATTTCGATTTCGAAAAAGCAATAAAACTTCGTGATATATTGTTTGAATTAAAAGCAAGTAAAAACTAATGTTTATTTTTTAAAAAAAGGAAATAATCCTTTTTTAACATAATTTTCTTTATTAATTGAAATAACTTTATAGCCTTCTTTTTCTATGTTATTTATAATTGTTTGCAATGAATCTTCACTTTTTAATAAAAATTTAGATTCATTTCTTAAATGGCTTGATTTTATTTTACTTGTTCCATTTACTTTTCTTATAATATCATTTATATGTGATTCGCACATAGAACAATGCATCCCTTCAATTTTTAAAGTAATTAATAACATATTGAGCCTCCCAAAAGTTAATGAATATTAATATATCTTTTTAAAGTATATAATATATTTATTAAATGAGGTAATTAAATGAATTCAAATGAAATATTAAATGAACTAAATAAGTTATCAAACAATAATTACAATGTTGTATTGATTGATGGACCATGGGGAAGTGGGAAAACATATTTAATTAATAAATTTATTAAAGAAAATAAAGATAAGATTAATATTTACTATGTATCAATGCTTGGAAAGAAAAATGTCGATGATATTAATACTTCTTTATATGGTGAAGTAAATAAAATTAGTAAGATAAAAATTACAAATTTAATTCCTAGTGCGATAAATGCATTAAATGAAATTAGTGGAGATAAAGATTTAGAATTTGTTTTAAAAATAAAAAATAAAAAAGCAAAATGTATAATCATTTTAGATGATTTAGAAAGATATGCTAGTAGTGATTATGATGAATTTTTAGCCTATATTTCTAATTTAGTATTAAGAGGAAGTAAAATTATTTGTGTTAGTAATTTATTAGAGTTAGGAAGTGGTGAAAGATATAATTTTAATTTATACAAAGAAAAGATATTTGATCGTGTCTATAAAGCTGAATTATTTAATAATGATGTTATTCAAGAAAAATTTCATGAATATGCAAATTATCTTGATAAGATAATTATTAATTTATTTAACAAAAATTTTAGAATAGTTGAGAAAGCTTATAATTTTTCAAATGAGGTTATTACAAAATTAATTGATTCAAAAATAAGATTAAAAGATGAAGATTATAAAGCAATAATTTATTATTCGACAATTTTGCTTAATGTATATTTTGATAATAAAAAATTAAGACTCGAAGATTTTAATATTCGACCAAGTCAAAGTTCTATAAATTACAATAAAATTTCTTTTAAAGAAGAGGATGATGCTTGGACGAGCATTTTTATTTATGAGTATAGTTTGAATACTTTATATCTTTATAAATATGAGAATGAATATATTTTTATTGCTAAATTGTTAAAAGCTTATCTATATGACGATTACAATGGTTTAACTGAATATTACTCAGCTAATTCATTTGACATTAATAGAATAAAAAGAACTAATTTAATAAATCTCGAAGATTTATTATCTATTTCAGATAATATTAATATCAATAATTATGATGAATTACTTAATTTATTAGAAACAAAAATTACTAATCCGGATTTGATTATAAGATTTTTAAATGCTTACGAAAGTACTTTATCTAAAGAAAATAAAGAGTTTTTTAATAAACTTAAGGATAATATTGAATTAAGGTATGAAGAAATATTCATTAATAAGGTCATTGATTTATTTAAAATGAAAAAAATTAATGAATTCTATAAAATTATAAATGACAATATCTACCTTTTAATTGATGAACATGATAAAAAAATAGATGCTAATTTTAAGCGTTTTAATTATTTTTTAAATTTAAATGATGAAGAAAATTTATTTAGATATAAGACTTTCTTATTTAACTATATAGATGTATTAAACAAATCAAGTATGAAAAATGATTTATTAAATTATTTAGAAAATTTAAAAAATAAGACTGATTTAGTAATGATTTTAATAAAAAAACTTACTTATGTTAAAGAGGAGGTACAAGACTGATTCAAATATATAAATAAAAAATATATATTTTTGTCTGATATTAATTATGAACAAATATTTACTATTATTTGATGAATTTATCACAAAGGAAGAAATTGAAAATCTAAATTTAGCTCTGAAAATTTTTATGGTTGACCATAAAAATGCTGAAATATTTGCTGTTGAAAGCGACAAATACGATTCTAAAGTTTTAAAAAACTACAACATAAAATTTATTAAGAATGAAGAAGTTTATGGTTTGATTAGTGATAAATATTTTAGTAAAATTTTAAATTTTATCTATAATGCTGAATATGAAATTAATTTAAATGATTTTAATAAATTGAACGTTATTTTTTTAAAAGGATATGAAACCAATGTATTAATTAATGTTATTAGTAAATCCTATAATGAACAACTATTTGATTATTATTGCAGTGAGAATCGACTTTATAATCAAGATATTATCTTTAAAAATCAATCATCAAATTTAACTCTTGATCATACATTAATATTGAATGGTGATATTTTAGAAACAAGGATGTTTTTAAATTCATTAAATTTTTTTAATAGCTTAGAGAAACAAAGAAAAGAAATAAGAGAGAAAGACACATCTTTCTTTAATTTTTTTAATAGAGGTGCTTTCAAAAAAATTGACTCACTACCACCTTATTTTTTTCTAAAATATTATCAGTTTATTATTGATAGCGATATGGTTGAATATAGATATTATTTTAATATTAAAAAGACCGAAGAATTTCTAGAATGTTTAAAAAATAATATTATTTGATATTTTTATTTAATTCTTTCAATTTATCTTCTAATTCTTTATCTTTTTCGCTGTTTAATCTTTTATTTTTTTCTTCTTGAGACTCTTTAGTATCAGTTTTTTCTTCTATTATTGTTACCATACTACTATTATCTTTTGAACTAGTGCCGACTTTTTTATTATCTTTTTTATGAATCTTCTTATAGCGTAAATATGACCAACCACCTAATGCTATGACAACAAAAGAAATCGTTATTACGTAAATATATGTATCAATTGCTTCATTATTTTTTACATTAAGAATTATGGCATTTGAAACATATACATATTCTGAGGTTTGGTAGAATAAATAAAATGAAACTTTTGCTTCTTTTTTTGTAGTACTAATCGTAGAAGTTTCTAAATCTATCACATATTCTAAAGGAGAATTTTGATTTGTCGTAAGTTTGTATTCATCTCTACTTAATTCCGTATCTAAAAAGTAAACAGTAAGACCATCAATATTTAATTTTTCATTATTTTGATAATTAGTCTTAAATTCTTTATTTAAGGAATAGGTTAAATGTCGATTATCTACATCATCAGCAATTTTATATGATGGGTGTGCTGTTGCATCTTTATTTGGTGAACATCCAAATAAAGACAAAAAGCATAAACATAGTGAAAGAAGGGCTATAATTCTATTTTTCATATTATTTAATATATTTTATTTTGAACTTGAATTTAAATGGTTTGCTCGCATCTATTCCATATTGTGGATAAACTGGTGCTCCCCATGAATCATCACCACCAATACCCCTTTGCTTGCCTATAATTGTAATATAAGTCCTACTATCTTTAGGTAATTCATTCCATCTATTAAGTGATTCTAATAAAAATTCATCATAACCTAAAACTTTAAATTGAAATGCTTCATCAATAGCCTCAAATCTTAAAGTATGATTATTAGGTGTTTTAATTTCTAAATAACGGGCACAGGTTTTATTTCCGATATCTTGAACACGAGGATTAGAAGGAACATTATATGAATCGAGGTTTGTATTTATACCATCAATATCTGCTATAGATGTTTTTAAAGTATATTTCCCCATTTTTGCACCATCTTCACAATCTATATAAGTATCAAATGGTCCCTTACCATAATAGGTGTATTCTTTTAATTTGAAATTCAATGGGAATCTTAATCCGAATAAAGGAATAGAAGGCAATTTAGATTTAGAACCTGAATAATCAAAAGTTATTTCACATGTGTCATTGCCAACTAATGAATAAGATATACTCACAGTAGCTTCATCATTTATTGAAGGCATATGATAAGTTATTTTTATTATTTTTGAGTTATTTTCATTAGTTATAATTTCTGTATCATTTGGTAGACTATACATAAATTTACTACAAGCAAACCAAACTGAAGAATCATAAGCAAAACGATTACCGAAATCATTATCAGTCATTGCTCTCCAAAACGTAGGCATCACCTTATCATAGATTATTTCTTCACCATGAACACTTAATGAAATTAATGATGTAGGATTATTCAAACAAGCAATTAATCTCAAAGAGTTGTCATCAAAATAAAGACCTTCATTAAATGCGCCTGGAACATAAATTGCTTTCTTAATTAATGAATCTTTATTAGAGAAATATTTACTTATATTCTTATAGTCATCATTAACAATTTCTTCTCCAAAAGCAATTTCATTTCCTTTTTCTAAATAATAAATGCTTTCGTTTATATAAGCTGTGACCCTATTAATAATTTCACCGGAATTATTGATATTATCTATATTTAACTTTATTGTTTTGGTTGTTAATGGCTCGATTGAAATAAAGAATTCTTTTTCAAGAACAGCCTCACCATCTATTAATCTTTCGTATTTAAATTTATAAATGTCTGTATTTAGGAACAAATTTTTATTAGTAATAGTTACTTCTTCACCATGAATAATTATTTTTAAAGGCTCATAAGCCTTTTTTGCTCTAGCTAATTTAAATGATTTTTTAGCAATATTCCTATTTGAGTTCAATAAACCATTACAATTAAAATTACCATCATGTGGTCGATCATTAAAATCACCACCACAGGCAATAAATTCTTTCCCATTTGTGTCGACTTTAACTAAGCCTTGATCACAAAAATCCCAAATGAAGCCACCTTGATATCTAGGATATTTTTCTTCACGATCAATATACATATCAAAGTTTCCATCTGAGACACCCATTGAATGTTCGTACTCACATTCAATCATAGGTCTATTATCACTAGATTTCATGTACTCATCTATCTCTTTTGGTTTAGCATACATTCTTGAATAAAAATCAGAATCTTTTTCATGACCTTTAACAGCGTAACATGATTCATAGTGTACAGGTCGAGATGAATCTAATTTTTTGATTAGTTGATAAGCATCTAAAGTATTTTCTCCTGCCGAACATTCGTTGCCGATTGACCAAATTACAACTGAAGGATGATTAAAATCTCTTCTTACCATTGCATATTGTCTGGCTAAAATAAGTGATTTCCACTCTTTATTTATGGCGGGAGTACAAGACTCTTTTAATCTATCCCATACTCTAATTCCACGAGCTTCTTGCCATGTACCATGAGTTTCTAAATCTGCCTCATCAATTACATAAAATCCATACTTATCACATAAGTCATAGAATTTAGTATCGTTAGGATAGTGACTGCAGCGAATTGCATTAAAATTATTTTCCTTTAATAATTTTAAATCATTTTCTATTAATTCATAACTCATTGTTTGACCATTATACATATCCCATTCAACTCTATTTGTCCCATGAAATACGACTCTTTTTCCATTTATTTTGAAGATGTTATCTTGTATTTCAACAGTCCTAAAACCTATATTAATTTTAGATATTTCAATAATTTTGTTATTGTTTTTAATTGTAAACTTAGCTAAATACAAATTAGGCGTTTCGCTCGACCAAGGTTCAACATCATTAATTCTAATATTGAAATTTACGATATTATCTATTTTCTTATGTTCTGAAGCTACTAATTCATTATCTTTATAAATTTCTATTAATAGCTCACCTTCAATTTTGCCGGACATTTCTAATTTAGCATCAAATATTCCATCCTTATAATTATTAGTTAAGGTAGAAGTGGACTCGATATTTACTAGATGTGTTTTAGGAATTAAATCAATGCGGACGTCTCTAAATATTCCTGCCATTTTCCACATATCTTGATCATGAAGCCATGATGCACTAGAAAATTTAAAAACGAAAACACATAATCTATTAGTACCTTTTTTTAAAAACTTTGTTATTTCAAATTCCGATGGTGTCATGAATTGAGCAGAATAGCCGACAAATTCTCCATTTAGATAAACATAAAAAGATGATAAAACACCTTCAAAAGTTAAATTAACCTTTAAATCACGAGTATTTTCTTCAAAATCAAAATCTCTTACATATAGCATGAATGGGTTATGACTTGGGACCTCACCAACATTTAATTTTTCTTTGCCATCAAAGGCATACATTTGATTAACATAATGAGGATTTCCAAAACCTTGGAGTTCCATAAATAGTGGAACCTTGATGTCACTTAGCTCCTCAGTACTTTTAAAGTTTTCTAAATAATCTAGAGAATCTTTGTCAAACCCATTTTCGTTAAATAAACATTTCCATATTCCATTTAATGAAAAAGAAGAGATATTGTTATCATTATAATCAAGTTCACTTCTATAAAATGGGTGATTTGAGTGATCTAAATTTGTATTTATATTTACAATAGATTTATCCTTGTGATATGTGAAATTATTTTCGATTTTCATAATATTACCTTTCTAATTATAAAAAAGAAGCTGTTTTAAACAGCTTCTTATTAAAGAAATTTTAAATTATTTCTTCTTCATATATTTTAATGAGTCGATAGTAACTGCAGCTAAAATAATTAAACCTTTAAAGACGAAAATTAAGTTTGCATCAATATTCATTGTAGTTAAAGCAACTTGCAATGCTTGGAAAACTATGACACCAACGACGATACCTGAAATTTTACCAATACCACCAGAGAAAGAAATGCCTCCAACAACAGCGGCCGCAATAGCATCACCTTCCCAACCTGTACCATATGTACTTGACATGGATCCATTTAATCTTAAACATTCTAAGAATCCGCCTAAGGCATATAATACGCCAGCCATGATAAATACACCAAGAGTTACTGCAAAAACTGAGATACCAGAAACAGAAGCAGCTTCTTTATTTCCACCAACTGCATACATATATTTACCGAATTTAGTCTTATTCCAAATAAACCACATTATAAGAATGATTGCTAGTCCCCATAAAATAATAGTTGGGAATCCACTAGAGGTTGTTGGTGCTAACATATTTTTAATTTTCATATCGATACCACCTGAAGGCAAGCCACCAGTAGTATAAGTTAAGAAACCAAAAATTGTTAATTGAGTTGCTAAAGTTGTTACGAATGGATGAATTTTGAATTTAGCAGTGAAAAAGCCTGCTAAAGTTGAGAATAATGAACATAACAAAATAGAAATAAATATAGCTAAAAATATTTTCACTGGTATGCCTAAAGCATCAAAGTTAATAGTATTTCCAAATAATTGGATTGCGTTATCACCTTTATGGAATAACATAGCTGTTACAACACCAGCTAGTCCAACCATACGTCCAACAGATAAATCAGTTCCACCAATAAGAATACATCCAGCGACACCTAAAGCTAAGAACATACGAGGCGCAGATTGAGCTAATATATTATACATTGTACTTAGGTTGAAGAAGTTAGGTCTACCAATTAATGGAGAGACAATACCAAGCGCAATAAATATAAAGATAATTGCAAAATATAAACCATATTTTAAGAAGAAAGTTGAGAATTTAAATGAATAAGTAAAGTTTTCAAACTTCTGAGCTTGCTTTTGCGAGAAAGTAAACATAGAATTTCTTAACAAGTCAATCATATGATATTTATACAAGAAGACCTGATGAACATCGTCTTTAAACTTTGCTAAGTTTTTCTTATGATTAAACTTAATTTCTATAAGTCTATTTTTATTAACTAACTTTGTATAAGAAATCTTTTCTTTTCGCTCTTTAATTTCGTTAGGAGTATTAGCTTCAACAGTTAATGCATCAACTAATTCTTTTTTATTTAATTCGTTAACTTCTTTAAGATTATTTTCAAACCTTTCCTTTTCTTTGCTAATAAGTTTCTTTCTATTAAGTTTTAATAAATTAAGATACTCAGTGTTATAAAGTTCATTAATTGTATTTTCAGAATTGAGAGTTAATGTTTTGATTTCTTTATCTCGCAATTTAGAAACCACATTAGCTAATTTTAAATCTTCCTTATCTTTCAATAAGAGTTTTTTCTTAACTACTTTATTTAATTCACGATTCTTCTTGATTTTTCTTATTTCGGATTCAATAATAGCAATTTTATCATCACCATCAGCACGTAAAGCTTCAATTCTATCTTTATTAGGCTTTACTTTAGCATAAATTGGCGCCAACAAATTAGTTTTTTGTTCATCACTAATAATATCAGTATTTTCGATGTAATATTTTTCATATTTTTTGCGATCAAAATAGGAAGTAATACGATATTTTAAAGAATTAAAATAACATAATTTACGATCAATAAAATCTAATTGATTATTTGTTAATAGTTCTAATAAATTATATTTTTCTTTATTAATTAAATATATTTTCTTCTTAATTGAATATACTTCTTTTGGATTTTTCGCATTTTTTAATTCTAAAAGAAGATCCTTCTTGCTTAATTCTATATAATCAGGAAGTTTTTTATCAATTAAAGCGCGCCCCTCTTTTATTAAATTAGCTAATTCTATTTTGCTATTTTTATTATTTAATTTTATATCATTAATTTTGTTATTATTTTCAGCAAGCTTATTCATTATAACTTGCTTTTCGTCATTAGACTTAACTATTTTAATTCCATCATCATTAAAATAGACTTTTAATTCAGATTTAATTCTCTCGTTTTCAATTGTGAGATTAGCGATACTAACAGCATTATCATATATTACTTTTTGAACATCTTTTATTTTTAAGCTATATTTTTGAATTTCACTTTTGAGATCTTCGAGAATTTTTTCACTTGGATTTAATAAATTTTCATTTTCCATTGTGTTTACTCCTTATAAATATTTTGTGCTTAAACGCAATAATTCGTCTTGATTAGTTTCTTTTGTGTTAACAATTCCAGCTAATCGACCATTTGATAAAACAGCGATGCGATTTGTTATACCTAATATTTCAGGCATTTCGCTAGAAACAACAATGACTGATGTTCCTTTTTTTGCCATTTGAATAATTAATTGATAAATTTCATATTTTGCGCCAACATCAATGCCACGAGTTGGATCATCAAGCAATAACAAATCAGGTTTTCTTTCAAGCCATTTTCCAATGATAACTTTTTGCTGATTACCACCAGAAAGAGAAGAGATTAAATCATTATAGCCGTTACATTTTGTATGCATCTTAATAATTTCTCTATTAGCAGCTTTATTCATCAATGATGTAGATAAAACACCAAATTTTTTGTAATTGTCTAAATTACAAATACAAGTATTGAATGTCAAATTTGCCATTGGGAACATACCATTAAATTTTCTTTCTTCAGTAATCATTGCTAAACCTTCTCGCATTGCTTCACTAGAACTCTTAAAATTTACTAAGTTATCTTTATAGCGAATTGTTCCACTTGCTCGGACTCTAACACCGAAAAGTGTTTCAAGTAATTCACTTCGACCGGCGCCGATTAATCCATAAAATCCAAAAATTTCACCTTTTTTGACATTAAATGATATATTTTTTAGATATGGAGCATATTTTGTAGATAAGTCATTAACAACTAAAATATCTTCGCTAGATGGATTGTTATCAACTTCAGGATATCTCTTAGATAAAGAACGGCCAACCATTGAGGTAATTAATTCGTTAATATTTGTATCTGCAACTTTTTTAGACATAATCATATGTCCATCACGAAGTACAGCAACGTCATCACAAATTTGGAATATCTCATCCATTTTATGAGAAATGTAAATAAATGAAACACCGTCTTTTTTTAAATCATTAATAATTTGAAATAATTTTTTAACTTCTCGATTTGACAAAGAAGAAGTAGGTTCATCTAAGACAACAATTTTTGCATTATAAGACATAGCTTTTGCAATTTCACACATTTGTCTGGTTGCAACTGACATTTTACGCATTGGAATGTCTAAATTGACAGTAATATCTAATTTTCTAAATAGTTCGGCAGCTTCTTTTTTCATTAAATTTTCATTAACAACCCCAAAGCGCATTGGGAATCTACCTAAAAATAAATTATCAACAACAGTACGATCTAAAACTTGATTTAATTCTTGATGGACCATTGCAACGCCATTTTCTAAAGCTTCCTTTGGACTTGTGAAGTCTACTTGCTTACCATCTAAATAAAATTTGCCTTCATCTTTTGAATAAATTCCGAAAAGACATTTCATCATTGTCGATTTTCCAGCACCATTTTCTCCCATCAATCCAATAACTGTTCCAGGACGAACATTAAGATTAATAGAGTCTAGAACTTTATTAGTACCAAATGATTTAGAAAGGTTTTTAATTGAAAGAATATAACTTTCTTGCATTCTTTCCCTCCTTATAACAAACGGGTAAGTAGTCGCCCACTTACCCTTATTTAATTTATTTATTGACAGATATTACTATTTGAGAATATCCATATATGTTTGACCAGCATTTGTACTAGTCATATTTAAGATGAATGCTTCATAATTATCAAGATTATTCATACTATTTGTAATTAATGATTCATTATTTCCATCACCTGAAACAATTGTAAGATTAAGTTTTAATAATTTAGCATATTGTTTAAATGTTGGTAACAATTGTCCGTTAACAAAGTTATCTGCAGAATTATAACATGTTAAGAAGACATTGTATTCTCTAGCATCATCAGCAACAGCTTTAACTTTTTTATCAAGAGGTACGCCAGAAGCATAATCTTTCCAATTTGTACTATCAATCATTGTGTTAGTTGTTTGAAGTTGTTTATCTTCTGATGTATACCAAGTAGCACTAGAAGAGATACCACCTTGTGCTGTTTCTTTTGAAATGCCATTAACTAAAACATCTGGTAAGTCAACTTCATATTCTTTATTTTCAGCTAAATCTTTTTGTTTTGTTTTTGTAGTTGAAGTAGGCATTGTGTAACCACCTTTATCATCAAATTTTACTCCATCTAAAACATTACGAATAACTTGTAAAACTAAATATGTTTGACCTTCAGCATTTTGTGAAATAGTTCCACCATAAGCAATACCTTTAGTCTTTGCATCTTCACCATCAGGATTAATTGCATTAACAGCATCGGTGTTAGCATCAAATCCAAAGACAGGAACACGATAATTTTTATCAACTATGCTATTATAGACAGTCATTCCCATACCATCATTATTAGAAATAATTAAATCGATCTTATCGCCATAAGTTGTTTTCCAACTTGCTGCTAGGTTATTGGCTTGAGTGTTAGACCATGTTCCACCAGCATCTTGAGAAATAGCAGCAATTAATTCTTTTACTTGAAGTTCTTTACCATCTTTTGTAGTAGCTTTTCCAACTTTTGCTCTATTACTTTTACCTGCTTCGTAATCAGCAACTTTCATTTCACTTGTTAAATCTTTATCAAATTCAGCAGTATAAGTATCTAATTTTTTTCTAACTTCATTTGAACGATAAATACAAGCATCTTGTCCTTGTTGACCAACAAGCATAACATAACCTAAAGCTCCATCACCATTTCTATCTAATTCTGCAGCGGTGTGATCTTTAATATAATTTAAAATTAAATCACCTTGCATGACACCACCTTGCTTTGGAGATGGACCAACATAGAAAGTATTAGGATTGTGATTTAAAGTATCAGTATCAACTTGTGTACCTGCAGCATCTTTAAAAGGGAAACGATTATAGAAAATAACTGGTTTATCTTTAGTTTTAAGACCTAAAGGTTTATATGCGCTGCCGCATGATGTAAGTGCTAATCCAGCAAATGCTAGACCAAATAATGGAATTAAATTCTTTTTCATTATAAAGTATCCTCCTCAATAATTCCGTTTAATCCAAGGAGTAGATACACACTATTCTCCCCTTGTTAACACTTTTAATTTATTCTTTTGATATTTTAATGTCAAGTAAATTTGTAAGCGCTTACATAATTTTTATTGATACAATCAATAGAAAATGCTTAAGAAACATTGTATAAAAAAAGTTAATTAATAATTTTCAAAATAGAACTGTTTAAAATAATAATTTTGAGCTTATTTTTCAAATTTTATCGTTATTACATTATAATTAATGTTAAAAATTAATATATTTTTGAAAAGAACAAAATCTTAAAAAATTTTAAATACATTATGCTTATTCGAAAAATATGTCAATCTATTCATAAAAATTAAAATTTAATAATTTTTTGAGTTAATTAAAAAACAATTAAATAAATTGTAGTTAGCCTTTTTTTAATATTTCACTATGTAATTTTAAAATAGTAAAAATATTGGTTATTTGGTATAATTTCGTTGAGGTAAAAAATGAAATATAAAAGGATTATTTTAAAGTTGAGTGGAGAAGCTCTTGCTGATAAAAAAGACGGAACTATTTTAGATAATGAAAAATTAAAAAATATTGCTGAAGCAGTGAAAAAAATGCATGATTCAGGGGTACAAATTGGTGTCGTAATTGGTGCTGGTAATATATTTAGAGGAAAAATAGCTAATAAGATTGGAATTGATCAAACTAATGGCGATTACATGGGAATGCTAGGAACAATAATTAATTGTACCGCACTTAGTAGCGCTTTAGAAAAAATTGGAGTTACAACTAGAGTTATGTCTGCTATAGATGTAAATAAAATTGCTGAACCTTATATTTATAAAAAAGCAATTGCTCATTTAGAATGTAATAAGGTTGTGTTATTTGCTGGCGGAACTGGTAATCCATATTTCACTACAGATACATGTGCATCTTTAAGAGCTTTAGAAATTAATGCTGATGCAATTTTAATGGCTAAAAATGGTGTTGATGGTGTTTATGATAGTGATCCAAGGATTAATAAAAATGCTAAATTTTTAAAGAAATTAACTTATCATGATATAATCGATAGAAATTTAAATGTTATGGATCAAACATCAATTACAATGCTAATTGGTAAACATAAAGAAGTTCGAATTTTTTCGATGGATGATATGAATAATTTTATGAAAGTTATAGAAGGATTTGATATAGGAAGCACAATTACGGAGGATTAATTTTATGGATAGTTACGCTTTACTTGCAAAAGAAGATATGAATAAGAGTATTTTAGTTTTACGTGAAAATTTATCAACGCTTAGGACTGGAAGAGCTTCGCCTGCATTGCTTAATAATTTAGAATGTGATTATTATGGTGATAAAATGCCTGTTAATCAAATCGCTGCTATTAAAGTACCTGAACCTAGACAATTAGTGATTGAACCTTATGATCGTAATGACATTAAAGCAATTGTTGCAGCAATTAATGCTAGCGATATTGGTATTAATCCTGTTATTGATGGAAATAAAATTAGATTAGTTGTACCTGCATTAACAGAAGATAGAAGAAAAGAGCTAGTTAAAAAAAGCAAATCGTATTGTGAAGAATATAAAATTGCTGTTAGAAATGTAAGACGAGACTTTATGGATAAATTAAAAAAAGATGAAAGCTATACTGAAGATAGTAGAAAGAGAGCTGAAGCTGATATCCAAAAAGTTACCGATGAAGCTATAGCTGAAATTGATAAAGTTTACAAAGAAAAAGAAAGCGAAATAATGGCTATTTAATGGAAGGACATAAAGAACTTATACCACATAATGAATTATCATTAGATACAAAAAAGTCCATGAAATCACGTATTTTAGTTGGACTAATTTTGTTTGTTATAATAATTCCTTTACTTATTTTAGGAGATTATTTCTTTTTTTGTTTAATTATAATTTTATTAGGTATTTCTACTTATGAAATTATAAAAGCACCGCAAAACGAAACAAAAAAATATTCTATTACTACTATTATTTTTACTTACTTGATTAATTATGGCGTTTTTGCTTTAATTTTGTTTGCAAATAACAAAAATAACGGGACACCTTTTTATGATTTAATAAATGGATTTTCTCATATTGAACTTTCTTTAGTCTCTTTAGTTTTACTAATAGTTCCTTATTTTTTATTAGTAATATTTGATAAGAAATTTGATATAAGCGATGCTTTATATTTTATTAGCTTTGATATATTACTTATTTTAGGATTTTCTACATTACTCTTTTTAAGGTTTTTACCTATTTATGATCTAATTAAAAGTAATAATGGAAATAATGTAGCTAATTATATTAGATTTGGAACATCAATTGATTTAATCTTATATATGGCTATTGGCGTTTGCTTAAATGATATTTTTGCTTATTTTTTTGGAGTATTATTTGGTAAACATAAAATGTGTCCAAATCTCTCTCCTAAAAAAACTTGGGAAGGATTTTTTTGCGGGGTCATAAGTTCATTTATATTTTCTTTTTTGTTTGGAATATTATTAGCCTATTTTAACAATCCATTAGCTGAATGTTTAAGTTTTAATAGGTGGTATAATATTTTGCTTTTAAGTTTAATTATGCCTTTAATTGGAACATTAGGAGATTTAATTTTTAGTGCGATAAAAAGACATTATGGTGTTAAAGATTTTGGAACTATTTTAAAAAGTCATGGTGGTGCTTTGGATAGACTTGATTCAATTTTAATTTCAAGTTTTGTTATAAGTTGTTTGATTCATTTAATGACTTTAAGTTTATAAGATGGATTTAATAATTTTAGGTGCTAGTGGATCGATAGGATCTCAAGTGCTAAGTATTTTAAATAATTATGAAAAAGAATGGACTTTAGTAGGCTTTTCTATTGGAGAAAGAGCTTTTTTAATTGATGATATTTTAAAAAAATTTAAAAATGTTAAATATATTTGCTTAAAAAATAAAGATGATTTTAAAAAATATAAAAGGATTTATCCTTATATTAAATTCTATTATGGTGATAAAGGTTTAATTAAATTAGTAAATTCTAATAAAAAATGTGCAATACTTAATGCATTAACTAGTTATATAGGACTAAGACCAAGTATTGAGACATTAAAAAATAAAAGGATATTATTATTAGCTAACAAAGAATCCTTAGTTATTGGTGGAAGTTTATTACAAAAATTAATTAAAAAACACTATGGAAAAATTATCCCAATAGATAGCGAACATTGTGCTATTGAAAAATGTTTTAAATTTATTAAAAATGGGAAACAAATTGACTATATTGCGATTACAGCTAGCGGTGGACCTTTTTTTAATTATTCTATCGAACAATTAAAAAAAGTGAATGTTTATGAAGCGTTAAACCACCCTAATTGGAAAATGGGTAAAAAAATTTCAATTGATAGTGCAACTATGATGAATAAAGTTTTTGAAGTTATAGAAGCATATTATTTATTTAATTTACCTTATGAAAAAATTAAAGTATTTATAGATAGAACAAGTAATACTCATGGATTTATTAAACTTATCGATAATCAATATATTGTAAATAATTCAAAGCCTACAATGATTAATCCAATCAAATATGCTTTAAGTTTAAATAGTCTTGAAAGTGATGATGTTTACATAGAAGATTCGTTAGAGAAATTTAATTTGTTATCATTCGATTATAAAAAATATTTTATGATGAAATATGCTAAATTAGTAATTGAAAAGAAAGGGAATAGTGGAGCCATACTATGTTCAATAAATGATACACTAGTAAATTCTTTTATAAATAAAAGAATTACTTTTGTTGAACTATTACAAAATATTGATAGAATAATGAATAGCGTTAAAATTTCAAAATTGGATAATTATTTTGTTTTGATGCTTACTATAAAAGTAATTAGATTAAAAGTATTGAAATATCTTAAAAGGAGTAGATAGATGTCGAAATTATTATCTTTATTATTATTAATTATAGCTTTAGGTGTACTTGTAACAATACATGAGCTGGGACATTTTATTGCTGCAAAGAGTTTTAATGTTTACTGTAGTGATTTTTCAATAGGTTTTGGCCCTAAGATTGTAAATATTAAAAGAAAAGGCCACGAAACTAGTTTTAAGATAGGGATTTTACCTTTAGGTGGGTATGTATCAATGTATGGAGAAGGTGTTGAATTACCAGAAGGTGTAAATATTCCTAAAACAAGAAGTCTAGAAGGTATATCAAGATGGAAAAGATTTATTATCATGAGCGCTGGAATAATTATGAATTTTGTTCTTGCTTATGTGATATTTTTTATATGTGCTAGTTGTTTTCCTCAATATGATGTCGGATATATTAATCAAGTAAAGATAAAAAATAATGATAAAATAGTAGAGAAAATCAAGATAATTGATAGTGAATATAGTTTAAAAGATGGCAATATTTTATCTGTTGGAACTTTTTCTTTAGATAAGAAAACTATTTTTTCTTTATTAGGATATTACGATAACAATAATTTTATTCCTAGTACTCATTATGATGAAACAACTGATTTATACTATACATTCGGATTAAATGTAAGCAATGCTGGAATTTATGATTTAGATGATTATTCTAATTTGATATCTATTTATGTTTCTAAATTAACTGATGGATATTTATACGAATTAAATAAAGAAACTAATAAAGAAGAATTTAAAAGTGTTAGTACTTATTTACCAATTATTAAAGACAATGCTATTCAAATTTATAATATTCCTAGTGGTGCTAATTATAGTGATGTCAAAGTAAGTTTTAAAAATATTAATGAAGATAAATCTTATATTTATAATGCTTTAATAAATATTAGTTCTAGCAAAGATGGAATTATTGATCCATTATATTTAGGCGTAAATTATAAGAAGTATTGGGCTGGATGGGACTCATTTAAAATAGCTAGTGATAACTGGGTAACATCAACTAAATTAATTAGTAAAGCTCTTGGTGGACTATTTGTTGGTAAGGGATGGGATCAACTCGGAGGACCTATTTCGATATTCACTCAAACTACAGCTATATTAGAAAAAAATCCTTTTAATTCATATTTACAATCATGGGGAATAATTAGTGTTAATTTAGCATTATTTAATTTATTACCATTTCCTGGATTAGATGGTTGGCATATGCTTGTCACCATTGTTGAAGGAATAACGAACACTTTTAAGAAATATTTCTATTATAAAAAGAACTCCAAATATGCAAAAACCCTTCTAAAATCATATGAAAATTTAGATAATGAACTAAATGACCTAAAAAAAGATTTTAAAATCAAGTATAATGAGTCTTATAAAAAAGAATTATTTAATCATGATGAAAGCAATGATTTAGACCCTAAGTATTTAGATTTTAAAAGTATTTTAAATAAAGAAAATGAAATCCAAGAATTTGTTATAGAAAATCATCTTGAAGAGGTCGGTGCTTTTAAAGAGTGGGTTTTACCTGAAAAAGTAAAAAATATTGTTTCTTATATTGGGCTTGCTTTACTTTTTATTTTAATGGCCGTTGTTTTTGTTTTAGATATTATAAGGATTGCTTAAAAAATGATAGATGGAGACAAAAAATTCAAAAAATTTTTGAACAGCATTAAAATTTTTGATGTTGATTCTTATGATTTAAGTTTTCTAAGTATTTTAAAATCAAAAGATAAAGTTAATACATTTATTTATAATATTAAAAAAGATAGTCCATGGACTTTTAAGTTAATTGATCAATTTATTATTGGACTAAATAATATAAAATCGTACTCTTATGAAATTAATTTTTATTATGATTTTAAATTAGAAATGGTTGATATTTATAATTTAATTAAAGATTTTTACTTTAATAAAGTTCATAAAGAAGAAAATTTTGAAGTTATATTAAATGATGATGGAATTTCTTTAATTTTTTATAAAGAAAAGGATTTAAATGATTTTAATATGATTAAAGATGATTTAATTTCTTTTTTAAGTTTTTTAAATTATCCGAAATTTTATAAAGCATCTATTAAAGAAATTAATATAGAAGAAAATGATATTGTCATTAATAAAGATGATAATGAAATAGAAAATATAATTATTGATAATGATAAAGATTTTGATGAATATAAAGAGAAAAAAGAGATTGAATTACAAGAAACGCTAAAAGAAAATTATCAAAAAATGATTGAGGAGAGACGTCATAATTCTGTTTTTATAAAGGGTAATTATAAGGAAATAAAATTAAAAGATGTTGATAGTAACAGTGGTTCAATAGATTTTAATGGTTTTATTTTTGAATGCGATTCTAGAGATACAAAAACTGGTAGAAAATTATATAAAATAGGCGTTAGTGATGATACAGGCGCAATTTATGTTACACTTATCTCTAATGGTACATCTCTTTCTACTGACAAATTAAAAGATATTAGCATCGGAAAAAATATAAGAATTAAAGGACGTGTTGATGTCGATAAGTATAAAAAAGAACCATTCGTAATGGCACATTATTTTGATATGCTTCCTGAGACTCCGCTTCGAGATGATAATTTTGAAGGCGAGAAAAGAATTGAATTACATTTACATACTAAGATGAGCGAAATGGATGCTGTAACAACAATTACTGATTATTGTAAATTAGCAAAACATATGGGGCATAAAGCAATTGGATTAACAGATCATGGTGTGGTTCAAGCCTTTCCTGAAGCTCAAATTGCTAGTAAAAAATATGGAATTAAGATTTTATATGGTAGTGAGCTATACATTAGCGAAGATTATTTGAGAGGTGTCATTAATCCAATAAATGAAAAATTGAAGGATTTAACATTTGTTTGTTTTGATCTTGAAACTACAGGACTATCTATTAGATATGATAGGATTACTGAATTTGGCGCTGTTAAGATAGTAAATGGATTTGTAACTGATCGATTAGATATCTTAATAAATCCACAAATACCTATTCCTAAAAAAATTGAAGAAAAAACTAACATTACTAATGAAATGGTTAAAGATAAACCAACTTTTAAAGAAGTTTATGATGAAATTAAAAATTTCATAGGTGATTCAATTTTAGTTTCACATAATATTGAATTTGATTATGGGATGTTAAATGAAGCTATGGAAAGAGATGGATTTGGATCGTTAAAAGAAACAGCGATTGATACTCTAGCTCTTTCTAGATATATATTCCCTGAGAATCAACAACATAATTTAGGAGCTTTATGTCGTAGACTTGATGTAAATTATGATACTGAAAGTGCTCATAGAGCTGATTATGATGCCGAAGTATTATCAAAATGTTTTATGGCATTAAGAGCTGATTTTATTAAAAAGAATCCTGATATTACTTTAAATGATATTGAAAAATTGCCAATTTCTCCTTTATTAATTAAACATCGTAATTATAAAACGTTTCATGCTACTGTTTATGCTAAAAATCTTGATGGCCTTCATGACTTATATCGTATAATTAGTTATGCCCATACTGAAAATATGGGCTATGTGCCAATTTGTCCACGTTCAATTTTAGAAAAATATCGAAAAAATTTGATTGTTGGTAGTGCATGTTTTAATGGTGAGGTATTTTATAGTTCTACAAATAGAGGTTTAAAAAGCTTGCAAAAAGCCATTTCTTTTTATGATTTTATTGAAATACAACCCCTTGAATGCTATTCGTTTTTAATAAATATCGGTGATATTCCAAGTGTAGAGCAGTTAAAGTTATATATTTTGGATATTATAAACGAAGCTAAAAAGCAGTCTAAATTAATATGCGCTACTGGTGATGTACATTTTGCTAATCCATCAGATAAAATTTATCGTGATGTTTTTATTGCTTCTCAATCAGTAGGTGGAATAAATCATCCACTAAATCCTTATTATAGGAAAAATCTTCCTTTATTTGAAAATCCTGATCAATATTATTTAACTACAAGTGAAATGATTGATGCCTTTAAGTGGATTGATGATGAGAATGATATTTATAATTTTGTAATAAAAAATCCTAATTTAATATCAGAGCAAATCGATGAAATTCAACCTATTCCAAGTGGCCTATTTCCTCCTAAAATTGATAATTGTGAAAATTTACTAAGGGATTTATGTTATAAAACTGCTCACGAAATGTATGGTGATCCGCTACCTCCTTTAATTGAAAAAAGGCTTGGAGAAGAGCTTCATGGTATTATTTCAAATGGTTATAGCGTTATTTATTATATTGCTCATAAATTAGTTCAACAAGCAAATGTTGATGGATATATTATTGGTAGTAGAGGTAGTGTTGGAAGTTCTTTAGCTGCAACAATGTCAGGAATTACAGAGGTTAATCCATTACCTCCTCATTATAGATGTCCTAAATGCAAACATGTGGAATTTTATGAAGGAAAAGATATAACTAGTGGTTTTGACTTACCTAAAAAAGTGTGCCCTTGTTGTGGAGAAGTGATGATTAGTGATGGACAAACTATACCATTTCAAACTTTTTTAGGATTTAATGCTGATAAAACTCCTGATATTGATTTGAATTTTCCTACTGATTATCAAGCAACAGCTCATAATTATACAAAGGTTTTATTAGGTGAAAAAAATGTATATCGTGCAGGAACTATTTCAACCGTTCAATTAAAAACTGCTTTCGGATATGTAAAAAAGGCTTATTTTGAAGAATTTTTACATATGGATCCTAGCAAAATTAGTAATGCCATGGTTGCAAGTATTGCATATGGGTGTCAAGAAGTTAAAAGAACCACAGGTCAACATCCAGGTGGAATTGTAGTTATTCCTCGTGATCATGTAGTTTATGATTTTACTCCTGTGCAATATCCTGCAGGGGATACTGATGCTGCTTGGCAAACAACCCATTTTGATTTCCATGCAATTCATGATACTGTTTTAAAACTTGATATGTTGGGGCATGTTGATCCTCAAGCCTTGAAAATGATGGGTGATTTAACTAATACTGATTGTCGAAAATTACCACCTAATGATCCTAAGGTTATATCGTTATTCTCTAAAGATGATGCTTTAAATTTGATGCATAAATATTTACCTAAAGATAATGGTGCGTTAGGGTTACCTGAATTTGGAACTCCTTTTGTTAGGCAAATGCTTCGTGAAACAAATCCTAATTCTTTTAGAGATTTATTGATTATATCTGGTTTAAGTCACGGCACTGATGTTTGGAATAATAATGCTCAAGAATTAATCGAAAATAATGTTACAGATTTAAGAGGTGTTATTGGATGTCGTGATGATATTATGTCTTATTTGCTTTCCATGAAACTTGATCCTCATGACGCCTTTACTATTATGGAAAAAGTACGTAAAGGCAAAGGATTATCTCCTGAAGATTGCAAAAATATGCTTGATCATAATGTTCCTCAATATTATTTGGACTCATGCAAAAAAATAAAATATTTGTTTCCAAAAGGACATGCATGCGCATATGTCATGATGGCATTAAGAGTTGGCTATTACAAAGTTTATTATCCTTTAGAATATTATGCGACATTTTTTACTTTGCGATGTGATCAATATGATATTGTATCAATGATTGGTGGTATAGACAAAATTCATGATAAATTAGTTGAATTTAAACAAAGACAATCATCAAATAATCCTGAATTTGCTTTATCTACTAAGGAAGAAGAAATTGAAAAGACATTACAAGTTGCTTTAGAAATGACTGAAAGAGGTTATAAATTTTTAAATATTGATATTACAAAATCTGATTCAACTAAATTTATAGTAGATCACGAGCACAATGCATTAATTCCTCCTTTTAAAGTATTAGATGGCTTAGGCGAAAAGGCTGGGGAATCAATTGTTAATGCGAGAAAGGAAAAGGCTTTTATTTCTAAAGAAGATTTATTAAAAAGAGGAAAAATTTCGAAAACAAATCTTGAACAATTAGATAAATTAGGTGTCTTAGATCATTTAAGTGATACTGCTCAAATGTCTTTATTTGATTTTAATTTTTAAAAAAAGATTAAGTTCTGCATAGTTTTTTAACTTTTATAGCCTTTTTTAAAGAAGTAATCAACTTTTTAGATTTTATGGAGAATATTTATATATTTTGCTAAAATAATTAAGACATCAAAAGTCTTTCTGCCTGTACCTCAGTTGGATAGAGGGTCCGCCTCCTAAGCGGAATGCCGTTGGTTCGACTCCAATCAGGCAGGCCAATTGTTTATTAAATCTCAACACTTAAGTGTTGAGATTTTTAAAAATAATTACATCCTTATTTACATTAAAAAACAAAAGTGTATGATATAAAGAGTTATGACAAGTAGCTATTTAGGTAATGAGAGCACATTTAAGACTATATTGAAGTTAGCTATTCCTTCGATGATTGCTCAACTAATTAGCGTTTTATATAATATCATCGATAGGATTTATGTTGGAAATATTGATAATGTTGGTGAGATAGCTTTAATTGGTGTAGGAGTTTGTGCTCCCATAACGACACTTATTACTTCATTTGGATTCTGGATTGGACTTGGTGGTGCGCCAATGTTTTCAATGGCTCTTGGAGCTAAAAAATATGACGAAGCTAAAAGAATATTAGCAAATGCTTTAATTATGTTATTAGGAATTTCTACTTTGTTAATCATTTTTTTCTATTCTTTTGGCAAACCTTTACTTTATTTTTTTGGTGCAAGTGAAAAAACCTATATATATGCTCGTAATTATTTATATGTTTATTTAATTGGAACTTATTTTTCGATTTTGACTTTAGGATTAAATCAGTATCTCATTGCTCAAGGAGAATCAATTAAGGCAATGATGACAACTATAATCGGTTGTATATTGAATGTAATTTTAGATCCTATATTTATGTATGCGATAAAACTTGATACTATTGGTGCTGCTTTAGCGACAGTTATTTCTCAAGGTGTTTCTTTTGGATTTGTTTTATTCTTATTAATTAAAAAATCGAGTATTAAATTAAGTTTTGGAAATTATGATGTAAAACTAATGGGAAAAATACTCAAACTTGGTTTTTCACCTTTTATAATTTTAGCGACTGATTCGCTGATTTTAATTCTATTAAATAATTCTTTAAAACTTTATGGTAAAGAAAAGGGTGACTTCTATATTGAAGTTGCGACAATAGTTCAAGCTTTTGAAACTTTAATTACTGGTCCTTTATTAGGCATAAGTAGCGGTACTCAACCAATTCTAGGGTATAATTATGGTGCGAGAAATAAAAAATTAATAATTAAAGCAGAAAAACAATTAATTATTTTTGCGATTATTTTTACTTCTATTTGTTTTTGCTTATCTTTTTTACTTGCGAAACCATTTGCAATTATGTTTATTGGGATAGGTAAAAATAATATTAATATGGAAATAGTAAATGCAAGTTATAAATATATTATTTATTATATGATTGGAATAATTCCTTTATCATTTCAATATATATTTGTTGATGGGCTAACGGGATTAGGCCAAGCACGCTATTCTATTTGGCTTTCATTAGCAAGAAAATTAGTTATTTTCATCCCGTGTTTATATTTAATTCCATTTATTATGAATAAAAATGTCGAAGGATGTTTTTTAGCAGAACCTATTGCGGATGTATGTAGCGCAATTATTACAACGAGTTGCTATTTAGTTATATTACCTAAGATATTAAAGCCATTAAATGATTAATAAATGACTTTTAATTTTGATAATAATTTTATATAAATTTATATGATTTTATAATAAAATTAGTGTAGTTATATATTAGGAGCATTGATTAATTAGATTTATATTGATTATCTAAGATATAAAAACAAAAATGAAAAACGAAACTAAACTTAGAATTAAAAAAATTAATAAAGAAAGAGATTGGGAAAAATTTCATACACCTTCAAACTTAGCCAAATCTATAGCTATTGAAGCTTGTGAACTTCTTGAATGCTTTCAATGGGATGAAAGTTCTTTTAATCTAGAAAATGTTAAGGATGAATTAGCTGATGTTTTAATATATTGTGAAGATCTTCTTAATAGATTAAATCTTGACGATGATACTATTGTTAATCAAAAACTTGATAAAAATGAAAAGAAATATCCGATTGATAAATGTAAAGGAAATGCTAAAAAATATACAGAATTATAAAAAAGTATGCAAAAGTTATATTTTTTAAAAATTACTAAGGAGATAATTTATGAGTGTTGATAGTTTAAAATATGATCCTATAGATTATTATAAAGATGTTTTAAAGGATAAATTTGATGATAATTGTAATAAATATATTGATAGTCTAATTAAAGAAAGCAAAATTGATATAAGTGAAAATATAAATACCACTAATTTAATTAAAAAGCAAAAAAAATTAATTGATGATTATGAAAAAAAATTAAATTCTATTAAAACTAAAAGAGGTTTTTTGATTTTTTTAGCAATTGTTGGAGTAGCGTGCATTGTTTTAAGTGTGTTTTTATTTTTCTTATACAAATTAACACCTGCTTTTATATTAATTGCGGTAGGAATATTATTAACAATCCTTTCTTTATATTTTATTTTTAAAAAGTTAAATAAACAAATAAAAGAAGGGGAAGTACAGTTAAATAAATTAAAAAATGACCTTAATAATTTATTAATTTTAGCTAAAAATCAATTAACACCTTTATTTAATTTGTTTACTTTTAAAGACTTTATTAAGATTTTAAATACAACAACATCCATGTTTAATTTAGATGAAGAGCTAGATCCTAAAAAGTTATCATTAATTAAGGAATTATATGGATTTAATGAAAGTTTTAGTAAAGATCAATCGATTACAGATGTTATGTCTGGTGACGTTAATGCTAATCCATTTATTAGATGTAAGATTTTAAATATGTCTATGATTGATAAAACATATACTGGAACAAGGGTTGTAAGCTGGACTGAAACTTATAGGGATAGCGAAGGAAATTTGCGTACTCGTGTTGAAAGTGAAACGCTAGTTGCTACATTAGTTAAAAAAGCTCCATCGTATTCTCCAATTGATTATCTATTTTATGGAAATGAAGCGGCTCCAAATCTAAATTTTTCTAGGTATCCTAGTGGTTTAAAGAAAGAAGACAATGAAGATGATATTAATAAAATAGTGAAAAAAGAAGAAAAGAGACTCTCTAAATTAACAAAAAAGGCAACAAAAGAAGGAAAAACTTTCCAAGCTTTAGGAAATTCTAAGTTTGATGCTTTATTTGGAGCATATGACCGTGATAATGAAACACAATTTAGACTTTTATTTACTCCTCTTGCTCAACAAAATATGGTTGAAATTATAACGGCCAAAGAGCCTTATGGCGATGATTTTTGTTTTATTAAAAGAAATAAAATTAATATAATTTCAAGTTTACATGGCAGAGACATTTTTTCTTATAATCCATATAGTTATTTTTCTTATTATTCCTTAGATGACATAAGGAAATATTTTATTCAATATATGAAAGAGTTATTTTCATCATTATATTTTGAACTTGCACCTATTTTATCAATTCCTTTATATCAAATGACTGAAGGTGGAAAATATAATTATAATAATAATCGACATGTTAGTGATTATGAGGCAGAATCTTTTGTAAATTCCATGGATTTAAATTTATTTAAACCCTTAGATTCACATACTCAACAAATTTTAAAAGTAAGTTTCAATCATAGTGTAAATAATACAGATTTATTTAATGTAGATTCTTATAGTTTTAACGAAATACCTCAAGTTACATCAGTAAGTGTAATGTGTAGAAATGGTCGCTCATATTTAGTAGATGTTCCTTGGTTTGAATATGAACCTGTTAATAAAACTTCGATGATTGGCGTTCAAAATTGTAATAGATTTAAGAAAGTTGCTTTTACAAGTTCAAATGATTTAAAAAATTTTGATAAATTTAAGAATAGTATGACAAGGACAAAAAATTTTGTAGGTTTTTATTTAGATAATGATTATAATTATAATGAACAAGATGATATAGATTTAAATGATTATCTTGACAAAAAATTTAGTAATTTTGAATAAGGAGGAAGATTGAAATGCCTAATGAACTAGATGAAATGAATGGCCCTATTGCTGAAGAAGGTCGTGATGTTAATGTTATTCAAAAACAAATACCTATAAAAACTGGTGCAGGTTCTGTAGTTTTTGAAGTACTTTTATGGGTTTTAGGTATTATCCCTGGTCTTATATTTTTGGTCATAAAAATTAACGCAAGGACATACTTAAGACAATTGCAGCAAAAGATTCAGCACAATGCTTCTCAAATTGATAATTATTTGGAACAAAGGGTTGTAATTTTACAAAATGCAGCAAAATTATTAGATAAAGCTATTGATTTAGATAAGGATGTTTTAAAATCTGTTGCCGCTTATAGAACAGGACTTAATCCAAATGCTGATTCATTAAGAAATGAAGCTAACCAAAATATTGATAAACTATTTGGACAAGTAAATGTTGCTTTAGAAAAATATCCTGATATTAAAGCACACGATGAAATCGAGGAATGTTTAAGACAAAATAGTTATTTACAAAAAGAAATAACTGCAGCTAGAGAACTTTATAATGATACAGTTTTAGAATGGAATAGTGCTATTCAAGAATGGCCTGCAAAGATGATGGTTGCTAGTAAATATGGATATACAACTAGAGTCCCATTTACTGCTAGCAAAGAAATTAAAGAACAAGCTCGAGGAACATTTTTCTAATATAGTGCCAAAATATTGATTTTATCATTATTTTTAATTTAGTTTAATTAATATAAGAAAGTATCGATTTAATCGATATTTTTTTGTTTAGCAAAAAAATATCTTTGAAATAAATGTTAAAGTTTTGTATTATATATATGATGGTTGAAAAAGTATTAGTACATAACGTGCATGGGCTATGCAAAATAATTGATACAATTAATATGAATAGTCAAGATTTTGCAAAAGTTTTAATTTTGGATGATTCTAATCTTATAATTTATTGCCCTTTATTAAAACTAGATAATTTCTTTCGCGAGCCAATCGCAAAAAAAGATATTCCAGCTCTTTTTGATTATATGAAAACATTAGTTCCTGATCATATTGATGGAAGCAAAAAGCAAAGAGAATTTATTACTAATTTACTTTATAGTGGAAATATTAAAAATATTGCTTATTTATATGTTGCTTTAGAAAAACATAAAGACGAAAAAGCAAAACATAAGCAAACTTTATCTGTTGTTGAACAAAGAACATTAAAATCTGCTACTAATGCCTTAACTAATGAGTTAAGCTATGTTCTTAATGTACCTAAAGAAGAAATAGAAAATAAACTAAAAGAAACTATAAATAACGACTAATTTTATTGCTCAAAAAATATTGTAATTATTGTTTACAATATTTTTTCTTTTTGCTAAACTATATTAGTTCGTTTCCGAACATTTATTTTAAATTATGGAAGATCTTATTAAAGAAGTATTTGTTTTATCAAATTATATTAAAAGGGCATTAAATGAACTTGCGAAAGCTAATAATTTAACAGATGCTCAGAGTCGTTTTTTATTTATCATTTATAATTATGAAAATAATGGTATTAAAGTAACTCCAAAGGTGATTGAGAAATTTTTTAATAATCAAAAATCTGGAGTTTGTGAACTTTTACAAACATTAGAAAGTTATAATTTAATAAGTCGAATAGAAGATCAGGCTGATTGTCGAAAAAAATATATATTACTGACTAATAAGGGCAAAGAGTGCGGTAAAATTGCTCTTGAAAATCATTATAAAGTTCTTGATAAAATTACTAAAAACTTTACAAAGGATGAGTTGAAAATTGTTAATAAGATGTTTACAAAAATGATTAATAATATGGAGGAGTATTAATATGATAAAAGAAGAATTAGGACAATATAAACTTAAAGATGTTGTAAAAACATTACTTAAAAGTGTAAGAGAATATAAAAAAGATACATTTTTAGGTATTCTTTTTATCTGTTTTGAAGCTTTATTAGAATGTATAATTCCTTTTGTAATGTCTAAATTGTTAGACACTATGCAAGATATGACAAAAAATAATGTCGGAAAAAATCAATATTTGGAAATTGTTTTAATTTATGCTGCTATTTTACTTATATTAGCCACATTAAGTTTTGTTTCAGGAATAATAGCTGGAAAATTTTCAGCTAAAGCTTCAGTTGGTTTTGAATGTAATCTTCGACATGATGAATTTAATAAAATAACAACTTTTTCATTCAACAACATCGATAAATTTAGTGTTTCAAGTTTAGTAACTAGACAAATGACTGATGCTTTTTATATTCAAATGGCTTTTATGATGTGCACACGTATTGGATTAAGAGCGCCATTAATGCTAATTTTTAGTATTGTCATGGCAATTATTCAATCTCCTGGTATGTCTTGGATTTATGCAATAACTGTCCCATTTTTAGCTTTTGCTCTTATTACTATAATTATTAAAGTTATGCCAATTTTTACCGGTGTATTTAAAAAATATGATGCCTTAAATGAGTCTGTAGAAGAAAATGTTCGTGGTATTAGAGTTGTAAAAACTTATGTTAGAGAAGACTACGAAAAAGCAAAATTTAATAAAACCAGCGAAAATGTTGCTACTGATTTTGTTAAAGCAGAAAGAATTATCGCTTTAAGCAATCCAATGATGATGTCAGCAATGTATATTTCTATGATTTTAATTTTGACGATTGGCTCGATAGCAATTTTGTTTAGCAAATTTGGTAACATTTCTGTTGGACAAATTTCTAGTTTAATTACATATGGCGCTCAAATATTATCAAGTTTAATGATGTTACAAATGGTTTTTGTAATGATTTCAATGAGCATCGCTTCAATGAGACGTGTTTATGAAGTTTTAATCGAAGAGCCAACAATTAAAAACGTCGAAAATCCTATAAAAAAAGTCAGTTCTGCGGATATTTTATTTAAAAATGTAAGCTTTAAATATAAAGAAGATGCCGAAAAATTTGCTTTAAGCGACATTAATTTGAGCATAAAAGAAGGACAAAGTGTCGGAATCATTGGCGGAACAGGATCTTCAAAATCGACTTTAGTTAATTTAATATCAAGGTTTTATGATGCCACTGTTGGAGAAGTTCTGGTTGGCGGCATTAATGTTAAGAATTACGATATTCAAACTTTAAGAGGAAGTGTTTCCATGGTTTTACAAAAAAATATTCTATTTAGTGGCACCATAAAGGATAATTTGCATTGGGGTAATAAAAATGCCACTGACGAGGAAATAATTGATGCATGTAAAATTGCTCAAGCAGATTCTTTTATAGAAAGTTTTCCTGATAAATATAATACATTTATTTATCAAGGTGGAACTAACGTTTCAGGCGGACAAAAACAAAGAATTTGCATTGCAAGAGCAATTTTAAAGAAACCAAAAATTTTGATAATGGATGACTCAACTAGTGCAGTCGATACTAAGACTGATGCTTTAATCCGTAACGGATTAAAAACTACCTTGCCAAATACTACGAAAATAATAATCGCTCAAAGAATTAGTAGTGTGCAAGATTGCGATTTTATTATTGTTATGGATGATGGAAAAATAAATGGTATTGGCTCCCATCAAGAACTTTTAGCTAATAATGAAATATATAAAGAAATTTATAGCCTTCAAAACAGAATAGGAGGAAAGTAATTATGAAAAAAGAAAACAAACGCCCTGCCTTATTACGTATTATATTTGATTATATTAAAAATTATAAAATTTATTTTTCTTTTGCAATGATTTGCATTGTTTTTACTTCTTTAGGAAATATTACAGCGCCAATTATTTTGCAAAAAATTACTAATTTACTTCCGACTACTAATATAAATTCAATAGATATTAATCAAACTTGGATAAGTATTACTCATTATTTAATTTTTTTAGCTTGTATATATATAATTAGCATAATTGGTGGCTTTACTTATAGTCAATTAATGGCTATAAGTGGTCAAAAATATATGGATACATTAAGAAAAAAATTATTTAACCATATGGAAGATTTACCTGTTAAATATTTTGATCAACATGATAAAGGTGATATCATGTCCATTTATATAAACGATGTTGATACTGTAAGACAACTTATTGTAAATTCACTTTCTGAAATCTGTATTTGTAGTTTTACCTTTGTCGCAGTATTAATTACTATGCTTTCCTTTAGTATTTGGATATCTATTATTGTTATCATTGGCGGATCATTTATGTTATTTGCCACAAAGCATGTTGGTAGTCATAGTTCTAAAAACTTTATCACTCAACAAAAAATTATTGGTCAACAAGAAGGTTATGTCGAAGAAATGATGAATGGTTTAAAAGTTATTAAGTCATTCTGCCACGAAGAGGAAAGCAAAATTGGTTTTGAGAAAATTAACGAAAGTTTTAAAGATGTTGCAACAAAAGCTAATAAATATGCAAATATTTTAATGCCAATTTTAGGTAATATTGGTAATTTGAATTATGTATTAGTTGCATTTATTGGTGTCTTGTTATTTATATATGATGTGCCTAATTTAACCTTAACCTCTTATGGTGAGGCAATTAATGTTGGAATTATTGTTGGATTTTTACCATTAGTCAAGCAATTTACGAATAATGCTTCTCAAGTCGCTAATCAAATTAATAGTATCGCTTTAGCAATTGGTGGTTGTAATCGTGTTGTAAGTTTACTTGATGAACCTAAGGAAGTTGATAATGGGTATGTTAAATTAGTTAGAGCAAAATATGATAATAATCACAATATTATCGAAGTTAATGATCCAAAGGAAGCAACTATTTGGGCATGGAAACATCCTCATACTAATAATAATTCAATTACCTATACCCTTTTAGAAGGTGAAATAAGGATGTATGATGTAGATTTTGGCTACGTTCCTAATAAAATTGTTTTACACGATATTAATTTATATGCTAAACCAGGACAAAAAGTTGCATTTGTTGGTGCAACAGGTGCAGGGAAAACAACAATTACCAATCTTTTAAACAGATTTTATGATATTGCTGATGGAAAAATACGATATGATGGGATAAATATTAATAAAATATGTAAAAAAGATTTAAGAAAAAGTTTAGGCATGGTTCTTCAAGACACTAATTTGTTTACTGGTACAATTATGGATAATATTAGATATGGTAAACTTGATGCAACTGATGAAGAATGTATTGCAGCTGCAAAGCTTGCTAACGCTGATAGCTTTATTGAAAGATTGCCTCAAGGCTATAACACATATTTAACAAATGATGGGGCAAACTTATCACAAGGGCAAAGACAGCTTTTATCAATTGCTAGGGCTGCTGTAAATAATGCACCAGTATTGATATTAGATGAGGCAACTTCATCTATTGATACTCGTACAGAAGCAATTGTTACTAAAGGCATGGATAATTTGATGAAAGGAAGGACAGTTTTTGTTATAGCTCATAGACTTTCAACCATTCAAAATAGTGATGTTATAATGGTCTTAGATCATGGCAGAATTATTGAAAGAGGAACTCATGATGATTTAATTAAAGCTAAGGGCGTCTATTATCAATTATATACAGGGGCATTTGAACTTGAATGATTATTTCTTATTGACAATAATCATTGAATCTAGATAAAATATTAAAGCACTTTTAAGTGATACGAACGGTCCAATATAAAAGTCACATTTACAAGAACGTTAAGAGAACGATAAGAAAGGGGGAGCTTAAGATGAATAAAAATTTAGTCAAAGAAGTTACTGCTACCCAATTAAGAAAGGATGTTCCAGCTTTTTCAAGTGGTGATACAGTTAAAGTTTCTGTAAGAATTACTGAAAATGGAAAAAGTAGAATCCAAGTTTTCGAAGGTGTAGTTATTGCACGTAGAGGAAGTGGAATTGCTGAAACATTTATTATTAGAAAGATGTCTGGTGCAATTGGAGTTGAAAGAGTATTTCCAATTCATTCACCTAACGTTGCTAATATTGAAGTTCTTAAAAAAGGTAAAGTAAGAAGACACAAGATTTTCTATTTACGTGAAAGAAGTGGTAAATCCGCAAGAATTAAACAAATTCTTAAATAGTTATTATTTATTAAAAAAATATTGTGACAAAAAAGGAACACTAATAATGTTCCTTTTATTTTTCATGAAATGTTATAATAGTAGAGAATTTATGAATGAAGAGATAAAAACAAATATAAATTGGTTTCCTGGTCATATGAAAAAAACCATTATTAAGATTGAAGAATCACTTAAGATGGTGGATTTTGTAATTGAAGTAATTGATAGTAGAGCCCCCATATCAAGTCAAAATTATTATATTGAACAAGTAATTAATAAAAAACCAATCTTATATGTTCTAACAAAAAAAGATCTTTGTGATACATCTGAAACTAATAAATGGGTTAACTATTTTAATTCAAACGGAAATAAAGCTATTTTAGTTAATCTAAAAACACAAAAAGATTATAATTTAATAATCGATAAAATGATGGAATTTTGCAAAGAAAAAGAGAAAAAAATGGAGAAAAAGGGGCTCAAAAATGTATTAACTAAGGCTATTATTGTTGGCATCCCAAATGTTGGTAAATCAACTATTATTAATTTTATTGCAAAAAAATGTATAACTAAAGTCGCTAATATTCCTGGTTATACACGAAATGTTAGATGGGTTAAAGTTAATAATTTAATGCTTCTTGATACTCCTGGTGTGTTACAACCTCAATTTGAGGATCGAATTAAAGGAATAAATTTGGGTTTAATTGGGTCAATTAAAGAACAAGTTTTGCCTATTGAAGAATTAACAGATTATTGCTTAAATTTTTTAAAAAAGAACCACTTAAGTGATTTATTTAACAAATATAAATTGAAAAACGTATCAACGAATCAAATAATTTTGCAAGAAATAGCTAAGAATAGAGGGTTTTTACTTAAAAATAATGAGTTAGATATCAATAAGGCTAGTTTAATTCTTTTAAATGAATTTAAAAACGGAGCCATATGCAAATATACATTGGATAAGTTTAATTTATGTTAGATTTTGAACAACAGTATTATTCAAATAATGTCAAATTAATAGCTGGGACAGATGAAGCAGGTAGAGGGCCTTTATGTGGTCCTGTTGTCGCTGCTGCAGTTATTTTGCCACCTAGTTATCGTAATGATTTAATAAATGATTCTAAAAAACTAACTTCTAAGCAAAGAGAGATATTGTTTAAAGAAATTATTAAAAATTGTATCGCCTATGGAATTGGTTACGTTGATAGTGAAACAATTGATAAAATTAATATTTATGAGTCAAGCAAATTAGCTATGATGAAGGCTTTAAATAATATGAAAGTAAACCCCCAATTAATAATAACCGATTGTATGCCTCTAAAATATAAAGACATCAAAGTTATATCTTTACCGCATGGTGATGCTTTATGTGAATGTGTTGCTGCTGCTAGTATCATTGCTAAGGTATGTCGTGATCATTATATGATTCAAATGGATAAAATTTATCCAGAATATGATTTAAAAAACAATAAAGGTTATGGAACTAAAAAACATCTTTTAGCATTAAATAAATATGGTCCGATAAAAGGATTCCATCGTTTTAGTTACGCTCCTGTAAGTATTAAAAAAATTAAATTATTTTAATACCCCTATTTTTTTTATTTTTATTACGACTTGTTATTAGAGGTAATAAAATGAAGGCAAATGAATTATTATTATTTCTTTCAAATAAATTTGAAGGAGATTGGCAAAAAATTTTTAATTTTATAAAGGCAAAAGAAAGTCCGCCCACTAATGAAGAAATACAAGATGTTATAAATAGGACAAAATTTGATTATATTTCTTTAATATCAAATGATTATCCTGAATTATTTAAGCAAGTCTTAAATACACCACCATTTATTGTTTATTATCAAGGTGATATTAAACTATTAAATAAAGAATTTAAAAAACTTACAGTGATAGGAAGTAGAATATCAAGTTTATATGCTAGAAATTTAACAGATAAACTTGTTAAAGAATTACCAAATGATGTTGTGATAATTAGTGGCTTAGCAAAAGGAATTGATTCTTGTGGTATTAAGGCTGCACTTTATAGTAATAAAAAAGTTATTGCTGTTTTGGGGAATGGCATAGGTAGATGTTATCCACATGAAAACGAACAAATTTATAAAGATATATTAGAAAATGGTGGTTTAATTTTAAGCGAATATCCTTATGGAACTGAGCCTAAGCAAGAAAACTTTAGATGGAGAAATAGGATAATTGCTGCTTTAGGCGATTCAATTTTTGTCGCTGAAGCTAAATATAATAGTGGAACTCGAATAACTGTTAATTATGGATTAAATTATGGTAAAAGTGTAGGCTGTTTACCTTTTAGATGTGACGAGGAAAGTTATTGCAACCTTTTAATTAAACAAGGTGCGGAGATGATTGAAAATATAAATGATTTAAAGAGTTTATTGAACATCCCTATAAAAATATAAAATATTAATTAATATATATATCTTATATATATTTAATTATTCTTTTTTTAAATTTTTTTACTTTACAAAACTATTTTATATCATTATATTTATTCACCTGAGGACATTTATGAAATTAGTTATTGTTGAATCGCCTGCGAAAAGTAAAACTATAGGTCATTATCTAGGAGAAGATTATAAGGTTGAAGCTAGTGTTGGTCATATCCGTGATCTAGCAACTAGTGGGAAGGGAGGCCTAGGCGTTGATGTTGATCACGATTTTAAGCCTACTTATATAATTAATAAAGACAAAACAAAAGTTGTAAAAGAATTAAAAAAGAGTGCTAAGGAAGCTACAGAAGTAATTTTAGCAACAGACCCTGATCGAGAAGGTGAAGCAATTGCTTATCATTTAGCAATGGTCTTAAATTTACCAATAGATAGTACTAAAAGGTTGGAATTTCATGAAATTACTAAAAACTCAATTTTACACGCTATAGAGAATCCACGAATTATTAATATGAATTTAGTCCATTCTCAAGAAACAAGAAGAATTATCGATCGTATTATTGGTTTTAAAATTTCATCTTTAATAAAAAGTAGAATTAATAGTCAATCTGCAGGTAGAGTACAAAGTGTAACATTAAAGTTAATTTGTGATCATGAAAAAGAAATTAAAGATTTCGTTCCTCAAGAATATTATCAAATTATTGCTTCTATTGAAAAAGATGGCGATGTAATTAATTTAGATTTTTATAAGTATAAAAATGAACAAGTGAAAATTAATGATTTGAAAACAGCGGAAGAAATTTTATCTAATTGCTCAAAAGATGTAATTGTTTATCAAATTAATAAAAATAAACGTGCTGTCCCATCAAAGGAACCTTTTAGAACTTCTACATTGCAACAAGAAGCATTTAGTAAATATAAATTTAAAACACGTGAAACAACTTCAATTGCTCAAAAACTTTACGAAGGAAAAGAGATTGGTGAAGAAGGATTGGTAGGCTTAATTACATATATGAGAACTGATTCTACTAAACTTAGTGATCAATTTATAGCTCTAGCAAAAAATTATATAATTGAAAAATTTGGTTTAAATTATTATAAGGGACCTTCTAAAAATTCAAAAAAAATTATAATGTCACAAGATGCTCATGAAGCAATTAGACCTACTAGTTTAGATAGAACTCCTGAAAGTATTAAAAAATATTTAAGTGATCATGAATTCAAATTATATAAGTTGATTTATAATCGAACACTTGCAAGCTTAATGAGTGATAAAATAGTTGAAGTTACTCAAAATGTTTTTAAATCAAACGATGTTTTATTTAAATATGACGAAAATACAATAATTTTTGATGGTTATGATGCCTTAAAAGTCGATGAAAAAGATGAAAAAAGTAACTATATCTTCAACTTAAATGATGTTTATTCTTTTAAAGAAATTAAAAAAGAACAAAAGTTTACTCAACCTCCAACACGTTATAGTGAAGGAAGAATTGTAAAACTTATGGAAGATGAAGGAATTGGTAGACCTTCTACATATTCATCAACTATTCAAACTTTGATTGCTAGAAAATATATTATCAGTGAAAAAGGAGTTGTAACACCAACTGAACAAGGTATAAAAACCAGCACAGTTCTTACTAAATATTTTCCAGATTTAATGAATACCGAATATACTGCCAATATGGAAACAGATCTAGATAAAATTAGTGAAGGTACCGAGGATGAATTACAAGTTTTAAAGTCTTTTTACGAGCCATTTATTACTCATTTTGAAGAAGTAAAGAAAACTATGTATAAAGATGAGCCAGAATATATTGATGAGTTTTGTCCATTATGTGGGTCTAGACTTGTTAAGCGTCATGGGAGATATGGCGATTTTATAGCTTGTTCGAATTATCCTACTTGTAAATATATAAAAAAAGAAGAAAAGGATAAAGCGGTTGAAGTTGGTAGAAATTGCCCAAATTGTGGCGCGCCATTAGTTTATCGTTATAATAAAAAAGGTCAAAAATTTATTGGATGTAGTAATTTTCCTAAATGTCATTATATTGAATCAATTGATGAACCTTCAGAAAATAGAATTTGCCCAAAATGTGGTGCAAGTCTTGTTAAAAGAAAGAGCAAAAAAGGATATTTTTACGGGTGTAGTAATTATCCAAAATGCGATTATGTTGAACCTTTAAATAAGGATGACAAAAAAGAATGATTGTTAATGTAATTGGTGCTGGTTTAGCTGGGTGTGAAGCTAGTAATTTTTTAGCTAATCATGGCATCAAAGTAAAACTATATGAAAAAAGACCATTAGTTCAATCCGAAGCTCATCACACTGATTTATTTGGGGAACTTGTATGTTCTAATTCTCTAAAATCAAAAAAGTTAGATAATGCATGTGGTTTATTAAAAGAAGAAATTAAAACGATGGGTTCACTGATGATGGAAGCTAGTGCATTTAGTGAAGTTAATGCTGGAGATTCGCTTGCTGTTGATAGATATGAGTTTGCAAAATATATAACGAATAAAATTAAATCAAATCCTAATATTGAGATAATTTATGAAGATGTAGATTCTATTAAAGATGGCATAAATTTAATTACAACTGGACCTTTAACAAGTTCAAAATTGCTTGATAAAATTTCAGAAATAACGGGAGAAAAATGTTTTAATTTTTTTGATGCAAGTGCACCTATTGTTGAAAAAAATTCAATTGATTTTAGTAAAGTTTACTATAAATCTAGATATGAACAAGGCGATGATAGTTATATAAATTGTCCGATGAATAAAGAAGAATATGAATCTTTTGTAAAAGAACTTATTAATGCTAAAAGAGCATTATTGCATGATTTTGATAAAAACTATTTCGAAGGATGCTTACCAATTGAGGTTATGGCTTCTAGAGGTATTGATACCTTACGTTTTGGTCCATTAAAGCCAAAGGGTTTAGAACATAATGATACTCTTCATTATGCTGTTGTTCAACTTAGGCAGGATGATTTGATTGGTAATTTTTATAACATTGTAGGTTTTCAAACTAATTTAACCTATAATGAGCAAAAAAGAGTATTTCATATGATTCCTGGATTAGAGAATGCAAAATTTGTGCGTTATGGATTAATGCATAGAAATTCTTATATTTTTGCACCAAAAATATTAAATGATGATTATTCATTGAAAGTAAATCCTAATATTTATATAGCCGGTCAATTATCGGGAGTTGAAGGCTACGTAGAAAGTGCGGCAAGTGGTTTATTAGCTGCTTATTATATTTATTTTAGAATAAAAAATATTCAATATAAAAAATTATCATTTAATACTGTCTTAGGAGCATTAACTCGTTATATTACTCATACAGGTATTAATTCATTCAGTCCAATGAACGCTAATTTTGGAATTATTTATCGTGCTAACTATATAAAAAAAGATGATATCATTAATAGATCATTGAAAGAAGTCAATGATTTTAAAAAGCAAATAAATGAATAAATACGAAAATGAATTTCTTTCTTATTTAAAATATTTAAGGAAGTACTCTAATAATACAATTATTTCTTACAAGCACGATATCGATTTATTCGATGATTTTCTTTATAATCATGATTTATTATTAGAAAATGTTGATAAAGAAATATATCGAAGTTTTATAAAGTTTTGTTTAAATGATAAAAAATTCGATAAAAGATCTATAAGAAGAATCACTAGTACATTAAAACATTATTATCAGTTTCTTTATGATGAAAAGTACATAGTTAGCAATCCTTTACTTGGAGTGAAAAGTTTTAAAACTGATGTAAAATATCCTGAAGTTCTTTATTTAAATGAGTTCGTTAATTTAATAGAAAAGACATACGAGCGAAAAGACTTTTTAGTAAAAAGAGATTTAGCTCTTTTGGAGTTAATGTTTAGCAGTGGTATGCGTAATAGTGAAATTATTAATTTAAAAATCAATGATATTAATTTTAATGATCGTTTTATCAAAGTTTTAGGTAAGGGTAATAAAGAAAGACTTGTTCCTTTTTCAATAAATGCAAAAAATGCGATGATTGAATACGGAAAAGGTTTAAGAAAAGAATTGATTTTAAAAACTGGTAATCATAATTTAAATCTATATTTCTTTCTTAATTTAAAAGGAAATAAATTAACACCACGAGGTTTAGAATTTATCATGAAGGAAATATCAAAAAAAGCCAATGTGAATATCGACTTATATCCTCATAAACTTCGTCATACATTTGCTACTTCACTATTAGAAGGCGGTGCTGATTTAAGAACTATTCAAGAATTATTAGGCCATAGTTCAATAAATACTACACAAATTTATACTCATGTGAATAAAGAAATATTAAAAGAACAATATAATAAATTTTTTCCTATAAAATCTAAAGATGATTTAGACAATTGAATTTGTCTTATAAAATGTTGAAAAAAGTTAATCATTAGTGTTATAATTATCACACTTTTGTGAATTTACAAAAGAATACACACATTATGAATTCTTTATCCTAGTCTTATAAAATTATTTATAAGGGATGAAGTTCGAAGTAATGGAGGTTTAACAAATAGGAGGTCTCTTAAATGAGCGAAGAAAAAGTTGAGGTTACTGCACCTGTAGAAGAAAAAACAGAAAATGTTATGGAAGCAATTGTACATGATCCTAATGCACAAATTATTACTTTGAAGAAGTTATTGGAAGCTGGTGTTCATTATGGTCATCAGACAAAAAAATGGAATCCTAAAATGAAGCCATTTATTTATTGTCCTAGAAATGGAATTTTCATTATCGATTTAAATAAATCTAAAGAAGGCTTAGAAGCTAGTTATTTAAAATTAAAAGAAATTGTAGAAGATGGTGGCAAAGTATTATTTGTTGGTACTAAAGAACAAGCAAAACAAATAGTTGAAGAACAAGCATTAAGAAGCGGCTCATTCTATATTACTAATAGATGGCTTGGTGGAATTTTAACTAATTTTAAAACTATTCAAACAAGAATTAGAAAATTAAAAGAATTAGAGACAAGCGAAGAAGAAGGTGCATGGGAAAATTTACCTAAAAAAGAAGCTTCTGCATTAAGAAAAGAGAAAGAAAAATTAGCTAAAAACCTTGAAGGCATTAAAGAAATGAGAAAAGTTCCTAATGCGTTAGTTGTTGTTGATCCAACTATTGAATATAATGCTATTAGAGAAGCTAATAAACTTAATATTCCTGTATTTGCTATTTGCGATACTAATTGTAATCCTGATCCAATTGATTATGTTATTCCTGGAAATGATGATGCTCAAAAATCTATTACTTTAATTATCACAACTTTAGCTGATGCAATCGTCGAAGCTAAAGGTGGACTTCCAGAAGTAGCTTATACTAAAGATGAAGGTGAAGAAGTAACGATGAAAGATGCTGTTAGACAAGCTGATAGAGAAAATGCTTTAAGACTTGCAGCAAGACGTGAACTTCAAAGAGAAAGATTAGAGAAAGAAAAAGAAAGAAGAGCAAAGTTTGAAAAAACTGAAGTCAAAGAAGAAGAGACTAATAAAGAAGAGGCTCCAAAAGCTGAATAAATAAAACCATAAGGAGGTATTTTATGGCCAATGTTGCATTAATTAAAGTTTTAAGAGAAAGAACAGGTGCTGGCATGATGGATTGTAAGCATGCACTTGAAGAATGTCATGATGATGTAGATAAAGCATGTGATTGGTTAAGAGAAAAAGGTATTGCTAAAGCTGCTAAAAAAGCTGATCGTATTGCAGCTGAAGGTTTAACATTTGTTAAAGTTTGCGATAAATGTGGAAAAGGGGCAATTGTTGAAGTTAATTGTGAAACTGATTTTGTCGCCAAAAGTGATCCATTTAAAGAATTAGTTCAGGAAGTTGCTGATGTTGTCTTACATGGGGAATATAAAACAATCGATGAAGTCAAGCCATATGTTGAGACTTTATTTACAAATGCTACTGTTAAGCTAGGTGAAAAACTTTCATTTAGAAGATTTGCTTATGTTGAAGGTGCAAATATCGGATCTTATATCCATATGGGCGGTAAAATTAGTGTTTTGGTTACTTTAAAAGAAGCTGATCCAACTCTTGCTAAACAAATTGCTATGCAAATTGCTGCTAATAATCCAAAATATATATCACAAAATGATATTCCATTAGATGTATTAGAAGCAGAAAAGAAAATTCAATTAGAAGCTGCAAAAAATGATGAAAAGTTGAAAAATAAACCTGCCGCTGCCTTAGAAAACATTATAAAAGGTAAAGTTAATAAGCAATTAAGTGAAATGACTTTGCTCGATGAAGCATTTTTAATGGGCGATGGTAAACAAACTGTTAAACAAATTTTAGAACAAAATCATAATGAAGTTTTAACCTTTGTACGTTATCAAGTTGGCGAAGGTTTAGAAAAAAGAGTCGATAACTTTGCTGAAGAAGTAATGGCTCAAGCTAAATAATATTAACCAATTTTAAATATCAAATAAGGCGCATTAAAGTGCGCTTTTTTTACGCAATGAATTTTTTATTAAAATTTAAATCTTTAATTAATATTTAAATTATTTTTAAAAGAACTAATCTAAATTATTTATCCTAAGAACATATAATTTTTGATTGACAAAAACACCTATTAGATATTTTTACATAATAAAATAAAACAATTATAACTAAAATAAGTTTGATTGCATCGAAGATTTTTTCATTTAATATAAGATTATTAAACCAATAAAGAAACATAAAAATAAGACTAATAATAGATAATAATTATGCTATTTTAAAATTATAAAGTGTGATATAATAGCCTCGAGTATGGCAAAAGATATTAAGAGTGTTAATAACATTGAAATAAAAATTGGAGAAAAAGAAATCGCAGAACTAATTGGTGATGTGTGCACTTCTACTTATGGTGTAGTCGGATTAACGAAAATCAAAAATTTGAAAAGCCAATTAGCTACGATTTTAAATAGAAATAATTATTTAGAGGGCATACTTATTACTAAAGAAAAAAATAAGTATGTTGTTGAAGTTCATGTAATTATGGCTTATGGAATAAAAATTAGTGAAGTTTCTCATGAGCTTTATAAGGGTCTTTCTTATAATTTAAATAAGAAATATGGTCCAATTTTTAGCAAAATCAACATCTATGTAGAAGAACTTCGTGATCTTTAATATTAGTTTGGAGTGTTTTTATGAAACAAATTAATGGTGAATTATTTAAGAATATGCTTATTAGTGGTGCTAACCATTTATATAACAATTATCCTGAAGTGGATGCATTAAATGTCTTCCCTGTACCTGATGGTGATACAGGTATGAATATGAATTTGACTATGCAAAGCGGTGCTAAAGAAATTATGAACCGTAATGATAACGATATTTATTCAATAACCAAAGTGTTTTCAAGAGGGTTATTAATGGGTGCTCGTGGTAATAGCGGTGTTATTACTAGTCAAATTTTCCGCGGTATTGCTGAAGGAATGAAGGATAAAAAATGTGTTGACGCTATTGAACTTAGTGAAGCTTTTATTTCTGGGAAAAATGTTGCATATAAAGCTGTTATTAAACCAGTAGAGGGTACTATTTTAACAGTTATTAGAGAAGCAAGTGATGAACTTGCTCATCGCGTGACAAAAGATATGAGTGTTGAAGAAGCGTTTAATATTATTTTATTAGAGGCTAAAGAATCCTTAAAAAGAACCCCTAATTTATTGCCTATATTAAAGGAAGTGGGAGTTGTTGATAGTGGTGGTGCTGGTTTAGTAAAAATTTTAGAAGGAATGAACAGTGCACTTCATGGTGAATTTATAGATAAAAATGAGGTAACTGCAGTCGATACGAAAGGTTCAGCACAGGTTGCAGCTGATGATGAGAATGATGAATTTGGTTATTGTACTGAATTTATTATGCGATTAGGGCCTGATTCTACAAAAAAGACATTTCAAAAAAATAGATTTACTAGTGTATTAAATAGTCATGGTAATTCATTAGTAGTTGTTCAAGACGATGATATTGTTAAGGTTCATGTTCATACAATGAATCCTGGGAACATTCTTAGTTATGCTCAAAATTTTGGAGAATTTCTTAAAGTAAAAATTGAAAACATGACAGAACAACATAACGAAATCCTATTTAATGAGCAAAATAAAAAGGATTCGGAGAAAAGTGCAGCTGCTAAAATATCTTCTGCTCCATTATCTGCCCCTAAAAAAGCATTAAAAGAATATGCTTTAATTGTAACAAGTAGTGGTAAAGGAATTGATGAATATTTTAATGAACTAAATGTTGATGGCATTGTTAGTGGTGGGCAAACAATGAACCCTTCAACTCAAGATTTTATAAAGAAAATTGAAGAAGTTAATGCTAAAAATGTATTTATTTTACCAAATAATGGCAATATTATCTTAGCTGCTAACCAAGCTAAGGAAGTTTTAAAAGATAAAGTTAATGTTATTGTAATTCCAACTAAAACAATCATGCAAGGCATCGTTAGTGCTATGAATTTTTCTAGTGATTTAGATGTTGAAACTAATATATCAAATATGAACGAAGCTTTAAAAAGTGTAAAAAGCGGTGCTGTTACATTTGCTATTAAAGATACTGAGATTAATGGTATAACCGTTCATAAAGATGAATTTATGGCAATAAAAGAAAGTAAGGATATAATTTCCTCTTTTAAAGATAAAATTGATGCTTTAAAAGAACTTGTTAAAAATCTTGTTGATGAAGATAGTTCAATTTTAACTATTTTAATTGGTGAAGATGTTACTAAAGAGGAAGCTGAAGAAATCAAAGAATATTTTAACAAAACTTATAAGGATATTGATTGTGATATTAGAGATGGAAATCAACCTATATATAGTTTTATAGTTGGTGTTGAATAAAATTTGGGTCTTGCGCTTAGCAAGATCTTTTTTTGTGATTAAAATTACATTTTTTATATACTAATATATAAAAATTTTCGAAATTAATAAATTGAATTAATCTTGTTCTAAATATTTCCTAAATGATTATTTTATTATCATATTAATATAGGTTGAACTTTTGCATGAAATTGTGTTTTTAAACCATAACTATAAATTGCTTATAAAATATATATAGTATTTATAAATATTAAATATTTAATTGAATTCTTTATGTATATAAAAAAAGAGGTTAGAAGAAGTTAGTCTCACCTAGTATAAATTTAATTTTTATAATTAAAATAATAATCGTTAATTTATTTGTATTAAAATTGATGAATGCTATTTTATAGATTATTAATTAAATATAAATAGAAATGTAAGAACTTATAAAATGAGAATAGAACTAAATTCATTTAGTACTAGTAATATAATAGGCATTAATTTTTTGCTTGATATATTAAGATAGCGTGAATTATATTTAACGATTTATTATTATCTTAATTTTATAATATATTTAAGATTATACATATTTCAATTTATAGTCTATTTAATTTCATTGTGATTTGAGAATATTAACTTATTTAATAATGTGAATTTCTTGATTATTTTAAAAACAAGTAATTTGAATTAGAAACTTTTTAAAATAGAGCTTAAAATACTAATCTATTAATATATGAATAACGAAAATTAAAATGTTATCTCATATAGAACATAATTTCTAGCTATGAATAGATAATAAATATTGAAGAAAAATAGTAGAAATTAGGTAAAATAAAAAAATAAAAAAAATTAAAAAAAGCACTTTACAAGCTATATTTCTTGTTGTATTATATACAAGCACGCGATGAGAAATGAATATTTCATAGAGATATGAACGTGCAAGAGATCTTTGAAAACTAGACAGATGTACAAAAGAAAAACGTCAATTCTTTATTTTT
>DJQS01000012.1 GCA_002438785.1 Caryophanales bacterium UBA6380 | reverse complement strand
CGAATGATTTGTAAATTAACATTTAAAAAAATTAATTGATTTTTATTAAGTAAATAGCTAACATTAAACATAAATTTGAAGTCTATCAATCAATAATCTTTTAACTTATAAATGGTGTAAGAGAGGAGACTCGAACTCCCACGATATAATCATTAGCTTCTGAAACTAACGCGTCTACCAATTCCGCCACTCTTACAAATCGTTTTCATTTTGATGGTCTAGTGGATTAACGTGAACTAAAACATGTTTTACTTCTGGAAAATCTTTTATTATTATATCACGTACGTTTTCACTTATTTGATGAGATTCTTCTAACGATAATCTACCATTACAACTAATTTCTACTTCCATTAATACATGATTACCAATAACCCTAGTTCTTATATTATCAATATGATATACACCACTAACAGATAAAATCGTTTTTTTAATTTTTTCTAATTTTTCTTTGTTAATTGATGAATCTAATAAAATTTTAGAATTATCATATATAATTTTTAATAAACTAATAATTACAATTAATCCAATCATTATTGATCCAATTGGATCAATAATTTTTGAATAATCATTAGGTATAAAATAAATAACTAATAAAGACATTATTGAAATAAATGTTGATAAAGAATCACTTAAATGATCAATAGCTTGAGTTTTTAAAAGATTAGATTTTGTTATTTTTGAATTAATAAATGTATAAATAAATAAGAAAAATTTAATAAATAAGGCACTTAAACCCATTATTAAACCAACCAAAAATAATTCGTTAGTTTCTTTTATATAGTTTTTATTAATTATTGATAAAACATTGTTATATATTAAAAATATAGTTAAATAAGTTAAAGTTAATGAAAATATTAAACATATTAAAGCTTCTACTTTTTCATGACCAAATTGGTGTGAGCTATCAGCTTTTTTATTAGATATTTTATTCCCAATATAAAATATTGTAGAACTAACAATATCCCCTAAAGAATTAATACCATCACTAATTAATGAATTACTTCCACTAATAAATCCACCAACAAATTTAATGATAGTTAATATATAATTCAAAATAATTTCAACAAAGCAAACCCTTTTAACTCTTTTAAAATTTAAATCATCGACTAATTTACTTTCCATAATTAGATATTTTAAAATATATTTTAACTTATTCAAGATAAAGATGTTCTATAGTGTTAAAATAAAAATATGGACAAAGATTTAATAGAACTTAAAGAATTAATTTTAAAAGCAAATAAGATTGTCTTTTTTGGTGGAGCAGGAGTTTCTACTGAAAGTGGAATACTTGATTTTAGAAGTGAAAAGGGTTTATATAATTTAAAATCAAAATATGGCATGCCTTATGAAATTATGTTGTCTCATGATTATTTTTATGAGCACACTGACACTTTTTTTAAATTCTATCGAGAGTTTATGATTAATAAAAATGCATTACCAAACTATGCTCATACTTATTTAGCTAAATTAGAAAAAAAGAAAAATTTAACTATAATAACTCAAAATATTGATGGTCTTCATCAAATTGCTGGAAGTAAAAATGTAGTAGAATTACATGGATCAATTCACCGTAATTATTGCGAAAAGTGCGCAAAACTTTACTCTTTAGAAGAAATTTTAAATATGAGTAATGTTCCTTATTGCACAAAATGTGGAGGATTAATTAAACCAGATGTTGTTTTATATGGCGAACCACTTAATGAATTAGTTATGACTAAAGCTATTATTGCTTTACAAGAAGCAGACTTATTAATTGTTGCTGGAACTAGTTTAAAAGTTTATCCGGCCGCTAGTTTAATTGACTATTTTTATGGTGATAATATTGTAATTATTAATAAAGAAAAACTCGAAGTACATCGAAAAATAAAATTGCAAATTAATAAGTCTATTGCTGAAGTTTTTAAAGAAATAGACGAGTAATATTTATAAAAGTTTTCTTAAAGCAATATTTATATATTAAAATTAGTAAATAAAAAGACAGTTTTAGTACTAGTTTAATAGCTAACTCCAACTGTCTTTTATTTAATTACAACTTTTAAAATAATTTTGAATCTCTAAGCAATTTACCAATATCAGTATCTTTTATTTTATTATAAGCTACCTTTAAAGCAACCTTTTCAACATTATTAACTGCATCACTATCTAATAATTTAGTTTTATCTAAAGCATAATAAGTAGCTCTAAGAAGTTCCCTAATATCGTATACACTACCCCAAACTTCAGGAACAGCCCTATCAATATTAAGCAATGTATAAACAGCTTCCATACCAGTTCTAATTGAGTATTCAGTAGTAAATATAGTATCACGTGGAGTTTCAGCAAATTGACCAATAAAGGCAAAATTAATTGCTCCATCTGGAACTACTTTTGGACGATCAATATTTTTTCTAGGTTCAAAGAAAGCATCAATATAAGGCATATAACATGTTGTTGTATTGCATCTATTAGTAGCAATTTCTTCAATACGTGATAAATCACATCCAATATGATACAACCATTCCTCACACACTTCTTTTCCACTACATTCTTTCATTGGCTTTTTAATATAATTACCATTTTTATTAGTAGTTAAAGCATAGACCCATATTAGTATGTCATTTTTATTTTGTGATCTAAATTGAGGTTGTCTATTAATAGTCCAAGATAAGAACCAATTATCTTCACTATCCTTAATAGTAACAATTCCGCCAGTAGTAACTTTTCCGCTACGAGGATCTCTTTTACAAATTTTTTCTATTAAAGAAATAACATAATCATCACTAGTTTGAATTGTTGCACTCATCCAATTAGTTTTCTCGATATTATTACAAAATTTAAGTGGATTACCAAATGATTTATCTTGTTTAGCAATGTTTTCCCATAAATCCCAACTTTCACCTTTACCATCAACTAATTTAGATAAATCTGGAGCATTATTTTGATCACCATAACAACTAGAATCAGTACAACACCCATTAGTGATAAATACCAAATCATCTTCCACTAAATCTAATTTACACTCTTGATTATCTTTAATATAAATTATTTCTTTAGCAACTTTTTTATTATCTTTTATATCAAAGATTACATTTTTAACATCAATACCAAACTCAATTTTTACTCCTTTATTTTCTAGATATTTAACTAAAGGTAATATCATTGATTCATATTGATTATATTTAGTAAATCTAAGTGCACTAAAATCTGGTAACCCATCAATATGATGAACATATCTTTGTAAATATCTTTTCATTTCTAATGCGCTTGACCATCTTTGGAATGCAAACATTGTTTGCCAATAAAGCCAGAAATTAGATTTATAAAAATGATCATCAAATAAATCACTAATCTTTTTATCTTCTAATTCTTCTTCAGGAGTTAAAAATAATTTTAATAATTCTTTTTTAGCTTCTTTATCAAGAGTAAATTTATCTCCAGTTTCTGCATTTTCGCCTCTATTGATAGTTGCTCTACATAATGAATAATTGGGATCATCTTTATTTAAATAATAATATTCATCTAATACTGATTGACCAGCATGCTCAATTGATGGAACATCTCTAAACATGTCCCACATACATTCGAAGTGATTATCCATTTCTCTACCACCTCTCATGTAATACCCTTTTGTAATATCTTTTCGGCCATCACAACTTCCACCAGCTAAATCAATTTTTTCAAATAAATGAATGTGACTCCCCTTCATTTGACCATCTCTAACTAAATAAAAAGCTGCACTTAGACCGGCTAAACCAGTTCCAATAATATAAGCATTCTTTTTATCGACACCTTCTACTTTTCTAGGTTTTACAAATGCTTCATAAGTTCCTGCTCCATAATACATAAATAAGTCCTCCTTAATTTGAACGACTTAAGTTTAAATATATTTAAGAGATAATTCTTTAGACAATAACATCTAATTGTCAAAATTTTTGACATAATGTTTAAAATGTCTAAATAATAAATGATAAAAAATCTTTGCTTTTAAAATAAAAATCCTGCAAAACAGGATTTTTATTGTACTAAAATTTATAAATAATATTATATATTTCCTATAGATAAGTCGCTTAGTTCAATAGTTACATCTTTATCAGCTTCAGCTTCATTAAAAATAGAGAATTTAACATAATCACCACTTTGAGCATTATCATAATTTCTAAGTTCAATATCATTAATATAAGCTTTAATGTTACCTTCGTTTCTAATAATTTTAACGGTTAATTCATTATAAGTTGCTCCATTAGCTGCAACATCATCCCAATCATGACCAATTCCATTAATATTACAACTGATAACATCATTTTTATAATTAACCATAACAATATTACCACCTAATTCAGCCATAAATTTACCATCAGTCATAGTTTTAGAAGCTTTTAACTTAAATGTTAAGGCAACATTGTTATCGACTTTCTTTAATAAACTAATTCTGTTAATATCTTGATCTTTATTATTCCACCCTCCTTGAGCAGCAATTAATTTAAATCCATTAGTAGTTACGTCTTTAATATATGTATCATTCAAATAATAAAATGCTTTTGAACTTTCCTTTTGAGTAACTTTAATATCACTAACTTTAGCACTTACTCCATTAGTAGAAATTCTAACTGGTAATTCACTTGTATAATCACTAAAACTTCTAGCAATTAATTTTGTTGTTCCATCAAGATTCATACTAAGTTCATTACCATCCATATATAGATGATATAAACCACCTTCGACACTTATTTTATATGTATGTTCAGCGTTGGTATCAAAATTCTCAAAATTATTAGAATTAACCCAAGCTCCGCCATAATTATATGAATAATTTTCTGTTGAATTAATAAAATTAGTAAATGTTTCTACACGATATTCGCCATTAGGTTTATATGCAACATAAAATTGATTATGTGATCCACCTAAAGAAATCATTAATTTAGGATAAGCAACACCTTCTTTAACTTTGTAATCACTAACCTTAAATTCTAAATCGAAATCACCTTTAACAGTTTTCTTTAATTTGGCACTATATTCATTTTCTTCATATGCAGTTTCATTACCAACACCATTAACACTATTTTTTTCTTCAGGAAAAACTAATGTACCATCGCTTTCTTTAATTACTCCACCACTAACATCAAATAAAGCCTCAATAACATTGACATTAACAGTAATTATGCCACTATCTTTATGATCTTTAATCCATAAATTTAAGCTAGCATCCCCAACTTTTGATCCTGTAATAGCTTTAGTTTCTTTATCAAATGTAATAGAATCATTAGAAACTTCAAATTCAAAGTCCAATTCGTTATCTAATATTTCATTTTTATACATTTCAAAACTAACAACTGATGTTGCTCCAGTTTCAATTTTTAAACTATTATTACTTGTTAATTTAATCAAATAAACATTTTTCTCAACTTTAAAATTTATTGAAATAGTACCTGCATCTTTATGATCTTTAATCCATAATGTTAGAGTTGCTTCGCCTTCTTTATTAGCAGTTACTTTTTTAGTGTCTTTGTTAAAAATAACACTATCGTTAGAAACTTCAAATTCAAAGTCTAAGTTTGAATCAACTTTATCATTTTTATACATTTCAAATGATATATTTGAACTTTCTCCAACTTTAATAGATACATTAGCATTACTTGTCAATTTGATAGAATATTTATCTTTCACTGGTTCTACTGGTTGTTCATCAGTTTTTCCACAACTTACAACACCAGTAAATAAAGCAGCAAGAGTTAAGCATCCAATTAATACTTTAGATTTTTTCATAATTTCCTCCTTTTTCTAAGTATTGTTAATATGTTAACGTTAACATATTTGATAATAATTTAAATCTTCCTTTAATAACGAATTTAATTAACTAATTCAGGAATTATTAATTCATGTAGTACTTTTTCTTCTTTTTTACTAATTAAATCAATTATCTTACTAACGATACGTTTAGCAAATTCATCTTTTTTAATTGTTATTGATTTTAATGGTTCTAATATATCAATATCTTTTGCTAAACCATCATACCCAATAATATAAATATCATTCTTGTTTTTAAAATATTTTTTAACTTTATATGCAATCATATCATTAAAACAAAATATACCATCAAATTTATAATTTTCTTTTGATAATTTATCTAATTCTTTTTCAACATTTTGATAGCAATAAATTTCTTTTGGAGTAATACCATATTTTTTTAAAGCATCATTAAATCCATTAAATCTAAGAATTGAACATATAATCCCAGGAACTTCACCTAAATATAGAAAATTTTGGCATTTTTCCTTAATTAACTCATTAGCAGCAATCATGCCGCCTTTAAAATCATCTGCTGAAATAAAATTAATAACATCAGAATCACTTGTTCTTCCAGCAATTAATACTGGTAATTTATAAACATCTATTAACTCATCGATTTCTTTATCGACTTCAAGTAAAGAAATAATAGCCTCATCACCTTCTGAAACTATATTTTCATAAATTTCTCTAGTTAATGTATGTTTTTCAACAAAATAAGCATCTAAAGTATAGCCTAATTCTTTTAAATCAATTTCTAAATAATCAATTAAAATAGAAAAGTATAAATTTTTCAAAGAATCAAAAACAACAGCAATCTTCTTAGTTTCACCTTTCCTAAAATTCCTAGCAGTCTTGCTTGGTACATATTTTAATTTCTTAGCACATTCTAATATTTTATTTTTAGTTTCTTCTTTAATATAACCTGTATTATTAAAAGCACGTGACACAGTTTGTGCAGAAACATTTGCTAAATTAGCGACATCATTAATAGTTACTCGACTTTTTTCTTTATTCATCTTACTAAATATGTTAACGATAACATTAAAATTATATTAACATTTATTGATTTAAGAGTAAAACAATGAAATATTATTTGAATTATTTTGATTGAATTTTTTAAGTTTTATTTATATTAAAAAATTTTAAAAAACCTGCAAAAACGATATATTTTTAAATATTTTAAATATAAATTCAAAAAAATAATTACGTATACTTTAAAAATAAAGTAAATAATTAATCTAAACCCTAAATAAAAACGAATGAATGAACATTCGTTTTTATATAAATATTAATAATAATTATTTCCTAATACACCCGCATTTAATTGCTGCTTCTTTAACAGCTTTTGCTACATTAGCGTGTGAATTTTTATCAAATGCATAAGGTAAAATATAATCCAATTTTAGTTCATCTTCTTTTATTGTATTAGCAATTGCTAAGCTTGCCGCTTTCATCATTTCTAAATTAATATCTGTGGCTTTAGCATCAATTGCCCCTCTAAATAATCCCGGGAAAACTAAAACATTATTAATTTGATTAGGGTATTGACTTGATCCAGTACCAATAATATATGCTCCAGCTTCTTTAGCATCCATTGGATCAATTTCTGGTATTGGATTAGCACAAGTAAATAAAATTGGCTTATAATTCATTGATCTAACCATTTCTTTACTAACACAATTAGCAACACTAACACCAATAAATACGTCTGCTTCTTTCATTGCATCTATTAAATGCCCTTTAATATGTTTTAAATTTGTAATCTTCGCCAATTCTATTTTTGCACTATTTAATCTTGGGTCACCTTTACATATGATTCCTTTTGAATCGCAGACAATTATATTATTAGCACCAAAATAAATAAGTAATTTAGCAATCGCTTCCCCAGCAGCTCCAGCACCATTAATAACAATTTTTATATCTCCGATTTTTTTATTAACTAATTTTAATGCATTAATAAGAGCTGCAAGCGTTACAATAGCTGTTCCATGTTGGTCATCATGAAAAACTGGAATATTTAATTCTTCTTTAAGCCTCTTTTCTATCTCAAAACATCTAGGAGCACTAATATCTTCTAAATTAATACCACCAAAACTTCCTGAAATTAGCTTAATAGTTTTAATAATTTCTTCAGTGTCTTTACTCTTAATACAAATAGGGAAAGCATCTACATCACCAAAAGCTTTAAATAGAGCACATTTGCCTTCCATAACTGGCATTCCAGCTTCAGGCCCAATATCACCAAGTCCTAAAACTGCCGTACCGTCAGTAATTACTGGAATTGTATTCCAGCGTCTAGTTAAATTAAAAGATTCATTAACATCCTCATTTATTTTCATACAAGGAGTTGCTACTCCTGGAGTATAAGCTAACATTAAATTTTCATTATTAGATACATCTACTCTAACTTTTGTTTCTATTTTGCCTTTCCATTCGTAATGTTTTTTTAACGATTCTTCACCAATATTCATTTTAAGCCTCCTTATAGTGGAATATATGAAACAGAAGCACTAATCGACATCATTATAAAAATCATGCATGTAAGTGTTGATCCGAAATATACATTTCCACTCTTTTTATATAAATATCTATTTATAATTGGTAATATAAACATCATTGGTATCAGTCCAAATACCATATTAATAAATAACCACATTTCGCTAGTATCAGTTGCTGAGTAATAACCATAATAAACTGTACCTGTTTTAAAATAGACAAAATAATTTATTATTATAATAAAAACTAAACCTGCACTATTCCCAATAGCTCCTAATAACATCACCTTCCATTCACTCCATCCTTCAGTAGCCATCGATAAATTTACTCTAATAGAATTCGAAATATAGAAAATAAAGAAAGGAACAAGGTAAATTAACCAAGTAACAATCATCCTTCCATTTAAAGGAGCAGCACTAATTAACATAAATCTCATATCTTGATGAAAAATTAAATATAGAATTTCAATTAAGCCATAGAAAATAAAGAATAATATTACAGCTAATCCTAATGATAATAGTAAATCTTTATAATTAATCTTTAATGCTTTAAATCGATACCAAGAGATATATTCTTTTTGATTTGTTAACTTATAATAAAGATTCTCAATAACTTTAATTCCAAAAATCAAAATTAAACCTATAATTCCATTAAATAATGCCCATAGCATTACTGCGTTCATCATTCTCGCTGGAAAGAAATATGTATATGTGTTACTAGCTGCATTACTAAACCAATCCATACTAAGACGCGCTAAGGGAATATAATCTAAACAAGCTATAATAGCTGTAATAACCACAGTTCCCCAAAATAAAACTTTATCTATCATTCTTTTTTTACGAGGATGATCATCTAATTTATATTCATCTTTAGTTACTAAAGAAATGTCTTTGCCACTATATTGAGCTTTTTTTAAAATTTCATATTGAGCATGATCTTCTCGAGATTTTCTCATTCTACTAAATAAAGGTAGAACATCAAATAAGAATCCTGCTAAAGCAAATATAAATAAGAAACCACCAACTAGACTTACGCCATTAAATATTTCCTTTACCATCCAAGTTTGACTATTATCATTTATATTAGTATCTAAAGATAATGATCTTCTAAAGAAATTTATCGTATTACTTATTGATAATGGATCATACATTTCAAAACAATGATTTATATCTTCTTTATGAATTACTCGATAAGTACCATTATTCATATCACCATATTCATAATCAATAATTGCTTCACTATGCCCTAGATTTTTACCATCAACTTCATTTATAAATCTTTTAGCAATAATTTCAAATGCACTCGTTGATCCTTGATATCTAAAGGCACCTTCATCGTAATATGCATAACTCATGGCAGCATTACATCTTAAATTTTTAAAACGATTTGCAGCACTAACTTTAATATAACCACTTATATAAACAGCTTTTATAATTGATTCTTCATAACTATTACCTGCAAATTTTTCAGCTAAAGCATTAACATTTCCGCCGCCTGCACTATGTCCAACAGCACCAATACAATTTCTATCAATATAAGGATACTCTTCAGTATTGTTATAAATATATTGAAGTAAATAATCCAAGCCATTATTTCCAACTGTTGATGAAATCATTTCATTATTTTCATCATATCCGCTAAAAGTCGTTCCACCTTGGCATCCTGGATCAATTGTAAAAACTATTGCATTTCTACGTGATAACTCAATAGCATATTGAGACATCGTTGCTTTAGTTCTAGTAAATCCTGGCATTACAATTATCATTGGTAACGGATTATCAGTTGAAGCAATTTTTGGTTTATATTCTGTAACCTTATAAGATAATGAATCACTTTCTATAACAGCATTAACACCATTTAAAGCATTTAATTCACCAGCATTAAATTCTTCAGTCATTTTTTTAGTTAAAGTAAAGTCATTTACTTCAACCTTGTAACCACTAGTTTCACCAATATTTGCTATAAAAGAAGAAAGGAGTGTTGTACCAATACCAATTAATGAAACAATAAAATTAGCTTTTTGATACCATTTTTTCTTCTTTTTAATCTTTATTTCTTTTTTATAATCTGGATTTTTAATAATAATATATTCATCGATATCATTTTTATTAAGGTAAGCTATTAAGTTTAATATAAAAGAAGGAACAGAAAATATACTTAATATCGTATTTATTAATAATTTTATTTTTAATTTCCCAGACAATTTTTCTTCTTTAATATATTGATTTAAATAAGAAGAATATAATGAATTAAATAAAGTTAGTCCACCTATTATTAACGTTAACCAATAAAAATTATCTCTTATTGAAAATAATAATGAAGTTAATAATAAATACAAAAAAGAAAAAATATATCCTATAATTGTTGAAGTTTTTATTAATTTATATCGTTTATTCATAATTATCACCTACACTAAAGATTTATGACCTTCATCAGTTTGCAACCAGCTAAAAACTTTTTTAGTTAATTCTTTATCATTTAATTGAGTTATATAGCGTGTTTTATTACCCATTGGAATACCACCAATGTTATTAATAAATTCAACTCCTCCAGTTGAACCAATATTGTTTCCAAAACCTATTAAAATATCATTATACTTATCTTTATTTATTAAACTCCCAGCGGTTGCTATATCACCTTCATAAGCAGTAATTTTGATATCTTCAAGATTTTCACTACTAGCCCCTAAACTTAATAAATATTCTTTCAAGTCATTTGTCCAATTATTAATGAGTTTTGCATTTAATCCACTAGTAGATGTTTTTGCATACCACCCTATAGCAATATAATAATTAGGAACTGGAATGATTGATTCATCGACAAATAATGGTCTTAATGTTACAGTTGTATTAAAAGCATATTTTTTAATTTCATCATAATGAATTACGTCATCATATTCGATGAAATTTGAATAAAAAGTGTCTAAAACTCTATTTTTTTCATCAGTATAATTTCTTATATCAATATAATCTGGATCTAACCAAGTCCAACCATAAAATTTATGATTGACTGGTATCATTTCATTAGTTAATGTTGGAGAAATACCATTATTAAATTCATTTACTTTTGTATATGAAATTATTTTTCCGTTATATTCAAATACAACATTTAAATCGTGCTCTAAACCTTTAACTAAACTACAACTCGTTAAAGAGCATAATATTAAAGGTAAAATCCATGTTTTTTTATTCATATTTAAACCCCTTATTTTGAATAGTGATAATTATAATCAAAGATTTTCTTCCCATCTTCACTAGTAATAAAAGTATATAATTCTCTTCCAATTGTCGTATCTTTTAATAATCCTATACTTCTATTAGTAACATTATTAATTGTAATTCCATCAGTTCTAAAAGTAGTTCCGTTATCAACTACAGTCTGGATTTGACCTTTTGACGTCATATTTTTCCCAGCGCCCATAAAAATATCAACTTGTCCATCTTCATTTACTAATTTCCCAGTATCAGTAATATTTGTTCCTTCTTCACCATATTTTCTAACTGATATATTATTTAAAATATCACTCGAGGTATTTATCGATTCAAAATATGTAAGTATATTTTTATATATATGCTGCATTACTTTTTCATCAATTCCACTTGTTGATTTATTCCCATACCATCCAATAACTAAAGAATAAGTTTTATTAACGTCTTTTATATCTGTAACATTTAATAAATTTTCTCCTTCATGAGCATCATTAACGCTTTCAAAAACAGCGTAGAGATTAAAATTCTTAGTTATCTTTGTAGTAAAATCGAATTCTTTTCCATCCTCACTTGCCCAATATAAAAATTTCGTGTCTTTAATAGGTTCATTAATAGCTTCTTTATTTATTAACTCATTGCGAGTAACTTCTATAGTTAAATATAATTTATTATCTACATAAAAACTAACTACATAACTTGATGAAACATCATTTACAAAATGATTATCATAGATAAATAACTTCATGCCATCTTCAGTTGATAAATAATCAAATAAATCGTTAGCGATATTATTATCTTTTAATAATGCCATTGATCTACCACTTTTTTCACCAAAAGTTATACCATCAACTCTTTTAATTGTTTCAACTTTACCAGTTGTTGTAATATTAACTCCAACCCCTAAAACTATATCAACATCTCCATCATTATTAATTAATTCTCCCATGGGACCAACTTTGGTATTTTCATCTCCATATTGTCTAACAGAAATCTTATTGATATCGTTATCATCTACATTATTAAATTTTAAATAAGATATTATATTTTTATAAATATGTTGCATCAATTCTTTATTAATTCCACTAGTCTCACTTTTGCCATACCAACCAATGACTAAAGAATATTTTTTACTACTATCTTTTATATCAGTAACATTTAATGCATTTTCTCCTTCATGAGGATCACTAATGGTATTACCATCAATTTCAAAATAAGCATATAAATTAATACTTGAAGTGATAGTACTATTTAAATCAAAATCATTTCCACTATCATCTTTCCATCCTTTAAAAGTAAATCCATTTTTTTTGGTTCAGGAATCATAACATCAATGGTTTTGTTTTTTTCAACTTGAGCAGTCATATATAAATCATTATCTACATAAAAGCTCACTAAGTAATGTTTAATTGGCTCTACTACATCAGTATTATTATTTTTATTACAACTAGTAAGAATTAATCCACTAAGCAATAAAGAAGTAGCCAAAACAAATTTATTTTTCATACTTTCTCCTTATTTATATTTAAAATGTCGCATTATATGCAGCATTTTTTAAGACTATGCTATTATCTTCATCGATTGTCCAAGTCAAATTTTCTTCATTACTAAAATAACTAGAAAAAGACGAAGCTCGCGTATCAATATTTAATATCGACATTGCATGGACATGTGCAGAAAGAAACGAACCATAATGTGAAGGATGTTTATTATCACTAAAATATAAGTTAATATCTTTATTTTCTTGATATACCTTACTAAAAGCTTTCCCAACATTATGAACTTTTATATTTAAAGAATTTCCACATTGTATATATTTTTCTCTTATTTTTTCTTCTTGCGTTAAAATTATTTCATTTTCTTTAAGTCCATCAGGATATCCCCAAGTAGCATATAATCTCGTTTCGCAATTAAGCTGTGTTTTTTGAACAAGTTTATTTAATTTATCAACTGCATTATAAAATTCATTATAATGTGTATAGCTTCTAGTTGATTGATCTTGAAAAATTACATAGTTATAATCGTTTGTATTTTTTAAGGTATCATAAACGACTTTGCCCATTTCATCGCTTTCATCAGCAAATTTAGTTAAAGTCCATGATCCTTTTGTAATTGAATCACAAGTTAAGTCATAACCTAAAGATTTTCCAATTTCTTCAGTTAATTTAGGAATATTATTATAGAAAGTAAAAGAATTACCTACGAATAATACTTTGATTTTTTCATAAATAACTGGAATATTATTAACATAATGCCAATATTTTCTTGATGAATCAGTTGGGACATTTTCACTATAATAATAAATTTTATTATTAATATTATTTATATCTAGATTGGTATTTTTACTATAAAGAATTGCCGATTCATTAAATGTTGTATTTTCAAATGATTCTAAGGTTTTAGGTAATACATAATAATTTAAATTTAAACTATTAAAATAATATGTACCTAGACTTGTAACACCTTCTTCAATTTCTACTTTTTTAATTTTTTTACTTATAGTTTTCCATGGAGTTTCTTTATTATTAAAATTTTTAGCTTCACCAGTTCCGCTTATAGTTAAGGAATAAAAATTGCCACTAGAACTATCTTTTTCATAATTTATTTTTATTTTTAGTGATTTATCATTTGCTTTTGATATATCAATTTCTTTATTATTAAATCCTTCTATTTTGTTTTTACAACCACTTAATAATAAAATATTTAAAGAAAAAAACAATAATAAAAAATTCCATTTTAAATTACTAAAATTTGGCATAATTTTACCTCTAAACTATTTATAGAATATAATTTTGAAAGCGCTTTCACAAGATTAAAAGTTATAAAACTATATATTAAAATTTAATCTATCCATAAATAAAATTTATAGATATAATAATTATATGAGTATTGAACAACTTATATATTTTTTGAAAGTTTATGAAAATAAATCATTTACAAAAACAAGTAAAGAGCTTTTTGTTTCTCAACCAGCTGTAACAACGGCAATCAAAAATTTAGAAAAAGAATTAAATACACAATTATTTATTAAAAATGGTAAAGATTTAGATATCTCTGAAAGTTGTGAGTATTTTCATAATTTAGTTGTTCCTATTGTTTCTTTATATAATAATTTAGAAACACAAATGAAAGAATTTATATTAAAATCGACATCTATTAGAATTGGTATACCTCCAATGTTGGGATCTTTTATTTTCGCTCCACTATTAAATCAATTTATGAATAAATTTCCAAAAATCAATCTTAAATTGTTTGAATTAGCAAGTAACGCTAATCAAGAAGCTTTATTAAAAAATGAAATTGATTTAGCATTAACGGTTATTTTTCATAATAAAATTGATTCGAGGTTGAATTATGCAAAAATCGGAGAGACCAAATTGCTATTCGCAGTAAGTAAAAATAATCCATTAGCTTCTAAAAAAATAATTTCTTTGCAAGAAATTAAAGATATTCCATTAATTTTATTAAAAGAAGATTCATTACAATATCAAGTTATAACAAGTTTTTTTAAACAAATTGGCATAACTCCAAATATTAAACTTAAAACAGAGCAAATAGCAACGATTAAGGAATTATTAAGTTATGGTAAAATTGGTGCTTTTTTATTTAATCAAGTGATTAAAGAAAATGATGATATAGTTGGTATTCCTTTAGAAGAAGATTTCATTTTCGATATAGTAATCGCTTATAATAAAAACAAAAATTTTAATAAGCCTACTAATGATTTATTCAATTTTATAATAAGTGCTAATCTAAAATAATCTTTATTTTTATTAAAAACCTACAAATCTTAATTATTTTTCAAAAAAATCTGTATAATTATTTTAATTTCTTCTGACAATCAGGACAAATGCCATAAATTTCAGTATTTTGATCCTCAACAATAAAACCAGTCTTTTTTTCAATATTTTTATTTACCTTATGATAAGGGCATCCCTTTAAGGGAACACGTTTATGACATATTTTGCAAACTAAAACATGAGAATCATCATTATTATTTATCATAAAAATATTCTTTTTAGAAGAATTAACTTCTTTCTTAACAATACCATTATCATAAAAAGAATTTAATGTTCGATAAATAGTGGACAAATCAATTTTCTTATCTTTTAATAAAAAATATAATTCTTCAGCTGTAATTGGCTTATTCAAATTTTTTAGACACTCAAAAATTAATTGGCGGTTTTTTGTGTTTTTTAAACCATTAAGATTATTCTGCATAAACAAATTTTTTCACATAAGTATTTACAAATCAAGCAAATTATAGTAGTATTTGCAAATGCAAATGATTTGCATTAAAGGAGATATTATGTTGAGTAAAAAAATAATTATTAGTTTATTTACATTTAGTTCATTATTCTTAAGTTCTTGTAAGCAAGATAATAGTTCACCGAAAACTATATATACATCATTTTATCCAATATATGATTTTACTAGTAAAATTGTAGGCGATAAATATAAAGTAGTTAATATAACTCCAAGTGGTGAGGAACCACATGATTTCGAACCTACTCCTAAACAAATTGAAGAATTATATGATGCTGATGCATTGTTAATAAACGGCTTAGAAATGGAGCATTGGCTAGATTCTGCACCTAAAGAAATAAAAAATAAGGCATATATCGTAACAGATTCAATTGTTACAAGAAAAGAAAATAATGTCGTAGATCCACATGTCTGGTTATCAATTAAAAATGCTCGTATTGAATTAAAAAATATATACAATTATGTTATAGAACTCGATCCTAATAATAAAGAATATTATGAAAGTAATTATAATAAGTATGATAATGAGTTCGCTTTATTACAAGCAGATTATAAAGAATCTTTAAAAAACCTATCAAAACCTTATTTAGTCACTTCTCATGCTGCATTTGGTTATCTTTGTGATGAGTTTGGCTTAACCCAATTATATTTATCTGGATTAGAGCCAGATGCTACTCCAACTGCTAAAGATATAGAAAAAATAATTGATGCTGTGAATAAATATAAAATCACAACAATCTTTTATGAAGAAATGGTTGGTCCAGAAATAGCAAAAAAAATAGCTAATGAAACTGGTGTTAAATGTGAAGTACTATGTACTTTAGAATCACTAACTCAAGATGAACTAAATAATCATGAGGATTATTTATCAAAAATGAGAGATAATTTAATAAAAATTAAAGAAGCAACAAAATGATAAATTTTGAAGATGTCTCTTTTTCATATGAAAATAATTTAATTCTAAAATCAATTTCAATAAATATAGGAGATCATGATTTTATTGGAATACTTGGACCTAATGGTGGAGGAAAATCTACTTTTTTAAAACTTGCTTTAGGGTTATTAAAACCTTCTTGTGGAAAAATAGAAAGAACCAATAAAACAATTAGCTATATTTCGCAAACTACTTCCATATCAGATTCATCATTTCCTGCTACTGTTTATGAAGTTATTTCTTTAGGACTAGTTAATAATCATTTAACTTTTCATTTTAAAAATGATAAAAAGAAAGTTATTGAAATATTAAAAAAAATGAACTTATATGAATTAAGAAATCACTTAGTAAATGAATTAAGTGGTGGGCAATTACAGAGAGTAAAAGTCGCAAAAGCCCTAATTTCTAATCCAACATTCTTAGTTTTAGATGAACCTGATTCTGGAATGGATGAAAGAGCACATGAAGAACTTGTTAAAACAATAATTCAATTACATAATGAAGGTATGGGTATTTTATTTGTTTCTCATCATCCTGAAGATTTAAAAAATGCTGATAAAATCTATTACATTTCAAATGGTAATATTGATTTATATAAAATAGGTGATAAATATGTTAACTTATAGATTCATGCAAATAGCATTTATTACATGTTTATTACTTGGTTTAATTATCCCATTAGTAGGTTCTACTGCTGTTTTTAAAAGATTATCGAGTTCAGGAGATGCTTTAGCTCACTCTTCTTTAGCTGGAATCGCAATTGGATTAGTTAGTGGAATGTCACCTCTTATTACAAGTATTTTTACTTGTGTTATTGCTTTCTTAATAATTGAATTATTAAGAAAAAAGTTTAATAAGTATTCTGAAATTGGAGTAGCAATCGTTTTAAGTGCTTCAATTGGTTTAGCTGGAATTTTATCAAGTTATACGAAAGCAAATAATTTCGATGCTTACTTATTTGGTTCTATTTTACTTATTGATGATTTAGAATTTTATTTAACGATTGGATTATTTTTAATTGTTACAACATTTTTTATATTATTTTATAAACAAATCTTCTCAATACTTTATTCCCCTGAAGAAAGTAAAGTAAGTGGAATAAAAGTTAATTTAATAAATTTTATAATGGATATTTTATTAAGTGTTACAATAGCAATTTCTAGTAAAATTGTCGGTTCATTAGTAGTTTCTAGTTTAGTAGTATTGCCTACTGCAATAGCATTATTATTGAAAAAAAGTTATAAAATTACGATGATATCAAGTGTCTTCTTCTCTATTAGTAGTATGTTAATTGGTTTAACAATAGCTTATTATCTAAATTGGAAGCCAGGAGCAACTATTGTAATTACAGCAATTATATTTTTATTGATTATTTTTGTTTATAAGTTAATTTATAAATTAATTATTAAAAAAATTGTGGCCAGAAAATATTGAATGATCCCCATAACAATAAGAAATAAGTAGTTAATGTTATTAAATCCATAATAGTAGTTATCAAAGGACCAGTAACAACTGCTGGATCCAATTTTATTTTTGTAACTAAAAATGGTAACGATGCACCGATAATTTTTGATAATAAAATTGTAACAAATATTGATATTGAAACAGTTGCAGATAAAGTAATCCATACTAAATATTCTTTTTCTCCATTAGCAATTGGAGCAAAATCATTCGGTATATTAACAATATTTACGCTAAACATAAACATACAAAATCCAAATGTAAATATAGAAGTAATAATTGCAACAATTAGACTAACCCTAAATTCTTTCCATAAAACCTTAAAATAATCTTTTAATTCAAAATCTTTAGTAGCTAAACCTCTAATTATTAATGTCGAAGATTGTGATCCACTATTCCCACCTGTATCACATAAGGTTGTCAAAAATACACTTATTGCTGTTAAAGTACCAATCAAAAATTGAAATTGATCTTGTAAAAATATTGATCCAATATTTAAAACCATTAAAACAATTAGCCAAGGAATACATTTAAAAGCTAATTTAATAATTGGAGTATTCATATAACTATCATCAAGAGGAGCGACATTTGCCATTGCTTCGATATCTTCACTATTTTCTTTTTCAATAACGTCAACAATATCATCAATAGTAATGATACCCGTTAATTTTTTATCATCATTTAAAACTCCGATTGCATTTAAATCATATCTTTTAAAAATTTGCGCAACTTCTTCTTGATCAGTATTAACATTAACTGTTTCAAAATTTTTATCAGCAATATCAATTAATTTATCATTAGGTTCGGCAAATATTAAATCATCGAGATTTAATACACCAACTAAATCAAATTTTTTATTTTAACAAATAAAGTATAGATAGTTTCAGCATTTCTACCTATTTTTCTAATAATATCTAAGGCTTCTTTAACTGTTTGAGAATCAAATAAAGTTATAAACTCAGTTGTCATTATGCTGCCAGCAGTATCTTCTTTATAACCTAATAATTTATTAATTTCGTTCCTTTGATCTTTACTTGCGTTTTTTAAAACTTTATCGACAACATTAGCTGGCCATTCAACAATTGAATCAGCAATATCATCATTACTACTCTCTTGAACTAAACTAGCAACTTCTTGATTAGTTAAAGAGTTAATTATTTCTTCTTGTAAATCAGTATCTAATTCACTAAAAAATTCAGAACTAATCGAAGGTTTAACAATTTTAAAAATTAAAACTAAATATTTTAAATCTTCTTTATTATCTTCATCTAGATCTTTAAAACTATCAGCAATATCAATCATTGCGTAATTATCAAAAATATCCTTAACTTTTTGATAATCACGATTTTTTAAAGCCTTCAATAATATATCTTTAATTTGTTCTAAATTTCTTTCCATATCCTAAATTATATTTATAAAATAAGGGATAAGCAATTTAATAAAAAAATCATTTATTAATAAATAATAAGTAAAGTCCCTTCTTTTACACTTATAAAAGGCTCTTGATTAATATATTCATTATCTATTCCTAATGGAATATCTTTATATAAAGTCTTATTATTTAATTCATATTTAAGATTTTTTAATGTTACTCCATAACATTTATCAGTTATAGAAAATACTGATAAATAACCTCTTTTTTTCTTTTTTAGTGCTAAATCCCCATTTTTTAATAAAATATAAGTTTTTTTATTAGAATAAATTTTTGCATCGTAACCTCTATTAACTAAATAGAGTAAGATTGATAAATTTGCAAAACTATGTTCAAATCTTCCTCCAATAACACCATAAATCTTAAAAGATTTATATCCTCGAGAAATTCCTTCTTTTATTGCATCGAAGGTATCAGTATCATCTTTTATTTTATTTAATCTAACAGTTTCAATATTGTTAGGAATTATTTTTAAACTATCAAAATCACCTATTAATAAATCAACATCTAAATTTTGTTTAAGACAATTTAAATACCCTTTATCAGCAGCAATTAAAAAATCACCCTCTTCTTTAATGATTTTTCTAGTTACATTCATACTTCCTATAACAATACAACAATTCATATTATTTATTTCTTACTTTAAAAACTCTATTGATTAATTCAATTGGTTTATATAAAACTATCATACCGACTATAGAAATCAATACTGATAATGGAACATAAGTTGATTGATAAATAAAATTATCGATAAAGGTAATAGGTTGATATAAAATAGCTCCACTAATCATATGACCAAAATATCTAATAATCATAACAAAAACTCCAGCAATAATAATTGCTAAAATTTTAAATAAATTTTCAATAAAAGCTTCTTTTTTATTAACTACTTTTAAATCAGAGTTAATTAACATAATATTTCTTTTTTCATAATAATTATTAACAAAATTATAAAAAGTGCCAACTAAACCATATCCACTTAAAGCTACAAAATAATCAAATGGATAAGTTTGAAATCCATAACCATCAATTAAACAAGTTATAAATCCAAATAATAAGCTACTAGCTACAAATCCTTTAAATCCTCCATAACGAATTGCAATAATAAATAAAGGGATTGCACTAAAATTAATACTTCCACCATTTGCTTGAATAGGGATTTTGCAATAATGATCTAAAAGAACAGCTAAAGCAACTAAAACGCCAGTCTCAGCAATTTCTTGAATAGTATATTTTTTAATATCAAATAATCTTAATAATGAAGTTAACATTGTAACTAATAAACAAATTGTAATACAAATAGCAAAAGATGTATTTGTAGAAGAAGAAATCGAAATGCCATCAATACTAACGTTATCTAAACTAATAACATAAAATCCACTTAATAATAAAGAAAACATTATTCCAACACTAAAGATAAATGTTAAACAATAAAAAGCAAATGACATTTCTTTATTTTTGTTTTTAAAATAACATCCTAAACACATAGTTACGATGCTAATAAATATTGTGATTATAGTAAAAACAAAAATAATTCTACTATTTGATAAATTAAATAAATTATTACCAATATAAACTTCTTTTGTAAGAACTTCATAAAATCCTAAAAGCTGTGGATTACCAATAATTGTTTTATCCTTATAAAAAGAAATTGAAGCAAAAGGAATCAATAAAAGTAAAAAGATTGCTAAACTAAATATTATAAAAATACCTTCATTTAGAAAACTTTTTACTTTAAAGAGAGAGTTTTTTTCTTCTAACATAATAAATATATCCTCCTAATAAAAAATCTCTACTTCTAACGTAGAGATATCATTTTAAATAAAAATAAATAATTCCTACGCTAGCATTACCTAGATCAGGTCAAACGGTTAAATGAGTATCACATTTATCTCAGCTTATTCTTAAGCACCCGGAATTTATTATATACTTTTAAGTAATAAATTAAAATCAAATTATGGAACATAGTCAATCACGTTATTAATAAAATATCTACTTTGTTACAATGATTGATTATATTATAAACTGATTATATATTTAAAAAGATTTGATAATATTAAAAGACAAACTTATGAATGGAATAATTTTATATCAATCAAGATATGGTACAACAAAAAAATAAGCAAATTGGTTAAAAAATGAAACAAGCTTTACATGTCTAGAAACTAAGAGCACTAATATAAATGAAATTATTAAACATGACATTATTATTTTAGGTGGAGGAATATATGCTTCTGGGATTGCTGGATTATCATTCATAAAAAAAGAATTTCAATAAGTTAAAAAATAAAAACATTATAATATTTTGTTGTGGGGCTTCTCTATATGAAGAAAATGCATTAAAGCAAATCAAAGAACGTAATCTTAAAGATAAGATGTCAAATATCCTTTATTTTATTGCCGTGGTGCTTTTTATTTTGACAATATGTCATTTAAAGATCGAGTCTAATGCAAATTACTAAAGAAGGTTGTTGCAAAAAAGATCCATCTACATATGAGCCTTGGGAAAAAGCCTTAATAGAAGCTTTTGATAATAAAAATGATTGGACTGATAAAAAATATATAGAACCAATCCTTAAATGTCTTGATAATTTAAATTAATTATCAATCAATAATTTCAATAATGATTAATTAATATAAATATTAAAACTTGTATTACTACAAATTTTAATATTTAATCGATGTTTTAATAGACGTTTCGTTATTGAGTTTTTACTATTCTTTAAAGAATTGTATTACTAATTAATAGATCTTATTTATTATTTATATTAACAATGCTATATAAATTACTTTTATTGAAATTCAGTTTATTAGAAGAAAACTTGAAATAGATTTTGGTATATTAAAAGGATTAAATTCTAAAATTCAACACGTATAAATAATACTTTATTCAATTAAACTCATTTTACTTATATTCATTCTTCATAATCTAAGTCAAATTGCTAATTAAAAAGTATCACCTTATTTTAATCAAGCTATATGTTTTATCGGATCTATTTATAAAAATATAAACCTCCATAAAGAACTTTAGCTAATCGAACTTTAATTGAGCCTAAACAATAAATTTCTCCACCTGGATAATTATTATCCTCGATTCTTTTAAATCCTTTATTAATCAATGCCTTTCGATATTCATTATAAAATTCATTTGAAACATCTTCATCAGTAGAATTAGAAATATTTAAATCGTCATATAATAATATTGAATCCCACTTTTTATAAGTTTCTTCATTAAATACATATGGAACATTACTAGCTTCTTCTCCATATAATGTTTTTAATTTATTAGCGATTATTGGGTCTTCTTCTTCCCACGAAGTAATTTCTTTAAATTCGCCTAAATTATTAATTAAATTTAAAATTTTATCATCTATTTTGATATCATCATAAGTATAAGTTATTATTTCACTTCCCTTATTATAATAATCATCAACATAGTCATAAGAAATTTCTTTAATTTGCTTAGTGTTTTTATCTATTACCATATTAAAACTATTACTAGTTAAATATTTTCCTTTTTTTCCTAAACAAATAGAATCATAAATCGTTGGTAAAACATAATCAGTTAAATAATAATTAGTTCCATCTAAAGAATTAAATAATTTCTTATTAATACCACTAGGAATCAATGATTCTAAAGTTAAATTAGTTTTAGTATACCCATTTGGTTTAATTACATTATCTTCTGTAATTAAAAATCTATTTAATCCATTACTAGTCTTTTTATAACCTTCATAAAAACTTGTAATTTCTCCACTCATTCTTAATGTATTAGTCCTTTTTAAATATATGTTATTAGTTTTAATAATTTCATAACTATTACTAGGAGTAGATTTATTTATTGAAGTAATTTTAAAATCTTGATTGCCATTTATTTTGTTTAAATAAATATCTAACTCTTTATTCATTTCAGTTTCTTTAATAGGAGGTAAATCAGTTATCTTTCGACTATTAATAACACTCGATTTAACTTTAAATATAAAATCAAAATTTTCATTCGTATCATTATAATTTTGTTTAGGATAAATAAAATTAAAAGAATCAATCTTATTGTCTTTTAAAGTTATATAAAATTTAGCAATATTACTACCAGTATTAAAATAAGTAGTAATATTGAAATATTTTAAATAATTAAATCCATAATAAACTAATTTATCATCTTCTAAACTAAAAGCATTAGCCTCTTTTAATAATAAATCATATAAACTAGGGAACGTATTATCCCATGTATACGCATCATGATATGGATTATCTTTAATAGTTCCATCACTTCCATATCCTCTAGAATATGGTCTATTATCTTTATTAATAACTAAATTAGAACTTGTTTTATTATTAGTAGGATCAGTATGTATTAAACGTATTTTATCTAAGCTAACATCTAGATCACTTTTAGCATAAATACCTTTATTAATATTGTCAATATAAACATAACACTCATTACTTAATGAATAACTATTAATATTAGATAAATCTAAATTTAATAAATTAGATTTATCTAATCTAATTTTATTTAATAAATAATTCTTTTTACTATATTCACTTACTAAATTATATTTAGCTTTATTAATATCTTTTATTCGACAATATGAAGTTTCTAAATCTCGATTAGAGTTATTAATTTTATATATAATTTTATATACTAAATTATTATCTTTATCTTTATAAAATTTAACTTCTTTAGCTTTACTAATAACTTCACTTTCATTCATAGTATAAGCAAAAATTGAAATTAAATATTCATTAGTAGTGTACAAAACACCATTATTTTTATAAATAAAATCGCTAATATCCACTTTATTTTTAAAATCTGTATTTAAATAATTAAAATATTTAAACAAATCTAAATTAGTAATAGGAACACTTTGATAATTAATAATTTGAGTTAATGGATGATAAACTTCTACTTTATTATCTATAATTTCATATTCATAAAGTAAAGAATTTCCTAAGCTTTTATCATATGATTCTTTTAATAAATAACCACTATTACTACTCCCATCATGATAATAAGCTTCATTTAAATATGTAGATACTAATTTCTTATTTTTAAAATATTGAACCTTATAAGAAAAAGCATCTTTTAATTCTTTAATGACTTCATAAGCCTCTTCTTTAGTAATATTATTTAAATCATTAAAATCATATTGATCATCGTTATTTTTATCATCATTATCGTCAACTATAGGATCATCATTTTTAACATTATTCCCACAAGAAAATAATAAACTAAAAGATAAAATAGATATAATTAATGATGTTTTCTTCATATTATTTTGAGCCTATATATAATCCTACTCCAGATAAATATCCTGTTTCATAACAATTATATACTTCTAAATAAAATGAATCATTATAATCAAATAAATAATCGCTACTTCCTACTCCAACCATCGGATAAAACCATCCATCACTTTCAGCTTGACTCATCTCATCTTCACTATATTTTTTAAATCCAGCTTTAACTAATTTATCACAATATGCTAAAACTAATTTATCCGCATCTTCTTCACTAACATCTCCTGAATACATATCAAGATATGTAGAGTAAACATCACATGTCCAAGTTGAACCAGTATCAAAATAAGGAATATTAGCACCTTTCCCAATTAATGTTTCAATTTCATCTTGAATAGTATTATTACCACTAGTTTCATCCTTCCACGATTTACTACTTGTAATATTACGAATATTTATTGGTAGTGTAGTTGAATTAATATCATAAAAAGTAATTTCATAATTAGAACTTAATGTTTTTGATTTAATAATTAAATTATCATCAGTAAATAAATAAGTGGAATCATCATAAATCAAGTTTTCTAAACCAATAGTCTCAAAATGATTAATTACACTATCTTTAACATATTTAGAAACGTTAAATTCCGTTTCACCAACAAATATTTCACCACTAACATCAAAATCAGCAAGTAAAGAAGTAAATTTATCAGTTGAAGTTTCACTATTAGAAATAGTTTCACCTTTAACTTTAACAACTTGATATCCACTATCTATTTTATAATATCCTAAATTATCATCTTTTTGATTATCAACATAAATATCTTCTTTATTAACGTATATTTTGCTTAATAAAGTATCTCCACTATTCAAACTAATTGTATAATTATTTTCTTTTAATTTATTGAATAAATTATTAGCTTTTTTACTTGTTTCAGTTTCATCTAAAATTTTTAATTTTTTAGTTTCTTCTTTATCTTTAGATAAAAATGTTGCATCAATTGTATAAGTTATATTATTTTTATTTACTTCACTATGATAAGTTAAAACATCACTATTAATTTCAAAATAAGTATCTTTAAATTCTCCATCACTAGTTAAATTATTACTCAATTGATTATTAAAAATATTTAAATTATCTTTATACTCTTCTTTTATCAATTCTTTACCATCTTTATTTAAACTTACACCCAATTTAGATAAATAATTAGAGTAAGTTGAAGAAGCAAAATCATTACCTAAAATAGGGGTTTCAATTATTTTGTTTTTATCTGACAATTTCTTATTAATAACCCCACCATCGCTATCTTTTTCATAAAAATTAGTTTCAGTTAAAGTTAAATTATCATCATAAGTTAAACTAGTAAAATAATCATTGCCTAAATAAACTTTTTGATTAATTTTACTTGATTTATCTCCTTCGTTAATATTAATAACACTAGAAACATTATAACTATCTTGATATGATTTTAAGAAATCTTTTGATTCGCTATCAACGTCTCCAGTAGGTGTTTTAACATTATCGCAGCTAGCTAGCATTAAGCCAATTGTAACTAATAATAAATACTTATTTTTCATATAATTCTCCATTTCTAAATACCCATAAAATTTTATTTTAATAAAAAATGTTTTTATTAATTATTTATTATCTTAATTTTTTCTTAATATTTTTTCATTATATTAATTAATAACGAATTAAAATAATTTTAATAATAAGTGTATTATTACTAATAAAATCTACTATTTTTAAAAGCATTAAAATAATTGAGATTATAAATTAAAGATATATAAAGGAAATTTATTTATTAATTACATTTAAAATTTGTTTTAAAGAATCAAAATCAACAAAATCTACTTTTTTATTATAAGATTCTAAAAAATCTTTATCTTCTTGTGATAGATCATCAGTAGATTTCTTTTTAATAAAATGACATAGCATTCTCATCATAGTTTTATGCTTAAAATTTAATTTATTATAATCAATACCACCTCGTAAATTAAAAATTAATGAGGTATTAAATAAATGTTCAGGGATCTGCTTCTTAATAGAATTTCTTATTTTAATTATATTTTCTTTATCTGTTACATCAGCTAATCCTACTGTAACAATGATTAATTTTGTACCTAATGGTATTTTTTTAATGATACTTTTAAGTCCCTTAATTCCGCCTGCATATAAGCCACCAAAATATATTATTTGATTATAATCATCTAAACTTTTAACATTTTCATAATTAATAATTGGAAATTTTGTCATTTCTGCAAATTTATCTGCATAACGTTTAGTTGTTCCATATTGACTGCCGTATATAATCAAAGTATTCATAATTTACACCTTATTGATGGTTAAATATTTATTTTAATATTAAGCCAAGTTTCCTTTCCTATAGACATTTATTTGATAATATTATTAATTACATTTCTATTTATTGATTATAATTTAAATCTAATATTTTATAAATCAAAATATAAATTATCAGTTAATAATTGATGTGAAACATTTAGTACATTTGATTTCACCAGTATTTTGATATATTACTTTAAAACCTTCAAGTTCTTTTT
>DJQS01000002.1 GCA_002438785.1 Caryophanales bacterium UBA6380 | reverse complement strand
CAAAATTTAAGGGTTCATAGGGTTTTTAGAGACTTTTTTTAAAATTTAAAAATTTATTTTGCTTGAATGTACTCGTCAATTGCTTTAGCAGCATGTTTTCCTGCGCCCATTGCTAGAATAACAGTAGCAGCACCAGTAACTGCATCACCACCAGCATAAACACCCTCTCTAGAGGTTAATCCAGATTCACCTTTTGTTATAATACATCCGTGTGGATTTGTTTCAAGACCTTTAGTAGTAGATTTAATAAGTGGATTTGGAGAAGTTCCAATAGAAATAATTACACAATCTACAGGTAAAATAAATTCACTTCCTTCAACAGGAACAGGTTTACGTCTACCACTAGCATCAGGCTCACCAAGTTCCATTTTAATACATTTCATACCATTGACTAAATGAGTTTCAGGATCTTCAAGAATTTCTACAGGATTATTCAATAGTTTAAAAATAATTCCTTCTTCTTTAGCATGTTCAACTTCTTCTTTTCTAGCTGGTAATTCTTCTTCACTTCTTCTATAAACAATATATACTTCTTCAGCTCCTAAACGTTTTGCACATCTAGCGGCATCCATAGCAACATTACCACCACCAACAACTGCTACTCTTTTAGCGTGTTCTATTGGTGTATCACTCCCTTCTTTATATGCTTTCATTAAATTTGTTCTTGTTAAAAATTCGTTAGCACTATAAACACCTTTTAAATTTTCTCCAGGAATTCCCATAAATCTAGGTAATCCAGCTCCGCTACCTATAAAAATAGCTTCAAATCCATATTCATTTTGGAGTTCATCTATAGATAAAACATGGCCAATAACCATATTAGTTTCAACCTTTACACCTAATGCCTTTAATCCATCAACTTCCTTTTGGACAATTGCCTTTGGTAAACGAAATTCAGGAATACCATAAACAAGGACGCCTCCAGCTAAATGCAAGGCTTCAAAAATAGTAACATCATATCCTTTTTTAGCAAGATCGCCAGCACAAGTAAGCCCACTTGGACCACTACCAATAACTGCAACCTTGTGGCCATTACTTTGAACTTTTTTAACTTCTCCACTAAAATGTGCATTATGATAATCGGCTACAAATCTTTCAAGACGTCCGATAGCTACTGCTTGACTTCCAGGTCTAAGACCTCTTGTACATTTCATTTCACATTGTGTTTCTTGTGGACAAACCCTTCCACAAACAGCAGGTAATGATGATGATTCACTAATTATTTCATAAGCTTTCTCAAAATTACCTAAAGCAACTTCTTTAATAAAATCTGGAATATTTATATTAACAGGACAATGTTCAACGCAAGGTTTATTTTTACAATGTAAGCAACGTTTTGCTTCATCGATAGCCATCTCTTCAGTGTAACCTAAAGCAACTTCTTTAAAATTTTTATTTCTTACATTTGGTTCTTGAGAAGGCATTGGATTTTTAGTAGGTCTCATATTAAATGGCATAATTATTTAACCTCCTTTTTAAATAAATTACATTCTTCTTCATAAGCGTGTCTTTCAAAGGCTTTATACATAGTTCCTCTTTGCATAGCTTCATCAAAGTCAACTTCATATCCATTAAAATCAGGACCATCAACACAAGCAAATTTTGTTTTACCACCGACACTAAGACGGCAACATCCGCACATACCAGTACCATCAATCATAATAGGATTCATACTAACAGTACATGGTACATTGTATTTTTTACATGTAGCGACAACGAATTTCATCATAATAAGAGGTCCAATAGCAACTACTTCATCAAATAAGTCACCTTTTGATAGTAATTCATCAAGTGCATTAGTAACTAAGCCTTTAGTTCCAACACTCCCATCATCACTCATTAAGATATATTTATCACTAATTGCTTTAAACTCATTTTCAAGGATGACTAAATCTTTGTTTCTAAAGCCGACAATAGAAGTAACTTTTGCTCCGTGTTCATGAAAGGCTCTAGCGACAGGTAGAGCAATAGCACAGCCAACACCTCCACCAATAACAGCAACATTTTTCTTTCCTTCAACTTCACTTGGCTTACCTAAAGGTCCAACAAAGCTATAAAGTTCATCACCAACATTTTTGTGATTTAATTTTAAAGTTGTAGCACCAACAATTTGGAAAATAATGCTAACAGTGCCTTTTTTAGCATCAGTTCCAGCAACAGTAAGAGGTATTCTTTCACCACCTTCATTGACAATTAAGATAATAAATTGTCCAGCTTTTGCTTTTTTCGCAACATATGGAGCTTCAATTTCCATATATGTTACAGTAGGATTCAATACTTCTTTTTTAACAATCTTAAACATATATTCCTCCCAAAATATTTACTTTAATTATAGACTTTTGAATAAGAATATAAAAGAAAAAAGTGTCAATACGATATCGCAAATTATTTATATACTATATTTTTATTTTTATAAAAAGTTAGAATAATCAAAATTATAATTAAAAATATAATTAATAATAAAGATAAATTTAAATAATCCTTATTTATAACTTTATAAATTAAATAAAACATTGCAAATCCTAAAATAAAAAATAAAATTATTATTAAAACTTCTATAGCCTCAAATAAATAAGATTTATTTTTAGTTTTAAAATAATTATAAAAATTCGCTGTTGTCATTTTCATCATAGCAGTCATCATTGTAGTAGAAAGAGCATGATTGTTAATACTAGTGAAAGCATGAGATTGTATACCACTAAATAAGCTCAATAATAATGCAGAAATCATATTGCAACTAGAAAGAACATTATTATTTGATTTAGCTAAAAAAATAACACTAATCAACAACAATATGTTAAAAAAATAAATAAAATATCGATATTCAAAATGCTTTTTTCTTGCAAAATTAATAATAATTTCAGTAAAAATAATTCCAATTAAAAAAGCAAAAATTAAAGAAAAATGAAATAAACTCATTTGATAATTATTGTCAATTAAATATGTAAAAGTATATATTAAGTTCCCAGTCTGCATTCCTGAAAAAGCATTAAAAATTTTTAAAGAATAAATTTCGATAAATCCTCCTATAAAACAAAGAATTACGCCGATCATTAATTCAATATTTAAGATTTTTCTATTCATATTTTTAAATAATAATCTAATTCATTTACTTAATCAATGTCCAAAATAAAAGGTGCTAAATAGCACCTTTTAATTATTAATATAAACTTATAAATTAGAATTTCCAAGGAGTGTCATAATAACAGCACTTGAATAATTCTTCCATTGTTTTATCATCAATTGGATTTGGATTAGTTCCAGTACAAGCATCTAATACAGCATTGTGAGCAATTGTAGGTAATTTTTCTAAGAATTCATCTTCTTTAACACCAAATTCTTTTAATCCATGTGGAATATTTAAGAATACATTCATTCTTCTAATTAAGTTAATTAAAGATTGTGTTAATTCTTTTGAATCATGACCTTCAAGACCTAATTCCATAGCAATTTGAGCATAACGAGCTAAAGCTCTAGGATTATTTGCGTTGTATTCAATTACATGTGGTAAATACATAGCGTTTGCACAACCATGTGGTACATGTCCAGTTGAGAAAGCAGCACCAGTTTTATGAGCCATAGAGTGGACAATGCCAAGTAAAGCATTTGAGAAAGCCATACCTGCTAAACATTGAGCATAATGCATTTCTTCTCTTGCTTTTCCATTAGGATCAACATAGCTTTCTTCAAGATAATTGACAACCATTTTAATAGCTTTAATAGCTAATGGATCAGTAAAATCAGTAGCAATTGTTCCAACATATGCTTCAATAGCATGAGTTAAAGCATCCATACCTGTATAAGCAACTTGCTTAGCAGGTAAACTTCTAACTATATCTGGATCAACGATTGCAACATCAGGGGTAATTTCAAAATCGGCTAAAGGATATTTAATACCTTTATGATAATCTGTAATAACAGAAAAAGCAGTAACTTCAGTAGCTGTTCCACTGGTTGATGGGATAGCAACAAAATGAGCTTTATTTCTTAAATGCGGGAAATTAAATGGGGTAATTAAAGCCTCAAAAGTGGTTTCTGGATGTTCATAGAAAGCCCACATAGCTTTAGCTGCATCAATTGGGGATCCTCCACCAATAGAAACAATCCAATCAGGTTCAAATTTTCTCATTGCTTCTGCGCCCTTCATGACTGTTTCAACACTTGGATCTGGTTCAACACCATCAAAAACTTCAACTTTCATTCCAGCTTCTTTAAGATAGTTAACAGTCTTATCTAAGAAACCTGAAGCTTTCATTGAGTGACCGCCAGTAACAACAATCGCTTTTTTTCCTTTTAAATTTTTGAGTTCTGCTAAGCTTCCTTCGCCATAGTAGATATCTCTAGGTAATGTAAATCTTGACATTCTGCGTTTCCTCCTAAAAATTTACGCAACTAAATATTAACACATTAAAAAAAATATTAATAGATAATTTGATATTTTTTTACTGAATTGTGAATTCTTAAAGTAAAT
>DJQS01000008.1 GCA_002438785.1 Caryophanales bacterium UBA6380 | reverse complement strand
AAAAATAAAGAATTGACGTTTTCTTTTGTACATCTGTCTAGTTTTCAAAGATCTCTTTGCGCCTTATTCTCATAAGATAATTAAGATTTCTCTTAACTGCGCAAGTAATATCTTACGACTTATGAATATACCTTGTCAAGAACAAATTTTATATTTTTCTTTTATAATTTTTATTCATATTTCGCAAGTGTATAAATTATACATTTAAGGAAAAAATATTACAATAAAAATTTAAGCAAATTTATCTTATAAATAAGAATAGATAAATTATATAGTATAATAATAAACATATAATAAGTGTTTATAAAACTTCGAGAAAATAAACCTATTATTCTTATAGGAATGTGATGAGAAGATAACAATCAAATATTATATAAAATACTTAAATAAATCCTTATTTATGGTTATATTTTTTATCCAATATGTCTTTTTGCATTAATTTACTGGCTTCTAAAAATCCTTTTAAGACAAATTGATAATATTTTTTGAAATTTTCATTTTTAATCTTAGATAAATTAATTTTGAGCATAACTAATTCCCTATTTGAATCAAGAATAGGATAATTATTTTCTATTTTATAATTAATAACTTCCTCAACTACTTTCATTCTTTTTTCAAATAACTCTATAATTTCTGTATCAATTTCATCAATTTTTTGACGACATTCAATTAGCTTATCCATATTCCACTCCTCTTACATTAATATTGTACCTAAAGGATAACCAATGCACAAAATCACTATAAGGCTTATTAGCATCAACATACTTCCATAAATTAATGTATCTTTTGTATCGCAATATTCGCTACTAGCTATCATTGCTATATGTGGCATTGATGGAGGAGTAGCAAATGCAAAACTCGAAATCATTCCAATAACACAAATTAAACTATTCAAATTTAAAGTTGGTAAATTAGAAACTAAACTACTAGCTACTGTTGCAACAACAGTCGCAGTAACCATATTTGAACTTAAATTAGTTTGTAGCATTGCCCATGAAGCAAAAATTATTAAAAGTAATGTTGGATTAATTCCACTTAAACTAGAACCCATACTATTTTGAAGAAATAATTTAATTCCTATATCATCACTTGTTAATGCCTTACCCAAGACTAATGTAGCAGCACACATCAATAAACTCGGCCAACTAACACCATTTCTTAAAGCTTCATCGATTTTAAGAATAGGTTTATCATCAATACGAATTATGCATAATAAAATAGTACCTAATAATGAAGGCATCGCTACACCATATTGATTTATAGCATTGTAAAAATCTATTGATAAATCTTTGAATAAACTAGGTATTATCCATAAAGCAATAACAGTAATAAATATAATTAGTACAATGATATCTTTTTTGTCAATATTTGGAATTTCATGTTTAATTGTAGATAAGTCAACTTCTTTTAATTTTTTTGTTTCAGGTCTAATACATACCCATAACATTATTAACATCAAAATAAAAATAATTAGTCCTGTAGGAATAGCAAAGGCCATATAAGTAAAAGGAGATATATTAATTTTTGCCACATTCATAGCGATTATAGGAAAAACATGAGCAATAGGAGTCATGCCGCTACTTATCGATACTGAAAATCCAACACCAAGCATCAATAGTTTAGCTATTTTATCTCCTTTATTAATATTAGCCAAAGTAAAAATCTCTTCTAATATTGGTAAAATTATAACAAATAAAACAGTAGGAGATATAAATAATCCTAAAACTAAAGTAGCAAATAAAAACAAATTACAAAACCAAAATCCACTTCTTTTTGCTACTTTATTATTAATAAAGAATATAGCAATTCTTTTTATAAGTGAAGTCTTACTTAATGCATAAGTACAAATAAATGTAAATAGTAAAAAAATAAATGTAGAATCACCAAAACTTGAAGTAAAAACCTTGCTAAAACCAAATGATTTTATAAAACCAAGAGAAAACATACATAATAAACTTGGCCAGTCAATACCTATTGTTAGCCATAAAATTAATGATCCTAAAAAAATACAAATAACACCAATAGCATCACTTGATAAATAATTATTCCCTGGAATTAATTGGCCAAAAAAACATAGACAAAGACAAAGTGGAATAATTATCACTCTAAAAATTTTATTATTCTTTAATTTCATTATCTATTTTCCTTCGTAATATATCATTAATTTTTAAATTTAAGTCTGTCTTAATATAAACTAATTGTTTTACTTTTTTTGCTTCAATTAAATGATTGCCATCCAAATCAATAATGTCATTAATAAAAATAGTTTTATTAAAATTATCATCACTTGATAATACTTCTAAAACATCTCCAACTTTAAATTTATTTCTAATTTCAACTAATACAGAATTATTTATATTTTCTTTTTTTATGATCCCAATAAAATCATAGCTTTGCATTAATCTTGAGGTTAAAATATTAGTTTTTTTATCACTATTAAAATAAAATCCAGTCGTAAAATCACGATTACTGCACTTCTTCAATTCGTCAATATAATCAAAATTTTCCTTTACATTATTATAATAATTATCAATAGCTCTACGATAAGCATTAATAACAGTTGCTACGTAATATGTTGATTTCATTCGACCTTCGATTTTTAAACTAGTAACACCAGAATCTATAAGTTCTTTAATATAATTAATTAAACACAAATCCTTACTATTTAAGATGTAAGTCCCATGATTATCTTCTTCAATAGGGTAGTAATCGCTATTTTCATCATTTTCTTTATAGCTTAATACATAACTCCATCTACATGGCTGAGCACATGCTCCTTTATTTGAATCACGACCTCTAAAATAATTAGATAATAAACATCTTCCACTATATGATATGCACATTGCACCATGAGCAAAACATTCAATATCAATATCTTTTCCAACACTATTTTTAATGTCTTTAATTTCTTTTAAAGATAATTCTCTAGCTAATACTAAGCGTTTAGCTCCTAAAGAAACCCATACTTTAGCCGATTCACTATTAGTAACATTTGCTTGAGTAGAAACATGAAGTTCTAAATTAGTATATTTTTTAACTAGATGAGCAATTCCTAAATCACTAACAATAACTCCATCAGCTTTTGCATTATCTAAAAATTTTAAATAATCTACCAATCCAACAAAATCATCATTATGAGCTAATATATTAACCGTAATATATACTTTAACATTATGCTTATGAGCATAATTGATAGACTCAATAATTTCATTTTCATCGAAATTATCTGCAAAAGCTCTTAAACCGAATTTTTTTCCAGCAAAATAAACTGCGTCAGCCCCAAAATGTATAGCAGTTATTAGTCTTTCTTTATCACCAACTGGTGCTAATAATTCAACTTTCTTCATAATATATATAATACTTAAATCTTTATAAACTTTAAAGTTAATAAATTAAAATTAAAATGATAAAATATAAAAATAAATTATGACTGAATTATTATCACCTGTTGGTTCTTTAGAAACGTTCTATAGCGCTATAAAAGGAGGCGCTAATGCTGTTTATTTAGGATTAAATAAATTTAGTGCTAGAGCTTATGCAAATAATTTTTCTTTGGAAGATTTAAAAAGCATTATTCCATATGCTCATTTAAGAAACGTTAAAGTATTTATAACAATGAACACTATTTTATACGACAACGAGCTTGATGAAGCATTTAATTTCATTGATGAACTTGCTAAACTTAATGTTGACGCAATTATAGTCCAAGATTTGTCTCTTATAGTATATATTGCAAATAAATATAAATCTCTTGTAGCTCATGCTTCTACTCAAATTGGAGTTGATGATTTACATAGTGCTTTAGTTATTAAAGAACTAGGTTGTAAACGAATTGTTTTAGCTAGAGAAACAAGCATTGAAATAATAAAAGAAATTAAAGAAAAGCTAAACATTGAAGTCGAAGCTTTTGTTCATGGAGCGCTATGTTTATCATATAGTGGCAATTGTTTAATGAGCTCAATGATTGGTAATCGAAGCGGAAATCGTGGTAGATGCGCAGGATGTTGTCGTCAATTATACTCCTTAATTGATCAAAATAATAATAAGATAATCTCTCGAAGTTATTTATTATCGATGAAGGATTTAAACACATCAATGTATCTAAGTAATCTAAAATTTATTGATTCGTTAAAGATTGAAGGTAGAATGAAAGAAAAAGAATATGTATATGCTGTAACAAACATTTATCACAAATTATTGAATAATGAAAAAGTCAATATTAATGATTTAAATAAGGTATTTAACCGTACATATACTAAAGGATATATAAATCATGAGCTACCCAAAAATATAGTAAATAATCTTCGTCCGAATAATTTTGGATATTTAATTGGTGAAGTTTGTAAAATAAATAAAAATAAAATTTGGATACGATTATTTTGTGAATTTTTATCAAAAGGTGACCAGATCCGCATTGAAAATAATAATATTGAAAAAGAAATAAGTATTCCAATAACTAAATTATTTGATGCAAATTTTAATTTAGTTGATAAAGTAAATAAAATTGCAATTATTTATTTAGATAAAAAAGTTAATATTAAAGATAAAGTGTATAAAACAAAAGATATTGATTTTTATAATAATGTTAATGATAAAATAAATAATACTTCTAGTGAAAATAAACTAAATATTAATATGCGACTCTACGCCTTAATTAATAATAACCTCAAATTAGATATAGAATATTTAAATTATAAAATTTCTATTACCTCTAACTACGTTATTCAAAAAGCTATAACTTCTACAATAACCAAAGAAAATATTGTCAATCAATTAAAAAAACTTGGTGATACACCATACTCTTTAAATAAATTAGATATCGTCCTAGATGATCATTCGTTTATTTCTTTAAAAGCAATAAACGAATTACGAAGGGAAGCAATAAATAAGTTAAACAAAATAAGACTTAAAAAAGACCTGATATTTAATACAGATGAGAAAATATTTAACTTTCATCCGATTAAGCATAATCTATTAGATAAAAAAGAATTAACGATTGAAGTAAGTAATTTAAAACAGTATGAATTTGTTAAGTCACTTGGAATAAAACATGTCTATTATAAAAATATAATAAATAGAAATAATGCAAAATATTTAAATGAAATTGACGATTTTAACGAATTATTAATTAATAATTTAGGTTCAATTTCTTACTATAAAAACAAAAATGTTAATTTAGTTACTGATTATTCTTTTAATGTAACTAATTATTTAACTACAGCAATCTTATCAACACTAAATGTTAATAGAATTACTTTATCTCACGAGATATCATTAAATTCTATTAATGATTTGGTAATCAATTACCATAAAAATTTTAATACTTATCCTAATTTAGAACTTATAATTTATGGCCGAGTCAAATTAATGCATTCAAAATATTGTCCATTATCAAAATTAAATTTATGTGGCGAATGTAAAAAATCTAATTTCGTATTAAAAGATCGTTTTCAATCATTCCCAATTAAATTTAATGATGATTGTACAACTTTTATATTAAATTCAAAAAAATTAAATAATATTGATTATATCCCAAAACTTAAAAATGTTAATTATTTTAGATTAGTTTTTAATGATGAATCACTCGAAGAAATAAAGAAAATAATTGATTATACTTTAAGAAAAATTAATGGCGAAAATATAGAGACAACTATGTTTAATAGTGATACTGATACACATGGACATTTTTTTAAAAACCCATTATAATCTAAATAAGGATTTAAAGGAAAAATGAAAAAATTACGTATTATAAAAGCTAGTTCATTATTAATTTTTCCATTATTATTTTCAAATGCTCCATCACCATATCCTATTATTAACGATTTTGAACTTAAAAATATAACTGATGATGAATTATTACTAACATTATCTAGTGATAAACAGTCTATTAGTGGAAGTTTTAAAAATTTAAAGGTTGATTATATTTATACTTTAAATTTAAATATAAGGAAAAATAAATATCAACTGATTAATGATTATGACAACATAATTGTTCCACTCAACGAAAGATTCTCTTTTACAATATTTAAAAACGATGAAAATGACAATTTAGAAGAAATTATCCAATTTAAAAATGAAATTATATTAACTGGTGAATGTTATGATAGTGATATTGTTTATAAAGTTTACGATTTAACTTCAGATAACCTCACCTTTAATTATAGTTCTTCCACCTATAAAACTACAATGTATGTAAATTTTAATACTGATAGAGTTGATACATATATCGCTGGCTGTTACATTTATTATTTAAATAATACTATTACTAGTGAAAATTGTTTCGATTTATATAAAAGAATTAAGAAAGATGATTATTTAAATTTAGATAATTACACAATTCAATCGATTAATTTAATACCTAAGACTTCAAGCTTTAAATTAATTTTATTAAAAGGAAATGATTATTATAATGAAGATCATAATTATAATAAAGATCATACTATTTCAGATGAAACTTTTAACGGCATTATGATTACTTTTATAATATATATTTCACTACTCTTTATCACAATCATTGGTGTTATTATTTATCTTCTTATGTTTTACCTTAAAAAACCTAAGAATAAACAATAATATCTCAATAATATAAATAATAATTATAATAATTAAAATTATTAAATAAGTAGTAAGATAATTACTACTTATTTTTATTATTTGATTTAAAAACAAACCAATTGCTAATGAAATAATATTAGCTAATAATGAAATACTTAATGATTTAAATATATTTTTATATATTTTAATTATATATAAAAATAATCCTTCTAAAATAAAAACTAAAATTTCACCAATTACTAAATAAATTAAATTATAGTTAAATGCATAAATATAAAATGCATTAAAAGTAAAATTAGTTATTAAATTCATTAAAAACAAAAAAGCAATATTCTTAAAAGATTTATTTTTAAGAAATAAATAATAAATAGGTGTTTCAATAACTAATGTTAATACAAGTGGATAAAGTATTTTCATTTTCTAAAAAAATATCTAATTTCTGCAATCTTTTTTGTAAAATTAATGAAATATTATTCCATAAGTTCAATATTTACTTATTAAGCTTATGTAATATTTATACTTATATTATTAATTATATCAACTTAAATAAAAAGAATTTAATTTGTCTTTTCTTGATAATTATTTGGATCTAGTTTAGTTTCATTATAGGCCTTATATTCACCATAACTATAATCAAAACTTGAATTAGAATAAATATAATTCGTATTATCCATCAAGCTATATAAAATTGTTGAAACAGACTTTATTATTTTTTTATCTTTTATAACCAATTTATCTGCTCTTTCATACTTAATTGTAACTTCTTTATTACTATACTGTTCATAAATTAGATATAATTCAACTTCTCCATCTTTAGTTATATCAACATCATGATAATTATATTCAAATTTATATTTTTTCGATTCACTTGAATCAGCTAAATTTTTACAAGTATCGTAACTACTTGTAAAATAAGTAGCACTAAAACCAATTCCAATATTACTCTCAATATATTTTTCATCATAATTTATATATTGAACATAATTATTTGAATCACCTTCACCATAATCAACGATCTGATAAAATTTATTATTAATTACTCCAATTTCTTTAGTTCCATTAACAATACTGCTATCATAATCTTGCTTAAAATTAATTTTAGTAAAATTATCTTTATATCTAGTCTTATTATTAGTTTCATTAATTACTGTAGAAATTGCCCCATAATAATATTCATCACTTTGATGACCGCTAACATAGTTACAATTGCTCGATAAATTAGTAAGATTCAACTTAAATTTATTTATAAAATCATCTTCAGTTTCTACTTTTTCATTATTTGAACAAGCGAATAAACTAATAAATAATAAAGGAATAATCGAACATAATAATTTATTTTTCATATTATTTACTCACTATTTGGAATTTATGAATATAAGCAGTTACATCTACACTTAATGTAATAGTTTCTCCATCTAAAGTAATTTCACCATCATTATAATTAAAAGCAGGATCATCACTTGTAATATTAATATTAAAAGTAGTATTGCTGATAGAATATGTAAATTCAGTAGTTAAAGTATTTGTTGTACTAGTATAGACTATCTTACCATTACTTTTACTACTAAAAGTTAACTCAGCACTAAAATCGCTATAAATACTCTCATATCTATAGGTGTTATTTAATAATTTATTATATAATTCATCTTCTGTTAATCTAATTTTTATTGTGTATGTAACACTTACTTTAATATCAGGCTTAGATTCACTATAAAAAGTAATTGTTAAATCTTTACTTTCTTTAATATCTTTAACTTCAAGTTGATAATCAATATAACCCTTAGATTCACTTAATTTTGTAATAGTAGCTAAGCTGTCATCGCTTAATTTTACTTTAATATCAGTATAATCAACACCAACGACATTAGGATAAACATTAAGTCTTAAATTTTTATATGTAGTGTTTGTAAAAATGATTTTATTTTTATCGCCGCTAATTGCTCCACTATAAACATCAGTAAAAGTTAATTTTGTTAATTCAGGTCTTAAAACCTTTACATCAACTTCAAAATTAGCTCCAGTTTCACTTTCTAATGTTACCTTAGTTTGACCATAACTTTTAGTAAATAATGTTTCACCGCTTATTTCAAAATTTGTTTCATCACTAATACCTGTAACATTCATTGTTAAATCAATAGCTTTTAAAGGTTTATACGTTTTAGCTTCAAATTTAATATATTTTTCAATTGGTAATTTATCTAATTCACAATAAATTTTTTCTCCATTATCAAAATAATAGGCGTTTACTTCACTAACGCTTTCTAAATAATAATCACGAGGATCAATTTGAGTTTCTAAAGTAGTTGAACTAATTCTTTCATCATATTCAATTTTAAAATTATTAGTGACACTAACTTCATATGAATCACTATCACTCCTAGCTTCTTTTGTAATATATTGATATGATGAATTGATTAATTTACCATCATTATCTATTAACACTTCAAATGAATAAGTCATTGTTGTATTTATTCCATCTTCATCATAATTATATGAAAAATTATCTAATTTATAGAGGGTATTTTTATTAGAATCTATAGTTTTTGTTGCTTTAATATTGGCATTACTAGCATTTAAATCGACATTATTTATTAAATTAGAATTAATAAAATTAGATGTATAAAGCGAAGCTTGCTTAGAAAGTTGACCAGGAACACTTTTTTCAAGTAAATAACTTAAACCATCTTCTTCATTTTTTCCGTTTTCATAAATTGGTAAACGATAAGCACTATCAACCCACGTACTAGCATCTGATCCATCATTATTATAATCAGTTATTAAAAAGAAAATTCGATACGTATCAGTAGCATCTTCACTTTCTTTATATGTTTTAGCTGTTGCTAATTTTAAATATGTGTCACTAATTACTTTATTAGAATCTGTATATGTTAATATTCTAGTACCATTAGAAATTGTAACTTCATCATTATAAATATTAGTTTCTTCTTGAACTACTTCCTTAGAATAATTTTTTGTTGTTTCTTCACTAGAATAAACCTTACTAGATTTACTTACTTCTAAATCATAAGCTTTACTTAATGCTGTCACAACTTCATCTAAACTGACCTTATTATTTTCAGTAACACTATTTTCGTTATTACAACTAAATAATGAAAAAGTTAATGAAGCAAAACTTAATAATAAAATTTTATTTAATTTCATAATAATCTCCTTAAATGCGGTAAAAGACACGATAACATCGTGTCTTTACTTAACAAATTTCTTTTAATTAATTAGGTTTAGTAGCTTTTGCTAAATCTTCGATTCTATCCATATATTTAACTTCAGTACCTTTGTCTTTGTCATTATATTTAAATTTAATACTTAAAGTTGAATTACTAGTAGCAACTACATCACTGAACGAATAAGAATTAACAACAAGATCAACTCCATCGTTTGGGGTAATAGTAAATGTAAAATCTTCGTTTATTACATATTTAAAGCCTTCAGCTGGATAGCTTGAACTTGGTTTATTATTCTGAGTTGCGATGAAACTACCAGTACCATCACTATTAAAATTAATCCAACCACAATCTGTACTATACGAAGTGCTTTGTAAGAAAATAGTATGAGTAGTAATAAATGCTTTTACACCTTCAAGTGTAGGTTTTTTAGTGAAAGCTATATTTTTAGTAATAGTAGCTTTATCATTCAATGTGCTAGTTGCTTTAATACTAACTTCACCTTCTCCAGTTGGTGTAACATAATAAGTTCCATCTTCTTGAGAAATTGTAGCGATATCTTCACCTTTTACTATTTCGATTTTAACATCTTGTGGAGCTAAAACTGGTAAAACTGTAGCTGTAATTTTTTGTTTACCATCTTCGATAAAGAAATTACTACCACCATTTTCTCCAATTACTAAATCCATACTTGTGATTTCAGGAGTATTAACAGTAACAGGTACTTCTTTTATATCACCTTTACCATTATCAAATAATAATGTAAGTTCTCCAACTTTAGTAACTTCATATTTTGTAGAATAAGTATCTTTAACTTCAGTTATACCACCTTCTTCTTTAGAACCAATAAATTTAGGTTCACATAATGGTTTACCAGTAACATTAGTGAAATACCAATTAAGAGTGGAATTTCCAGTTAATTCGTAATTTGTAACATTTTCAATAGAGCTACTTGATCCATATTTAGTTTCTCTAAGTCCGACATCATAAGTTGTAGCAAAATATGTATCTAAATCTAAAGGCGTACTACCTTGATTTTTATCAGCAGCACGAGTAAATGTAACACTATAATCACTAGGAATATAATCAACTACTGCATCATCTTTTATTACTTTATTTTCACTATCATATCCGCTTTTATAATAAACATTTTTAAAACTCAATTGGTGTAAAAATCCATCACCATCTATTGTAAAGCTTAAATCATATTTATTAAATTTTTCATTCCAACTTGAGGTTTTTACTATTCCAGTAACTGTAGTAGTATAAGTAAGTCCATCTTCACTTAAACTAGGGGCACTAACTTTTAATGTACCATCTAAAGATTGAAAGAAAGTTTTATTATTTTCTGCTCCGAATATTTCATTAATTAATTTATCGATAAAACCACTAGAATGAACCTTACTTTCAGCTTCCTCTTCACTCAAATTAGTAAAGCCCATCGCTTCTTCGCCTTCTTTGACTACTTTATAAGTATCAAATTTTTCTTCTGAGCTTGGAGTTGAATATGAGCTGCTATCACCAAAATTTTCTGTTGTTTTATCATATTCATAAACATATTTCTTTCCTTCTAAATAACCCGTAATTTTTTGTTCAGTAGAATATCCAGAGTTATAATCACCATTAGTTTCTACTTCAATAGTTGTAAAATCATTATATACTTTTGCCTCGTATTTAGATTTTGTTGCATTAGAAGCACTTGTAGCTGTATTATAATCCATCGTTGAACTTTTTAATAAAGATGGCTCAACTTCACTTGATGTAAAAAGTTGAAGAATTGCCCACTCAAGTTTATCTTTTTCTTCTGCTTCAGAATCAAAATATAATGCTTCTAAATCAACCGGTGTAACTTCATCTTTTGGTTCAACATATGGGGCACCTTTTTCACTAACTTTAATCGTTACATTACTTTCAGGCATAGTAAAAGTATAATGAGTACCACTAGCAGTAACTGGAGCTTCTTCTAAACCATCAAAATAAACCTTTACATAATCTACAACATAATCATCACTATCAAGAACATCGAACGTAACTTCTTCTCCGACCTCATATTCTGTTTTAGTTAAATTAGACACTACTAAATGAGTTGCATTAATTGTTTTAACAGAATATTTTGCAGTAGGTGTTACTTCTTGATTACATCCCGTTAATCCAAATAAAACGACACTACTTAGCATTAACAAAAAACTTTTTTTCATATTAAATCCTCCTAAATTAAAAAATTTAATGCTCTTATTTTAATATTGTTATTATTGCTGTATATAAATTTGCTTTCTATTAATATTGTATTAATATTTTATAAATTATTTTGATTACATCAATATAATTTTATAATTACATAATTTAAACTAAAATTAAAAAATATTTCTTGAAAATTAAAAACTAATATAATAAAATACTCATTAAAAATAAAATAACACTGCAAAACACGATTATTTTTGTAGAAACAAAATAATTAAATCAAATTTATACTTATTTCAAGATAATAACCATAATATTCAACAATATTAAATTTTATTTCATAATTTGAATAAGAATATGTAAATTCATCAACTTTAGTAAATTTATTTTTAATTAATTCGACAATATACTCATTAACTAATTTATTAATATCTTCTTTACTAGTTACATCATCATAAAAAATAACATACATCATTAAGCTTGTATTTGTTATTGAACTTGGATCTATTGAAATTTCTTTAGCCCCTTTAAAAAAAGGTAAATTATAATTATTTCCAAGTAATTTAGTTAATTCTTTATCAATTTCTTCACTATAATCCTTAAAACTATTATAATCACTAAATGTATAATTATTATTTTTTATCTCATAAATCAAAGAATATTTATTACTTATTTCATCAGTTAATATATATAAGTTAATTTTATATTTATTATCGCTACTTTTAAAAGTCTTATAATTATTTTTATTATCAAAATAAGTAACAACATATCCTTTATTTATTAATAAATTATTATAATCATTAAATAAATTTAATGATGTATCAAACTTATTAATTAAATCACTATATATTTGAATAACTCCAGTTTTTCTATTTAAATTATAATCATAATTAATTCCATCAACATAAACTAAATCATTTATATCTACTTCAACTTTATTAAATTCATCTTTATAAGATGAATTATAATCATTAAATGAAGTTATAGTTTGATACTTACTTGCTTTAGATAAATCAATATTAATATTTGTATTATTTAAATTAGAAAATACATATGTTAACTCCCCATTAACTAATCCTAATAAACTATATTCTAAATGTAATTCTAAATTCGATTCATCATTTATTAATAAATATATTGTTCCTTCAATTCCATTTAACCCTTTATAATCAGTAATTAATTCTTTAACAAAATCATTACCTATACCATATGGAACATAATATCTATTATTCTTATAATCTAATATTGAGCTATTAAAATTAAATTTAGCTACATCATAAATAATACCTTGATAATATCTTTTAACTTCCTTAATATTGTTATCTTTATCAATATCATAATATGATAAAGATTTATCATCGTTATATTTATATAAGGATTTAATAGTTATTTCATTATTATCATCATCTAAATCAATAATTTCGCTATAATATTGATCTTTATTATACTTATATAATGAATTATAAATAACTTTTCCATCATACATCGAATCAGTAACACTAAGTGTATAATTATTAAATTCTTTAATATTATTAAAAATATTATCTAATTCTTGATAAGTATTTTTCTTAACTTCTACTTCCTTAACTTTATTTAAATTAATATCACTAACTTTAAAGAAATATTCACTACTTACTTTTGTCGAATTAATTTCATAAACATTTGAAGTTATTTGAATAGTATCTAATAAATTATTTTCTTTATTAAAAGTAAAAGTAATCTTATTAACATCTAAATCTTCATAAGTTAAATGATAAGTCAAATCATTTTTATACTCACCAATATATTCATAACTATAATTATCAATTTTTTTAAAATCACTAACTTTATTAATTAAATTAATAAAAGGACTTACTAAAAAAGATTCTTCATATAATACTTTATTATTGTTATAATCATAGACATCTTTATAACTTATCTTATTATTAATATCTAGATAATCTTCTTTAACATAACCTTCACTATCTTGACTATAATAATATTCAAAATTAGTAAAATTATCATCATATTGAACATAATAAGCTTTATTAATTCCTATTTCAGTTAAACAATGATATTCGATTACATCATTAGAATCTAAAACAGTAATTGTATTAAATCCATCATATTTTGCTGATTGAATTGGCTTATTTAAAAAATCTATTAAGGGGTCTTCGTAATTATTTTTATTACTACATGAACTTAAAATAAATACTAATAAACTACTAAATAGTAGACAATTGTAGACTTTTTTCATAATAAACCCTCCAATAAAATAAACTATAAATTTAATTTATATTTAATTTCTTCATTAAAATTTAAGTTTTGAACTAATTTGAATTTAGCATGCATATCATAAGTAGAACTTGATTCAGTTGAATCATAAACTCCTTCATATATTAGATCTTTAATATAACCTAATTTATTAAAAACAATATAAGCATCACAATCAAAAATTATTTGTTCATAAGTAAAACTAACTTTTCCTTTTAATCCATAATTATTTTCATCAATTTTATAATAAGTAGTACTATTAAAACTATTTATAAATTCATCGTTATAAGCATTTTTTTCATAAAGTGTATTAATATAATTTTGAAATTCAGATTTATAAGAAGTTATATCATCATCCTTAATATTAGTAGTAACTAATTTATTATCAGTATAAGATTTTTGGATATATCCATTATTAGATTTTAAAAATTCACTAAATGTTCCATTACTTGTATCCCCGCTACTATTACTAGATTTATCAACTATCCTACTAACATTATCAATATAAGCGTATAATTTTGAATCATCATCTATTTTAAAAGCATAATCATAATAATTAGATTCTGAATAATCAAAAATTACTTCTTCATTATCATCATTAGTAGTCTTACTATAAATTTCTAATTTAACACCTTGGTGCATTTCAACACTAAATAAAGTATTACTATTACTTGATGAATCAATAAAGCTATTAAAATCATCTTCATTTGTTTCGTCTTTAAATTTAATATTATTAGTAAAATAATCATTTAATGGTAATTTCTTTTCATTATCGCTTCGATTATCAATTTCTTTATTATTACAACTAACTAATGTAAATAAGATAAATAAATTAATAATAAAAATTTTTTTCATAATAAATCTCCTAATTGATAATAAAATTATAATCTTAAAAAATTTTTTTACTATATTTATTATTAACTTAATTAAAAAAATGTAGTTACTAATCATAAATCAATTAATATCTATTAATTTAATTTATACTTTCACTACATTTAATATTTTATTTTTGTGAATCAATTTCTTTAATTTCTTTATTGTATTTAGCAATTTCTACACTATTAGCTAAAACAAAATGCCCAGGAATAATCTCAACAAGTTTAGGTTTCTCAATACTATAATCATGTTCCTTACTAGGTTCATAAATAATACGTTGTCTATTCTTTTCAGTAATAGGATTTGGTTTAGGAATTGCACTTAATAAACTCTTAGTATATGGGTGAAGAGGATGCTTAAATAATTCATCACTACTAGCTAATTCAACAATTTCACCAAAATACATGACGGCAATTCTATCACAGAAATACTTAACAACACTAAGATCATGAGCAATAAACATAATAGTTAAGCCCATTTCTTCTTTTAAATCATTTAATAAATTAATGATTTGGGCACGAATTGAAACATCAAGAGCACTAATAGGTTCATCACAAATTAATAATTTTGGATTCATAATTAAGGCTCGAGCGATACCAATTCTTTGACGTTGACCACCACTAAATTCATGAGGATAACGATTTGCATAATCAGCAATTAAGCCAACTTTTTCAAGTACTTCAACAACCTTTTTATGATTTTCTTCACGATTATGATGTCCTTGAATTTTTAAACCTTCTTGAATAATATCTTCAACAGTCATACGAGGATCAAGTGAATCAATTGGATCTTGGAAAATCATTTGAATTTCACTCATAACACGCTTATTATCTTTTTTTAATGGCTCAAGTAAATTATTAATTTCAGCTAATTTTTTATCACGAGTATTAACAAGTTCTGCCATTTTATTATCATGTTCTTCACTTGATAAATTTGATTTATCTAATTCTATAGAATCACGTTTAAAATTAGCATTTACTTCTTTAATTTTTTCTTTTAATATTTTGATTTTATCGCCATTATTAGTTAATTTAGAAGCATTTTTTTGATCGTATCTAATTTGCTTAATCTTTGCTTTTTGAACACTAACAATTTCATCACGTTTAGCTTCTTCTTTATCTAATGCAAACATTAGTTCACTTTCTTTAACTAAATACTTATTTTCTAAATCAGTTTTTAAGGCATCGACCTTTTTATTAAATTCATCTAAACTAATTTTTCCATCATTTAGTTCTAAACGATAATCATTACTCTTACTAACTAAAATTGCTTTATTAGCTTTTTTTAAGTCGGATAATTCTTTTTTTATACTCTGCTTAAATTTATTAAAACGAATATTGGTATATTTGATTTCCTTTTCGTTCCATCTACTACCAGCACCAATACGATAACCATTATAATAAACAGAACCACTAGTGATATCATAAAGTCGAATAATACTACGGCCAGTAGTAGTTTTTCCACATCCTGACTCACCAACTATTCCAAAGCATTCACCTTCTTTAATTTGAAACGAGATATCATGAACAGCTTTAATTTTATATTTTTTTGGTCCTTTACCAAAAAAGAAAAATTGTTTCAAATGATTAACGCTTAAAAGAATATGATTCTTAACTAAATCTTCTTTATAAGTACATTTACTAGTAATATTTTTAATTTGCTCCTCTAAAGGTAATTCGCTTAATGGATTTAATTCACTACCTTTAGGAGGTTCATGCTCATTAATTTCACTATTAGCTTCTTTATTTTCTTTAATGAAAACTTCAGCATTTTCTTGGAGAGCTTTTCCTTCATCGGTACTAGAGATTGGATTTTTATTATCAATCATGATCTTTTACCCCCTTTAAAGCATTATTAATTCTTTCTTTAACTATACGTGGCATTTCAACTTTTGGAGCATCTGGATAAAGAAGCCAAGTAGCGGCATAATGTGTATCACTAACCTTAAAATATGGTGGTTCATATTTAAAATCAATCTCCATTGCATATTTACTTCTTAAAGCAAATGCATCACCTTTAGGTGGGAAACGTAAATCTGGTGGAGTACCAGGAATTGCTTCAAGCTTTTCTTTAGAATCGATATCAGGGATTGAAGAAAGTAAAGCCCAAGTATAAGGATGCTTTGGATCAAAGAATATTTCATTTGCAAGGCCATATTCGACAATTTTTCCAGCATACATTACAGCAACACGGTCAGCCATATTTGCAACTACCCCTAAATCATGAGTAATAAAGATACAACTGAGCCCTCTTTCACGTTTTAACTTATTAATAAGTTCAAGAATTTGAGCTTGAATTGTAACATCAAGAGCAGTAGTAGGTTCATCACAAATTAAAATATCAGGGTTAGCCGTTAAAGCAATAGCAATAACGATTCTTTGTCTCATACCACCACTAAATTCAAAAGGATATTGTTTAAATCTTTTTTCAGGTAAAGGAATACCAACTTCTTTCATAACTTCAAGAGCCATTTTTTTAGCCTCTTTTTTAGTTATTTTAGTTTTATTTATAAATTCTTCCTTTATTTTTTCTATTTCCTTTTTATAAGAATCAATTTCTTTTAAATAGATAGCGTATTTCTCATGAGGGATATCTTTTAAAATAAGTTCAGGTTTTGAACTAGATTTAGATAAATTAATTTCAAAATTTCTTTTTTTATCTTTATTAAATTTTTTGATTGCTAATTCATTTTCTTTTATAATTTCATCGATAGTTTTTAATAAATTAGGATCATTAACTTCTAAATCAGAACGAATTTTTTCAATTTTGCTTTGACATTCGCTTATCTTAGCTTCTTCATTAGCTAAATCCTCTTTGAGTTTTAAAGTAATCTCAGTTTTATATTCCAAATTATCTTTTTTTGCAACAATTTTAGCTTTCTTTAATCTTAATAAAAGTAATGGTTTTAATTCTAAATAATTAGACTTAGCAAACTTTTTAGAATTTTGAAGATAATTTAATCGATTAGTGATTCTACTAATAACATCATCTTTATTATCTAAATTAAAATTCTTTTTATAATCTAAAACTCTATTTAAACATTTTTGATATATTTTTTCATTGACTTCATAAATATGTAATTTATCTTCATCAAAATTGTTAACTTTATGTCTAGAAATATGATCCAATTGATAAGTAAAATTAGAAATATCAATGTCTAGTAAGTCATAAACTTTTCTAAAATGATCATTTATTTTTTCTATTAATGTTAATTCAGACTTATCAACGTTAATATCCTTACCTTTTTTAGATTGTTTCAATTCTTTTTTATAATCACCTAAAAATTTCTTTAATAAAGAAATTTCATTATCACATTTACTAAGTTCGTATTTATAGTTAGCATAATTATTTCGATAAGCAACTAGCTCTTTAGATATTAATTCGTTATATCTTTTCTTTAAGATATTTGAGTTAATCATTGTCGCTTCTATTATTTGTTTACCAACTTTCATTATAGGATTAAGTGAACTAAGAGGATCTTGGAAAATCATTCCTATTTTATGTCCTCTAATACGATGAAATTCTTCTTCACTTACTCTAACTAAATCTTCACCTTCATAAAGAATTTGTCCACTTTCAATGATTGCATTTTTTGGTAAAATACCCATGATAGTTTTACTAGTAACACTTTTTCCACTACCACTTTCACCAACAATACATAATGTTTCACCTTTATAAAGATCAAAACTTACGCCTCTAACTGCATAAACCATTCCAGAATCGCTTCTAAAAGAAACTCTTAGATTTTCTACACTTAAAGCTTTTTCTTTATTAATATATGAATTATTAACTTTATTTTCCATATTACTCATCCGATCCTTTCAATGATGGGTTAAAAGCATCACGTAAACCATTACCAAACAAATTAAACGAAATCATTAATAAACCGATAATAATTGCTGGAACTACTAATAAATGAGGATAAGATTGTAAGAATTTTTGGTTATCACTAAGAATAACACCAAGTGATTGCATTCCTTTAAGTCCTAAACCTAAATATGAAATCGTTGCTTCACTAAAAATAACACTAGGTATCATTAAAACACTACTTGTAATAATTGTACCCATTGCATTAGGTAAAATATGTCTAAAAATAAGTCGAGCATTACTAGCACCTAAGGTTCTACTAGCTAAAACATACTCCCTTCCTCTAAAACGATAGAATTGAGTTCTTGTAACAGCACTTGTCCCAATCCAACCAGTTAAACATAATGCTAAACAGAAAATCCAGAATGATTGTCCAAACTTTAAAATCATTAAAGTCATCATAACAATCCAAGGAATACCACTTAAAATATCAGTAAATCTTTCCATCAATAAATCAGGTAATCCACCAAAATAACCAGCAATTGATCCCCAAATAAGACCAAAAATAAAACAAATAGCGCTTGAAATTAATCCAAGTAATAAAGATGTTCTTAATCCAATAAAAACAATCTTTAATAAATCTTGACCAACTTGATTTGTACCAAATAAGAAAGAAGGCATGGAATCATATCCCATATATTTATAATTATAAATAACACATTGAAATTTATAATAAATATTGCCACTTTCATCACTACTTTGTTTAATACTACTTACATAAACAATAGGTGTTTCATCATATCCTAATTCGTACAAATTTTTATTAATATAACTATTACGTTTACTTATAAAATCGCTAGGTAGTCTATTAGAATCAATATAACTTTGAATTGTTGATTGATCAATTGTCATTTCTTTTAAACCATACACAGCGTTATATGCATCATAAACAAAATCAACATAATAACAAGTTGCACCAACAAGTTCTCTTGATCCATTACCAAAGCTATAAATATTCCAATAACTTAATTTGTCACTACTATCAACATATAATTTTTTACAAGCATCAGTAATTGAAATATTAGTATCAGTAGTATTATTTACTTCATAATAAAATGATTTAATAGGAATATAAGTACTTATTTTATCACTAGCTTCTAAATTAATAGAAATATAAGCGTTTTTATAAACACCATTATTAGTAGTTAGAGGTTTACCATCTTCCCCTATTTTTTTAGATTCACTTTCTTCAAAAGCTTTTATAACTTCATTTAAATTAATAATTTTACTACTATCTTCTTCATCAAAATCTTTTAAAACTATTGAATTAGAATAAATAATATCATCACTAGTTTCACCATCTTTTAGATATTCAAATGTAATTGAATATCTTCCTAATTCATATCCTTCAATTACATCATCACCTAGCATATAACTAATTGAATATGAATTAGTATTTAAATCTAAACTTAAATTTGGTGAAAAGTATTTAACAGCATGACTATCAATATAATCTTGACTAGAATTAGATAGTTTACTACTAGAAATAATAATACTTCCACCATTTCCATAAGGAGAAGCAACATTAGTCGTTCCTTCTTTAGGTTTAGAGATACTAACAATACTTCCTTTATCAAAACTAATTGTATAACCTTGAACTTTACTTTCTCCAGGATACATATATCCATTTTCATCTTTAGTTGATGGATCAGCTATTTTATTTTTATATTCTACAGTACCATCCCAAAATCCAGTTCCAGCACTAAATAATTTAGGTGGTAAAAATTGTTCAGCAGGATGTTGAGTATCAACATCATAACTAATAGCTACTGGCAAAACAAAAGATAAAACAAGTAAAACTCCTAAAATTATTGCTCCAGTAACACTCGATTTATTTTTACAAAATCTTTTTAAAGCATCTTTAAAAAATGTCGTTGGTTTATTTTTAAATTTAGTATCATGAATTGATTTATCAATTTGAACTAATTTAAAATCATCTTTATTAAGATTGATCGAATGAGAGACATTACCACTATCAATATATTGAAATTCTTTATTTTCCATAATTAATTTTTAGCCCCCATTCTAATACGTGGATCGATAAATCCATAAGATAAATCAACTAAAACTCCAGCAAGCAAACTAATTAAAGTAAATACCGCCATATCAACCATAAGTACGTTATAGTCTTTTAAATTAATAGCATCAATAAATAAACTACCAATTCCAGGGATAGCATAAAGTTGTTCTAGAATCATACTTCCCCCTAAAACGCTAATAAAAGAAGAAATAATCGAAGGTAAAATTGGAACCATTGCATTTCTTAAAGCATGGCGAATAATTGATTGAGTTTTTGTTAATCCTTTAGTTCTAGCAAGTAAAAGGTAATCACTACTCATAACTTCGCAAAGCTCAGCTCTTGTAAAACGAGTATACCCAGCAACAGAACCAAAACAAAGTGCCAATACAGGTATTACATAACCTGCAATTTTTGTACCAGTAGAAGCAGTTTCACCAGGCCATTGAACTGGTAACCAACTATTAGAAAAACATAACCAAAGCATTAATAAGGAAATAACAACAAAGCTAGGAACGCTAATAAAAACCATAACAATCGTTGAAATAAAGTGATCAGTTAATTTATTTTTCTTTAAAGCAGCAATTATACCGAATAAAATTCCAAGTGGAACACTAATTAAAACAGAAATGATGTTAATTCTTAATGAATATGTTAATCTTCCAGCAATAATACTCATTGCACTAACATTTGGATCAATATCAGTTGAAGTACCCCAATCCCATTTAGTAAAAATGTTCTTTAACCAATGTCCATATTGACTCATAATCGGTGTGGAATAGTAATAATAAGTACCCATACCATAATCATATTGCCATAAAAGCTCACCATATTCTGAACTAGGTTCACTTAAAGCTTTAACATAGCCTAAGGCAACTTGTCTTTGATAAAAACCAAAAACAACACTAGGAAGTCCAGCTGGTTTAGAAATAGGAAGCATCTTCATAAATATAAAAGTTAAACTAAGAATAATAAAAGCTGTAATAATCGCTAATAAAATTCTTTTAATAACATACTTTGTCATCCTTTTCCTCCTAAATATACTTTTAATATTATAACAATAATATTAAATATGAAAAAGAAGAAATTAGCCTAGTAATAAGAAATCACTATCCTAATTTCTTCAATTTTTTAATAATAATTTTATTTAAAATTTATTTATTATAATAGTGGATTTTGTTTAGTATATTTAACTTCAATATAACTTGAAGAAGTCAAATCACTACCATCTAAAGAGAAATTCATATCATAGTTAATTTGGAAAGTAACTTTTGTACCCTTAACGATATAATCACTATTTTCTTTATTTGTTGAATCATACTTAATCTTAAATGATATTGTACCTGCATCACTATCTTGACCAGTAAGAACAGCATCACTAACTAGGTAAGTTGCATAAGATGTAGTAGATGCATCTTTATTATATTGAACGAAAACATAAATACTACTTGGATCAATATTTACACTAACATCCTTAGAACCGCTAAGAATACTAGCTTTAGTCCAACTAATAACAACATTGTAAGATTGATCATCCTTATTATAAGTCATTTCTTTAACACTAATTGAGAATGGTTCAACAATTTTACCTTGACTATCAATAGCTGTACCACTATTAGCTGCTGTAAATAAACTATCAAAAGACCATGTCTTATTGTCATAAACTAAAGTTCCATCGACAGTATCAGTAGGAACACCCCAATTAAGAGTAAATCCACTACTATCGTCACTTTTAAGAACTTCAAGGAAGTTTAATGGATTTAAAGTATTACCGGAAATAGAACCAAATCCTAAATCAAAAATACCAACTTGTAAGTGCTTTGAATAAACATCTTCATAATTTGTTGTACCATCATGATTTACAACATCTAACGTGAATCTTCCTCCACTAACTGCTGGATCATTGAAAGCTTCCTCAATATATTGTTCAATCTTAGCACCATAATTTTTAGTATCATCAGTGTTCATCCAATAAATATCGATGGTTTCATGATTTTTACTAGGATTAGCTAAGTCATAATCCCCATTACTAACTAAAGTTTGAAGAGCCTTTTTAAAGTGATTAATTGCAGCATCTTTATCATAGCCATAAGTTTCAGGAAATCTAGTAGCTAAATTTGCTTTATGATAAACGGTATCATTATAAGATAAACCAGCTTCAGGATCATATAAATAAGCATCTCCGAAATAATCTTGTGAAGGAATAGTACCTAAACTTTCAGCATATTCTTTACGATTGATACATTCATTTAAACCTCTTAAGAAATCTTTATTTGACATAATTGGTTTAACAGTGTATTTACTAGAATTAGATTTTTTCTTAAATACTTTCTCATAGTGAGCATCCCATTGAACTTGAGTTGCACTATTAACATTAAGTTTAAATGTCGAATCACCAAGCGTTTCGTGTTTACGAGGATCACTAGCATATTTATCTAATTGTCCTTGAGGAATTGAAGAAGCATCAATGACACCTTTTTCAAATAAATTTAAAATTGTTTGTTCATCTGCTCCAGCTTTAACAAAACAATGAATACCTTTAATCTTATATCTAGATTTAATTGATTCGTCATTATCTTTATAGATATTATCAATATATTGATCATTCTTTTTAAAGACAATTTCATTTTTATTTGCATCCCAAGTTTCTAGTATATAAGGCCCTAAGCAAAGAATATTATCAACAACTGTTGTATTATTCTTATCATTATTAGAGCCATAATAAGTCATTCCACCAATTTCATTAACAAAATCTTTAGGAAATGGCATAACTAGATTACTTGATAAACTATATTTAGCATAGAAAGTTGTAGTTGATTTAGCTAAAGTAAATACTAATGTATCATCAGTTCCTTCTTTAACTTTAATACCTACTCCTAATTTATCCCATAATTCATCATCAACACCACCATCACTTAAGTTATAGTAAGCATTAGCACCAGCTAAAGTACCATCACTAGTAATCGAAGTCATTTCAGCACCACGAGATAAATTATTCTTTTTAGTTAATAATTGTTTATAAGCATTAATATAATCTTCAATAACAACTGGACGTCCATCATACCCTTTTCCAGTACTAGCATCATATTTACCTAATTTAGTTGAGGTAGTTCTATAAACTAAACCAGAATTTTTTCCTGTTTTAACTTTGACTTCGAATTGAGTAGCAAATCCACTAGCATTTTTATTAACTGGAATTGGATCTTCACTAATTGCTAAATTAGGATACCATTCATATCCAGTTTTAGTTTTATTCATTTTAGTAGACCATAATCCAGCTGAAATATAGCCATATAAATCTCCAGTAACACTACCTTGAGAATTTAAATAGTTAATATTACTTGGCTTAGTCGATAAAAGTGAATGGTAATACCACTTCCACTCATCGTTTTCTGAACCTGAAGCAAGTTCAGCTGCACTAGTAATTTCGCCATCAGTTAAATTACCATAACCATAACCTGGGATATATTTATCGGCACCGGTTTTAACACGTGGATTATATAAAACATAGCCACCATTTTGGAACAATGTAATACCAGTTAAGGAATTATCCATTGCCCAACCTTCAAGTTTACCAATAATTTCAGCCTTTTCTTCATAACTTAAAGCTTGGAAATTATAACCACCACTAGCTTGAGTCGCAGCATCATTTACTGTAATTTTAATTTCTTTAGTAATATCACCATAAATAGCTTTACAAGTAATAGTTGCTTCACCTTTACTTTTAGCGGTAATTTGACCATTAACCGAATTGACAACAACTATATCTGGAGCACTTGAACTATATTCAAATTCTTTAGTTGCATTAGATGGTAAAACATCCATTGGCACAACAGAGTTCACTTGACCTACAGTCATTGCATTGTTACTTAAACCAGATTCTAAAGAAAAACTAGTAACACTTACTTTAGTATCAGTAATAGGTGGAGTAATAACATCAGGCTTTTTACCACAACTTGTAGCACCAAACGTGACTAAACATAAAGTTGCAAATCCAAGTACAAATTTACTATTTTTCATAATCTTTCCTCCTTAAATAAACAAAATCTACACATCTTATTTATGCTTTGTAAGCATATAACTTTTAAGTTTATATTTTAAATAACTAATCATGAATTAATAAAAAAATAATATTTTTAAAATAATAAAGACCTAATCTAACTTTTATAATGTGGCTATAAACAATATTAAAGCAATTAATAAAAATATTAAACTCGATAATATATAACCTAATGGACTAAATTTATTCTCTTTACGAATCTTTTCCTTACTTAATCGATATTCATATAAATCTTTAAATTTTCTTTCTTTACGAGTATTAATTAAACTTGGTATAGTTAAAAAACCATAACTTATTGAATCAAAAAAACCTTCATTAGAAACATAACTTATTAATCCAATTACAAAAATAAAAAATCCAGATAAAAATAAGCCATCTCGAGAAATATAAATATCTAATTTAAATCTTATTAAACAATAAATAATAAAAAATATTATTCCAATGACTAAGCCAATTAAACCTTTAAATAAAATAATTTTAAAATTCTTTTTCATGTTAAGTAATAAGGAGCTCAAATTGAGCTCCTTTATTATATCTAAATTACTGATAAATTATAACTTATTTAGCTTTTTTTCTTTTTTTAGAAATAACTAAACTAGTTCCTAAACCAATAACACCTAAGCTAGAAAGTAACAATGATGTAGTAATAACACTACCTCCACATCCATTAGTCTTATTATTACCTTTATTATAATTACTACTAGCAGTACCAACAATCTTAAAGCTAGCATCTCTAAGTTTGAAAGTGATATACTTACCATCACTACTTAAAGTGTAATTTGTAATTTCTGGAGTAAGTCCACTAGATAATATACGATATACTCTAAATCCTTCTTTAAAGTCACTAACATCAACTTTAACTACTTTTGAAGATTTAGATAAATTAATTACATTACCATCATTATCAATTAATTCTTCTTTATAAACTCTAGTTAATGTAGATCCTTCTAAGGTATCAGTAACAGTCTCATTTAATGAATAACCAGGTTTTAAACTAGAATCATTAAATAATAAGCCACCCTTTGATAAATTATTTACATTGAAAATATATTTATTACTTCCATAAGCACCATCAACTGCTTCAATATAAACCTTACCATCACTAGAATTTTCTTTTAATTCACTAAGCTTAATTTCAGCATAATAGGTAGAATCACCATCTTTAGTAAATTTACCATCGCCAACAAATCCACCATTAAAGCTTGCACTATATAAATAATCTTCTTTAAAATAAACTCTAAGATATTCAGTACCTTTTACTTTAGTAATTTCAGCTTTAGTCAATTCTGGAGCTTCACTATCAATAATAATTTTAACTTCTTTAGTGAATGATTTTTCTCCACCAAACTTACCAGTTGTCGAAGATTGATAAATAAACTTCATTTTTAAAGTATATTCACCACTATCAAGCATTTCACTTCCACCTGCTACCTTAGTTAAAGGAATAAAAGCGTGAGCTCTATGAGCAATTAATCCACTTCCTAACCAACTTGATCCAGCTAATGATTTAGCAAGACCATTATAATCGCTACCTAAAAGTGGATCATAGAAACGTGGATGATTACGATTACCATCAGCATCAGTTCCTAAAACATCAAGTGCATAATCTTTCCCATCAGGTCCGATAAGACTAATATAAGAGTTATTTATTGCTCTATTAATGTATAATTGAATAAATAATCCAGAAGTAGCACCACTAGCACCTACATAAAGTTTATTACCATCAACCATATTAATAGGTGTAGTAATTTTCTTAATATTAGTATTATTTAACCACATTGATTGAAGATTAGTTAATAATTTAGATTCGCTATAAATATCATTGATATCAATAGCACCGATATAAGAACCAAAATCAGCATCAACAAAATTTAAACGTTTAGCTAATGTATTTAAAATATCGCTACCATAAATTTCTCCATCTTCTTTTTCAAAGTCGAAAGGTTCAACTGGTTCTTGAGCAAAGAAATCACCATAAAATCCCATAAATGGAATATTTAAATCAGTTAATTCAGTTTTAGAAGTATCACTTGGTGATAAATATGCATAACCTTCTAAATATGTACCATTAGGGAATTTTTCTTCAATTGCTTTCTTTTCTTCTTCAGTTAAAGAAGCTGAAACATCAATTTTAGTTTCACCATTAGCTTTTATAGTTACTTCACCTAAATCAACTTTTTTAATTAATTTATCTTCAATTGATTGGAATTCTTTTCCAATATATTCAGGGAATTCAGCTTCATTACCTGGTTGAACTTGTTCAGTATAAGTTGTTGTATCTGGTTTTAAAATAAATAATGAAAGTTTATATTTAGCATCACTACTAGCTTCACTATGAGCAGTAAAACTAAATTTAATATTACCATTAGCAATATCTTCATTATTATAAAGTTCAACTTTAGCTTTCTTTTCAGTAGTTCCTTCTAAATAAATTTTTGATTTAAGAGCATCATCAACATCAACCATTCCACTACCACTTCTACGAGGTGAATATAATGAATTAATACCTTCATCACTAGGATTATTTAAATCAACATAACCTGTTTTACTACTAGTAACTTTAGCAGTTGACATCGTTCTCATTGGAATAGTATCTTTATATGCTTTAGTTTCTTCACTAGTACCACTATTATTTTCACTAATCATTAAAGCGACAGCACCACTATAATTAGGAGCGCTCATACTAGTTCCGTTTAAATATTTATAAGCAGTTTTATCTTTAATAAATTGATAGGTAGAATAATCAGTTTTTTCTCCTGGAACTGGACCTCTAATGGCTGTACCTGGAGCAACAATATCAGGTTTAATTCTTAAATCATAAGTTGCACCATCAGTTGAAAATTCACTCATTTTTCCTTCGTTAGCATTTGCTCTATCGGTATTAGCAGCAATGGATAAAACTTTATTAGTAGCATTTTTTAAAACACTACCATCTTTTTGTAAAACTATAGCAACAGGGACTGTAATAGATTCAATATAACTTGAAAAATCCATTCTAAAATTAAATTCAGTTGCACCAGGATCATTATTAACAATAACAACACCACTAGCACCATAAGTAATTGCATTAATGATTTTAGTAGTAAAAGCAACACCACCACCACGATCAACAACACAAACTTTATTCTTTAAAGGTAAAGAGTCACTTCCTTCAGGGAAAGCCTTTTCAAAATCTTTTGTTTCACCATAACCATCAATATAGACATATTCAATTTGATTACCAATTTTATCAACTAACATTGAAAATGGTAAGTCTTCATTTAAAGATTCATTTCTTTCTTTAGTAGCTTGATCATCATAACTAACCGCATTATTACCAATAATAAAGGCTTTATCATAATGTTGAATTTCGAGATTTCCACTACCAATAGTCATAACATCTTCACTATTAGCATAACTTCCCATAGTACCATTATCGACTGAATCTTTTAAATAATTAGCATAAGGACCCATTGAACTATAAGTTTGACGTCCATTATTTCCAGCGCTAACGCTAACTATCGTTCCATTTTCTTTTAATTTCTTAAAAACTTCAAAAGAAGCTGATTTTCCATCAAATTCATCTAAATCTTGTCCTAAAGACATATTTAAAACATCAACACCAAGAATTAAAGCATCATTTAAAGCATTTAAAATAACACTATCACTAGCTCCAGTACTTGGAATAATTGATTTACTAACATCAATAGAATAAGGAACAGTATCAGTAAAAACTTTCATTAAAGCAAGTTGAGCATCAGGAGCAACGCCTTGATAAGTAGTATCATTACCAGCAATAATACCAGCAACGTGTGTACCATGTTCACTATAAGGTGAGTAAGCATCAAAATCAGGTAAATTTACAATATCTGAATAAGATGTATACTTTGTGACTTTACCATTTTCATCACGAGTATAATAAGCAGTAACATCACCATTATCATCATTATCAGTGTAAACAGTTCCTCCATAATCATAAGCAAATGGAATTTTACTATTAATATATGTAGAATGTTTATCGTTACTTTTAGCAATAAAACTATCCCCAGCTTTATCAATAATACTAGTTATCTCATCTTGAGTATATTTAACTTTGGATTCATCTAAAGCTCTAAAAGCATTGTGTTCAGTATAAAAACCACTATCTAAAACAGCAACTAAAGTTCCAGCACCTTTATTAGAAGTTTCTGGAACATCCATTGTATCTAAACTGTTATTAGATACATGTCCACTTTCTTCACTACTATTTAAAGAAATAGATTCATTAATGGTACTAACACCTTCAATTTCACTATTTGTCATACTTGCAAAGTGATAAACTTTATCTTCAGTGACATTATCAACTAAAGGCATATTTTTGATAATATTAACATTATCTTCATTAACTTTTAATAAAATTGCATTAGTAGCTTTAGCATATGTATCAACAACCTTATAATTATATCCGATATAATTATGTAAAGACTTTCTAAAAGCATTTTGAGAAGCTAATACACTTTCTTCATTATTAGTAAAAGGATCAACATTTAAAGTAACAATAAGAGTTTTATTTAATGGATCTTTACTAACTTTATTGTAATCAGTTGAACTTATAGCAAAACTTAACGCACCTAAAGTAAGCATTAATAAACTAACTTTTTTCATAAAATCTCCTTTCAATGAATGAAAGACCATCCGAATGGATGGTTTTCATTTTGCATATTATATAATAGTTTAAGCAGCAGTTGTATGTAAATAATTATAAACTGGACTAAATTCAGTTCCAAAATTAGTATATTTAAGATCATCATTAGGAATTAATGATTGTGTACCAATTAAATATGTAAAGAAAACTTCGTCATCATTATATGAATTTTCATCACTACCTTTATTATAATCAATAATTACACCAGTTTCAGCATAACCAAATACTGACATATAATCAGTACTATCTAAAATAGTTCCAAGTCCAAAAGCATTACCATAATCTGCGAAACTAAATCCTTTATTAGTTTCTCCATCCATATAAGTATCATATTCACTAGCTAAGAAGCTATATGTAAAAGCAGCACTATCTTGAATATAAGATAAACCAAATTGAGTTGCTTGAGCTTTAATATATTGTTCAGCTGTAATTCCAGCTTGTTCAAGTTGAGCAGCTGTAGCAACATTTTCAACTTGTTGCTTATATGCAGTTTGTGAACTACTTACTAAGCCAATTAAATTACCACTAGCATCTTCGGCATAAAATAAATATTGTGGAGTTTCACTATCTTCTCCAATTACATATCCCCAATAATCCTTACCATAATAAACATTAGCTTTCACACCACCACTTAAACTAACATCTTTAACTTGATAAGTATTTTCATTAACCATTGTTTCAAATGCTTTAAAATCTTCACTTGGTTCAAGTTTAGTCTTTTTAACAGCATTTATAAATGTATCACTAGTAAAATCATAAGTAGGTAATACCTCATTTGATTCAGGTAAAAATTGAGTAGTTAAAGTTCCACTAAAAGTATAACTAGAATATAAACTTCCACTGATTGTTGTTTCTAAAGTTAATAATCCATTACTAGCTTTAAAAGTCATATCAGTAATAAGTGAAGTTAGTGAACCAAGTCTAAGCATTGAAGTTAAATACATATATTCATAATAACCAACTTCACTTGTAAAATATCCATTTGCATCTAAAGATAAATCTAAACTATATTCCTTAACATCAAAAGTACCTGCAGTTCCAATACTTTCAGCTGTTTTTCCTTCAACAAAACTATCAAAGAAAGTATCTAAAGTAATAACAAATTCACTATAATCTTTAGCTACGCTACTATCAACATAACCATTAGTATATAAACTATTATCACTAGCAAAATAAGCTCCAACACCACCATCAGCTAAATTAACTAAGCCACCTTCGGCTTTATTATAATCATTGTCACCTAAACTAAGTGAACTATAAAAAGCATCAGCACTATATTCTTCTATTAAACTAAATTCAAAAGTTTTAGTACCACTACTTGATGCATTAGTAAATTGACCAGTAGTTTCAGCTCTTAATTCATTAGCGTCAACAAGAGTTTTCATTGCGCTATAAACAGTTGTTTCATCAACTGGATCAGGAGTAGGTTTAGTATCATCTTTTTTTCCACAACTTCCTAAACTAAATATAACCGCGGTTAAACTTAATACACTTAACATTTCTTTTTTCATAATAATTCTCCTTTTTAAATATTAAAAAGTTAATTTCATCAAGAATATTAACTTTGTAAATTATATACATAATAATATTAATTAAGCAAAATAAAAATCTTCTTAATTTAAAATTAATAAATTATAGATATATACGATAATATCGATATTTTATATTTAAATTAGAAGATTTATATATTAGATTTTATTAAATTTTTCTAGGTCGATAAATTCCAATATAGTTATGAGCATAATTATTAAGAAAATATAAAATGAGTCCACTTTTATTTTTATAAAATGTTTGAGTTATAACTCCATTCTCATCATAGTTATAATCAAAGACGACCCAATCATCATTATTTTCAAAGGCTTTTAACATATTAGCATATGCATTTGAAGCATTAATCATAGCAGTTTTTCCATCACTCATATGATATATAACATGTAATAAAACACGATCATTACTCCCATCATAATATTCAGTAACTTCAAAATCAGTTTCATCTTGTAAACCATTAATATTTGGTAACACAACTTCTTCATCAAAACGATAATTTACATATTGCAATGCTTCATTATAAGTTTTGATATTGCTATGAACTGAGTTATAACTAATTACTAAAACTAAATATGAAATACCATAAGTTTTATTTGTTGAATATGTAAATTGAATTTTAAATCGAGTATCTTTTGATGAAGCAACATAAACATTATTTGATTCATTAAAAGTAATACTCCATCCATTATTAGTTAATTCTTTAGCATAATCTTTAGAAATGTCATTACTCATTTCAATTTGAAGCTGATAAGTAGTTTCGGTAATTGTTATTTTTTTAGTTGAACTATTTTGCGTTTTATATTTTCCAAAGTAATAATTTATTCCTCCTTTAACTTCAGGAATTAGTGGAATTTCTCCTCTAGTATTTTGTTTTAAAAAAGAATTTAAATCATCTTTAGGAAAACTTTCAGCAAATTGTGATAAACCAACAGTTAAAGAAACAACACCTTTATTGACATTCTTATAATTAGGATAAGTTTGTAAAAATGTATTCTTTGAGTAATAAGTTAAATAAATAAAAGTTGAATCATTTTCACTTATTAAATAAGCATAGTTACTAGAAATAGAACGATATTTCCAACCATAATCAAGTAATTCTAAAATATATGTTTCTAAATCATCATTACTTAAATTAATCATAAAATAATTTAAAGCAATACCGTTTCTAGAATTCATATTGTAGCCAACTTGATAAAAAATTGTGTCATAAATTTTATTTTTTAAACGTGGAACATTATCTAATAAACCACTGAAATAACTATTAGATAAATCTAAAGATCCATAATTATATTCGATTTCACTATTAAGCATCGAATAAATCAAAATTTGAACATAACTACCTTTACTAATATATTGCATTTGAATTCTAAATGTAGCTAAAGAATCCATTGCCCCTAAACCATCACTATTAGAAAAATTAAACGTTGTTAAATTTAATTTATTTTTTAAAAATTCTCCTAAATAGTTGACACCATTTGAGTTATCATCATCATTTACTTTTTTGCTTAAATCAGGATGATAATAGATTACACTAGCAGGTAATCCATTATTAGTTAAATAAGTTCTTACACTGATAATATCTTTACCAGTTCCTTCTTTTACCCCGTCAAAGTTAACTATTTTACTTAAACTTACGTATCTTCCTTCACTAGCAAAAATATGTAATGGTAATTGATCTTTATTTTTATATTCTTCATCATCAAGATATGATACTTTGACAAAAAATTCATCATTTTTAGTTTCGTCTAAACCGAATTCTAAATTAAATTCATAATTAGGATTAGTTGCACTATAAAGAGTATTTTTATTAACTTCATTAATTTTATATCCTGCTTTAGAAAGTTTATCCTTATAAACTAAAATATTTGAATAATCTAAATTTTCCCCATAAATATAAAACGAACCATCATGATCGATATAGTGCGTATAATTATTACTAAAAAAGAATGGAACACAATCTGTTACATAATAATTACCTAAATAACTTCTTAAGCCACTAACATTACTTACATCATTAACTTCATTAACATCATTATCTAAAATAACTTTATTAATCCAATCACCTGTTTCACTAGTTAAAATCCATCCTGCATAAATGTCAATAGAACTATTAACAATGCTTCCATCATAAAAAATATTTTCTTTATTTAAACTTAAAGCACTATCTTTATCTTTATACCAATTTATAAATGTATATTCACCATTAACTCTACTTGGTTTAAATAAATCTATAATTTTACTACCTTTTTTAATAGTATCAACTTTTGTTGAGTTTAATTCATCTTCGAGGTGGTAAGTAATAGTAATATCACTACTTTCAGCATTATTACAACTAAATAAAGAAATACATGAAACTACAAATAATAACCCTTCAAAAATTAACTTATTTTTCATATTTATGCTCCTTTATTTAGACAAAAATTCTTCAACACTACTATAGCTTGTATTACCAAAATTATCCAAACTATGATCTAAATAAATAAGACCATAGTAATTAATTAGATACCAAATATCTATTTTTGTAATTTCATTACTTTCATTTTTATGGATTTTTATAGCTCCTCCATAACTTGAACTTTCAGTAGTAAAGCCATAATAATTAGCAAATTGTTCAGTAAAATAAGCATCTCTAGTGACATAAGCATCATTAACTTCACTATAAGTTAAAGTGTCAATGTAATTTAAAACACTCAAAGATTTTGGATATCTAAGATAGTCAATAACACCATTTGGATAATCATCAAAATTACCAACTTTATCGCCGATAACAACATTATCTTCTTCATCTAAACTAAATTTATAAATACCATTATATTCACCTTTATTTTTTAGATTGATATATCCAATAGTTGATAAAGTTTCATCTTCTAAAAGTCCATCACTTGTTGGAATACTTAAATAATATTCACTAGTATAATATTCATTTGTTTTAGTAATTATGATTGGATTACCATCATTATCTTTAACTACATTACCTTCACTATCATGTTTGTTAGTTACTCTTATACCATGAAAATTATTATTAAGTAATAACTTACTAGCTTCTTTTAATTCATCACTTGCTTCTTTACCACTACCACCATCATTAACATATTTTTTAATATCAGTTAGATTAATATTATCAAAATTATCAATGGTACCATATAAATATCCTAATAATTGATCATAACAATCTAATGTATAATTAATTGAAGTAATTACATTATTTTCATAATTAATAGTTAGGTAAATACAACTTATATATGGAGCTATCGACTCAATAAAGTGACTACTAACAGCAAAAGTTTTTCGAAATTCAATATCAGTTAACATATATTGATGTTCACCGATAATCATATTATTTTGAGCTAATGATAAACTAGGAACATCACTAAATGTTTTAACTTGATTTTTGATAGTATTACTATAATTTCCTTTATTATCAGTTTCAAATTCATATGGAACAACTTTATTATCATTATCTTTATAATATCTAAATACTTTATTATTTTTATCTAAAGCATAACCATATGAATCAGAATCATCATTCAAATTCTTCTCATAATAATATTCATTATCAAAATAGCGATCTAATTTAAAACTTGAACCAATAATTGTTGATTCTTGTAAAGTATGATAATTATCTTTACTTTTAATAAACTCTAATGCGTTTTTCAATTCATCAGAATTTTTTTCATCTAGAATAATTCCACTATTAACGATGATTGGACAATAAGCTATTTTATTACCATCTTCTGTAGTGATTTTAGCAACTGTTTTACCAAGTTTATTAGCACAAATGACATTATTATTATCTAAGCTAACTACACTAGTATCAATAATTTCAATCTTAACATTTTGATTTGTCGCATTAGCTGGTAATATTTTATATCTTAATTGAGTACTCCCTTTATATTTTAAAGTAATCGAATCATCTAAAAAATATACAGCTTCAACTTTAACTTCTTTAGGAGTAACAATTGGATCATCAGGTAGTTCAGGGTCAATAATACTTGGTAAATTAGCACCACTCTTACAACTAAACAAACTAATTCCAAATAATACATTTAAAAGTAACAAAATTCTTTTCTTCATAACTTTCCCTTTTAAAATGTTGTCTTCTCGTAATTAAAATACATAAAATTATTACTTGGATTTTTAGCATCATATTTCTGATAAATAAGTTTTAAATTAGTATCAGAAACTTTAATTAAAGTACCGCCACTATAATCATCATAACTTCCAGTATAATAAATTTTTCTAACAGTCGAACCTTCAAAACTTCCACTACTTACAGATAAATAAGTTCTTTTTACTAAAGGATTAGTAGCAAATTTATTAAATAAAATTTCCTTTAAAGCTGTAGTATTTTTAAATGATCTAGTAGAAATCGTATAGCAATCAGCATTAATACTGACTTTATTTAAATATTGATTTCCCATAAAGGCATGAGCTGATATAAGTAATGTTTTATCACTTACATTATATATAGAATCAGTTTTACCTTGAGGATAAGCTATCAAATAAGAATATGTTTCATCAGTATTATTTTTTTCAAATAATACTCCATCAATAGATTTATATTTATTATTACCTTCAGAAACATTAATTTCACTTAAAAGTAAACAATCTTTAAAGATATAACTGTTTTCTGCAGAAGTGTTTGAATTAGTTTTAAAAGTTGTAACTGTAGAAGGAATTGTCAAACTTTCTAATGAACTATCACCTTTAAAGCATCCCTCAGCAACACTAACTAATCCTTCAGGAAGTTCAATTTCTTTTAAACTACTTAAACCACTTAATGCACCACTATTAAGTGTTGTTAATTTAGCAGGCAAAGTAAGTTTTGTTAAAGCACTATTATCAATGATACTGTATGATCCTAAACTAGTTAATCCAGTAGGTAATTTCAATTTTTTCAAGGTCGGAATATTAGCTAAAGCATATGAATCAATAGTCGTTATACTATCTGGTAATAGTGCGGTTTTAATTCCACTATTATAAAAAGCATATTTACCAATACTAGTTAAGCCATCATAAAATTCAAATCCAGTATAATTTGAACAATTAAAGAATGTATAATCTGGAATATTAGTAATAGCTCTTGGCCAATTTACAGTTACTAATTTATCACAATGATAGAAAACATTACTGCCTAAATTTTTTACGTTTTTAATATCAGCACTAACGACATCACTATAACTAAATGCGTTATCGCCAATTGTGGTTAACTCATCACTTGCTACAAACTCTTTGACTTTGCTTTTAGCCGGGAAACAAACCAATGTCGAACCATCTTTTGTATATAAAACGCCATCAACAGTTTTATAAAAAGCACTATCATCACTAATATGAATCTCCTCTAAAGAAGTATTCCCAGAAATTCCATTTGGATCTAATCCGACATCATCATCTCTAGACCTAGTATCATTATCGTTATAAAGCGGAAGAGACTTTGGCAAATTAATTTTCTTTAAATTTGAATTATTACTTATCGAGGAATAACCTATATAAACTACTGTGTCAGGTAATGTTAATTCTTCCAAATAAGGAAGATTTTGAAAGCAAGAGCCAACAATTCTTTGAAGATTATCTGGTAAAGTAAAATTCTTTAAATTTGTGCAACCTGAAAAAATTCTTTCAATAGTAGTAATATTTTTAGGCAATACTGCCTCTTCAAGAGAAGTACATTTAACAAATATAGACTGAAGTTTCCCATCAACCTTACCTTTTGAATCGATACATCCTTTTATTGAATCAGGTAAAGTCGCCTTAACTAAACTTGAACAACTATTATATAAATTCATACCAACATATTCAATGCCTTCAGGAAGTGAACCATCTTCTAAAGATTTGCAATTAAAGAAACAGTTATAACCAATTTCTTTTAAAGTAGATGGGTAATGAAGTGTATATAAATCAACACAACTAGAAAATGCAGTATTTCCAATTGAGACAACACCTTCACTAATTTTAATTCTTTCTAAGGTTTGACTATTATAAAAACAATTTTTCCCAATGCTTGTTACTTTATAGGTTTCGCCATTTGATGGGTTTGTTACAGTCGATGGAGTTATAACAGCAACTGATTTACCTTTATAGCTAGATAAAGTGGCTTCATGAGTTTCATCATCAAAAGTAATAGAAAAGTCTCCTTGATCAACTTCAACTAACGTTGGCATTATATGAATTTTAATTTCATCTGTTAAATTACCACAAGTTGCAGTAACATAAACAAAGCCATCACTTTCACAAACAACATGCCCATTTAAATCGATGGTCAAATAGCGATCATCATATCCTTCTATTTTTTTAATGCCCCAAATTATTTCTTTATTGGTAGCGTTTGTAGGTAAAATCGTAGTAGTTAAATCAAATTCATCTCCTACTTCAACTTCTAAAAAATCTCCTTGATCAATCGAAAGACTTTCAACTTCAATTGGAACAACATTTACAACTATAGTATCTTCTAAACCATCGACATAAACTTTAATAGTAACAGTGCCAATGTTATTCGCTATAAATTCTCCATCATCATTTAAAGTTCCTATTTCATTAGGATCTTCTTCACTATTATCAACAAAAGTAAATTTAGCCTTTGATTTTGCTTCGCTTGGATTGACTTCTATTTCAAAAACATGAGTATCTCCTACTTTAAGAGTTAGACTATCTCCATCTTTGAACGAAACCGATGTTGCTTTTATTTCTTCCTTTTGACAACTTACTAACGTAGTTGAGGTTGATAAAATTCCTACACCTAACAATAAACTAGATAATATTAAAAAATTTCTTTTCATTTTTTTCCTCCTTTTTATAACTATAATTTCATTTAAAAACTATTTATTAAAAAATGTTTGTATTAATATCGTATTAATAAAAATTAAAAAAATAAGACAATAAGATAAAAATATCTAATTAAGAATTAAAATAATTTATTATTTTATTATAAAATTTATTTAGTTCTTCTTGATTTTTAAATTCGATAATTATTTTGTTATTTATTATATTTATTTTAAAATTTTTATTTTTATAATTTAAATTATTCACTAATAACTCAGTTTGTCTAACGCTTAATTTATTCTTTAAAATTTCATTTCTTATTAAAATAGCTTTATCATTTTCTAATCTTGATATCGCTTTAGCATGGCCATAACTTAGCTTATTATTGACTACATCTTTTAATATTTCTTTCGGTAAATTTAAAAGCTGTAAAATATTTGAAACTTGTGAAGTCGATTGCTTTAATAAATTTGAAAGTTCTTTATTTGTATAATTAAAAGTATCACGCAAGTTTCTTATTAAGTAAGCGACTTCAACAACATTATATGAACGTTGTTCTAAGGTATCAGCAAGTAAAACAAGCAACGTTTCTTCATCAGAGAAATTAACAACAATAACTGGAATCTCTTCAATATTTAAAATTTTGCAAGCAATAAATAAACGACGTCCAATAACGATTTCATAATGGTCCTTTATTTTTCTTACAACAAGAGGTCTAATTATTCCGTTTTCCTTAATTGACTCTTCGTATTCACGAAGATTATTCTCACTAATTCGCGCTTTTTTTAAATATAGATTATCTTCAATCAACTTTAAAGGTAAATTAATTATTGATTCATGAGCATAATTTTGTTCTATTGTTGGTATTACATCAGTATTAGAAAATTTTTCTAATAAATTTTTTAAACTTTTATTAATTATTCTATTTTGATTCTTCATTGGCAATAACTTCTTTAGCAAGTTGATTGTAAGCTAATGTTCCAGCACTATTTGGTCGATATAAAATTGAAGGTATGCCTTTAGCACTAGCTTCACTTAAAGAAATGTTTCGAGGAATAATCGTATTATAAGTATTCTCTAAAAAATATGTCTTAACTTGTTCAACAACCTCATTTCCTAATTTTGATCGAGGTTCAAACATAGTTAGTAAAAAACCTTCAATTTGTAAATTAGGATTATATTTAGATTGGACATTTTTGATTGTAGCTAAAACTTGAGCTAGTCCTTCCATAGCAAAATATTCGCATTGAATTGGAACAAGAACACTATCACAAGCAACTAAAGCATTCAAACTAAGAATTCCTAATGAAGGTGGACAATCTATCAGTATATAGTCATATTTATTCTTAATATATATCATTAATTTTTTTAATAATTCAAAAGGCTTACTTGTATTTTTTAAAGCAATTTCACTTTCTAAATTTGATAATTTTAAATTACTTGGAACCACGTAAAGACTTTTCATTGTTGATTTTCTAATTACTTTAGATATATCACAATCTAAAATTAAAGAATCAAAAATAGTTTTATTAATCAAAGAAATATCAACACCTAGACCTCTTGATGAATTACCTTGAGGATCTAAATCAATTAATAAAACCTTCTTTTTAAAATTAGCTAAAGAAGCTCCTAAATTAATGGCAGTTGTAGTTTTACCTACCCCACCCTTATGATTACAAATTGCAATTATTTTACCCATACTTATAATGATTTTTTTAATATAAGAGAATAAGAACGAGGATATTTTATATCTATTTCTTTATTCTTCTTTATTATTATAATAAATCTATCTTGATTTATAAAAGGCAAAGTATATTTAAATTCAAAAATTATTTTACTATTTAAAACTTTAAGGGTAGTTTGAGCTTTATTCACTTCTTCTAAATAATTAACACCTTTATAAGCATAAAATAGTCCATCAACTTTAATAAAGGGGAGAATTAATTCGGATATAATACGTAATTCAGAAACTGCTCTAGTTATACCATAATCAAAAAAATGGCGATATTTGCAATCTAATTCTTCAAATCTTTTATTAATTACATATATATTTTCCAAATTTAACTTCTCCTTAATTAATTCAATAAACTGACATTTTTTCTTATTAGTTTCGACTAGATAAAAATTAACATTAGGATATTTAATTGCTAAAGGAATTGAAGGAAAACCAGCACCTGGTCCTAAATCACAAACTTTTGAATGCTCAAAAAAACTTGAATACAAGCTAATAGCTAACGAATCATAAAAATGCTTAATTATAAAATCTTCTTCATTTGTGATTGCAGTAAGGTTAAATTTTTTATTTTCTTCAATTACAAAATTATAAAATAAGATCAATTTCTCTTTTTGCTCTTTTGTTAAATAGAATGCATCTAAAATTTCTAAATCACTCAATATCATTTTAAATCACCTTTTTTAATATGAATAATTAAGGAATTAATATCACTTGGATTTACACCACTAATTCTACTAGCTTGGCCAATATCTTTTGGTTGAATATTATTAAATTTTTGTCTTGCTTCAAGGGCTAAGCCATCAAGTTTAGAGTAATCGAAATTTGATGGTAATTTAATAGATTCAAGTTTTTTAGCCTTCATTGCCTCCAATTTTTCATTTTGTATATATCCTTGATATTTAACTAAAATCGAAATTTGTTTCTCGCCAATAGAATCTAAATTTACATCATTAGGATAGTCAATCATATATTCTTTTAATCTAGTAAATGTTACGTTATTTCTTTTAAGGATCTCTTCATAAGACACACCATTTTCTAAAGGTTCATATCCGAGTTCAACTAGATATTCATTAACCTTGCTTGTTTTTCCAAAGTAGTTATTTTTTAAATAATCCTCCAAAACAGAAATATCTTTTTTCTTTTTTAAAAAAATTTTATATCTTTCATTAGAAATAAGACCTAATTGGTGGCCATATTCGGTAAGTCTTAAATCAGCATTATCATGTCTTAAAAGCAATCTATATTCTGCTCTACTAGATAACAATCGATAAGGTTCTTTGGTACCTTTAGTAATTAAATCGTCAATCATAACTCCTATATATGCTTCATCACGATTTAATATAAAGGGTGGTTTATTCAAAACATATTGTCCAGCATTAATTCCTGCCATTAAGCCAAGCCCTGCTGCTTCTTCATATCCACTAGTCCCACAAATTTGACCAGCTATAAATAACCCTTTATACTTTTTAACCATTAAAGAAGTATCAAACTGAGTTGGATCTAATGCATCATATTCAATAGCATAAGCGTATTTTAAAATTTTTGCATTTTCTAATCCAGGTAAGGAGTGAACCATCTTTTCTTGTATTTCAACTGGCATTGAAGTAGAAAATCCCTGTAAATAAATACTATTAGTATCATAACTTTCTGGCTCTAAAAATAATTGATGACGTGGCTTATCACTAAATCTAACTATCTTATCTTCTATTGATGGACAATATCGAGGCCCAACACCTTTAACTAGTCCCCCATACATTGCACTTTCTAACAAATTGTCTTTAATAATTTTATGTGTTTCAGGAGTCGTATAAATAAGCCAACAAGGAATTTGCTTTGATATCGGAATAAAATCATGATCTTCATACGAAAATCCTTCATCTTCAACATTTCCTTCTTGGATTATACCCTTAGAAAAATCAATACTTTCTTTAGCAATTCTTTGAGGGGTACCTGTTTTTAAACGAATAATTTCAATTCCCATTTTTTTAAGTGAATCACTTAAACCAATGGAGGGCTTTTCTCCATCAGGTCCACCACTATGTTTTGAATGACCAACAAGAATCTCGCTATTCATATAAGTTCCAGTAGATAAAATTACAGATTTAGAAAAAATATCAAGATTCTGCTTAGTTTTTACACCAAAAACAGAGCTTTTATCATATAATAAGTCAATTACCATATCTTCTAAAATATCTAAATTCTTAGTATTTTTTAAATGTTCTTGAATAAAATGAGGATATCTTTTTTTATCAGCCTGGGCTCTTAAGCATTGAACTCCAGGTCCTTTTTTAGTATTAAGCATTTTCATTTGAAGATATTCATGATCAGCAGCTTTTCCCATAAAGCCACCTAATGCATCAATTTCTCTAACAACAATACCTTTAGCACTTCCACCAATTGAAGGATTACATGGCATATTTGAAACCATCTTAAAATTAAGTGTAATTAAAAGAGTCGTTAATCCACGATTAGCACAAGCTAAACTCGCTTCAACTCCAGCATGTCCTCCACCAACAACAATTACATCATATTTTTTCATTAACCTACACTTCCATCCATATCAAGTTTAATTAATTGGTTTAATTCGACAGCATACTCCATAGGTAATTCTTTGCTAAATGGTTCAATAAATCCCATAATTATCATTTGCGTAGCATCGGATTTAGAAATTCCTCGACTCATTAAATAATAAAGTTGTTCTTCATCAATTTTACTAACAGTAGCTTCATGTTCAAGAAATGAAGTATTATTTAAGCACTCATTTTTAGGAATCGTGTCGCTTTTTGAATAATTATCTAAAATCAAGGTATCACATTCAACATGTGATTTTGAATTTATAGCATTAGGCATTATTCTTACAGTGCCGCGATAATTACTAATACCACCATTACGTACTATTGATTTAGAAATAATTTGTGAAGTCGTATTAGGTGCTTCATGAATCATTCTAGCTCCAGCATCTTGATATTGGCCTTTGCTAGCTACAGCAATTGAAATACAAATACCTTTAGCATAAGGCTCTTTTAAAATACAAGCTGGATATTTCATATTTACTTGAGAGCCAATATTTCCATCAATCCATTCCATTTTTCCATTTTCATAAACAGCTGCTCTTTTAGTTACTAAATTAACAATGTTGTTAGACCAGTTTTGAATTGTTGAATAGCGGCATTTCGCATTTTTACAAACAACTATTTCAACAACCGCAGCATGAAGAGATTCTTTAGAATAAATAGGTGCAGTGCATCCTTCAACATAATGAACCTCAGCTCCTTCATCAACAATAATTAAAGTTCTTTCAAATTGTCCAGTTTTTTCATTATTAATTCTAAAATAAGATTGTAATGGCTTCTCTAATTTGACGCCTTTTGGTACATAAATAAAAGATCCACCACTCCAAACAGCACCATTTAAAGCGCTAAATTTATTATCTTGATAAGGGACAACAGTACCAAAATATTTTTTAAATAATTCTGGATATAATTTCAAAGCTAAATCAGTAGATAAAAATATAACCCCTTTTTCTTTAACTTCTTCTAACATGTTATGATAAACCATCTCTGATTCATATTGGGTTGCCGCTCCAGCTAAATATTTTTGTTCAGCATCTGGAATACCTAACTTTTTAAATGTATTTTTAATTGTTTCAGGAACTTCATCCCATGAATTTTCTTCTTTTTTACTATAGCGAGTAAAATATGTATAACTATTAAAGTCTAAGTTAGTTACATCAGGACCAAAATTTGGAAACTTCATTTTTAAAAAAGTTCGGTATGAATTTAGACGAAAATTAAGCATCCATTCTGGCTCATTTTTTGCTTTAGAAATAGATTTAACTACATCTTCATTTAATCCTTTGCCAGTATCAAAAATAGATTTTGAATTATCCTTAAAATCATATTTATATTCATCATTAATAAAATTAGTCTTATTTGTCATTTTTATTATCCTCTTTCATTAACTCTTTAAGACCATTCCAACCTAATGTTGCGCACTTAATTCTAGCAGCTTGTTTATAAGTATTTTTAAAAACTACTGCTTCATCTAAGACTTCTTCATTATATGGTTTTTCATAAATCATATTAAAATATTCATCAATAATTTTATTAGCGTCAGTAAAATTCTTGCCTTTAACTAAATCACACATAATGTCAGTTGAAGAAGTACAAATAGTGCAAGCAACACCATCAAACTTAACATCCTCTATAACATGATCTTTTTCTTTTAAATAAATAGTTATATCATCAATACAACTAGTAGAATCCATTCTAATAGATTTATATTCTTGTTTATCATTTGGAGTTACTTTGTTATTAGGATTACTATAATGATCCATAATAATTTCTCTCATCATAATTGGACTAAGCGAAATAGGCATCTAAGAAATCTCCTCCAGTCTTTAAGACTTCATATAAATAATCAACTTCTTCTTTAGTGTTATAAAAATAAAAACTAATACGAACAGTTGCAACAGTATGTAAAAATTCATGAAGGATCTTAGCACAATGTTCACCACTTCTAACGCAAATACCTTTGCTATTTAAATAGCTAGCCTCGTCTTGAGCAAAGACATCTTTAACATTTATAGTTATAATTGATCCTTCAGCATTTTCATTATAAATAATAAGGTTTGGCAAAGTTTTTAATTTTTCTATAGCATAATGACGTAAATCTTTTTCATATTTTTCAATATTTTGCATCCCTAAATTATTTAAATAATCAATAGCAGCACCTAAGCCATAAATCCCATCAAGATTCATTGTTCCAGCTTCAAATTTAGCAGGAGGTTGTAAGAAAGTAACATCACCACACATATCGAATCGTGCATTATTTCCTCCACCACTCATAAAAGGATCTGTAATCTTAAGCAAATCATATTTCCCATATAAAATGCCAATTCCTGTAGGGCCACACATTTTATGACCACTGAATGAAAGAAAATCGCAATCTAAATCTTTAACATCGATTTTCATATGAGGGACACTCTGTGCTCCATCAACAACTAAAATAGCCCCATGTTCATGCACAACTTTTGCTATTTCCTTAATATCTGCAACAAAAGCTAGAACATTTGTAACTTGTGCAATGGCTACAATTTTTGTATTTTTTGTAATAGATTTTTTAATTGATTCGACTGTCAATCTACCTTCTTTATTTAAGGGAATATAATTGATTTTACAATGAGTCATTTCTTTAACTTTAAACCAAGGTAAAACATTACTAGCGTGTTCAGCTTCAGTTAATAATATTTCATCATCTTCTTTTATATGTTTCATTCCATAGCCAAAAGCAATTTGATTAATTGACATTGAAGTTCCACTTGTAAAAACAACTTCTTCTTTATTAGCATTAATAAACTTTGCTACTTTTTCTCTAACTTCATCTACTTTTTTATCAACTTTAAATGCTAAATCATAATCTCCACGATGAGAATTAGCAGTTTCATTTATGTAATATTCATCACATGCCTTAATAACAGAATAAGGTTTAAATGTGGTTGCCGCATTATCAAAATAAATTAAAGGGTGTCCTTGTTGCATTTTATTATCTAGCATCGGAAAATCTTTTCTAATTTTATAAACATCAAACATAGTTATAAACTCCCATTTATTTCATTAACAATCTTTTGTTTAAGTTCGTCTTCAAAATAATTAGCAATCGGCATTAAATAACCAGTTGTTATTAATTTTCTAGCTTCAGTTAAATCAATGCCTCTACTTAATAAATAAAATAAATGTTCCTCATTTAAAGCACCAATTGCACAACCATGACTTGCTTTAATATCATCGCAGTCAATCTTTAATGTAGGAGAAGCAATAGCTTTACTTTCTTTATCAAATAAAATGACTTTTACACTTTGCTTAGCATTTGACTTTATTGAGCCCTTTTCAATATGAGAAACACCTACGCATTTAATTAAAGCTTCATTTTGAGATACACCAAATCCACTTAAAATAGAATGAGTATTTTTGCCGATGTGTGAAAATGAAATATTATATCTTTTATTATTCTTATTTTTAGCTAATGTTGAAAATTTAAATTCACTCGAACTAAAATCATCATATAAAATAACATTACTATTAATCTCAATATCTCCATCCACTAAATCAGCTAAAAACGTATTAAATATAGAGTTTCTGCAAAGATTTGCTTTTAAATTAAGAGTTTTTTTAATGTTATTATTAATAATTTTTAAAATTAATGTTGAATCATTTTGAATAAAAAAATTAATGTTTGTACTTTTAAAATCAAGTAATAAGATCTCAACCTTGCTATTACTTTTAATATCAATATCTATATCTTTTATTGAATCATCTATAGATAATTGAATCTTTTCATTACCATTAAATATTAATGAATTATTTAATTTTAAAATATCAGAACTATTTATTATCATACTTAATCGCTTCTTTTGTTGCACAAGCACCAATAGTAACTTTATTCATTGGTTGACTTTCTTCTTTTTCAATATTGATTCCTAATTCTGTCTTAATCCACTCATAACCATAAGTGTCAATTTTTCTAATTAATGAACTATCCCCACTAGTAACAATTCGACCGTTAATCATTACATAACACTTAGTAGGATGAATCAAATCAAAAAGTCTTGCATAATGAGAAATTACTAAAAAACTAGTATTTCTTTCATTAAATTGTTTTTTTATGCATTCACTTACAATATTTATAGCATCGACGTCTAATCCACTATCAATTTCATCTAGCATCGCAAAGCTAGGATTTAATAAAATCATTTGAAGAATTTCATTACGCTTTTTTTCTCCACCACTAAATCCCTCATTTAGAATTCTATTGACCATTTCAAAAGGAATATGAACTTCTTTGCAGGCATCTTCTAAAGATTTATAAAATTTATATAAACTTATTTTTTTATCAAGATGAGCATTTAAAGCACTTTTATAAAAGTCTGCTCCTATTACTCCAGGAATTTCACAAGGATTTTGAAAGGCTAAAAATAGTCCTTTTTTACTCCTTTCATCAACACTCATTTTCAATACATCTTCACCATTATAAGTAATTGATCCACCAGTAACTTTATATCTAGGATTGCCCATAATCGCAGCAAGTAAAGTAGATTTTCCATGACCATTAGGACCTAATAAAGCAACCATTTCGTGATCATTAATTTCTAAATTTACACCTTTTAAAATCTCTTTATCTTCAATGCTTACATGTAAGTCTTTAATTATTAATTTTCCCATAAAAACATCCCCAAACATCGTCATTTTATATCAAAAAATATTTTGATAAATATTCGACCTTTTAAAATATTATTGCTTATTTTAGTAAAATACAACTTATATGATAAAAAAAATAAAAAGCTATTGAGATATTTATACTATAAGTATAAAATAAAAAAAGCTATTTTAAAGGTAGTTATATTTTTAGGAGGAAAAATGAGATGAATAAATGCAAAAAAGCATTATCAATGTTAGTTGGCTTAGTTTCAATTACTTCTATGACTGCTTGTAATAGTGTAAAGGCAACCAAAAAAGATGGTTCTTTACTCGAATATACAACAAGTGATGGAACAAAAGTAAATTATACTACTAACGATCTTCTCATCAATTATTTTGAAGAAAATTCTTCATCTACTAGCGATGTTTATAACATTGTTTATGAAGCAATGCTAAAGAAATATTTTGATAAAGAAGCAAACAAAACAACCTTGACAGAGCTTGAACGTAAAGCAAAAGACGATGTTCAAAAAAAGAAAGATGAAGCTCAAGATAACGCTGATTCAAATAAAACTAAATACAAAGATGAGTGGGAAAAAATCCTAGATAGTGAATTAAGTGACTACAAAGAAGAAAGAAGAACTGAAAAAGTTCTTTATAACAAGTATCTTGTTAGTGCAATGAAAACTAAATTGAGTGATGTTTTCTACGATGAATTTAAAGATTGGAATTGGAAAAGTAAATACACTTCTGATACTGAAGATTATAAATTACAAGAAGAATTCAATATATTTAGTGGCAATAATGGCTATCTTGAAAAAAGACTTCCTTACCACGTTTCTCATATTTTAGTTAAAGTTGATGCTGCTAGTAATACTATTTATAATGGTGAAATTAGTTCTGATGATGCTGAACAAATTTATAATGTCGTTGAAACTTTAGCTCATGGTGGAATTAAATTTGGTACTGTTGCTGAAGATAACTCTGATGACTCTTCAAAAACAAGTTATGGTAATTTAGGTATTATGGATATTGCTACAAGTTTTGTTAATGAATTTAAACTTGGAATTTATATTTATGATTCTTTATTTAATAATAATACTCAAGTTAAAGAAGCTATTAGTAATGATCCATTCAATATGAATGAAGATACCACTTCTTATTTTGAAAAACTTGGCGTTAATTTTATTCCTTATCAAGCTGTAACTGATCTTTATAAATATAGAGGAACTACATTAAAACCTGATAATACTCAAGTTAATGAAGGCAATGCAAGTTACTATCCTCGTAATATCTTATTTAATAAGTATTTTAATAATCATAATATTTCATTTATTGTAAAAGAATCTTCTGATATTAAAAATGCTGAAACTCTTAAATCAGAGGGAAAAACTGGTAATGATGGAAATACTTATTATAGTGACTTAGATCAAAATGGTAAATGGACTAATGGTTCAGCAATTAATGATGATTCATTAAAAGGATTTAAAGAAATTACATTTAAAAACGGAACAAAAAAGAATGTTTTATGTGATGAAAAAGGAAATCCAATCATTGTTGTTAGAGCTGGAACTAGTGATTATCAAGGAATTCATTTCATTGTCATTGAACGTGATGGCTTAGAAAAAGAAAAAGATGGTGTTTCTTTAGAACAATATTATGCTGCTGATACACCATATCTAACTGATGGATCTATTAATACTAACTTCCCTTTAGATAGTAATGGTCAACCTCTTAATACTTATATCAATAATACTATAAGTGACTATAATACTTATAAATCAAGAGCTGAAAGTTTAAAAACAGTCATTAAAGATTTTGATTCGACTTATGATGAAAGAGTTTATGAATGGTTATTACAAACTAGCGATCTTGGCACTTCTAATATCGTTGTAAAATATGGTGATAAGGAAGTAAATTGGACTGAAAAAATCAATAAATATGTCTATCAACAAATTGAAAAGAACGCTTCAAGTTATACAATTAGTGAAGATACTTGGGAAGAATATATTGAATATTTAGAGAACCAAGAAGCTCAAAGAGCTACTAAATTAATTCCAGAAACTTGTGCTGTTGGATTTAGTAGTGGAGATGGTTATGAAATAGGAGGAGTTTGTTATTATGCAAAATAAAAGAATATTCGCATTAGCATTAGCTACTCTTACTACATTAGGTTTGGCTAGTTGTGGTAGTGATGAGATTTATCCTAATTTGGATAAAAATAAGATAACTATTTCTAATGGAGAAGGTGTTTTTACTGAAGATGATTTAACTTATATTTATGAAAAATTACATGATTCAAGTACTACTGCTAGTGACGTTAGAGATGCTTTATTAACTCAATATGCTAAAAATTATATCGGTGATTTCAAACTTAATGATGAAGGCAACGGAATCATTTTAGTTGGATACGATAAAACTAATGATGGTAATGATGTCGATGATGCAGGTAAATTAGCTTTTGTTAAAAAACATGAAATATATCACGATAAAGATACTACTAGTGGAAAATATAAAACTTCTGATGAAACCACTACTTTAACTGATACTATTAAAGCAAGAGTTAGTACTATTAAAAATTTAATTTATAAAAATATCGTTACAAAAATTTATAATGAAGCAAATAGTGATTCTTATAAAACCAACAATTATTTTTATGAATATAAATTTGCTAGAGCAAAATTCGAATCTTCTACTATTAAAGGGTTTGATGATGATTTAAAAGATGCTTCAACTAAAATTAATATTTATGATAAAAAATATGAAAACGAATTAGTAAAGACTGACTCCGGCTATCAAATTCCTGAAGGAACTATCTTTACTAATAAAATATTAATTGATTCTAGTATTACTACTGAGGATTTAAATACTATTATCGGTACAGATAATACTACTGGTGTTCCAGTATTACATTTAAATCTTTATGTAGATTATATTAATAGAAGCATTATGCCTGATATTTTAAATAATTTATTAATTGAACAATATGTTTATGATAATCAATATACTACCTTAAGTAGAACACAAGCTAGAAAAATTAACTATATTGCTATTTCTACAACTACATCAAACGTTAATAGTGCTCGTAGATTGATTAATAATTTTGTTGAAAAATATATTGCTAACGGTGAAAAAGCTGATCCTAATAATTATGAACCAATTAATTTTGACATTTTAGCAGATGCATGGAAAGGTGTTTATGATACTGATGGAACTTTAGAAATTAGTGGTTCTAAAGAAGGAGAAACTTTATATAATGGTGCAAGATTTAAAAAAGTATCAACACACGATGAAGCAATTAATTTAGATTCTAATAAAGGAACTTCATATATTGATGGTGTTAATCACTACTATTACAAAGACACTCAATATGGTGCTTTAATGGAAAACTTTGCAAAACTAAATCAAAATGCTAATGATACCGTTTCAAATGAGCAATGGTCTTCATTTACTAATAGTGGCGCTTATAGTTATGAAAAAGGTTTAAGCATTAAAACTAATGATATCTTAGTTACCGATTATACTAAAAATATTTGGGGTACAACTTCTAGTGGATTTAGCGATTTACCATCATCAGTCACTTCTAATTTATTTGATTACATGGTTTCTATTGACACTGATGTCAAACCTAAAGATGAAAGCGAATTTAAATCTGATTATGTTGTACTTAAAAATGGTAGATATTTCTTAAAAAGAAGCGATTCTCAATCCAATGATTTAACTGATAATATCGTTATTAAAGATGGCGATAGTTCTACATTTTATATCGTTGAAATCGAAGCTGCTTTATCACAAAAGAAAATGGCATTAAATGCAACTAGTGAAACTGGTGGATATGATCCAATTACTAAAGAAGAAATTGCTCGTGAAGTTGGTTATACATTAGCTAGCGGTGATACTTATAAAAATACTGCTTTCTTATATTACTTAGAAAAATGTAATATTAAGTATCATGATCAATCAATATTCGATTATATGAAGGAAACTTATCCTGATTTATTCGATGATGAAGATTAATTGATTTTATAAAGGAGCTTAGTAAGCTCCTTTTATTTAAAAGGAGAAAATTATGGAAGAATATCAAAAAAATTGTATTTTTTGTAGCATAGCATTACATTTAATACCTTCTAATATCATTTATGAAGATGATGAAATATTAGCTTTTTTAGATGTTAATCCTGCTACATATGGTCACACGTTAATTATTCCAAAAAAACATTACGATAATTTTTTATCATGTCCAAAAGATGTAATGCATAAGATAATGGATTTAGCTCAACGAATTGGACAAGTAGCAATTAAAGACCTAGGTGCTAAAGGCGTCAATATATTAACCAATTGTGGTGAGGCTGCTGGTCAGTCAGTAAATCATTTCCACGTTCATGTAATACCTCGCTATGAAGCAAAAGAAGGCTTCCAAATTACAATGAAGGGTGATTTAAAGAATTTAAATTTACCTGAACTTGCTACAAAATTTAAAACAGATTTAAAATAATAATCGAATTTAGTAGAGTTTTTTATTAAAAGATTAAAAAAATGCACATTTATATGTGCGTTTTTTACAAAAAATTAAAATTTATTTACATCTTATGTCTTTTATAATATGAAGCATTATCTAAAGCAAATATTCTATCTGTATAAGAGCCTTCATCTACATCTCTATAAGCTTTATCTAATACCATCATCTTAGCATCCATATCGTCAATCATTGATAATAATAGCGCTTCACGTGTTAAAGGAGTAATTGGTGATCCGTATTCTAATTTACCATGATGTGATAAAATCATATGCTCTAAAAGCATCGGGATTTCACCTTCTATATTTAAATTATCACATGTCTCTTTTATTATACTCATTCCAATAGAAATATGACCCAACAAGTTTCCTTCATTTGTGTAACTTGGTGTAATTGGATCGCTAAATTCAATTACTTTGCCAATATCATGTAATAAGCATCCTGATATTAATAAATCATAAGAAGCATTTGGATAAATTTTAGTTATTTGTTCTGCTACTTTACACATCGAAACACTATGATGGATTAAGCCATGATAAAATTCATGATGATTTCTAACTGCTGCAGGATATACTATAAATTTTTGATAATATTTATCAAAAATTGCATCTAATATTTTACGTAGTGTTTCATTTTTAACACTATTTTTATAATAATTAAATGAATTTATTAATTCATCTTCTGGTATCGGACTAGAAATTACTATCGTATTAAAATCACTAGATTCCTTATTAGCTCTATAAGCATTAATAATCTTTAATTGAAGTTTGTCTCGATATAAGATTACTTCACCATCAATTAATAAAACTGCACCTTTTTTAATTGTTTCTAAATCTATAGGTTGTGTATCCCATTTTTTAGCTTCAATTATACCTGTTCGATCTTGTAAAGATACATTTAAATAATTTAAACCTTTTGCAGTGATCCCTTTAGTAACGTCTTTAACTAAGAAAACTTGCGAAATATTATCGCCATCTTTAAATTCATTAATCATAAAACATTTTCTCCTTTAATATTTATCTTTTAAAGCACGATTATATGCAATCATAATATTTTTATAAAATGTATCATCGCTATAGCAATCGATCGTTTTTAAAGCATTATTCAATATCATTTCTTTTTGTTTTTCATTAAGTGAAAGTATGAAATCAATTTTTTCATTGAATTCTTTTTGATTATCAAAATAAAAACCGTTTTTATAATCAATAATCACATTCTCTAAAAAATTTGCTCTTCTAGTTAAAAGCAATGTTTTAGAAGCCATTGCTTCCATATAGGTTAATCCTTGTGTTTCAGTAATAGAAGCATTTAAATAAATGCCACTTAAAGCATAATAGTAATTAACTTCACTTTGCATTACCTTACCTACAAAAATAACATCATTACCAATATTATCTTTTACGACAAGTTTTTTTAGTTCGTTTAAATATGGTCCATCGCCAACAATTAACAACTTCGCCTTTATATGATTATGTGATAATAAAAAGTCATTAAAATATTGAATTATTAAATCAAAACTTTTTTCTTTAGCAACTCTTCCAAGACATAAAAATATTTTATAATTATCAGGAATCTGCAAAGTTTTTTTAATTTCTAAGATTTTTTTTGAATTTCTATCGGTATTTAAAAATCTTGTAAAATCAAAACCAGTAGGAACGACATTTATATATTTATTAATTTTCAAAGATATCAAATAATCTTTTGTAGCTATACTTGGAGCAATAATTTCAGTTGAATCATTACAATACTTTTTAGTAAGTTTCCTAAGCATTTTTTTTGCAAAATAATCAAATAAGTGCAAATTATGTGTAATATAATATGTATAATTTTCTAACATCGTGTGATATGTATAAACTAGTGGTATATCAAATTTTTTTGAAATATTAAAACCAATCAAGCCAACACCATATTCAGTATTAACATGAATAATATCAAAATTTAATTTTTTAAATTCATAAATTGCCTTTCGATTTTTAGGAAAAACTAATCGATAACCATATAATTTTTTCAAAGTTTTACCCTTTAATCTTATAATATGTTTATCTTCATCGATAACTGTCTCTTTACCAGTAGTAAATAAATAAACATCGTGTCCATTCTTTTTTAAAACATTAAATAGTGAAGCACAACTAGTTGCAACTCCATTAATTTCAGGTGTAAAAGTGTCAGTAAAGATTGCTATTCTCATTTCTTTTTTGTACCCTCATCAATTATTTTATCATTTTTATTCTTTTTTTTAAGATTTTTATCATTAGCACCTTTAACTATTTTAAGTTTAGCTAGTAATTCTTTTCGCTCTAAAGTTTTTGTTTCATAAATCTCATCGCTAGTTTTCTTTCTTTCTTCATATGTCTCAAGTTGCAAAGTAACAAAAGTATTGTTATCAAGAGAATAAAAACGTTCAGATTTTTTAATGCCTTTACTTTTATATGTAGCAGCAACAATGGCACCAACTAAAAAAGGGAAATAGTACGTTAAAAGTCTCCACAATAACATTGCAGCCTTTGTTCCATCCATACTAGAAAAACTATAATCATAATAATTTTTAAATAAACTAGTAAAAATAAATTCACTTATGCCTGCACTACCAGGAATTGGAATAAGTCCACAAATCATTAAATGATAATTAGTATAAACAATAGATTCAAAAATTCTATTCCATATATCAATTAATGGATCATCAAACGCATTTAAAGCTAGTCCAACAACATAAGGAAAAGAATCATTGATAACTAAAACTAATAAAGTCACAATAAATATTAAAATAGTAAAAGGAATGTTTGATTGTAATCGTCTCATTTCAATTCTAAAATTTTCAATTTGAATTCTTAATTCTAATCTTTTAGTTTCAACATCATTAACAATATGTAATTTGCCTAACAAATTAACACCATGATTTAAAATAAAATTATGCAAGGAATGACTATATGACATAATAAACATACTGACAATAATGATAGCATTAAGTAAAAATCCCATAATGATGAATATTACAATTGGTATACTTACACTACCTATTGAAATAATACCTATATCTAAAACTTTATTAATCTTAAATAAAGAAATTAATCCTAATATTAATAAACAACATTGATAAACAATATATTGCATGACTAAAACGCTAGCTGCATTAGAAATTGGAAGGCCTTGCTTTTTAAAAGTAATAGCTTGAGCAAATTGTCCACCACTATTACTTCCAGGAGTTATGTCATTATAAAAAGTGCCAATTAAAGAATTCATCAAAGCTTGATGGTATTTATATTTTCTAGTATAAAGTCTAGCAAAGCAAAATAATGCAAAGGCAGTAAGTGCTTGTGAGATTATTAATATCCCCAAAAATAAAAAGAAATAACCAATATTAATATCTAAAAACATCTGTCCCACTGCTTTGATTGTAGGTAGTTCAACACCATTATATTTTGTTGTTCCACTTAAAGAAAGACCGAGTACTAAAGCAGTTAATCCAAAAATAAGTATTAAATATAATATATATTTACCGATTTTATTTTTATCTTTTTTTTCGTTTATTTTTTCGTTTTGCATAATTAAAATATTATAGAGTTTTAAACATCTTCTTCAAGAAAAAGTCTCAAAACAAATATATTTTACATCATTTAAATATAAAAAATCATATTAAATAACTAATTTTGGCAATAAAAATTTTCTTTATTAAGTAAATTATAAATTATCAAATAATCAGTATTAAGATTTTCTTTAAACATATCTATGACATTAATTTGAGAGTTTGAATAGGTTTTATAATACATTTTTCCTTTACTTGCATTATAACAATTACTATAAATTGTAAATTCAAATTCGTTTGGTTTAACTTCGCAAACGCCTTTCTGTTGTTCGACACTTAATAAAACATGAAAAAATTGATTAACATTTTCTTCTTCATTTTCAAATTTAATTGCATTAAGTTTAGTAAATAAAATTTTAATAAACCTAGATTCGCTTGATAAATCACCAGGTAAGCCAATTGCACCCATACCACGCGAATACCTATTAAAATTAATCTTGTGTGAGAAGAAATTTTTAGGATCTTTTCTTGATAGGGAAACATAATTATTGACATTAAAACTTTGAATTTCAAAAGGTGGATTATTTGTTAATACTCCAAACTTATTATTAAATAATTTTATTCCATCTTTTCTTATTTCAAGGACTATAGATTGACTTTTATCACTTATTAAATAGTGTAACTCTGCAGGCTTAAAAGACTCATTAAATCCATCCAAAGTTACATTTATTTTATTAATTAATTTCTTAACTTCTTTTATATTTTGACATTTTGAAAGCAATAATGGTATTATTTCAAATGATGCAATATTAACTTTTTTAGGATCAAATTTTTGATATTTTGTATTACTAACAAAATTTAATCCAGCTATACATAGTCCTTTTTCATTAACACCATCATAATATAGCGGATAATTATCAATAATTGTGGCTACACCAATTATCGCATAATGAGATGAATCGCTTTCTAAATATCTATAATTGAATTTATAATTTCTTGGCGTAATGACTATCTTTTCACCATAAGAAAAATCATAATCTAAATTTCTACCAAAATATAGATCACCATTATTAATAATTAAACCTGTGCACATAAATCGCTCCTTTTTTTTCATTTTAACACATAAAGAAAAAATTTTGTAAAAGTGCTATTATGTTTCTATGAAAAATGAATATTTATATGGTGCTAAACGATTTATTAATAAAATTATTTTTTATTCACAAGGTAGATCGTTTATTGAATTAAATAATGACCAAATTTCCTTTGATGCTATATGTTATTGTTTATTAATGTTAGAATCATGTTTTGAAAAATTAGATGATGCAAATTTTATAAATTATCAAAAAAATTATTTAATAAATAAAATTAAAAAAACAATAAAACTTGGTGAATATATCAATGTTGAATCTTTTGATGATTTATTAGCAAATATAATTCCAAATATACAACTAAAATAAGTTAAAATCCTTTAAAATTTGGTGGTAATCCACCACTTTTTTTGTACCGATTCATTTGTTTCATCATTTCTTTAGATTGTTCGTATTTTTTTAAGACCTTATTTATATCAGCGGCAGTTTTTCCACTTCCTTTAGCTATTCTAATTTTACGTGAATTTTTAATAATTTCTGGATGTAATTTTTCTTCAGTAGTCATCGAATTTAAAATAATCTCAAAATTTCTCATTTCATTTTCTGCCATTTCTTGTTGTTCTTTACTAATTTTAGGCATTCCAGGAATTAATTTTAAAAGTCCTCCTAAACTGCCAAGTTTTTTGATTTGCTTCATTTGATCAAGCATATCTATTAAAGTAAAATTACCGCTAGTAAATTTTTCAACTGATTTTTTAGCTTGTTTTTCATCAATATTATCTTGTACTTTTTCAACTAAAGTTAAAACATCACCCATTCCTAATATACGGCTTGCCATTCTATCTGGATAAAAGATATCTAAATCATCGAGTTTTTCACCAACACCAATAAATTTTATTGGGACGCCAGTAACTTCTTTAATTGATAAGGCAGCACCACCTCTACTATCGCCATCAAGTTTTGACATAATTGTCCCAGTTAAACCTAATAATTCATTAAACGTTTTAGCAACATTAACACTATCTTGACCAGCCATAGCATCAGTTAATAATAAAATTTCATCAGGATTAACTTTTTCTTTAATATTTTTTAACTCATCCATTAATCTTTCATCGATTTGTAGTCGTCCAGCCGTATCAATTATTAATACATCATAATGTGAGTTGTATGCTTCTTCTTTTGCTTTTAAAGCAATTTCGACAGGATCAACTTTATCTCCTAATGTAAATAAATTGACATTAATTTTTTTAGCAATTTGAGAAAGTTGATCGATAGCTCCTGGACGATAAATATCACAAGCAGCTAATAGTACTTTCTTTTTCAATTTATCTTTCATTAGCTTAGCTAGTTTACCTGCTGTTGTAGTTTTTCCACTACCTTGTAAACCAACAAGCATTATAATTGTTGGCTTATTTTTATTATAATGAATCTCACTACTATCACTTCCTAACAAAGTAACAAGTTCGTCGTTTACAATTTTAACAAGCATTTCACTAGGATTTAATTCAGTAAAAACTTTTTCGCCAATAGCTTTTTCTTTGATTCTATCTAAAAATATTTTAACTACTTTATAGTTAACATCGGCTTCTAATAGAGCTACTCGAATATCTTTAAGCATCGAGTCCATATTAGACTCAGTTAATCTAGCTTCACCTTTTAAGGTTTTAAAAATTCGTTTAAATTTCTCAGTTAAATTTTCAAAAGCCATATCAATATAACTCCTTTAATATTTTTTTAATTAATTTTTCATCTATTTTTTCACTAATGAGGATTTTTTTTAGATTTAAATATTTTTTATTTAAATTTAATTTGGCTTCAAATTCGATTAATTTATTTTTTGCATGATTTAAAGAATCACTTACAGCCGTTTTTGAAATTTTTAAATCAAAAGCAATTTCACTTAAAGACAAATTATATAGATAATATTTATCCATAATTTCTATTTGTCTTAAAGTTAATAAGCTCTTATAAATTGCATATAATTCATTAAAATATTCAAATTCTTCAATTTCACTCATCATCTTCATCAATTAATTCTTTACATAATCCATATAAATATTTATTTAAATCAAATATTTCTAAATCATCAATTTTTTCACCTAATCCAATAAATTTTACAGGAATATTTAATTCATCTTTAATTGATAAAATGATACCACCTTTACTAGTTCCATCCATTTTAGTAATAACAATACCATTAATATCAATTAAGTCTTTAAATGCTTTGGCTTGCAAAACACCATTTTGGCCAGTTGTTGCATCAAGTACTAAATAGCAATCAATATCTGTATCAATTTCTTTTTTAATTACTCTTTTTATTTTGGCAAGTTCATCCATTAAATGTGATTTATTTTGAAGTCTACCGGCAGTATCAATTATTATCAAATCATAATTGTTATTTTTTCCATATTTAACTCCATTATAGGTTACACTTGCTGGGTCTTCATTCTCTTTTCCTGTAATAATTTCAGTATTTAGTCTATTGGCCCATATTTCTAATTGTTCTTTAGCTCCAGCTCTAAAAGTATCTGCAGCAACTAAAAGAACTTTTTTACCCATTTTTATATAACGATTCGCTAGTTTAGCAATCGATGTAGTTTTTCCAACACCATTAACTCCAACAACTAATAATACGTGGGGAGTATTATCAAAATTAATGTCAATAAAACTACTATTTTCATCCTTATAATAGTTATTAAACATTTTTGTGATTAATAATTCAGTAATTTTATTAGTGTCTGTTAATTTTTCTTTTTTTACAGTATCAACTAAATCCTCAATAGTTTTTAATGTAAATTCAACACCACAATCCGCTTCGATTAAAATTTCCTCTAGGTCATTAAAATAATCTTGATCAATTTTTTTAGATTTAAATTTTTTATTTAACTTTTTAATTCTTTCACTAAAATTTTCTCTAGATTTAGCTAAACCTTCGTCATATTTTTTAATATCTTTTTTTGAATTTTGTTCAGATTCTATAGGCTTTTCTTCTATTTTATCTTCTTTTTTCTTTCCAAATTTATCTTTTAAAAATTTAAACAATCCCATAATTATAATGTCGCCTTTTTACTTAATGCATCTTTTGCAGCCGCTTGCTCTGCTTCTTTTTTACTTTTTCCAATTCCACTTCCTAAAACAATATCATTAAAAGTAACTATTACTTTAAAGGTACGATCGTGTGGTGGGCCAACTTCATCAATAGTTTTATATGTTACTGATTCACGATATTCTGCTTGCATTGCTTCTTGAAGTAAGGATTTATAATCTTTATAATCGTCACTATTATATTCAATAACATCATCTTTAAAGACATCGGTTATAAAGTCAATACAAAATTCAATACCTTGATCAATATACATTGCTCCAATCACTGATTCAAAAATGTCTTCAAGAATATTATGATTTTTGCTAGCTTCTTCAATTCGTAACGAATGACCTGCTCTAATAAATTCATCAAAGCCTAATTTTTTAGCAAACTTAGCTAAAGATAAAGACTGGACTAACGTTGATTTAGCTCTAGTCATATCTCCTTCTTCCATTTCTGGATGATATTTAAAAATAAGACTTGCAACAACAAAACCTAAAACACTATCACCCATAAATTCAAGTCTTTCATAATCATGATGATGAGTTTTAGCATCGCTATTAAAGCTTGAATGAGTAAAGGCCATCTCATAAAGTTCTTTATTAGTTGTTTTTATATTAAATTTTTTTAAGAATAAATTAATGTCTTTCATTATTCAATATTTTCCTTAATTTTATTAATAATATCAACTTTAACTAATTGATAACAAACATTTAAAGCACTCAAAAAACTTCTAGAATCGCTATTACCATGAGCTTTTATTACAACTCCATTAACTCCAATAAGCATCGCTCCACCAACGTTTTTATAATCCATTTTCTCTTTCATTTCTTTAATACCATTTTTAGATAATAAGTATCCTATTTTAGTAAATAAATTCTTTTTAAAAGCACTTTTAAGCATACTAGACATCGCTTTTGCTGTTCCTTCCATTGTCTTTAAAAAAATATTTCCACTATATCCATCACATACTAAAACATCAACATTACCAAATAAAGGATCGCGACCTTCAATATTTCCTAAAAAATTAATTTTTTTATTTTCTTTTAATAAAGTATATGCTTCTTTATTAATAGTCGTGCCTTTTTCACTTTCACTACCAATATTAAGTTGATAAACTCTTGGATTATTATCATTAAATAGAGCTTTATAATAAATCGAACCCATGATAGCAAATTGATTTAATTCTTCTTTTGTAGCAGTAGTATTAGCTCCTAAATCACATACGACAAATTTTTTATTTTTAATAATTGTTGGAAATGGTGTTATTAGACAAGGTCTAATAACATTAGGTAATCTTTTAATTTTTAAAGTAGCTGCAGTAAGTAAAGCTCCAGTACTACCAGCACTAATTAAAGCATCGCAATTATTATCTAGATATGTCTTAATAGCAACCATTAAACTAGAATCTTTATCTTTTAAAGCACTTAATGGATCAGCGTCCATTTTAACAACAGTTTTAGAAGATATTAAATGGATCTTATCATTTTCAATAAAATTTTCCTTAAGTTTATTAATATCACCTACTAAAAATAACTCAACATCACCATGATTTTTATTAAAGGATTTAGAGGCATTAATTGTTGCATTAAGTGAATTATCTCCACCCATCATATCTATAACTATTTTCATAATAAAACTCCTTTAATAATTATATAGGATTAACCTAATTTATTCATTAATAATTATTACATAATTAATTTGTTACAATTCATGAATATTATTAGCATTTTTTAATTAATAAAATTATATTTATTTGATTAAATCACTTATTTTTTAAAAGAATTAATTTCATATTAATAGAATTATAATCATTACAAGCAAATCATAATTTATTTAAAATATCAAAAGTTGACATTATTAATTAAGTCAACTTTTATTTTTAGGAGTTTTAATATATGAAAAAAAGATTAATGTTATTAAGTTTATTAACATTTACTAGTTTAGTAAGCTGTAACACTGAAACAAAAAAAGAACCTGAAGTTATTATTAGTAACGATTTAACTAATGAAAAATTAGCCTTTATTAGTAATAATCTTGAACTTGAAGGAACTGCAAATATTAAATATGGAACAGCTGATAATATAAATGATATCACTGTTTCGTATACTAGTGATTCTTATTATTATAATGGCTATGATACAGTCAATAAAGATTATAACACTGGTAGAATTTATAAAATGGGAAATGTTCCAACAATAATTGCTGTTAATAATAAAAATGAATACATTTATAAAGAAATGACAGATAAAGAAGGTAATATTGAATCATGGGATACTTATGCTAATCCATTTAGTAAATTATCTGTTCATGATTTTTATAAAGATGCAGAAAAGGAAGGTGTCTATCACTATTTAAATAAAACAGATTCTCAAAAAGCTTATTTAACAAGTTTAACAAAATCTTTAAGTGCCTTTACTGTCGAAAACTTTTTAGATTTTACTCTTGAAATAACTAACGGTAATATTTATAAAATATCAATAACTTCTACCGTTGAAGCAAGTGCTTTTGGAGATCAACAGTTCTTCTTATCATTAGGAGTTAAAAATGTAGGTGATAGTGTAACTTCCCCATCATATCCATCAAAGTTTGAACATAAAAGTGAACATGACAAATTACTTACTGCTTTAACTAAGTTAAATAATGATAACATTAGTGGCGAAACTACTGTTTTAGAAACTTATGATGGTGATTTTTCTAATGCTACTGAATCAGTTTATAAATTTACTTATACTGATAAAATTGCTTTTGTTAGTGATGAATCTTATAAAGATGGTACAGGATATGTCATTGAAGATAATAAAGTTTACGAAGTAAATTATAAAAATGGAGCTTATACTAGAAACTTCTTTAACGAGAAAAATAAAGATGGTACTGATAGAACTAGTATCGAGGGAACTCGTGGCGATTTATTGTATTTAGCGCCAGAATTATTTGAAGTTAAAGATGATAAACATTTTATTTATACTGGTGATTATATTAAAAATGCTTGTTATTATTTTTCTTTAATTTCAAATCCATATTTACAACAATGTCGATATTTAGAAGTTATTTTAGATGATAGTTATAACGTTAGTAGTATTTATATGACAGATGATGAATATTATAAAGGTAATGTTACTATTTCAAGTTATGGTGATAAGGTTACTGCCCCTTGGAATGATACTAATTATAAAATTCAAGTAGACCCAAGATTAAAATATTATGGTGATTTTACAGGTAAAGATGGTGATACTACTTATACTATTAAATTTAGTGATGCTAATACTTTAATAATTAATGATGTCGCTGCAACAGATATTACCTATAATGAGTCAAGTGATAAATATAGTTTTATTTTAAATGGCGTTAATTATGAAATATATGTTAATTGGAAAGGTATATTTAAGTTTTATAATAAAGAAACATATAAAACAATCGATTTAACAAAAGTTAGTTAATAACTATTATTTTTAAAAATAATTAACTTTTGCAAACTTTTTAATTAAAATAAGAGCTTTTAAAAAGTCTAAGAAGATTATTCTTAGACTTTTATTTTATATAAATTAATTAAATATTATTTATTAACTTCAGTAATTATAATTAATAAATTAGCAAATTCATCAAACCATCTAGTTAGGTTAATACCTACATTAAGGTAATAACTTCCTTTATGAACACTATTATCATAATTATTATAATAGTATTTATTTTCATCTAATCCCTTTAATTTAATAAATCTAAATGTATTTCTTCTTTTTAATAAATTATTAAAAAGAACTAATGCTTTAGATTTATTTTTACTTACTGACATCATCACACAATAATTACTATCATATGGACTAAGTAAATGATATAAATCACCATCACTAATAACTTCTTTATGATATTTATTAAAAATATCATTAACTTCTTTAATCTCTTCTTTTTGAGAATCTGTTAATGTACGTGGATCAAATTCAAATCCATAAGTACCAAATAAAGCAATATTTCCTTTAGTTTTATAATTTGTTATTGGATTTTTAGAAATATGAGCACCCATAGTAGTTAATGGATAAATAATTGAAGTTGAATATTCAATAAATAATCTTTGAATTGGATCAGTCTCATCACTACACCAAATTTGTGGAGTATAAAATAATGTTCCTAAATCAAATCGACCTCCTCCACTAGCACATCCTTCAATTAAAATATTAGGATAATGCTTTCTAATTAAAGATAATAATTTATAATAACCTAAAGTATATTTAAAATATAAATTACCTTGATCTTTACTCTTATTACTATAAGCATCAAAAATATTACGATTATGATCCCACTTAATGTAATCAATTTCATAATTATCTAATATTTTTTTCATTTGATTAAAAATATTCATTACTACTTCATCTTTAGAAAAATCTAAAACTAATTGATGTCTAGATAAAGCTAAATCATAATTTTTATAATCGCCAATTATATAATCAGGATGTTCTTTAAATAATTTCGTATCTAAATTAATCATTTCTGGTTCAAACCATAAACCAAATTTTAGATTATTTTCTTTACAGACCTTAATAACTTCATTTAAATCTATCTTTTTAGTATTAATGTCCCAATCACCAAGTCCATGAATATCATCATTTCGCGTTGAAAACCATCCATCATCTAAAACAAACATGTTTATACCAATGTCTTTAGCTTCTTTAATATAACTAACCATTTTCTTAGTATCAAAATCCATGAAACAGCCTTCCCATGAATTTAATAAAATGGCTTCTTTTACTTCTTTATTATTAATTGTTATTAGTTTATCTCTAATAACATCATGTAAAGTATGAGTTAAATTATCAAGACCATTAAATGAATAAGTTAACATTCCTTGAGGTAAAATTAATTCTTCATCTTTATTTAATAAAATATTTAAATCTTCATCTAAAATACCTAAATTTACTCTTGTTGAATGGTATTTATTGACATTAATTTCATAAACAAAACTACCACTATAAACAAAAGATACACCTATATATTCATCTTTACTTTCATTATTTTCTAAAATAATGAAAGGATTAATTTCATGAGATGATTTACCAAATTTAGATCTAAGGACTTTAGTCCCTTCATTAATCTTTTCTTTTCTAAATTCTCTTTCAAAAGCCCAATCACCAGGGAAATAAATTAAATTATAATCACTACTTGCTAAATCCAATGTAATTGAGCTAGCTTTAGAAATAGATATCTTATCTATTTCTTTATTAATTATTTTAGTATTTCTTAAAATAATATTATAATTATTATAAATTGTATAACTAATAATTAAATAAATATCTTTAAAAACATCTTTTAAGGTAATTTCTAAAGTAATAGCATCATTTTCATTACCTAAAAAATGAGGTTGATCATCATATTTAATAACCCCTTTAATAACTTTATGACTAGCATATCTAAAATCAACTTTATTATTAAAAGAATCACTAATATTATAAGTTGAAGGTCTAATATCTCCTAATCCATAAGTACTAACTTCAACTAAGGATTCATCATAATAATAATTATCTTGATAATTCTTTTCTTTTAAATCTAATTTATCTAAATACGTATTTCCCCAAACATTATCTAATTTAGTAATAGTAAAAATATCTATATCATCTAAATATTTCCCAAAATATAAATGTTGTAAGATATTTTTACTATTAATATAAAAATAATAGGAAATATCTTTATTATATAAATGAAATAATTTCTTTTCTTTATTAAAACTTATTGGCATAATTAACCCCTCTATTAATTTTTAAAATCATAATTAATAATATATCTATATTTATAGATATATTTAAACTTTATTTTTAATGAATAACTAAATTATTCGCAAAATTTAATTGGAAATTTATCTTTTAAGCGTTCACTAAAATCATTACCTTTTAAATCATCATCCATTTTAGTAATTAGTCGCTTACTAATCTCATTAATATCATAATAAATACTTGGAATATGATCAAAAATATCATTCCACATATAAAGCGAGTCATAACCAACAATAATTACTTTTTTAAATAATTCTAAATCAAAATTTAAAATCCATTTTCTTAATTTAATGGCTAAATAATCAGACATACAAAAAATATAATCAATATTATCATTGACAATATTTTCTATAATTTGTTTAGAAACATTTTCTCCAGGAGACGTCTGTAAAACAGTACAATAAATCTCGTTCTTCCTCAAAATATTTATAAATCCATCACGTCTAGAATCGCTAGTTTCACTAAAAGAATCAGTAAAGTACATTGCCTTATTTTTATGTAGTTTTAAAAAGTTTTTTGCTACTAATTCTCCACCCTTATAGTCATCACTAACAATATAATTTACATAGTCATTTTTAATCTTTACACCAAAAACATAAATTGGGATATGACTCTTTTTTAAAATAGAAATCGCTTCTAAACTCGGCTCAACTAACGAAATTACACTACAACAGCTATTAGTAAAAACAGGGTCAATATTGCTTTTAGTAAGTAAATGAGAATCAACAAAACATAATATTCCAATATAATTAAATTTCTTTAATTCTCGAAAAATTCTATCTGCAACTATAGCAAAAAATGGATTAACAAATGAGTTAATATAAACAGCAACATAATTAGAACTACTATTTTTTAAATTAGTTGCAAAATTATTTTTAAAGTAACCTAATTCAAGTGCTTTTTGCTTGACTAATTCTTTTGTTTTAGTTGATATACGATTAGAGTCTCTTAAAGCCTTACTTACTGCATCAACAGTAATATCTAATTCACTAGCTATATCTTTCATCGAGACTCTTTTTTTAATCATATTAATCTAAAAAATTATTCACTCCTTCAGCAAACAAATTACCTAATTTGATCATTGAACTACTATCATAATGATAAATATCAGGACTACCAGCTGGCTCACCATTATATTTTAACTTATTTTCAATAGTAGAAAAATAATAATTTAATTCACTTTCTTTAGAAATTTCTTCTTTTTGCGCATTTATTTCTTTTTGATGAACCCAAGCCATTGAATCACTTATACCAGCATCAATAAAACCAATTCCGCCAACTCGTGAATAATACAAAAAATCTTCTCTTAAATCTTTCATTAATGCCCTTTGATATTTTCCATATTGAGCATAATTATCATTATTTGAATCATCTTCTCCTTGCATCCAGCAAATTGCTTTAATTTCTGGATAATAACCCATATCTTCTAATTTTTGAACTTGCGATAAAACATATTCAACACTAGAAGCATATAAAGCACCTGGTTTTCCTAAAGATCTAGGAGCCCATTGATTGAATATAGATGTTGCACCTTGAGCAAATTTTATAATAAATATGTTTTCTTTATTTTCTTTATGAAAATATTCAGCAAGTCCAACTTCTGGTCCAAATTGATTAACACTAGTTCCTTCTCCTAATTTGACATTTACAAATTCATCATTTGATGAATTTAAAGTCATTGAACATTTATAAGATATTTTAATATCATCATATCCTTTAGTGTATTCATTAGCTTTTTCTTCACCCATAGTTTTACTTAAATATTTACTATAAGTATGACCTTCCATGTTTGATTGACCAAGCATTACAATAACAGATGCATTATTATTTTCATTTGTATTATCATCTTGTTTTTTATTTTCTTTACAAGAAATTAAAAGACAAGAACTTAATAAAAATAAACTATAAATCCCTTTTTTCATATTATTTATCCTCTAACTCTATTTTATTATCGATAAAATTTATTGGAACAATGATTGGATGAGTTAAATTATTTTTACTATTTTCTGCATGTACTACTAAAAAATGATTATTATTAAAATCATCAAAAATCATTCCATGACCAGAATCAATTAAAGGTAGAGGTTCATTAGAATGAACTAATTTAGAATTTAAAATATTCTTACTAGGTTTAGTTAAACCAATATTATATCCTTTTTTATAAAAACTTGACCAAAGAAGATATTCATCACCTTTATATTTATATACAAAAGGACCATCAACAACATGTATATTTTTATTAGCCCAGTTAGGTACTTTAGCCCAATTAGCTTCACTTCCTTTAAATAAGGTTCTAGGTTTACCAATAGCTTCTTTTAAATCCTCAGATAGTTCTACAATACACATTTCTCCATCATCTATTTGGGTCCATTCATGAACAAATATTAAATAAGGCTTATTATTATAAAAATATAATGTACCATCTAAGGATTCCCAATCAATTGGAGTAACTTCTTTTGAATAAATCTTAAAAGGCCCTAAAGGACTATCTGCTTTTAAAATTTGACAAGAGCGATGGTGATCATCACCTTTAAAGGTTCCAATTAAATAATATTTATTATCAAGTTCATATACCTCTGGTGCCCAAAAGTCTCTTTTTCCCCAAAAATCACTTGGCGGAGTAAAAACTTTAAAAGGTCCTTCCCAATTTTCTAAATCTTTTGATTTATATGCGTAAAATCCTAATTCTTTTTCATTAGTAGTTCCATATAAATAATATTCTTTTGTAATATTACTTTTTAAAATAAATGGATCTCTAATCATTATTTCACTTAATTTCATCTTCTATCTCCATACATTTATTAAGGGGATTTGTAAATCCCCTTAATTTCTTCTATTTATTTAATTGTTAATGTAATATTTGCTAATGTTGCATCTAAATTTCGACTAGAGATGAAGATATTAGAGCCACCTGTATAATCTCCTTTATACCAATTCCATGCATGATTTTCTAAACCATTAAACGTAAAATTAAGATCAAATGCTTTTTCTTCATTTAATACTTTATTAATAATGACGTGATAAGTTTCACCTTCTTTAGTCTTAGTAGGATTATTAATAGGAGCCCCTATTCCATCAGGTAAATTAGAATTACTATTCCATCCTGTAAATCCTGATCTTTTTTCTCCTAAGATAACACTTCTAGTTTCAGCTGGATTATTATCATATTGACCAAAAGAAACAACAATAGCTGGTTCTCCATCAACACTACCAATTTTATCAATGACTAAATCAAATTCTAATGTTGCTTCTTTATCTTTTGGAATATAGAAAGCATCACCAATTGATTTAGCAGCATTATCTTTAACATTTATAGTATTATTACCACCTTCATCAGCATTTTTAAATTTAATAGATTTACCAAAGTCAGTAATTTCAACATTTGCCTCATAACTAGCATATAACTTTTGATTAACTTTATCTTTATTATCTTCTAAATACTTACTAACTTCTTCTTTAGTAGTTTTAAAGGAAATGTTACTAAATTCAGCGCCACAATCTGCTACATGGAAAGCTGGTAACGTATCAATATCTTTAAAAGTAGTAAATGTTTCACTACTTTCTTTATAAAATAAATTATCATTAATTAAATAATAGTAATCATCGCCATTTCTAACAGTTGTTAATTTAACATCATCAAAATTAAGTTCGCTTAAACCATGTTGATTCCAAATTTGTGATCTATCTGTAGTTAAGCCCCATTTAACATCGCTATCATTTTCTACATCCATAATAACAGTTTTTTTAGCAGTAAAATTAGGACCACCTGATAACATTAATCCATGAAATAAATTTTCATTACTACTAGAAGCATGACCTAAACTAATTCTACTCCATGTATTAGTTTCGCTAGGATTAGTAACTTTAACATGAGCTTCAAAAACATAATATTGTCCTTTAATACCGTTTAAAGTTGTATGTTGAGCGGTATTAGCACTCAATGTTTTAAAACTTGGATTATTTCCTTTTAAGGTTGAATAATCAAAAGCTTCGCTCATTTTTGAATCATCAATGATATATTTTGAGTTAAAACTAATTTCTTTAAAGATTTTTTCATCTACTTTAGAAGTAGCTTTAATTGTAACATTACCTTTATCAATAAAATTAACTTCACCAGTTTCACTAATCGTTGCAATATTATTATCACTACTACTCCAGATAACTTCTTGACTAGCTTCACTTGGACTAACTTCTGATTTTAAATTGACTTTTGTACTACTATAAACTTCATTTGTGTTATAGCCACTAATTTTTACTTCTACTGGATTAATAACATCTGGTTTATTTGGGGTAGGTTCATTATTACAGCCTACTGCACCCAATGAAAAACCACCAACTAAAAGTAAATAAGATATGCTAAATAAAACTCTTTTTTTCATTTTTTATTCTCCTAAATATTTGATTTTGTTACAAAATTTGTAATCTTAGCTGAACAATATTCGCCACCAACCCAAATTAAATATGAACCAGTATATCTTTCTTGTGTTGACTCATCTTCAGCATTTTTAACATCAAAATTAACTTCTTGATTGTTTACAAATAATTTAAATGTTGAACGATTATTTTCAATTGTTCTAGTAATCTTTACATGAGCAGTTTCTCCACTATATAAGGCATTACTTGATTCAAGAAATTTAGTCCAACTAGCTTCAGGAGCCATATTATTTGGATAAGCCCATGTGCCATAACGAGCAACTAAATTTGCATTTTCAGCTTGGACTTTACTTCTACCAAGTACGAATGATTCAACAGTATCAGCATTATCATAACGTGAGAAATTAATAGCTAATCCAGCAAAATTAGTTTTTAAATGCTCAACATTTGGATTTAAATTTGTAACATCAAATTCAACTTCAAAATTTCTAACTAATTTGCCTTGATCACCAATTGATTTAACTCTAGCTTCACGGCAATTAGAACCATTAGTTTTAATAGTAAATTCATTATCACCTTGATAATCTACTAATGTTTTATTAGCAGCATAGAAAGTCTGTTTGAAGGTCTCACTATTTAATTTTTCATTAATTGTTGTTTCATCTATAGTAGCACTAAAATTAGTTATTTCTGCTCCTAAATCTTCACAAACAACTATTGGATATGTATCAGTTTGATCATATTTTTCTGATTCATCAACATAGAATAATTTATCATTAATTAAATAATAATAAGTATTGTAATCGCGAATCATTGACACTTTAACACCTTCATTAAATGAATCGACATCATTAATTCCATTTTCACCCCAAATTTGACTACGTTGAGTTAAAGCATCCCAAGTAGTAGGACGATCTCTAAGAATTACTTTATTAAAACTATTAGCACTTTTTGAATAATGTGGAGAATAAGTAAAATATCTTGTATTAGTATCGCTTAATCCACTACCTAAGCCGACACCAAACCAATCCCAACCAAATTCTTGTTCTTCATATGTTTTAAAAGTAGCTTCAACATAATATCTTTGGCCCTTAACATGTGAAAAGTATAAAGAATTATAACCTTTAGCTTTTTCATTAGATAAATTTACAACTGGATTTTCATCAGCTTGTTTAGTTAAATCATAATTACTTGAGCTTAAAGTTCCTGAAAATGTTCCTTTTTTAACTGTTAGATTAACACTATCTTGAACTTTTTCATCAGCATTTGAAGTAGCTTTTAAACTAACTTCACCAACGCCAATAAAACTAACTTCACCATCTTTAGTTATAGTAGCTACTTTATCATTACTTGTTGAGAAAGTAACTAAACTAGAAGCATCTTCAGGTAAAACTGTAATACTTAATTTAGCTGTATCACCAACCCAAGCAACACCATCTTCTAAACCTTGAATTTCAAGGGAAGTAGGTTTAATAAGACCATTGACATTAATTTTAATAGTAGCAAAGCAAGTCTTATCAATTTCTAAAGAACATTTGATTTCAACTTCTCCTTCATTAATGCCAGTAACTAAACCTTTATTATTAACAGTTGCAATAGATTCATTACTACTTTCCCAAATAACATTCTTATTAGTTGTTCCAGTAACACTTGATCTTAATTGAACAGTTTTTGAAACATTGATAGTAGTTTGGCCAATAGCTGTAATATTAATTTTATATTTACTAGTTGGTGTATTTTGATCATTATCATTACAACTAGTAACTAAATTAATACCTCCAAATGCTATCAATCCGCAAAGCGCAACACTTAAAAGTTTCTTCATTTTCATAACCTCCTTAAATTATTTAATTGTTAAGCCGCTATCGATATCAAAGATCTTTATTTTGCTAATATCAAAATAAATATCTAATAACCCATTATTTTGTTTATATTCACCATTAATTTTGATAATGATATCATTATCAAATAAATATGTATGAATTAAATATTCACTACCTAATAATTCAACCATATTAGGTTTAATACTAATTTTTGGTGAAGGATTTTTTAAATTAGATGGATCAAAACTAAAATATTCTGGTCTAATACCAACTTTAATTTTATGTTCATTATTTAAACTATTTTTAGCATTATTTAAATAGCCTTCGATAAGTTTTAAATTAGTATCTTCTTTAACTTCATTAACTTCCTTATTCTTATCTTTTAATTTTTTTATAAACTCAACAAGTTTATAAAAACACTTAAAATGTTTCTTTTTATTAATAGTACTAACAACTTTACTACCCTTAGTAAAAATTTGATTACTACTATTTTCTAAAATTAAATCATTAGTAATTAAAGATGGATCATTAACTAATTTAGTTAATAAACTAATTCGATTTAAATAAAATTCATGATGAATTTTATTGAAATTATCATCTAAACTAAATTCATAACCATTATTAAAAATAATTTTATTATCTTTATAAGTAGCTTCAATAATATTCATTGCAGGATTACCAATAAATGTTGCAACAAATAAATTATTTGGATTATTATAAACTTCCATTGGTTCTCCAATTTGTTTAATAAATCCCTTATTCATAACAACAATTTTATTAGCCATCGTCATAGCTTCAGTTTGATCATGAGTAACATAAATTGTCGTTGCTCCAACTTCTTTATGAATACGAACAATCTCACTTCTCATTGAAGATCTAAGTTTAGCATCTAAATTACTTAATGGTTCATCCATTAAAAATAATTTAGCATTTCTAACTATTGCTCTACCTAAAGCAACTCTTTGCATTTGACCACCGCTAAGTTCTTTAGGATATCGATCTAAATATTGACCTAAATCTAAAATATCTGCAGCATCAAATACTCTTTTTTTAATCTCTTCTTTATCAACATGTCTAATTTTTAAACCAAAAGCAATATTATCATAAACATTTTTATTTGGATAAAGAGCATAACTTTGGAAAACCATCGCGATATCACGATCTTTACTAGGAGTGTAATTACATAACTTTTTATCAATAAATAATTCACCACTACTAATTTCTTCAAGTCCAGCAACCATTCTTAGAGTAGTTGATTTACCACATCCACTAGGACCAACTAAAACAACAAAATCATTTTTATCGATGTCTAAATTAAAATCAAAAACTGCTTGTACATTATTTGAATAAATCTTATTAATATTTCTTAAAGTAACAAATGAAGTTAAACTTTCATCAATTAATTCACCATTATTTTCTTTATCAATCTTTTTAATCTCATTAATATCCATTTTCTTATTAATATCCATTTTCTTACCTCTTAATACCACTATTAGCAACACCTTCAATAATCTTATTTTGTGCAATTAAATAAACTATAAAAATAGGAATCATCGTAATTACAGCACTAGCTAAAGAAAGTGTAATTGATTCGATTGCTTCAGTATTATCACTAATAACTTTTAGCCCATAAGCTAAAGTCCAAGTAGTCCTATTAGCATTACCTATAATTAATTGAGCCCATTGAACATCATTCCAAGCACCCATAAAACCAAATAAACCTTGAACAAATAAAGCACTTTTCCCTAATGGAAGAACTATTGTTGAAAAAATCTTAAAATTATTTGCACCATCCATTCTTGCATTTTCAATTAAATCTTTAGGTATATTTATAAAGAATTGTCTAATTAAAAATAAACCATAAACACCACCTAAACTTGGTGCAATAAGTCCTAAAATAGATTTATAAAATCCCATCATATTCATATTAATTAATTGAGGTGCAGTTGAAATAATTCCAGGAATAGTCATTGTTCCAATTAAAAAATAGAATATTTTATTTGAATATTTAAAATCTAAAAAAACTAAAGCATAAGCTGCTAGACTAGCAATAATTAAATATAATAAAGTTCCACAAACACTAACAAGAAGAGAGTTAAATAACCAATTCCAAATTGGATAATAAGTATTAGCTTCAGAAGGAGTAAATTTTGTATGAGAAAATAAATCTTTATAGCCATCAAAAGTAAAAGATCCAATACTAGGAAAGAAATTACTTGGATTATTATAAAAATCGCTATAATCTCTAAAACTTCCAAAAACACCCCAAATAATTGGAATTAAAAATAATAAAGAAACAAAAAGTAAAATTAAAAATGCAATAATTTTATTTAGATTTTTTGTAATCCAAGAACGCTTTTGCATACTTTCCATTCCCCCTTTTTTCTTTTGAAATAATCATTTGAATTGAAACAATAAAAACAATTATTAAACCTAAAACAATCCCCATAGCTGCGGCATATCCATACCCTTTACTATTTCCAAGTAAAAGATCTTGAATACGATAAACTGCAGTCTTCATTTCACCTTGATTAGCCACACCAGTTCCTAAAATATATACTTGACCATATAAATTCATATAACCTGTCAATGTTGTAAAAATACAAAGAAATAATTGTGGCTTTATACTAGGTAACGTAACATTTATAAACTTTTTAAATCCATTACAACCATCGATACTACTTGCTTCATATAATGATTTATTGACATTTTCAAGCCCTGCACATAGGATAATAAAGTTTCCACCAATACCACCCCAAATACAAAATAATCCAATCATAAACCAACAAGCACCAACTTCACCAAACCAGTCAACGCTAATATTAAAGAAGGAATTAATAAACCCGCTATTAAACGCAAACATTTTTAATAAAATTAAGCCAGTTGCAGTTAAAGGAAATATTCCTGGTAAATATATACAAGCTCTAAAAAATTTATATCCAAATGGTTTAAGACTTATTAAATACGCTAAACCTAAAGAAACTAAAATATTTAAAGGAACAATTATTAAAGCAAAACGAATCGTATTCCAAATACTTGTCCAAAAATCTCTTTTAAAGATCTCACTTGTAAATAATTTTACATAATTATCAAATCCTACAAACTCCGATGGGAGCATACTTTTCCCATCGAATTTTGAAAAGGACATAATAATTCCTAAAACTAATGGTATACAGAAAAACAATATAAAGCAGATTCCATAAGGTCCAAAAAATAAAGATACACCAGCAGTTTTTCTAAAAATATTTCTTTTATTTTCTTTACGTTTATTAAACTCAACAAGACTAATTGTCTTTTGCATATTTAAACCTATTGATAAAGTGCGATATAATCAACACAATCTTTATATTCTTTTTCTAACAATTCTTTTGTAGTTTTATCTTTATAATCTTTATTTAAAGATTTTTGTAAGGCTTGTTTAAAATATTGGTCGCAATATGAATAATGCTCAGTAGGTCCATAAACCACATAATCATCAGGAGTTCCCCAATATTGAACGTATTCTTTATAAGCTTCATTGTTTCTAAAATCTTCATTATTTAAAACACTGCTAGCTGCAGGAATATGACCGCTTTTTGCCCATTCAATTCCACCATTATAAGCTAAATAATCAGCAAATATAGCAGCAGCACATCTTTTAGTCCATGATTCAGTCGTTGACATTAACATAACTGCATGTCCTTCACCTTTAATTTTATTTGCATATTCTTTTGTATTATCCATTGCAAATAAATTAGATAAACTTCTTGTGGTAATATTTTGTCTTCCACCATCATCTTTTAAATCATTATCAAAGTTTCTAGCATCACTTAGATAAGTCCAAGGACCATTAAGAGTAAAAATAGCTTCTCCACTTCTAAAAGGTCCAACACCAACATCATATTCACTACCATAATATTTAGTCATTGCACTTTTATTTTTACTTGTTGAAGTTGGGAAAACTCCATCTTTTAATACTTGTAAACCATTTGCTGCTTCATTAGAATTCCAAGCTGGCATCCCTTTATCATCGACAATACTTGCTCCATTTTGAACAATTGCAGTATATCCAGCAAATTCATGAACCCACATATCGCCATAAGAATAAGGGAAAGCTGTATATCCTTCAGTAGAAGCTTTACGCCATTCACTAGCTTTATAACCTTCACTATTATAGCCTCTAATCCATAAATTATTTGCTTTAGCTAATTCATTAGCCTTATCACATACTTCTACTAATTCAGCATAATTAGTAGGCATTTTTAAATTATTTTTTTCTAAAATATCTACTCTAATTTCAATCATTGCGCTATGGACATCAATAGGAGTTCCATAAGCTTTACCATCAATTGTAGTAGCATTAAGTAAACTATCAGCGAAATCATCTTTATCAAAACTAATTCCTGCTAATTCATAATAATCCTCAATTGGACTTAACCAATCCTTTGTATTATATTCTGTTACTCTCATGCCATGATTAAATAAGATATCAGGAGCATTTTCATCATCAAATTGCATGGTATTTTCAAGTAAGGATTCTAAATCATAACGAGATTGATGATTGGTCGTAACTTCAATCATACCTTTATAAGTCTCATTAAATTTAGCAATAATATCATCTTGAACTTTAGCATCATCACCAGTTGTAACACTCCAAAGATTGAGTTTTACATTTTCATAAATGATATTTCCATTTTCATCTCTTTTTAAATCATTAACACCATCTAAATTATTTCCTTTTTTGTTTCCACAACTAGAAACTCCAAAAGCTAATGTAGATAAAGCTAATAAGCAAAATACAGTTTTTTTCATATTTTTATTCTCCTTTATCATTAAAATCTATAACTGTAGGGCCTTCATTAATCACATTTATACTTGCCTTATAATCTTTTACATAAGGCATATTTGTCTTTTCATCCCATAATAATTTATCCATAAAAGGAATTCGATAATTTGGATTTTCTCCATGAATATCGTATCCATGATAAAATAACCAATAATCACCATTAAAATCTTGAACAACAGTGTTATGACCAGTTCCAGCTACTTCATCACTTGGCTTAACAACTAAATCTCCAAAACTACCACTTAAATCATCTAAAGTTTTATTATCACTGCCTTTATATGGGCCAAATAAAGAATCGCTTACACCAACTTTTACTCGATAAGTAGAATCAGTTCCACTTAAGCAAGTTCCTTGGCTACCAAAATAATAAAATTTATTATCTTTTTCAATAATATAACTACCTTCATAGTTAATATCTAAATTCATTGATCCTGTCGTATTATCTTTAATAATATATTGAACATGATCTTTTAAATTTGTATATCCATAAAATGGTTCAAGTCCATCATCGGTTAATTCAATTATGCCAATTCCAAAGAAACTTCCCCAAACTAAATATAATTTATCTTCATGATATAAAACTTGAGGATCTATTGAATTTTTTACACCAGTCATTTCTGAATCAATTAATTTTCCATAATGTGTCCAAGGACCATACGGAGTTTTTGAAGTTGCAACTCCAATCCCAGGATTAGGATCATTTAAAATTGATAATGAATAATAATAATTATAAGTATCACCAACTTTAATAATTGAAGGAGCCCAAACTCCAGCTTCACTAGTTCCCCAATTTCCAGCATCTGGATAATCATCAAAAACACTTCCTACCCAAGTCCAATTAACTAAGTCACTACTTCTAAAAATTGGCCCACGATCATAAGATATTCCTTTTGAGCCCATTTCTACATCAGTATTTGTACAATACATATAGAAATATCCATCTTCATCGCATCTAAGAATATCAGGATCAGCACAATAAACATTGTACTTGCTACCATCTTGTTTATAAAAATTAAGTGGATTTGAATAACTTACTTTTTTATAGTGACGTTCATTATTATCATTTTTATTATCATTACCTTTATTATTACTACATGAAGTAGATAAAACTAATAAAGGTAAAATCGAAGTTAATAATATTTTTTTCATAAATTATTCCTCTAATGAATTTATATAAGGTCCATCTTTTAATTCTGTGGAAGCTCGATAATTTAAAACATATGGATAATAATTATCTTGATCAAATAATAATTGATCAAGATATAAAGAACGATATTCAGGTTTTTCTCCATTAACATCATAGCCATGATAAATCATCCAATAATTATTAGCATCATCTTGAATAATTGCATTATGTCCAACACCCATTGTTGAATTTAAAATTGGAGAAATAACTGTTTCACCTCTATTAGGACCAAATAAATCTTGTCCTTTTTTATTCTTATAAGGCCCAAATAAAGAGTCGCTCATTCCAACTACCACTCGATATGTAGATTTAACTCCACTACAACAAGTTCCAGTTGATAAAAATAAATAATATTTACCATAGGCTTTTAAAATAAAACTAGCTTCATAGTTATTTGTATCAACTATTTCATATCCTGCTAAAGCATGTTTATTTTCTTTTTGATACTCTAAGCCATTTTTTAAACCCAATCCATCATCATTTAATTCAATTAACGTAATAAGTCCACCAAAAGAACCAAAAACCATATATAATTTTTCATTATCATAAAAAACATGAGGATCTATTGAATTAGTAACACCTATTTCTTCACTATTAAATAATTTTCCATAGTGAGTAAAAGGACCATAAGGATTATCTGAAGTTGCTACTCCAATTCCAGGATTTTTATCTCCTCCAGTTGATAAAGAATAATAATAATTCCACTTATTACCAATTTTAATAACAGTAGGAGCCCAAACTCCTGCTCCACTAGTCCCCCAATTAGGTTCATAGTTATCAAAAACATTCCCAACATAAGTCCAATTTACTAAATCAATTGATTTAAAAATAGGTCCTCTTTTAAATCTATAAGCTGAAGATTCATCTATAACTTCAGTTTGCGTACAATACATATAATAATCTAAACCATCTTTAATAACATATGGATCAGCAGTATATGTAGGAGATTTCTTTCCATCCACTAAAGGGTATGTTGGATTCTCATATTTGTTATTTTTTGATTTAGTAGTTTGTTCAGTAACTGGAGGAATTATACTTTTTTTATCGTTTCCACAACTAGTTAATACTAAACCAAATATTGCTAGAATAAGTGCTTTTTTTCTTTTCATATTTTTTACCTTACAACATTAATATACACTTGCTATAACGTTATAGCAAGTATTTTTTGTAAGCGCTTACAACTTTTCTAAAATTACAAATATTTTGTAATCAATTTAAAAAATTTATTTTTTAAGTGCTAATCACATGTATAAAATGTTATTATCACATTCAAAAATTGTAATTGAGACAGCTTTGGAATATTCTCAAATCAAAGGAGGTCTCATGTAAATGAATGGAGATAATTGGATGAGTATGAGAAATGATGATAGAGTTATTACAAAGTGCAGTTTATATCTCTTTTATCACTCCAATTAAACAACACTTTTATTATGAACGGCATAATTATTCATCTGTACGTTTTATAACTTCTAATTCATCAAAATAATAAGTGACAACGTCTTCTGGATAATTTGCCTCATCCCAAAGTTCAACTTCGCATACAGAATAACCCGGATAAATTGATACTACCACACCTTTAGTGCCTTTTGAAAAACCTTTTTTATTTACCAAAGTTTTTACTATATCCCTTTCTTTAATTTTCATTTATTTTTTCTCCTTTTTTAAATAATTTGTTATTAATCGAGGAATTGCATTCCCATTATCTATTTGATATACAGCTACAACAATTTTTGTTTTTCTATTTGGCCCAGTAACTGAAATTTCAAATTTATATTTAAATCCATATTGAGCTTTTTCTATTTCTGTAAGTTTGATATTACCACTATTAATTTGAAATGAAATTTGACTAATAAGAGATTTATAATTTGTTTGATCATATCCAAGACCATTTTTATAAGCAATTGCTTTATCTTTTCCACCTGATTTTGAATTCATATCTAAAGAATATTTAAGAAATTTATTAGTATCGATAGTCGCTTTTTCATAGTTAGGCATTAATTTTGAAGTTTCTTGATTTTTATTACTAAAATTTTCTTGCTCTAAAGATTGCTGCGAATTTCCTCTAGTTCCGATACCAAAACCACTATTTTTATATCTACCCATATTATAATGCCTCCAATATTTGGTTTCGAATTAGTAGCTTATTAGGCGGTACAATCACTTTTATGCCATTATTTTGAAATTTATGAACTATCTCATTGTATTTGGGGCATTTAACTGAGACATTATATAAAATTACAATTTCGGGGTGAATTTCTTTTATTGTCTCATTCACAATATAATCCATTAATTCTTGCTTTCTTTTTCCATTTAATAATCCTTTCGTACTTATAGCAACTGTACTATTTTTAGATATTCCACTTAAAGCAACTTTTTTAGTATTTTCATCAAAAAACGAAATATTAGGAATTACAATCTTGTTAAGTTCATTTACTAAGTATGAGCCAACAAGCCTACTCTTAAAGATTCGATACAAATTTTCTATTAACGGAGCATCACCACAAATAGAATAATCTGGACTAATGATATAATGAAAATACTTAAGTTTTTCCTTATATTTAATTAAACTCTTTTTATCATCATAATATATTGCATTATACAATCCATTCATTCCATCAAACTCATTATCATATTGATAAAAACATAAAGCTGGAAACTTATATTTAGAATCAAGCTTTTCTCCATATTGTGCAATATAATCAATAGGACATATATCTAGTTTACAAGTTGCTTCAGGAATATCCAATTTGCCATAATAAAATCCTTGATTAGTATAATTTAAAAACGATAAATTTAATTTTTTATTTAAGTTCTTAGTCATTTATAGACTCCTTTATTGAATAAGTAAAGATTTTGCCATATAATAACTAATTGATTTGGACTATTTATAATGGTTCAACCTTATAACGATACTTTGCAGAGTATCGTTATTTTTTATTTGATAACAATTTATAATCATCAAATTCTATTCCATAATTCTTTTCATAATAGAGATTCATAAATTCTGTTTCGTAATCATCTAATTTATGTTCGGTATAATTAATTCTTTTTTTAGCATGTGCATAAGCAATGCACGCTACTTCTAGCGAAACATTAAATTTATAACTTAAATCATAAATATCACTTCCTTTTAATATATACATAATTACTAAACATGAAGGAATAAGAAGCTGCCTAGCAAAATGATTAGCTTTGGATTCTTCATATTCATCATTAACTTTATCATCAAAAATAAAATGCTCTATCTCATGACAAATAGTAAATCTTATTCTAAAGTATGGTTTTTCATCATTATAGAAGATTCTAGGTGCATATTTTTCGTTCTCAATAATAAAAAACCCATCACCAATTTTATCTTGCCTTTTCAAAATAAAATCCTTTGAATGTACATTAATTTGACTATATGGTATTAAGGATACATTCATTAGTTTTGCTAATTTAAATACATTAATTTCGTCATTTAAAAAATTATAATCTATTCTAAGTTGTAAGACAGTCTGATCTAATAAACTATACTCTTCCTTAGTCAATATCACTTTTCATCTCCAAATAGTAGTTTAATTAGTTCGGTTTTTTCATGATCAGATAATTTAGATTTATTTCTAGCTACAACTCTATAAGTTTCTTTATATGGTGATGATGAAAAGACCAAATCATTAGTATCCCCAATCAAAAAGCTTACAGATACCCCTAAAGCTAATGCGATATTTCGAATGACATCAATACGGGGTTGCAAAATTCCAGCAAGATATCTACTTAAAGACGATTCAGTAATATTAGACATCTTAGCTAATTGTTTTTGACTTAAACCTTTTTTCTCAAGAAGTTCATTTACTCTTGATATAAACAAATCAACACTCATTTTTTACCTCCTAAAACAATTATAACTATTGCAAATTTGAAATTCAAGTAATTGCATATTTCAATAAAATCTAATGCGAATTCTCAAAACAAAGTTCCCTAATTCTTTGAATCATACTTTTGCCTTAGAATTGTATAAATCTCTTGTCCTGTTAGCTAAAATAAGGTTTTGTATGTTACATTTAATAGAAGAAAACAAGAAAAAAATTAATTCCATGCTAGCTTATAGATATAAATTTTGTGAAATAGCTGAAGAAATTTTATGTAATCTTACAACTATTGTAAAAAAATGGTTCTATAAAATTAATTGTGTATGAAGAATGATAGAGCCAATAAATTTTATACTAATAAAGGCAATAAAAAACATACCATTTAATTTTCGACTGCAGATACATACTGACCTACCTTCCTTGTTCCATTATGATGACCTGTTAATTGTTATTAAATGAGAATGATGTCAAAATTAAACAAGTATCGCATTTAAAGACTTTTTATTTACTAAAAATATTTTTGACTATTCTGAGATATTATAATTTGTCGTAAGTATAGTTGATACCGCTACCAAAATTGTTATAAAGTAATTTCGACACTTATATTTTTACATTTGTATATAATCATTATTTACCATTATATTTTTCTATAGCTTTTCTAATTAAAATGATTTTACCAATTCTTCATCTAACATAAACTAATATACTTATCGTTATATAAAACTATTTAAATACTATTTAATTCTTTATTTTTACCATAAAATTAAAGCATCTAATCTACCTTTATTAATTAAATACTATTAATAAAATTAACTAAATCAGCATTTACTAAATTTAGTTATTTTATATCATTTATCATTTAATTAAGGAATTTAATGAGTCCTATTTAAATACTTAAAATAAGTCTTAAGAAATCACCAAGACTTTAACAAACATTTATATATCTTATGAAAATGTATTACAAAAGATATTTATTTAGTAAGTTGGAATCTTAACATCTCCTGAACAAGCATAAATATAAATTACTTTTTTATTCCAAAAAATATTAGCTACACCAATATAATAATCAGTTCCTTCTTTTTGATATAAAGAAATTTTATCTTCACCTAAAGTAACATCAGTTAATTTATATCCTTTAGATTTAATTAGTTCAATATAACTATTCATAAATGTATTAGCATCATCTTCACTATTAAAATTATTAGTTTTAATATAACTACAATTATTACTAACATCTATTTCATTATTATCTTTTAAAATATAATTATTATCATTTTGAACTTTAAATACTAAATTATTATAACCAACACTAGGTAATAAATAAGGTAATTTATCTAACATATTACATTCTTTCATATTACTAACTAAATTAGTTAAATTAGGATTAGTTTCCCAAGAATCATTACTAGGACTGATTATATTAGAAAAATTGATATTAATTTTACTACTATTAATATTTGAATATTCCATTTTTACATCAATATTAGTTTCTAATATTGATGAATATAATCTTCCTGATACTTCTTTAAAATTATCATTATTAAAGGTAATAATTCCTTCACTACTCCCTTTAATATATAAACTTAAATCATTAGTTAAATATCCACATCTAGATAAAATTTCACTACCAAAACTTTGTCTAGTTTTATAAGTATTACTATCTTTATCTAAATAGATAATATCATTAGAAAAATCAAATTGAGAATAATAAGAATCAATACTACTATCTAATTCACTTAATTTAGTAACAATTTTAGTATTTTCATCATAACTATATTTAATTAATTTATTATCAATTAATTTTATACCAGTATGTGAAGATAAAACATTATCACTATAAATTACTTGATCAATAGCATCTAAAGTGTAGGTAGTAACAATCTTTTTATCTTTAGTTCCATCATCATATTTTAAAGTAGTTGTATTTGTATAATTTTTATTATTAAGTAAATTATTTTTAGCTACTTCTAATTTATTTTTAACTACTTCATCACCTTTATAAGGAGTTAAATGATCAATTTTAGCAGTATTTAAATCAGAAAATGTAGTTTTTAAAGTCGTTGAATAATAAGTAGTATCACTTTCATTTTCTTTATAAGGAGCAATCACCATATTTAAAGAAGTAACTTTATTATCTTTTACTTCAAAATAAACATCATCCGGATAAAAAGATGAATTCATCGTATAATTTAATGCTAATATTTGCATTCCAATATATCCACCAACATAGTGATATGTCTTATTATTATCATAAGAAATAAAATTAGAATTAGAGAAATAATCACTATCTTTTAATATATTTACATAATATGAATTATCAAATTTAATTCTATTACCTTCATCATCACTAATTGCTGTAGTAATTAAATTATTATAAATATCTATTTCTTCAATAGAAACATTCCCAGTATTTCCTTTAACTCTAGAATTATTAATAGTTATTTTATTATTTACTAAATCTTTCTCAACAAGTTGATAGGCATCAGTATAATTAATTACATTTTTATCTACTGGAGCACTATTTTCTTCAAAAATAGTAGTTATTTCATATGTATCAGTATTAGTTAATTCATTTAATTTATTGTCATAAGTTTTAGTATTTTCGATACTAAGAGCTTTAAGTCCACTAGTTAAAGAAGAAAATAATTCTTCATTCATTACACTATAATTTTCACTTAACCCTAATTCTATTGATGCTTTAATATTTGGATCACTATCTAATGAAGCAGTAATAGTAACTTTACCGACTTTATGAGTCCAAAAAGAACCTTCAGTTTTAAAATCTTTAGAATGATCATTACCATTAGTAACTGAGCTTCTAGAACTAATAGAAATAATACTAGGATCACTAGATTCCCAATTAACTTTACCTTCAATTCCATCTTTTAAAATAGCAAATATAGGTAAACCCATATTTAAAACAGGTTCAATTGGAACTACTAATTTAATATTTTCATTAGTTATAGGTTTATTTATGCCTGGCTTATCCTCGTTATTATCATTATTATTACTATTATTACACCCAGTTAAAGTAAAAATAATTACACTACTTAAAACTAATACTAATTTATTATTCATTATTTAAAGCCCTCCGAACTATTAAATATTAACACAATAATAATTATTCACAATTATTTCTTAAGATATAAATTAATTTATGTGAATTCTTAAAGTAAATTCATTTTTTATTTAAGAATTTACACCTTTTTACGAAGTACTTGATGATTTTGTATCATTTAATGCTAAAATATTCATTAGACATCTCCTTATAATTAGTCCAATTAAATTATAAACAGGATGTCTTTTTATTTAGAGATTTTGTTTCATATCATCTGTTATAGCACAGTATAACTAATTATTAGTTTAACATTTATGTTTTTTTTGATGTTTTATTTATGTTTTTTTGATAATCTCTTAATTAATTTAATATCCGAGTTGATTAAAAATATAGATAATAATTTATAATTTAGTGTTAAAAAATATACATTAACTTTCAATATTTAAACTAATTTATTATATATTTAAAGAATTTAATAGTACTTAATGATTTAAATTCAGGTCATTTGTTATAGTAGAATAAATTATTTCGATCATGTTTTAATTTCGTTTTTATTTCTTCATTATTACTATCATTTTTTTAGTTTCATATTCTACATTATTTATATTATTAATTAATTTATCATTATTAAAACTTAAAAATACTCATTAACTTTATCATTTTTATTTTAAGTGAATCATTTAAATATATTAACATTAACATAATAATAAAAAATATTGATACAATCATATATTTTTTATTATATCAATTCATAACTTCTAATTCTTTTATTTACAATTATTGGCTTTAAATATCCATTATTGATAGTTCTAGACACCAATTAATAATTGTTCTATTTGTCACTTTAAATATAGTAACTAATTCTATGGGTGTAAATATTTTAATCTTGTTATCAATTAAATATTTATATAAAGTTTTAGCTTTTTTTGACAAATGACTAAATCTTTCTTCTTCATTATTCTTCGTTTCTTTTTTTGCTAAAGATAAAACTTTTCTAGCATATAATTTAAAAATTCTCAGAAAATATTTTATCCATATTTCCGTATGAGGAGGATTATTTCTTCCATCATAATATAAAATTGGAAGATCCATTTGTAATGAATCATAGTATTCATTAATATCATATGAGATATATTCTTCTAACGAACCTATATTCTTAAATCCATAACCAGATAAAGAAAGATAATAGCTCGATATAATTCTAGCAGTTCTACCATTCCCATCTTCAAAAGGATGAATTGTAACTAATTGATAATGCAAAATTGCTGCTTTAATTAATGGATGATCATCGGATTTTTCAATATATTCAATTAATTGATCTAATAATTGTTCAATATCTTTATATTCTGGAGGAATATATGCTGGAGTGCCATCATTATTCCAAACTGCAAAAAACACACCAGCTGGCATTGGACCTCTAATGCCTATTTTTTCTATTGACTCACCTTTACAAATCATTTTTTGTATATCTAAAATTAATTTTTTAGAAATAGATTCATGCTTATTAAGTTTATCTTCCAAGAATTCGAGTGCTAAGTAATAATTTCTAATTTCTTGTTCAGGTTTTAGAAAATGTCTATTTCTAGATTCAATAGCATCATTAGCTTGTTCAAATGATAAAGGATTACCTTCTATTTTATTAGAAGCAAAAGAAGATCTTTTCTTAGTATTTTTTTTAAATTTATTAGACAAACATATAGGAATATCAACCCTATTTAGACTATCTTTAGTTTTTTCAATCTCTAAAATGTAATTTAAAATTTCATTATCAATAACAACATTTTTCATAAATTATTCTATTAAAATAATATCATATTTTCACTATTTTTTCACTATTTTTTCACTATTATAGATCGATAAAAGATATACATTAAGAACATCATTTATCTTATTAGGAATAAATATATTGTAAAATTTTTATTTAAAATATAAAACTATTAAAAATTGACAAAATGATCGCGAGATCTTTACAGATCTATCTAAACGTGATCTAATAATAAAAAGAGGGCACAAAAATGAATTTATATGAATTTTATAATAAACTTCCTGATGATATAAAATCATCTAATGATGAGGTTGATGAACTTAAATTAACTAAATTATATGTTTATAATTATGAATATGGTAACAATGATTCTTATATAGAGGATTTATTAGATTCAATTACTTATTCTAGAGATGAAAAAAATAATAACTGCAATATCGATGCTATTTATGTTGATGAATATAGTGATGACACTCCGATCGAATTATTAACTACTATTTGTTTTAAAAGTGAAAAAGCCTTTAATCTAGCCGAAATTTTTAAACGCATTGATTATATTACAAGTTTATTAGATGACTATAAATCTAATAAATATTTAGATTATGAATTTATAATTAATAAAATAAACAATTTACGTGGAACTAAAGATGAAGAAAACGAAATAAATGTTTTTTCAATTAAAATACTAACTGATGTTGATTTACCTGATGATGAAAAATATATAATTAGAAATAAAATATATAATCATCCAACTAATAAAAACGTTATTAATGTCTCAATTGTTTTTAAAAGTGATATTGAATCAACAATTAAAAGTAATCTAGAACCTTTTGAATTTGTAAATGAAAGTTCATTTGATATTGATAATAGTATTAATATTTTAAAATATTCTAATAATTGTGTGGTGTGTAATATTAGTGCTTTATCTATTAAAGATAATTGGAAAAAATATAAAAATAAGCTACTAGCAATGAATTTAAGATATTATATTAAAAATGATAATATCGATGATAAAATCGAGCACTCAATAATTAATGAACCTAATAACTTCTACTATTATAATAATGGAATTATTATTGTTTGCGATGATTTTGAAGTAATTGATAATAAATTAAAATTAAAGAAATTTTCTATAGTTAATGGAGGCCAAACAACAAGAATTATTGGAGAACTTCCTTTTAATAAAGATTTTTATTTAGTAGCTAAAATAATTAAAAACACGTATCAAGATGAAGAAAGTAAAAATGAATTTATTGCAAATATTGCTGAAGCTAGTAATACTCAAAAACCAATTAAACCTAAAGATATTATTGCTAATCGTAAAGAACAAAGAATGTTACAATCATTATTTAATAAAAATGATATGTTTATTGAAATTAAGCGTGGAGATAAACCAGATATTAATAGAATCAAAGAAAAATATCAAAAAACTAAAAATAATGAACTTGCTCAAGATCTATTTTCATTTATTTTTCTTCAACCAGGTCCAGCTCATAATAATGTCAGTAAAATACTTCAACAAAATGATAAATATAACTTAATATTTGTGAAAAATAAATATGATTTTCCTTTGCTAAAAGATATCATTTATTTAGAAAAAGCCTACAAAGATTATGTTATTTATTCGAAAAAACATAATAAAGACCTTAAATCAAATTATGCATCATTAATTAAAACTGGTATATTCTATTTTATGTCAACGATAGGTTTCTTTTTAAAGCTTATTTATAATGATGAATATAAAAATGAATTATATAAGAAAAGAAATACTTCTACTCATGATTTATTGTTAAAAACTAAAGCTTTTAACAATAACTTTATAAAAGAAGATACTTATGAAGAATTCTCTAATAATATAAGAGAATTATTTGATTTTATATTTAATAATTATATTACTACTAGTTATGATTTAACTAGTGATGGAAAATATTTAAGTGGTAGTAATTTTACTAAATCAAGTACTGGTTTTAATAACGTAATTATTAAAACCATAGAAAGAGAAATCTTTGATAATAAAAATTTAGATAATTTAAACTTAGTAGCATCTTATTTTTTAGAAATATCTAATGAAGAAAGAAATAATAATATTGATACATTTATAGATTATTATAAGAAAGAATTAAATAATGAAAATAAAGAATTAGATTCAGTAACAGTTGCTAATAATAAAGCACTTCAAGATGAATTATTTACTTATCGATTAAATATGTCTAACACAAAACATATAAGTGAAAATAAAATCTTTACTGAAAAACAATTAATTAAATTAGTTAATAATAAACCATTAAATAATTATCAATTATTAAAGATATTAAATAATGAAAAAATTTCTTTATTTGGCGATGATATCATTAAGATTATTAGTAAATATTTATAAATTTAATTATATAATTAAACTTGTTCATCATTATGAGAATAATTAATTTTTATTGCTCATATTACAATTAATAAATCAAAATAACTTATCTCATTTTTAATAATATTTTGATTATTATTTATAAGACTTATTACTAACCGAAAAAAAATTGAAAATAAAAAGTTTTTCGGTTAGAATTAATTTATAATGATTAAAAGAGATTACTATTTAAATAAATTAATTGATTATAAAGATAAAGACATTGTTAAAATTATTACTGGTATTCGTAGATGTGGTAAATCTTATCTCCTTTTTAATATATATTACGATTATTTACTTTCTAAAGGTGTGAAAGATGAGTTTATTATTAAAATTAATTTAGAATCTATTAAATATGAAAAATATAGAAATGCTTCTACTTTATTTGAATATTTAGAAAATAAAATAAAAAAAGATAATAAATATTATATTTTTATAGATGAAATTCAATTAATCGATAATTTTGAAGATTTAGTTAACGGTATTAAAATAGATTTTAATTCTGATTTATATATAACAGGTTCTAATTCTAAATTATTATCAAGTGAAATTAATACTAAATTAAGAGGTAGAGGTATAGAAATTAGAGTTTTTCCACTATCATTTAAAGAATTTTACGATGGGATTAGTGATAAAACAGAATCATTTAATGATTATATTAAATATGGTGGTCTTCCTTATATAACATCATTAGATAAGGAATATGAAAAAAAAGAGTATTTAGAAATGTTAAACAATACATTAATTACTAAAGATATAATCGATAAATATAAGATTAGAAATGTTAAGGTATTTAATGCTCTATTTGATTTATTATGTTCTTCTATTGGAAGTTATGTTTCACCAAATAAAATAGCTAACACTTTAAAAAGTAATGGATTTAAAACAATAGATAATGATGCAATTAGTAATTATTTAGATTATCTTTGTGATGCTTTTATATTTTATAAAGCAATAAGGTATGATATTAAGGGAAAAGAGTATTTAAAAACATTGAATAAATATTATATATGTGATCTTGGATTGAGAAATCAAAGATTAGGCTATAGGCAACTTGAAATGACTCATATTATCGAAAACATCGTATATTTAGAATTATTAAGAAGAAATTATCAAGTTGATATCGGTAAAAATAAAGATTCAGAGATCGATTTTGTTGTTAGAACATATGATGACTTATTTTATATTCAAGTCTCTTTAACAATTGAAAATGAATCAACTAGATCAAGAGAACTTAAATCATTTAAAGGCTTAGATGATGGATATAGGAAAATAATTATTACTATGGACAATAACCCATTAATTCATTTAGATAATGGGTATAGAATGTTAAATTTATTTGAATTCCTATTAGATGAAAATTCATTAACTAAAATATAAATATTAGCCTTTGATGGGTTTAAATGTCTTCATAAATCTTTATAATAAGAACGCACAAAAATAAGGGAAAGTATATATATTATCTTTGTAACCTATATTATTTAGTGATAATTTAAATCCATAACCAACATCACTATATTTTTTTGACGAGATTAAAGTTTTTAATGATTTAGAATTACCATCTTTTGCTTTAACTTCAATAGGAATTAAATTATTAGTAGACCTTATAAAAAAGTCTAATTCTAATGTTCCATAATCTTTTTTATAATAATAAAGTTTGTATCCTTCTTTTATTAAAGCTTCACTTACTATATTTTCATAAAGAGCACCTTTATAAACACCAAGATTTTTATTGGCTCGAAAATCATCTTGTGATTCATTATCTAATAAAGATATTAATAAACCAGTATCACTAAAATATAACTTAAATTTATTAATATTAATGTTTCCAGACAATGGTAATTCTAGATTATTTAAACAATAACATATATTAATAACACCAAAATCAATGAGCCATTCAACACATCCTCTATAGTCACGAAATCTTGCTGATTTTTCAATTTTAGATATTTGAAACTTTTTATTTTCTTTAGCGAGTTGAGATGGAATGCTATTAAAAACATTTAATATTCTGGTTTGATCAATACCATCTACGTATTTTCTGATATCTTCTTTATAATCAGCAACTAATTGTTTCTGAATTGCTAAAGAACCCTCAAATGTTCCTTTTTCAATATAATTTCTAATTACTTCAGGCATACCGCCAAGAGTTACATATTCAAGGAATAATTTTTTATAAATTGACATTTCTAAATTACTAAATGGTAATAAATTATTCATATGAGATAACATATTAGTAATAGTAATTTTATTATACCCTTTTGCCCATAAAAACTCTTCAAAATCAAGAGAAAACATTTCATAATCAACTTTATAGCCAACACTATTGCTTTCTATTTTTTGATAATTTACGCCAAGCATCGAACCACTACAAATGACATCAAAATGACCATCTTCTTTAAAAAATTTTAACGATGTTACAATCTCAGGAAAAGTAGTTATTTCATCAAAAAATATTAATGTTTTATTATCAATAAATTTTTTATTTGGATCTAATAAAGAAATATTTTTAATTATATAAGTAGCACTATATCCATCTACTATAATTTGCTTATATTTTTCTTCTTCTACAAAATTTATTTCGGTAAAACTTTCATATCCTGCAATTTGAGCAAAATGTCTAATAGATTCTATTTTGCCCACTTAACGACACCATTTAACTATTAAAGGCTTTCTATCTAAGTCCCTTTTTCAACTTAAAAGGAAATTATCTATTTTTCTCTTTAATAATTCTTTTCCATAATAGGCCTCACTACACTTAAATTTATTAAATATAGAAATAAAAGTAAGCATTTTCACATTTTTAGTGCGACTTTTTTAATAGTTGCTAATTTAATTATAAAATCTTATAACAAAAAGAAAGATATTTTCTTAAGTAACTAATATATTTCTAGCAAAGGTGTTGTCTTATTTCTTTTATATACGAAAACTAAAAAATGGATTTATTTCATTTAAAATACAATATCTTTTTATAAAAGCTTACACAATTTAAAATAAAATAATTTTTATCATTCAAAACTGTATAGATTAATTTATATTATAATAAATTAACAAAACAAAAATATTAAAAAAATATGTTTTATTAAATAATATAGATTTTATAAATATATAAAACATATTAAAAACTCGTTATATTTACTAAAATCATTGCAAAATATCAATATTTTTATAAATATTAATACCATCTAATTCTTAATTTATTCTTTTATACCTAGAATATTATCTTAATATAATGATCTAAATTTTCTTCGCTTTTTTCATATCATTTGTTATAGCAAAGAACTGTTTTTTTATATTTGTCTAATTTCTTCTTCGCTAAGTTTAGATTCTTCAATAGGATTATAAATATATATCATTTTGATTTGAAGCTCGCTATAAACCTATAGAGAATTTATCTATTTTCAGCTTATATAATTCGCATATAGGATTATTACAAATTACTTTAAATAGATCTTTTGGCTTACAATTTAAAAATTCGCTATCTTAATAAGAACTTTATTTCCTATTTTCTCATCTTTTGCTATTTCAGCAATTGTTCAAGAAGAAATACTAAGTCTAATAGCTAAACTAGATTTAGTTTAACCAACTTTTTTAAATTTTTTTCTAGTAATTTATAAGACTGCATATTTTCTAGTCTTTACTTTTTTGATATAAAAATCATAAAAAGTAAAGAATAAACAACCAATAAGTAAAAATTTTATGTATTTATTTTTTAAATTATATTTATATAAAGATATAAAATTTATTTAATGAAATCATACTTTTTTAAATCCATATTGATTATTATTGCTATTAATAGCTTTATAAATTCCAACCTCAATATTAGTTAAGTTAAATGAATCATATAAATCAACACAAGCATATTTAGTAATAGGAGAATTAGTATAAGGGGTGAAAGAAAAATTAATATTTATGCCGTCTATAGCCCAACTTCCACTTCCTTCTTGTGTCTCATAGTTTAATATTGCTCCACTATTTACTTTTATATTACCTATTTCTGATATAGCACTAATTTTTCCACCAAATTTTGCTCCACTATTAATATTTAGCGTTCCTTCATTTATTAATTTTGCATCTCCTTTATCATAAGGATAAATTGTGTTAAGATTTGCAGTATCTTTATATAATTTTTTATCATTATTAGAAGAATCATATAAAATAAAAGCATTATTTATATTAACACTTGCTCCATCTTTAATATTTAATTTTGAACCGCCTAATAATTTTACTTTTTGATTAAAATTTAGTGTATAACCAGGATTAACATTAATAGTAAAATTCCAAGGAACGGGAAAATCAACTTTACTTGTTTCCATTGTTGTATTTAATTTTTCTTTAACAATATCTTCAGCAATATATTTTAAGCCATTAGGATCAAAAGTTACATCATTAGCAGCATTTAAACTAATTTCAAAATAATTAAAATCAACATTTCCATTTATTGATAATATTAAATTAGCATTAGGCCCAGCATAATTATTGTTATACATATTAATAGTAGTTAAGTCATTATTATTACTAATATATCGAATATTAATAAAACCACTACTTGTCATTCTAAATAAAGAATTTTCTTCAGTTGAAATAAAATTAATATCACTAATATTATGCCTTGCTTTTATCGTAACTGTAACAGTAAGAGTAGTAAAAATTATTTTCTTTGAAATAGTTTTTTTAACCTCGCCTGTATATAACCCAACATATCCAATCATCTTACATCCATAATAATGATTTTGTTCAATTTTAACATTAGGAAAATCATATTGAGATAAAGGAAATTCTTTATAAGTATCATTAGCATAAACACTAGCTGTAAAACTTCCACCTTTATAATCATAAAAAACCATAGGAAGTTTAACTATTCCATAATTTTCTAAGATTGCTCCTTTATTATTAGAATCTTCTTTAATATAACCTAAACAATCAATTGTTCCTTTATTAATAATTTTAGATCCTTTATTTAAATATAATTCTGAATAATATCCACTAGTATATCCAGCTAATTTAGTATTATTATTTCCTCCAACTATTCCACCAATATTAATCGTACCTAGATTAGTTAAAATAACATTACTTGCTACTATTACTCTATTTACTAAATACTTTTTAACACTTTCTTCAGTTTGATCAGCAAATTGATTGCTAGTATAATATCCATCTCTCCAAGTAGAAGATGATTCAGCTTCTTTTTGCCTTCCATCCCAATCTTTTTCATTCTTTATACATATTGGTAAAGTTAAAGTAACCCCACTATTTATCGTTACATTAGAATATATAGTTGGAAATTTATTCTTATAACAATATATCGTTTCTCCACTTTTAGCACTATTTAAAGCATCTTCAATTGTAAAATATTTTATGTTTGTTTTATCATTAAAACAAACATAATCATTGACACTATTACCTACTTTATTTTTATATTCATTTTTAACTAAATTCCAACTACTATAACCAATATTTAAAATACTTATAATAAATAATAATATAGTTAAAAAAGAAATAAGATATTTAGATTTATATTTATTATTATTATTATTATTATTTAGTTTCTTCATATTTATCTATATCCATATAAAATTCTAAGTATCCATTATTAGTAACTAAATAATCATAAATATTAGTTAATCTTTTATCATTTATAGGTTTTAATTTAATAATTAAATAAGTTTCTAATATATCTATATCTTTAGCTAATACATTAGCTAAAGATAAACTATATTCTACTGAATTAGTATTAGTATTTATATCATATGTAACATTATTAATTTCATTACTTAATAAATTAGAATCACTATAATCTAATAAATTATCTTTATATTCATATAATTTAGAGCTAGTAAAAGTAAATAAACTAATATTATTACTATTTTTATTATCACTTAATAATTTTAATTGATAATTAAATGTTAATGAATTATTAACATTTAATTCATCAAACTCTTTTAATTTCTTTAAATTAAAATTGATATAAAATAATAATTCTCCTTCATTATTAGTACTAATATCATTACTAGAACTATTATTATGATTTATAAATCCTTTAAAACTATTATCACTTATTTTATATAATAATGGTTTATAACCATTATTAGGTTTATTATCTTTATCAATATAAAGATATTCACTATATATACCAGTTACATTACCTATATTAATATCAATTTCTTTAATGATATCACTATTTGTATTATTAATAGCCCAACTAGAAAACCCTACTCCAATTAAAGAAATCATTATTAAATATATTAATCCTCCGATTAATATATTTTTTCTATATTTATTTTTATTATATAAAGAGTATTTAGTTTCTTTATTTTTCATATCTAAAACTCCTTTTTAGATATGAAAAATGATAATTATTAATTAAATAATAATTATATACCCCCCCCCCCGAGAAGATTATAAGTAACTAAAAATACACATGTTTTATTCATGACTTAAGTATAAACTAATAAAGAAATTAATGCAAATAGTCAGTTAATGACAATTATTTTGCTTACTGATAATAGGTAAATAACGTTCAATATAATTATTTAATTGTTTTTTAGTTAAAATGCCTTTACCCATAGCAACCTTTAAATATTTACCATTAAAAGCTTCATATACTTCATAAGGTATTAAATTATTAAAATATGAATAGTCTAATAATCCATATTTATTTATATCTTCATTCTCTTTAACTTGATCATAGGCTAAGTTTTTATCATATTCAAAGATATTAAATAAGCCACTAATTCCTCCAGGCATAGATAACATATTTTCAGTAATAATATTTAAGTTCTTATAAGTAACAGGTGAACAAATTCTAGTAAATTTATTAGTTATATAGCCTTTATTAAGTGTAGCTATACCTTTAATAAATTTAGCATTAATATAATCAACACTTACAAATCTATGACCAATAAAAGATTGATAATTATCTAAAGTTATATATTCATATTTATTGGTATCTAAATCAAAGAAACCATGTTCATATACTATTTCTACTGTTTTATCATTAGAAAATTCTAATGATAAAACATCATAAATATCTGCTTCTTTATCTATATGATCATTAAATACAATTGGTGTAGGCTCTATCTTACCTGTTTCATGATTAATAGACATTACTAAATCATTAGCTCTAATATCAATCGCTTTCTTATATGTTCCATTAGACATTAATATTAAGGTATTTGAGGTTATACAACCTGAGTCTGTTTTAGTAGCGATAAATGTTGCTTCTGCAGTCAATTCGCCATTAGTTCCATCACTTTTTGTGAAAGAGACTTTACATGTAACTCTATAAGATATATCTTTTTCAGATTCGTTAGCAGGCGTAGTTAATGTAACACTTTTGCCAGAATAAGAACTTAATGAAGCTCCACTATCGCACGACCAATTATAGGTAACGCTGCTACTTGCATTTTCTGAAGGATCAACTAAAGCGGACAAATTAAATTTACCTTCTTTTCCTCCCTCTGTCGAGGTTCCATTTTCACTAACAATAGTAATATTAGTAATATCGGATAATGGAGGTTTTTGCCAATAATCACCTTTTGATGGTAAAGATAAGTTGCTATCTAAACGAGATGGATTTTCTGGCTTGCTTGCTGTTCCAATATACGCTTCAGCATAAAATGTTTTACTTTCTTTCTTATCAGCTGAAGCAAGAAAACTTGAATTTTTTGATGATAAAATTTCAAGGGTAGTAGTATAATTTCTAAAAGATTCAGCTGTATTAAGCATTCCTGATTTAGCTGTTGTTTCTATTAAACCACCAAATGAATTATTCAAATTTACAGTTCCGTCATTTATTAACCTACCAGATTCTAATGAAGATGGATAAGTATTACTAAGTCCTGTGGTTATTTCTTGAACATAATTTTGATAAAAGCTTACTTCAGAATCACAAATCAAAGTTGCGCCTTCTTTTACATATAATAATGAACCACCTAAAAATTTAGCCTTGTTAGAAATTTGAAAAGTTTTATTTTCTATAAATATTTTATACTTAAAACAAATTGGACAATGCATTTCTTTAGTATCAATAGATGCAATAGAAATTTTAAGACTTATACTTGAAAACTGTATGTCGGAATAGGTATAAATTTCTGTATAATTCGCCGTAGACATAGTAGTATCACTTATAGCATCATTAGTTGTATATAAAAAATTGCTCGGATTATATTTAAATTTAATATTGCCATCTGAAAGTTTAAATAAACAACTATCATTTTTATTACCAATAATTAAAATATCAGCATTATTCCATTGTTCTCCTGCATATATTGTTGCTAAGCCATACATTTTAGAATTATAAGAATAATTTTGAGACACTTGACAATTTGGAAAGTCAAATATATTAAAAGGCATAACATTTTCTTTTTTGCAAGCATAAGAATAACTTCCACCTCGAAAATCATAAATCACAAATGGTAAATAAGTTTTTGAGCTATTAGAATTTTGAATAAATGATCCATTTTCTTTAAACGATTCCTTAATATAACCATAGATATTTAAAATGTTATTATTAAAAATACCTGCGTTTTCATTCATCAATATTTCACAATAACTACCGGCAGTTTGACCTGTTAACCCTATGGCACTACCGCCATAGCCAATACTTCCTCCAACTGTTAAGGTACCGTTGTTTGTCAGTGATACACTTTCTCTCAAAGTGACTTGATTTTTCCTATTTTTATTAACATTATCTGAATTTGAGTCTCCGAATGTCGCATTAATTGTAGTATCGTTTCTATTAAGAAAGGTATGAACATCATTACCATTATCCTCATAAGGTAAACAAAGCGTATCACCTTTAGCAATTTCACAATTTCTTGTAATTATAGGATTGGTCCCAGGAATTACATATATCGTGTCGCTATTTTGATTATTTTTTGCTACTTCCAAAGCCTTCTCAATACTTGTATATTTAATGTCTTTATTAGAATCAATATAACATACAGGCTTAACATCTTTATCTTCTTTAATTGTTAAATCTATTTCATTACCAGGAAGAACATAACTTGATTTACCAATTAAAGATAATAGAGTAGTTATTGATAAAATAGAAAAAGGTATAATTATTTTCTTTTTAATATTATTATTCTTATTTAGTATCATAATTATTTATTAATCTCTACTTTAAAACTAATTTTTAAGTTAGATTCATCTTTTAATTCAGATTCATAATATGTATTGTAATTATCAACAGTTATATCATATTTAGTTTTAAAGAATATCTTTTTATTATTTAATAATGATTCATCAATAGTTAATTCATTATTTAAGATATCTTTATCAATAGTTTTGATACTATCAAAACTATTTAAATCATAATTATATGTTGATTTTTTAATATATTGTAATAATCCTAAATTATACTCAACTAAAGTTAATTTTAATTTTAAAGATGTTACATCTTTAAAATATTCTTTTAAATTTATTTCTTCACTTGATTCAATACTAAAAGGAATAATTAAGCTTGTTGAATTAGATATTGTATCATCATAAATAAAACCATCTACACAATAACTAAGACCTATTAAATCATCTAAATTATATTTTATTAATAAATTAGAATCATCAACTTTACCAACTTCAACATTTATATTAGTTATATCATTACTAATTATGGCCCAACTAGAAAACCCTACTCCAATTAAAGAAAATAAAGAAAAATATATTAATCCACCAATTAATATATTTTTATTATATTTATATTTATTTTTCATATCTAAAACTCCTTTTTAGATATGAAAAATGATAATTATTAATTAAATAATAATTATATACCCCCCCCCCGAGAGAATTACATATAACTAAAAATACACATGTTTTATTCATGACTTAAGTATAAACTAATAAGAAGATTTATGCAAATAGAGAGTAAATGACAATTAAATTTCTAATGTTAATTTAAGTTATAAAAATAAATTTAAAAATTTAATAAGAATAATAAGTTAGATACTTATTTCATATAAAACAATATCATTAGATTTAATTGTCGATTGAATTGAATTAGATATATCTTTTATTTCATCTCCTACTAATTTAGATAAATCCTTAATTAATTTAATTTGTTCTTTTGTTAAATTTTTTGGTTTTCCTAATTTTATCCATTCTTTTTTTGGATTAGCATGATTATCATCTATTCGATATTCAATAATCTTTTTTGCTAAAAATGGTAATTTAATTTCATAGGAATAAGTAATATTATTTTCGTAAACAAAATCTTGGTTATATATAACTATTTGATAATTATGTTCATCTTTTCTAAAGATAGCATATTCAATATCTTCATTTGTTATTTCTAATTCTAATCTATTTTCATAAAGCATATTCATAATTTTAAAAGCATAAAAATTAGGTTTAGCGATATTATCTTGTGTAACGATTCCATAACTTCCGCAAAATGGGTCTTGTAAATATAAGTTTTCTTCAAAAATATCAGATATGCACCAAAATAAAGATCCAGCAATTTTAGGATTTAAATCTAAAGAAGATTTTAAAGCGAAAGCACTAGAATATTTTTCATCATGTACTGGAGAAGCAAATACAGCCATTGAATTCCATTCTGTGATATATAGTGGTTTATTTTCAACTTCTAATAATGCTTTTTGATCCATTTCATTGAAAGTACCTTTTTTCCAAGTTTTACAAATATCAGGATAGAAAAAAGATTTACATAATGTATCTTTTATTCCTAAATTATTTTTAGCAGCATTTTTAACAATAGAAAACATTTTTAAAGCTTTTTTAAAAGTTAACATATTACCAAAGGCATCACCTGTATAATGATGTGTACTAATAAAATTACAATCAATATTTTCTTTATTACAAAATGAAATAAAATCTTTTAACCATTTACAAGCACTTGTTGAAGGCCCACCAACTCTTAAATTTTTATCAACTTCTTTTATTGCTATAGTTGTTGCTTTATACAAATTAAAATAATCTTTTTGATTACCATTAAAGAATATTTTAAGATCTGGTTCATTCCAAATTTCATAATACCAAGTTTCTATTTCTTCTTTCCCGAATTCATTAATAAGATAATTAATGAATTCTTTAATAAATAATTGCCATTCTTTAATATTTTTTGGTAAGCAAATATTATTTCGATATTTTAAACCAGTCTTTTTTCCTTTAGCTAATACACTAGGCATGAAAGATATTTCTAAAAATGGTTTAAATCCAGAATCTAAAACATTATGTAAAACATCTCCTATTTGTCGAAAATTAATTTCTTTTACTTTATTAGAATAAGGAATATTAGATAAAGGTTTATAATCACTTAATCGTTGATAAGTTAACATATCATCATCAAATATTCCATGAAATCTTAAATATTTAAAACCTAATTCATCATGTACATATTTTAATTGTTTAAATAAATCTCTTCTATGTAATTGAAATGCGTGATCACAGCCTAATCCAAATTGCCAATTATTATTTTTTTTAATCCATTTACCATTAATATCAAATTCTATAATTTTCATATTATCTCCTTATTTAAATTTTATTTCTAATAAATCTATCGAACCTAAGCCTATATATTCTATATATAAAGGCTTAATACCTTTAAAATTTATAAATATTTCATAATCTTTATAAATTTTACTTTTGATTAATTTTTTATAAAAAATATTATTGCCATCACTAACTTTTATTTTACCTTTACTACCTTTTAATCTAATAACTAAAGTAACATCACTTTTAAAATCAAAATATTTGTAACCAATGATAAAACCATTTTTAATATTTTTTATAATGTAATTATTATCATCATCTTTAGTGTACATCGCTTCATTTTTTCTAGTTTTACGAGCTTTATGAAATATATTACAAGCATTAAAACTTGAATAAGTGCCAATAGTAGATAAAGGTTTATCATCTAAACCAATTGAAGTCATTTCTACTTGTTTTATTTCTCCATTTTCTTTAATTTCGATCCTTTCGGCACATACTTGTCTAGAAAAATTACTATTTCTTGTTAATCGATGATAAAAAATATAATATTTACCATTAATACATTCAATTGATCCGTGTATTGTTCCACCAAACGCTTTAGCTTTTTTATTTCCTTTATAATTTAAATCCGTATTTGAAATAATTACACCTCGATAAATAAAGTCTTTATTAGGATATAAACTCGTAGCATAACAAAGTTCATTATTTTCATTACTTGAATAAACTAAATAATACAAATTATTAAATTTTCTAATCGATGGAGCTTCATAAAAGGCATGTTTATATAAGTTTGATTTCTTATTAGCTGTCGTTTTACTATCTAAGATAGGTACTGGACCATAATCTACTTCAAACATATTATCCTTTAACTTTAAAAATGCACAAGAAAGAATTGATGGTTTAGTTTCTTTAATCTCTTTAATTGATCTATTAAACAATTTTGATTCAACAATGTTAAATAAAGGTTTAAATAATTTATTAGAAAAATCTCTACCTAATCCCCAACCATAGTATAAATAAATCTTGCCATTATCGTTTAATATTGTCGGATCATTATTTAAATATTTTAATAAAGGTTCTTTATTTAAACTTACATCCTGATAATACTTATAAGGTCCGGTTATTTTATCACTTACTGCAACACTAATTGGTCCAAAATTTCTTGTATTAGGACCCATTGCAACATAATATAAATAAAATTTATTATCATTACCTTTAACTAAATCAGGAGCGTAATAATCTACTAATTTATCACCATTACTACGAGGATCTTCTTCTTTTTTATAAATAACTCCATGATAAGTCCATTTTGTTAAATCATATATTGAAGCGCTATATAATACATAATCAAGCATACAAAATCGATTTCCACCCTCTTTATCATGACTTCCAAAAAGATAAACTCGATCATTAAATACATGTGCTTCTACATCAGGAATATATTCATTAAATGGTAAAATCGGATTAGGCATAATTATTTCTCACTTATTTTGAATTTATATTTCCCACTATTTAAATATTTAATAGTTCCATCAGGTAATATCAATTTAGCTTTACTAGAAACAGGAACTTCTATATAAATTTCTGACTCATTAACTTTCTTTTGATATAAAACTTTAATCATCCCATAAGGAGAATCATAACTAATTTCACTAAATTCAAATAAACGTTTTCTTAAATCAACTAAAAAAGTTTTATATCCTCCACTTAATGGAGATAAGCCACCAACTCTTTTATATAGATAATCACCGATTGATCCATAAGAATAATGATTAAATGAGACCATGCCTCCTTCATCATCTTCATTTTTTAACCCTAAATTAATAGTTCCATCTTCTTTAATTGCATCCCATCTTTCCCATAATGTAGTAGCTCCATTTTTAATTTCATAAAGCCATGAAGGAAGGGTATCTTGTAATAATAATTTCTTTGTTGTCACTATGTCTAAAAAATCATGGACTGCAAATAATAAAACCGGGGTTCCAGAAAATCCAGTGGTTAAATGATAATCGTTATTTTCAATTAGAACTTTTAATCTACTAGCCATTACTTTTTTAATTGATTCATCTAAATCTAAATAAGTAAGAGCAAGTGCATAGCCGCTTTGAAATTCAAATTTTAATTTTCCATCCTTATCTAAAAATTTATTCTTAAAAGCATTAGATATTTTTTTATATAAATTTTCGTAATATATTGCATCATCTTGTTTATTAAGTATTGTTGCTACTTTTGATAAGATATTACACGAATTTGCAAAATAGCAAGTAGAAATCCAAGGTCCTTTAAAAACCCATTCTTTAAAATCCTCATTTGGTGCGCACCAATCTCCAAATTGAAACGGATACTTTAAAATATATCTATCAATCTTATTAAAAGATAAAAATTGTGCCCAAAATTTTTCTGCATTGACGAATTTTTTCATATGGCAATATTGTCTTTTTAATAAATTTATATCTCCTCTAGCAATATAATTAGCCCAAGGAACTAATACTGCTGCATCTCCCCAAGTAGCTAGCGCAAAATTTGGCAATCCACCTTTATCATAAGGAATAGTCCAACGGATCCCTCCTCCAAAAGATTGCTCATAATTCATATCCATAAGCCATTTAGAAAAAAATCTTGACATATCAAAATTAAAAACTGCAGTATTAGAAAAAATTGCAATATCACCAGTCCAACCCATTCTTTCATCTCTTTGTGGACAATCGGTAGGAATATCGACAAAATTACTTCTACCTCCCCAATATATGCTTTCAATTAATTTGTTAATTGCTATATTTGAAGTTTTTAATTTTCCGACTCGATTTAAATCACTTGATAAAGCTAAACCTCTAACCTTAATATCATCTTTTTTAATCCCTTTAATTGAAATATATCTAAAACCCATATATGTAAATAAAGGGCTATAATTTTGCCTACCTTTTTTACATATATAAACAATTTTTGCCTTTGCAGTTCTTAATGGTTTCGTAAAAACTTTATTATTCTTTAAAACTTCAGCATGTAAAATCTCTATTTCTTGACCTTCCAAAGCATTTAAAATTTCAAGTGAGACAACTCCAGCAAAATTTTGTTTAAAATCATAAACTAATTCATCTTCTTCACTTATTAAAATAGGCTCAAATGTTTTAATAATTTTTACTTTTTCACCATATTCTGCAACGATTTTTGTTTTTTTAGGAAGATTTTTGTAACATTTAACATTTTCAAAATTATATTTTTGAATTCGAGCATCATAAATTTCTCCATCATAAAAATCTGCAAATTTTAAGTTATGATTTGTTGATACTTCCCATGTTTCATTGGATGCAATAATTTCTTTTTCTCCATCTTCGTATTCAAGAATAAGTTCAAATAATAATTTTTGTGTATCGCTATAAATTTTATTTTTTCTTTTATATGTAAAAGCTCCTACTGCCCAACCTGGAGCTACTATTACTTCAATTTCGTTTTCACCTGTTTTAAATTCAATATTATTATATGTTTGATATTGTATTTGCTTTCGGTAATCAGTAAAACCCGGAGCAAAATATGAATCACTTTTTCTTTCATTATTAATAAATAATTGAAATATACCAATGGATGTAACATGAATTATTGAACGTTTAATTTCTTTCTTAACAATAAATTTTTTTCTAAAAAGAAGTGGCTTTGGCGAGGATTTTTTAGGAATTTCAACATATTTTCCAATCCATTTACCCTTCCAACTTGAAGATAATTTACCAGTGTAAAAATAGATTTCTTTAAGATCCTTATTTAAAAAGTTACTAGTAACAAATAATTTTAATTTATAACACGTATCACTTTGAAAATTTACATTAGATATTTCAACCATTATTTGATTTTTATCAAGGATTTCATCTGATTTATACAATATTTGATTATCTAAATATATTTCATAATTATAACTTTTAAGATCCTCCTCATTTTCATCTGAAATTAAATTAAATGAAAAGTGAGGATGAATTTCATCTGTTACTATATAACTTGATTTGTTTTCTACCAATAAATCTTTAATTTTAAACATATGAATTACTTTTTATTTTTCTTTTTTTCTTTAGCAAGTCTTTTTTCTTCTTTTGCTTTTACTTTATTTAAATATTTTTGATTTTCAATATCAAAATCTAATCCTTTTTTAGCACAATATTCTTTTAAGTCTAAAATTCGATTTTCCTCCTGTTCTTTTTCGTACTTTTCTTCCTCTTGTTGTTGTAATATCTGAGGATCAACCCATTCTTTTCCATTTTCTAAACATAATGCTTTCTTTCTAGTTATAATTTCATCATTTATGGTGCTCATTTTCTTTTCAACATCAACAAATGGTAATAAAACAATTGCAACAATTGCTAATATAATGTCTAAAGCGTAAAAACTAAAAACAATAAAGTTTATAATTTCATTTGTTGGCTTAACTCCTTCAGCATCTACAAATCCAAGTTTTAATAAGCCAGACTCATATCCTCCAGCAAATGGTGCATAAATGAGATTTTGAATAGCATAAACTATACCTGCTCCCATTAGTCCTTCAAGTCTATAACCAGTTTTAGCCTCAATACTATCATAAGCATAATATAGCAATGTTATAAACACATATGAATTTGGTATTGTACCTAAATTACGTAAAAAACCTCCAATAATCGCTACATAAATATTTGAAGAAAATATCCAACCAAAAATAGAACCTATTAAAACACAAACATATCCGCATATAGTGACATTTTTAATACCAAATTTCTTGGCTAAAGGATAAATTATAATCGCGCCAATACCAACAGGAGATCCAACAGCTATCATATATAATGTATACATTAAAGGTTTATTTTCACCATCTAATAAAAATTTTACATAAAAATATTGCACATTACTTCCCTTATAATAATCGCAAATTCCAATTAAAGTAAAAATAACTGTTAATATTACAAAGTATTTATTTGTAAATAATGCTTTAAGTTGTGTTTTTAACGGAATTTTATTAACATTTTTTTCACCTTCTTCAAGAACATCATCCTCAATTATTCTCTCTTTCGTATAATAAAATTCCATATAAATTAATGGTATAGCAATTATTGATAGAACAATCATTAAAATAGCATATCCATAAATGTCTTTTTCAAGCCAAAATGGAATAACTACATTATTTACTAATAAACCAATAATTATACCTGAAATAATTGTCCAACTAACTTTTCTAATAAAGCTCAATTGATATTTTTCTTTTGATGATCTTGTTGAAACAGAAACAATATTGTCTTTAAATAGATTAAAATAGGTTACTGCAATAGTGTGATAAACAATAAATATTGTAAAGAAATAATACCAGTATGCTTCCCCTAAAGTTTTTCCTGGAAATAAAAATATTAAAAAACCACAAATTAATGAAATGAAACAAAAGATTAAATATAATGGACGAAATCTACCATATTTTGAACTAGATTTAGAAATAATAAATGACATTAATAAGCCAGTTAATACTGCACCAATTCTAACTGATGTCATAACTATTTCATAAACATTTCCCATGTTTTTAATGCTTTCAATATTATTTACTCCATACATTAAACCAGTTTGTTGCGTAAAAAATTTTTCAACTAGCGCTGCAATTGTATTAATTAGAAAAATCAAGCCTAAAGGACCGATTAAATGTCCTAATATTTTTTCTTTTTTAGATATAGTTCTAGTCTTAATCTTGCTATCGAAAAATTTTAAATCAAAAAAATTCTTTTTTTCTCTTATTTTCATAATTATAAATCCTTTCCATTATTTTTTATAATTTCACTATAATGATAAGCCGATTCTTTCATAGTTCTATTTAATGTTTTATAATCAACATAAACTAATCCAAAGCGTGGTAGATATCCTTCTGCCCATTCAAAATTATCTAATAATGACCAGTAATGATATCCGATAATATTGATTCCATCATTTATAGCTTTTTTAACGTTAAATAAATATTCATCAATAAATTTAATTCTTTTAACATCATTTACTTTATTATTTATAATAACATCATTATCACACATCCCATTTTCAGTAATCATAATAGGTAATTTATACCTTTCATAAATAAATTTTGATGTGTAATATAAAGTTCTTCCATCTATAACCCAACCTAATGAATTTGTTTTTAAATTGGTTTTATTAATTTTACCATTCCCAAATGGTGAATAATTGAAAGCTTCATAATTATTAATTGCTAAAAAATCTAAATTTACTTTTATTTTTTTAGCAAATTTATTACTAACTCGATAGATTAAATAAGAATGAACACCTTTACCTAATATTATAGGGTCAAAAAATAATCGATTATTAATAGTTCCCATTCCTTTATAAAAACTTTTATATCGAGCTTCTTCTATACTTTTTTTATCATTTTCAACTTTAGGAATATATGCACCTGATCCAAAAGAAAGACTTATCATAGGAGGTTTTTTTGCATATTTTCTAATAGTATCAACGCTAACCTTATTTGCTAATAAAAAATTTTTAATTATTCTTGAAAATCTAAAAATTACTCTTTTAAATGGAGCATGAGCTGATGTTATATATCCATTAAGTAAAAAACATTGTGGTTCATTAAATGTTAACCAATATTTTACCCTATCTGAAAAATATGTTATAACAACCTTAGTATATTCTTCAAAAAGGGATACGATTTTTTTATTAAGCCACCCATTATAATTTTTCTCAATCCATAGTGGTAAGTCCCAGTGATAAAGAGTGACAATTGGTTCTATATTATTTTTAATCAATTCATCAATCAAAGAATTATAAAACGCGATTCCTTTTTCATTAATTTTACCTTCCTCAGGTATGATTCTTGACCATGATAAAGAAAATCGATAGGATTTAACACCTATTTTTTTCATAATTTCAATATCTTCTTTAAACTTATGATAATGATCACAAGCAATATGAGAATCACTATCATTTTTAATTTTTCCTTTTGGAATATCATCCCAAATGCTCATCGATCGTCCATCTTCTAGATAGGCACCTTCAATTTGAGCAGAACTAGTAGACACTCCCCAAAGAAAATCTTTTGGAAACTCATTCATAATTTTTCTCCTTTATATTAATATATATGATTTTTTCATTAACATATTTTGATATAATTCTAATGACACCTTGACCAATATTTTTGCCCTTAATAACAAATGCAATACTTCCTCGATAAAATTTATGTTTATTATGAATATAATCTTCTGGATTATTTGATAATGCGCTCCCTAATGCAATTAAATTTAAATTACTTGAAGTAATAATTTCACATTCTTCTTCATAACATGGCAAAAGCTCATTTTTATCATTTAAGACATCAACATTTGCAAAAATTATATCTTCACAATCTAAAGTTAAAACTTCTTTTGATAATCGAATATTTAAATGCGGTTTATTATCGCTAGATGAAATTATTGAATAACATATTTCTTCTTTATCTTCATTTAAAGCAATTGCTTTAAGATAACCTAATTTATATTTTTGTTTAAAAATCACTCTATTATTTTTAACTTTTTTTATACCAAGTAATTTATCATTTTGATAGAGTTTAATAAAAGGATATTTAGAATATACTTCCACTACCATCTTTTTATTAACATAATTATGAAAATTATAATTTGATATTGCATTAGTCATTTTCCAAGCTGATATTTTAGGGGTTTCATTATAATGATTAATAGGCCTTATACCAATTATAGGTTTATCATTTTTATCATTTAAAATCATTTCCATAAAATTTAATAAAATTGTTTTATTATTTATCAAATCAAATAAACCTGAACCATATGTTAAAGGTAACCCCTTATAAGAATAATAAGTCCAATCACCAAACCCTGCTTCACCTAAAAAATCAAAACCAACCCAAATAAAGTCACCAATTAAATTATTGATTTCATCCATTTTTTTATAGTTAAAAGGGGCATCATTTATAAATGTTTCACTGCCAATCAACAAACGATCTTTATGATATTTATTGTCGATATCATATCTAGCAGAACCATAATTTAATCCAACTATATCAATAACATCACTAATATTATTTTCCACCTTATCAGCTAATTTAGTTTTATTAATAAAAAAGATGAGCTTTCCTAGTTTTTGTGTCCAATAATTAAAAAAATTAGAACCAACTTTTTTCTCTTTTGTTTTCTTATTTTCTTTTAATGGAACTTTATTGTATTTTTCATTATCCTTATAAATACCTAAACCTAATTTATCATATACACAAATTAATAAATTTATTCCACATGTTATTTTTCTAGTGTCATCTTCTTTTCTTAGATAATTTGTCATATCAATTAATGTATTCATACCTTTTTGAGTATTAATTTCACTAACTTCATTGCCTAAAGAATAAATAATTACTGATGGATGATTAAAATCTTTATTTATCATGCTCTTAATATCTTTTTTATATTCTAAACTTGAAAAATCACGACTATGATCATGATAATTTTTAGGTATATACCATCCATCGTATAATTCGTCAATAATATAAACTCCAAAAAAATCACAAGCTTCTAATATATATCTAGAACAAGGATTATGAGCACTTCTAATAGCATTAAAGCCTGCATCTTTTAACAATTTAATTCTTTGATATTCAATTTCTTTATAAGAGGCCATCCCAACAATACCATTATCAGAATGAAGGCATACTCCTTTTAATTTTGTTTCTTTTCCATTGACAAATAATCCTTTTCCCTTGATAAAAGAAATTTCTCTAATACCAAAAATAATTTCTTCTTTGTCATTAAGGGTTTCAACGATAAGTTTATATAAATAAGGGGTTTCATCACTCCACAAATTAGCATCTCTTAAAGTAATAATTTGTTCATTACCGTTATATATACAATCATCTTTGTCATATATTTTAATTGTTGGCTTTAATATAGAATCTACTAGTACTTCGATTTTTCTTTCTTTATAATCCAAAGTTTTTATTTTAATTGAATTAATCTCTTTTTTTCTTTTAATTATTAATCTAACTGGTCGATAAATACCTGCACCTGTATAAAATCTTGCTGAAGGAACTAAAGAATTATCAACATAGACTTCAAGTTTATTAATTCCTTCATTTATTAAATTAGATATATCAAAACTAAATTCGCTGAATCCATATTTATTTATTCCTAGTTCCACATCATTAAAAATTACTCTCGCATTACGATAGACACCTTCAAATAATAAAGAAAAATAACTATAATTTTCTTTATGAATATTAAGCACCTTTTTAAAAATATATTTTTTTCCTTGAAAAAAAGCCCCTGCTTCTCCACTAGCACATTCTTTATAACGCCTTTCGTGAATTAAAGCATCATAAGGAAGATCAACTTTTATGGAAGTTTTATCTTCAAATATCAGCTCCCAGTCCTTTAAAAAATCATTTTTCATAAAATTATCATCAACTTATTATCAAATATTTTTTTATTTAAATATTGTAATTTTGTTCAAATTATTGTAATTTTATACAAATGGATAATTTAAATTATTTAATTTATTTTTGTGAACAATTTTATTCATCACATTATTTACCTATTGCTATTTTTTATAATAATAAAAGTAATATACATTCTTTTTGTCCAATTAAAAATTGGGGTGATTTTATAAGACAAAATATCAATTTAGATTCCCCATTTTATCCATACATATATAATTCTCAAAAATATGGTATTTTTGGACTTATTAAAGTTTGCGATTATTATTTAGTTATTGGACCAGCTAGAGCGCAAAAGAAAAGCGATAATTCTATAAAAATTATCGCGCGTGAATTAAATTTAAGTAATGAAGAGTTTATACAATTAAAAGAATTTTTCTATGCTCTCCCAAATTATACTTATAATCATTTTTTTAATTTATTATCGTTTTTAGAATTTTCATTAAATAAAAATAAAATAGATATAAAAAATTATTATTTATTAAATCAAAATTTTTCAAAATTTGTAGAATATAATAAGGTTAATAATCACATCAAAGATAATAATAACTACCATGGGACATATTATTTTGAAAAAATAATGTTAGAATATATAAAAAATGGTGATTCAATCAAACTTAATGATTTTTTTAATAAAGTTATAAAAAAACAAAAATTTAATGAAGGAAAGGTCGGTAATAATGAATTACGACAAGCAAAAAATATCCTTCTTGCAATGATTGCTTTAGTTGGTAAAACTTCCGCTATTGATGGCGGAATGGATATTGAAGAATCATATAATTTAATAGATCTATATTCAATTGAATGTGAAAGATGTATAAATATCAAACAAGTTAAAGACTTACAATTAAATGCTTTATTAGATTTTACTTCAAGAATTGGTGACTCAAAAAAAATCCTTAAATATTCAAATGATGTTAAAAATGCTATTTATTACATCAAAAACAATCTTTATAAAATTAAGGAGGTTATGGAAATCGTTAGTTATGTTAATGTTTCGAAAACAAAATTATCGAATGATTTTAAAAAACAAGTTGGTAAAACATTAAACGAGTATCTAAATGATGAAAAATTAAATGAAGCAAAATTACTTTTAAAATATAGTGATGAATCAATCGTCAATATCAGTTTATTTTTAAATTATTCTAGTCAATCATATTTTAACAATAAATTTAAAAATAAATTTAATATTACACCAAATGATTTTCGTAAAAAATATAAATGATATATGTTAGATAAAAATAACATCAAAATTAAATATCACTTATATCCTTATTCTTTTACTATATAACCTTTAAGTATCTTTTTTAATTCAATTTTTCTAGAACTCAGGTATTCAAAAATAATTAATGCCCCAATGATATCAAAAAATATATAAAATGAGAAATTGCACATATTAAATAAATGAATTTTTTAGTTTTAAAAAATTTATCAATAAGAAAGATAATATTTGGTGTTCCTTCAATTAATAAGAACAAATAAGTTGTAATTAATGATATAACATAAATAAGCGGGGCTATAAAAATTAAAAAGATATTAAATGTTCCTATCCATAAAATTCCAGAGAATACAAAATTAATAATAAAAAATGGTATTAATCCTAATTTGATTCTTAAAGTCATTGAAATAGTTGATTGATTAACAATTTCTTCTTTTTGTTTAATATAAAGAATCAAATTAATAAACCTAAGAATTAAAATAATACTAACAATAACTAAGCAACCTATAAGCATATATTGAATTATTAATGTGGTTTTATTAGATTCTTCTAAATTTATACTTGCAAAAGTAATAATTACTAAAATAAAATAGCATAAATATCTAGCAAAGTAAAATTTAACAACGAAATTGCTTTAATAGTTTTCATATTAATAACCAATAATAAAGATAAATTAAAATACTCATAAATGCTGACATTAATTATCTAAAAATTCAATAAGAGACAATTTTATTAATTAATTATTAGTTTATTTTTTTGTAATAAGTATTGAAATGCTCCTCTAAATCCAATAAAATTGTATTAATAGGAGCAAATATGATAGTTAGTACATCGATGTTGAAGGAAAAATATAATGATTACGCCAATCCATTGGACAAAATTAAAAGAGATGCCGATAAAGGAATTATTTTTAGGCTCACAAGGGGAATCTATGAGACTGACAAGAACATTGACCCATGTTTATTAGCTTCAACTATCGTATCACCATCCTACTTGAGTTTTGACTGGGCTCTATCATATTATGGGTTAATTCCCGAGAAAGTCACATCCATTACATCAGCTACTATTGGAAATAGAAAAAATAAAACTTATAAAAACTACTTTGGAATATATATATATTCTGACATACCAGACACAGCCTTTTCAGAAGGATTGACTTATCTTGAAAGCGAGGACTATATAGTAAAGATTGCAATGAAAGAGAAAGCGATATGTGATTCTTTATGCAAGTGGAGAGTAATAAAAAATGTAAAAGAACTAAAGGAATTATTATTTGTTGATAAAAGAATTGATGAATATGAGTTTGTCTCTTGTGATTTAAAGTTAATGAAAAGACTCGCTAAACTCTATAACAAAACAAATCTCAAGTTGTTAATTGAACTCATCAAAAAGGAATATGAAAATGAATAATGTGATTGAGACAATGATTAAAAAGTATAATCCAAAAAATAACGAGGAAAGAGAATACGCTATAAAGGAAATTATCCAGGAAATTGCCTTAGCTGGACTTTCACGAGGAGGTTTTTTCGAGAAGGCAGCATTCTATGGAGGAACGTGTCTAAGGATTTTTTATGGATTGAATCGTTTCAGTGAGGATCTCGATTTTGCATTACTTAAAAAAGACTCAGAATTCAAAATTTCTGATTATTTCCCTGCTTTAAAAAGGGAATTCAGCTCTTACGGAATTGAAATTCACATTGATAAGAGAAATAAAGTATCAGATTCAGATATACAAAGTGCATTCCTCAAAAGCAATACTTTATCTTTGATGATGTTTTTATTTCCGAAAAGTGAAGATGCAAAAAAAATCATCTCAAACAAAAAGATTAAGATCAAATTTGAGGTTGATACTGACAATCCAGATGGCGGTAAAACCGAAAATAAATTCAAACTTCTCCCAGCTCCTTATGAAGTAAAGATATTCGACGAATCTACTCTATTCGCTGGTAAAATCCATGCAATTATCTGTAGAAATTATAAAAACAACGTAAAAGGTAGGGATTATTATGATTATCTTTTCTATGTAGCAAGAGGAACAACTTTGAATCTTGCATATCTTGAAAATAAATTAAAAAACTCTGAAGTAAGCTTACAAAACAATAAATTGACACTAGAGAACATCAAAGAGTTGCTAAAAACAAAATTTGAGATAGTGGATTACGAATCAGCAAAAAAAGATGTATCAAATTTTGTGTCTGATAAATATACTCTAAGTCTATGGAAAAAAGAATTATTTCTTGCAACACTAGATGATTTAAGAATTGATTGACATTATTATTTAATTTGCTTGAATTTAATATTTAATTAAAAAGGATAAATATTGATTTATTGATATCTCTTATGAATGAATATAAAAGATCGATACCAAAAATAAAATTTCTTCAAGTAATTCAATATGTGAGAGATTCTTTCAAATAATAAAAATGAATTCTTCTATCTTAAAGTCTAAAAGAAATTTAGCATTAGGTGAATTTATTATCGAATTAAACAAATATTTAGAATAGTTTAAAAATAAAAAAATGAAGAAAAGATTAAATTATTTATATATTATATTACTAATAGATGTAATCTAGAAAATATTCGCCTCCCTAATTTATAAAAAATATATTTTTTTAAATAATAAAATATACAAAAAATTAAAAAGAAACTACCTAAAAATTTACTTATAGGTAATTTCTTTTTTTAACTCTTAATATAATAGAATAAAATTATTAATTAAAAATCTATTCCTCCCACTCCATCCATAATTCTAATATAATTTTTACTACTATCTTTAATAATAAATAAATAAGAACTAATATTTTCATCACTATTTACATAGTTATAACATATATTTCCTTTACTAGTAGTAAATGATTCTTCATATCCATAATCAGTTAATGATTTAACTAAAGAATCATATACTTTAGTTAAATCTTTTGAATATATAAAAGCTTCATTAATACCATAATAACCATAATCTAAATTATCAGATTGTCGTTCATAATCGCTATCAGCATAATACATTTCTACTTTTGTATCATTTGGCAATCCACTAAATTTAATTTCATCCATTCCATAGAATTTAGATAATTCTTTAGAAAAATTATCTAAATTAGTTTCATAAATAGTAGATAATGGCTTACTACCTTTATAAATAGCTATTTCAATTCGATTAGTAAAGTCACTATGACCAGAAAAGGTATAATCATTAGTACTATACATTGAAAAATCTAAGTAGATATTTTCTTTATCATTATATTTTTTATATAAAACATAGTGATTACTTCCTCTAGTTTGATATGTATACATTGAATTATCTTCATTACGATAAGTTTTATATCCTAATTCATTAATGTATCTATTTCTTAAAGAAGTATAAATATTATCATTAGTATCTAAAGTAACTACAGTTAATAAATTATCATCACTAAATCTATTACCACCATAGCCATTTAATTTAAATAAAGAAATATCTTTAGAATATAATTCATTAGGAATAATAAAATCATCACTATTAAAGTATGGAATAGCTTCTAATAATTTTTCTTTTATAGTTAATCCTTGTACTACTTCTCCTTTATATACCCACATATTAAAAGTTAATGTATCTTCTTCTAATGGATTTTCTGCTTTATAAATATCAATGACATAGTCTTGATATTTATAAATATCATGAATTCGATAATATTCATCTTTTATTCTATCACTTAATGTAAATCCTAAACTTAATATATTATTAATCTGCTCATTATACTGATCATTATTCATATAATAAGTTTCATAATATACACCAACTTGACTTCCTTTTTTATCGTAGATAGATTCTAAACTCATCGAAGTATTTTCACCAAATCTAAAACATGTATAATTAGAAACATCAACAATATTTAAATTATTAAGTCCAACATATTTTGAAATCTTTTCTTCAGGAGTTAAAGAATTAGATACTTCGCTAAACTTACTAAACTCTAAATATGAATTATATTCAAGTGAGGTATCAATTTTAATTAAACATTTTTCTAAATTTATTTCTTTTGCATCACTATCAATTCCATAAACCTTAAAATCACTTAATTTCTTTAATATTTCATTTTTAGTTTCTAGTGGCATATTTAAAGGTAAAACTAACTTTGATTTAAAAGCTACACCAGTTTGACTATTTACCATTTTTGGAAAAATTAATTCAACTTCTACTTTCTTATTTTCTATTAAATTAGTTTCTACTTTCTTATTTACATAAGCATAAGTTGAATAGACTGAATCTCCATAAATTGGTGTAGTAGAAAAAATATTTGCTAAATAATATCCTCCACCATAACTATTACTAATCGCCTCTTCTTCAAAATAAGGATATGAAGATGATTCTTCAATACTTACATAAGTAGCATTATCAATATAACTTACATAATCATTAACCTTAACTACACCACTAACTTTGATTTTAGTATTAATTTTTGGTAGATTTGCCTTATCTTTTAAACTGACTCTTATTCCAACATTACCAGTTGTATCATCACTATTAGCGATATATATATTACCATCATAATCTATACTATTAATAATACCTTCAATTGTCACATTATCATTTTCATAAAATGCAAGATAACTATTATCTTTATAAATATAGCCTAACTTTAAATCATAAATACGAGTATTAACCTTACTTCCATCTTTTACCCAACTTTTATAAGCATCATATTGATCTAAATTAAATTCTTTAAAAATAGCAGTTCCTACAACGTATTTATCATCTTTAGTTCCTTCATAACTAATGAATTTATCTAAAGTGCCATCTTTTGAAATGTCTAACTCAAAATAATTAGTATAGACATAATTTCTACTTTGAAAATAATTCTTTAAATCATAAGCCATATCCTTAACACTTAATGAATATCTATTCTCATCAACTTTAGTAAAATCATCTTGATATTTTTTAATAATGTCAATGAAACGACTTGTATTTAAAGATTCCTTAGATTCTAATAAAGCACCCTTCCCATAAACTTCTAATTCCTCCTTATTTGAATCATCTTCATAAATATAATTCATTTTAAATCCATGATAGTAATTTGAATCATCAACTTTAATATATCCACCACTATCTGGTGCATAATAAATAAAATCATCATTATAGACCTCATATAAATTTAAACTATCATCCGCTCTTAAAATATTAAGAGAATAATTTCTACTACTATTATTAATAGCGCTAGCTAAATCAACATATTTAATATCCTCATTTTTATTCCCATTACATGATGAAATTAAAAATAAACCTACTAAACCCCAATATTTTATAATATTTTTCATATTTTTACCCCACATACTTAATATTAATACTAGCGAAGTTAGTATTAATATCATTCACACTAATTACAAAATTAACTTCATTTTTATTATTAAATTTATTATTTAATATATAAGCTGATTTTCTAGAATCAAACTTATCACCTTCATAAAATAATGATTCATCATCAGCTACACTCCCATTTTGAAGCTCATTAACTTCTTTATTCTCAATTAATGCAATTTGCTTATATCGACCAACTCGACTACTATCAGTATAAGAATCGCTATTAGAATTACTTGCTCCAATTATATAGTATACATCATCATCATAATTAGTTGGAATAGTGTCAACATAACTGTCAAAACTTAATGTTTTATTATTCTTATCATATAAACACTTACTAATACGACTATCAACATGATAAATTTTAATACCTGGTTTAGTAAAACCAAGTGGTCTATTTTCATATTGCTTTATTGAATCTAAATAATTTAAGTCAGTAGGTGTGTAAAATTCAATTAATAAATATTCATCCATCACTGAATGATTCCATTTATTATTTAATAATATAACCTCATTAGAACTACTAAAAGGTTTTAATTTAACATTAACTTCCTTATAATTTTTGAAATCATAATAAATAGGTGTTGTCCAATTTAATAACATTTTAGAATATGGATCATGATCAGAAATATTATAATCCATCATATTATGTCCACCTAGAGCTAGATTATAATTATCACTTGGATAATAATCTTTTAAATTAAATAAATGTCCCATTTCATGAATTATTGTATGAGCATCAACTTTATAAGAACTAGTTTTAAAAAAATCTAACCCAACCCACATATGTCTAGAAAAATTAGGTCGATTAATATTACTTTCAGTATCAAAATTACTAACCCAAGCCCAAAAAGAACCAGTCCTACTAGAAGTTTTAGAAGAATAAACAAAAACTACTGAGTCAATAAATCCATCACTATCTAAATCAAAATTTCTTAAATACTCATCACTAACACTTTTATTATCGTAATATTCTAAAGCAGGTACTCCAGGAAAATATGATCCTTCCTTAGTGATTTCTTCTACTGTATAGTTAACATTAACAACATCCGTAACTTCTCCACTTATATCAACCTTATTAAAACTACTTTTTTTATAATACTCTTTTAAAGAATAGTAACTATCTTCTTCACTTGATAAATTTTCATCAAAAAAAGCTTTATTAATAATTTTTAGATCTTCATCTATAAATTCTCTTTCTCCTTTAAAAGTTACAGGAATAACTAATAATTTCTTATTCCCTGTCCCTTTTAAAGAATGAGTTTCCTTGAATGTTGTAGTATTTTCTAATACCAAATTGGTATTAGAAATACTACTACTAGGTAAAATTTCTTTACTATTACAACTAAAAATTAATAAACTACTTAAAATTAATGAACTAATAAAAAATTTATTCATAATATTTAATAAGAGCTTTTATCTAATTCAAAACTATAATCTTTAGAATCAAAACTAAATTTAATAGTTATTTTATTAAAATCACTATTAATCTCAAAGTTTAATGGTAAAGTAATAAATGGATTATTTGTATATTCACTAGCTTTAAATGTACCAACTAATTTACCATCAGCTTCTTTAATTTCATAATAGCATTGCATATAATTTTCAAATCCTAAAGCTATACTAGCCTCATTATTATTCATTAGACTAATAGTTAAACTTGCATCTTGATCACTACCAGCATAAGTTCCTTGGGCTAAAAATTCATTAGTCGCTTCATAAATAGGACTATAAAAATTTCCTTCTTTATAAACTAAAGAATAATCAAAATTCATGTATAAATCTAAACTTAATGTATCTCCACTAACATGAGTTAAATTAATTTTATAAGCTTTATCTTCTTTAGTGATACTATAAGTTGATACATCAGTTTTCTTATTAATACGATCTTCTAAAGTTAAGGTACCACTTTCTCCTGTTCCATCAGGTGCAAAACTAAAATAATATTTAAGTAAACTTCCTTCTTTAATTGCATATTTTTTAGATAGAACTTCCTTAAAAGTAGGGGTTTTTAAAACATGGACAACAATATTTTTTGTAACATCAGCTTTAGTAGTACTAGTTAATGTAATTGTGTAATCTCCTTCTTCTTTTGCCTTAAAAACATAATAATCCTTAGCATCCATATATTCATTAATTTTAATTGATTTCTTAACTAATTCATATTTTGAGGCATCAACGCCTTTAATCTCAGCTTTTATTTCTTGATTTGCTTCATATGGATTAACCGACGTATTAATTACATATTCTAATCCTATATAAGCATCAAATTCATCATTATTAATTACATAAGATGTGTATCCACCTAAAGATTCAACATTATAAGAAACATTAATCTCCTTAGGCATTGCTTCGGTTACTTTTACTTTAAAAGTTTTAGTAACATTTTTAGTTTCAAAACTAATTACATAATCTCCAACTGTGTAAGCTGATAAATTAAGTGAATTAGAATATGTACTGTAATTAGCATCCATTCCATTTTCTACTCCAACATAACTAACTTTAGGAGTATCGAAACTAAAGTTAGCAGTTTGAGGTGCTAAATTTTTAATTTCGATTTGTAAACTTCCACCTTTTTCAAGTGTCAACTCGCTATCCGCACTTAAAGTAGTAGTTTGATAAACTAAATCATAAGAAGTAGCATAAAAATCTTGAAGTTTATAAGGGCTAACAAAACTTCTTTCACCGACTTCTTGAGTAATAGTATAAGTTTTACTCATTGATGCACTAGCATCAGCGTTTAACTGAATTACACCTAATTCACTATCAACCAAAAAACTATCACTATTATATGTATCAATTTTTAAATTAACTTCTTTAAATTCTTCTTTTTCGCCAACTTTAAAGGTTAAATCAACTTTATAAAAATTATATCCATCTAGTGTTTCAAAATATCCAAAACTAAAATTATACGCTCCATCTTCTACTTTATATGTAACGTCTTTATTAACATCTTTTTTTGCTAGTTCATACATGGAACTAACTAAACTTTCCACTCCATAATAATTAGAGCCATAAGTAATTACATCACTAAATTCATAATCTAAAGAGGTAAATTCTTGATAAGGCTTTGATAAATTTCCATCTTTGTCTTTTTTAATTGCAACAATATCATCGCCATCTTTAATTAAATACATATCATAAGGCGTACCATAATCGTTGCCATTAAAATGTAAAGAATCTTCACCATACTCAAATACTGATGTTGTTGAAGTTTCATCATACGAACTTTTTGAATCGAATTTAATTGTTCCACGACTAATTAATTCTTTTTTTGTTAAGGCCTTTTCAATTTTTTCATCAATTTCTACTTTAGGATCTTTAGGTGTATCTGGAACATCAGGATCTGGTGTATCTGGAACATCAGGATCAGGAGTTACAGGTGTATCAGGATCAGGTGTATCAACTTTATTATCACCACAACTAGTCAATGTAAATAAAACCATTGGCAATACAAATTTTGTAAATTTTTTCATTTTCTTTCCTCCAAAAATAATACAGCTATTATGTAATTAGACTATTTTTTGTCAAGTAATAATAAAAAAAATTTACAATTTATTTTATATTCATTTTTTGTTCTAAATATATAATTAAATTAGATAAATAATGGAGGGAATTATGAACAAATTATTAGAAGGCATTATTGATATGCACATTCATTCTTCGCCAGATCTAACAAAAAGAAACTATAACGATTTTGAATTAGTTAACAAGGCTAACGAAATTAAAGCTCGAGCAATTATTATTAAATCACATCATGGATCAACAATTGAAAGAGCATATTTATCAAATTTATATAATAAAGATAAATATCCAAATAGTAATTTAAAAATATTCGGTGGAATCACTTTAAATTATGAAGTTGGTGGATTAAATGTTCATGCAGTTGAATATGTTTTAAAATTAGGAGCCAAAATTATTTGGCTACCAACGCTAGATAGTGATAATGAATATAAGAAAAAAGGTAAAGATGGTGGAATTAAAGTTTTAAATGAAAATAATGAAGTTAAAGATGAATTAATTAAAATATTTGATTTAATTTCTAAATATAATGCCATTTTAGCTACGGGACATATAAGTTATGAAGAAACACTTAAAGTAATAGAAAAAGCGCAAGAACATCATGTTAAAAAAATTATAATTACTCATCCTGAATATTGGATCGTTGATGAGTCAATTAAGCAACAAAAATACCTTGTAGAAAAATATGGCGTTTATTTAGAAAAAGTATATATCCAACCTTTAAGTAATGGTGAATGGGTTAATAATATGGAAGTCAATTTAGAAGCAATTAAAGAAATCGGTTATAAGCACATAATCTTATCTACAGATTCTGGTTACTATCAAAACGATCCATGGGAAATAATGTTAAATAAATACTTAGATTATTTAGTTGATCATGGAGTTCCTATTAATGAAATTAAATATATGTCTAGAATAAATCAAGAAAGTCTTCTTGATTTAAATTGATTACTTAAATATATTAAAAAGACCTTTAGATTTCATCTATAGGTCTTTTATTTAATATTTATTGGTTTTTTTCAAACTTAAGTCCAATTACAGGACTAGATGGAATAATTATTTTAATAATACCTAATACATAAGTATAACTATTAGTCTTATTAAATTTAGCATCAACTAGAGCAGCTTCAAATTGTTTTAGATACTCTTCATTAAATACAGTTACGCCACTACCTGACCAGATATTAACTGATGTATCATTTCCACTTACCTTCCAAGTAATATTTCCACTTGGTTTAACAAAAGGTATTAAATTAGCATTTTCTTCTCCATATAAAGTAACTAATTTATTATAACCATCTAAAAATCCTTCTTTCCAAGTAGTTACTTTAACATTTTCATCTTTTAATATAGATAATCCTTTAAGTTCAGTATCAGTTAACTTTGTATTATCAAAATTTAATAAATTAATAACACAATCATAGTCACCATTAGCACCATGTAATTTAAAATTAATAGAAGTTGGTTTAAATTCACTATCAAAATTAATTTTTAAAGTATCATCAATAATTCCACTAGGTAAGAACTTTGTTAAGAAAAATTCACTAATTGCTGTAACTCCTTCTTTAACAATTAAACTATTATCTTTTAATGTAAATATTTCACTAGCTAAAGAACAAGCTTCATCATTTAAACTCTTATCTAATCCTTTTCCGGTATTAGTATATTTTTTATTTGTGCTATCGTAACTAAAAGGAACTAACTTATCATTGATACTATAATAACCAAATTCACTAATACTACGACCACTACTATCTAAATCCTTAATATAAATTGCTTCATTAGTTTTACGATATTCTTTGTAAATTCCTTCACTTGTATTAGAGTAAGTGCCTTTAAAAGTTTTATCTTTTAAATAAGATAAAACTTTCTTAATATCAGCATCATTACTTTCTTTAGAAAATTCATTTAAACTAATAACTTCTTCATCTTTAAAAGTTAAGGTAATTTCATAATAAGAAGTAGTTCCATCAATAACTTCTTTTTGATACGTGACTATCATCTCTTTAGCTTTATTATCTTCAACTTTTAAAGTTAAATCTTCAATACTTAATCCATTTGTAAAACCTACTCTAGACATAGTAAAAATAAATTTATTAGCTTCTTCTCCATAATAATGATATAAATTTGAATCAGCACTATCTTGTCTAAATGCAGTATAATTTATATCTTTTGGAAATAAATATTGACTCCAATTACCATCGCTATCTTTATAATAAGGTTTATTATCACCACCAATACCAACTAAATTTGAAACACCATTTACGTTTTTAAAAGTTCTAACTACTTTATCATCATAATCTGGGAAATCTTCACTAACTCTAAACATATCTTTATTAATGATAACATCTGTGCTAACACCTTTAGATTTAACTATATTTCCAGTTGAATCTACATTAACTATAGCAAGTTCGCTATGAACACTAACATTATCTTTAACTAAATTACTAACTTGTTCATTTTTTAAAGAAATACCTAAATTTGGATTACTAGCAATATAAGAGTCAAGTCTAGCATCATTAGCTATAGCAACTTCACTAATTTTACCCCAAGAATATTCATCGGTTTCATAACCATTATCAACATAACGATATAATTTATAAACTAATTCACTTTCACTAGTTGAAATTACAACCATTGAATAATTACTACCACTAGCCTCACTAAGTTCTGTAAAGAAATTTATTATATATGAATCTTCACTAACAACACCATAAGTTAATTTTTTAGTGAATTTATCTTTAGTTAATCTACCATCAACTTTTAAATCTAAGCTTGGATCATAATGCGAAGTATCACTTATAATCTCATATTTTGATGGATCTAATTCATTATTTTCAATTGCTAATCCACCAACTTTCACCTTATCATTTTCATCAAACTTAAAATGATATAAAGCTTTACTACCATCAGTTTTATCCGCTCTATTTAAAGAAACATAGCCTTCATTTTTGTATTCTTGATATAAATATGAAGGATGATGAAGTGTATATCCTTCATTAAAACTTACCTTATATCTACCATTACTATTAGTTAAATTAGTTAAGAAATTATAAATAGAATCAATACTACTATTCTTATCAATGGTTGGTCCATCACTAATTTCTTTAACATCAATTCTTAAATTTGTACTGATATTACTAATTGTATAAATACCTTCCTCATCTGCATAATAGCGATTACCATTAGCATATAATCCATATTTCTTGTCACTATTAATAACCATTTTAATTTCTAAAGAACTACCAATTTCGATAGTTGTAGGAAGTTCACCTCCATCTTTAAGAGTTAAACTAACATCTTGAGGTACATTATAAGTAACACTTAATTTTTGTTTTTCTAAACCAGTAATTTTAATTGTTGCATTTTGAGTAACTTTATAATAATAAAACTCATGATTATTACGTTCAATTGGATCAACTTCATTATCATTAATTAATACTTTGTAATTACTTTCAGGATCATATCCATAAAAAGTAAATTGCATATATAAATCAGTATTTTTTAAAAATCCGTTTTCAGGTTGATTAACAATTTTATCATCAACTACATATGTAATACTGATATCATTTAAATCAAATAAAGGAGTGATTTTGTATCTTACTTCTTCATCATCACTACTAGTAATGGAAAAAGTAGTATTTTCAATTACTTTATATGTATAATACTCATTTTCTAAAGTTAGTTTATAGTCATTGGCATATACTTCATAATTTGTTGAGTAGCCTTCACTAACCTCAACTTTAAAACTTAATTCGCTATTTTTAATAACTTTTGTAGGTAATTGTTTATTATCTTTTAAAACAAATTTATAACCTGTTAATTCATTAAATGATGTTGAAACATATTCATCATTATTATCTTTATGATCATTGCATGAAACTAAGGAAATTAAACTAGATAAACTAATTAAACTTATTTTCAAAATATTTGATTTCATAGTTACCCTCCACTTAGAAAATATATTGATACAATAGTATTTTAAGATAAAATTATTTTTTATCAAGAAAATATATTAAAAATGAAATTACAATTAATTAATTTAAAATCTATCAATTTAAAAATAGATAAATAGCTTATTCATCGCATAAAAGTGTTTAAATGTTAAATTAATAAAAGATTATTTTTTTAAATATTTCATTAATTCATCTTGATAAAATTTAATAATGCGATCTAATAAAGAACTAGGACTTATTAAATAAAAATCTTTACTATATTGAATTAGCCAATAAAACAATGAATTTTCATCACACTTAATATCAAAAAATAACCTTTGATCTTCTTTATAAATATGTCCATTATCACCAAACCAGTCCTTTATATAGATGATACTTTGTGGATTTAAGATTTCGATTTTAGCATTAATTACCTCACCATTAAATAAATAAATACGCTCATTTAAAAATTCTTTCAAATTAAATTTTTTTGTTAACTTTAAGCTATCTATTTTTTTAATTTCCCAATTATTTTCAATTTTTAAATCAAACATAAAATCAATTCTAAAAATATTGATCGGATTATATTTTTCTCGATAATTACATATTAAATAATATCTACCAAAATTATTAACTAGATAATAAGGCGATACAATATAACGATAATTATTATTTCTAAATGTCTGATGACCATTTAAATCATAAGTTAAATACTTAAAAGAAATTCTTTTTTTAAGTTTAATAGCTTCTTCAATAACACTTATATTATAAAAAATAAAATTATTATCACTTCGAGTTATATCACTATTTTTATATAAATAAGAATAATTTTGCCTTTTATAAACACTAAATATAGAATTAATTCTCTCCATCAATTCATTAGCTTGTTTTGAGGTTATTGACTTTGATGAAAAAATTGCATCATCTAAAAACTTAGCTTCAGTTTCATCAAATAATCTAGAAATTAATGCCACACCATTCCTAGTTTTATTAATGTCATAGCCAAGTTCAATTAATAAGTCAATTGAACTAGACACACTTTTTCTTTCTAATTCGATGTTATATAAATCATAAAGTTTTAAGATTATTTCTTTTAAAGTCAAATAATGATCTTCATCAGAATAATCTTTTAAAACTTTTAAAATTAAAATAATTGAGCTTTTTTTATTACTTACCATAAGTTATTAGTTGTTCTAACTTCAATATTATAAAATGAAAATATAGAATGTTTTAATCTATTTTTAGCAATAATATTAGCATATTCAATACTTCCATAAATTGTTTCACGAAAGTAATCAACATCCATGTTATAAGAATCTTCATCTAAATAATATTTAATTTCAATTTTCATAGAATTTAACCTCACTAGTTAAATTCTATTATTATCAATGTCCATTTTTTTGGACATTGATAGAAATTTTAATCATTTAAACTAGCTGCTCCAATAATACCAGCATCATTAGTTAACTTTGCTACACAAATATCAACAACTGGGGTATTTTTATATCCGTAATACCACTTAGCACAATAATCTTTTAATTTATTTATAAAATAATCTTTTTGATTAGAAACCCCACCACCGATGATTATAACTTCTGGCCTAAAAATATTACAAAGATTTAATATTCCTTCACCTAAATACATCACATATTTATCTACAACTTCATTTGCTGCTTTATCACCTTTTTTAGCACACTCAAACGATGTAAGTCCATTAACATTATCTATATTATTATTACAATATTCCCACATTAAAGAATCTTTATGCATATTCATTGCTTCTTTAGTAAATCTTAATAAAGCAGTAGCACTAGCATAACTTTCTAAGCATCCTTTTCTCCCACAAGTACAAGGATATCCATCAACTTCTATTACAAAATGTCCGAGTTCTGCTCCTTTTCCTTCATTACCTTCATAAAGCTTATTATCAATTACAATTCCGCCACCAACACCAGTTCCTAAAGTTAACATAATAGCATCTTTTTTTCCTTTAGCTGCTCCAAATTTTTGTTCAGCTAAACAAGCAACATTAGCATCGTTAGACATCATAACTTTAAATCCATAATCTTTAATTCTATCTCTAATTTTAAAAGGATATTTAAAATTTAAATTATTAGCATAGTCAATACATCCAGTTTTGTTGTTGATCATTCCAGGTATTCCAAAGCCAATTGAATTTATTTTTAGATCATGACTTTTAGAATATTCAATAAATTCATCAATTAATGAACGGACATTATTTATAAAATCTTCGCCTTCATTAATAAAAGTAGTTGGTCGACTTGACTTAAATAAAATATTGCCATCTTTATCGACAATTCCTGCTTTAATACTCATTCCACCAACATCTAAACCTATATTAACGTTTTTCATAATGCATCCCCTATTTCTATTATAAACTTTATTATTTTATATTTCATTAGGTAAAAAACTTTAAAAAAAAGTTAACTTCTAAAGGCTTTTAATTATAAATGAGCATATTTTGAAATTTCTTTAGAAGTTGATGAACTAGACATTAAAGTAATTTTTGATAATTTATTACCAAAAATAATACTTTCTTTAAGTTTTTGATTTAAAACAATAAAATGATCAATAATACCACTAGTTAAAGCATCCCCACATCCTGTAGTATTAATAAAATCAGTTATTAATTCATTTTTAATAATACCAATTTCATCTTTTGATCCATAATAAATATCACTAGCACCAAAAGAAATAACTACATTTTTAACACCATATTCTAATAGTTTCTTAACTAAGCTAGCGTTAGAAGATTCATCATTTACTAATGCTCTAGCTTCAAATTTATTACATTTTAGTAAGTAAATATTACTTAAATGTTTTTTAAATTTTAATATTTTTGTTGGTGAAATAGCATCTACAATAATTTTTTTATGAAAATATAAATTAAAAATATAATCAATGGTTTCACTATTTAAATTAGCATCTAAAATAATATATTCATGACTTAAAATTAAATTATTATAATTGCCTAGAAATTCTTTATCTAGATAATTAATAATTTCATTATCACAAACTGCTAAAGCCAAATCGTGATTATTATCATTAATTGCTAAATAAGAACTACTATTTAAATTAACTTTAGGAAATATCACATTAACATTTAGATCTTTTAATTGTTTATATAAATTATTACCATATAAATCATTACCGATAGTTGTAATAAAATCAATTTTATTACCTAGTCTAGCTAAATTTTCACAAATATTTCTAGCGACACCACCAAAAGAAATATTAACCTTTCCAATATTAGATACACCGCTAAGAATCTTATCTTTACTTGTAGCAATATAGTCAATATTACTACCACCAATAATTAGTAAAGATTTATCCATATTAATCCTTAATTTTAGAATATTCTAAAGCCGCCTTAGCACCTAAAGCAGCATTATTTAAAATTAATTTAATATTTGCTTCAAGACTTTTTCCACTTGTTAATTCAACAATTTTACTTAATAAAAATGGAGTCTCTTCTTTTCCTTTAATACCTAATTCATTCATTTCTTTAATAGCTAATTCAATTTCATTATTAATATAATTTGGATCCATTGAATATTCTTCAGGAATTGGATTACAAATTAATACTCCACCATCGAGCTTATATTCTCTTTTAGCCTTAACAATACTAGCAATTTCTTTAGGACTTTTTACATTAAAATCTACGTTTAAATCACTTGTTCTAGTAAAAAAAGCAGGTAATTTATCACTATTATACCCTAATACTGGAACACCTTTAGTCTCTAAATATTCCATAGTTAAATTTAAATCCAATATGGCTTTAGGACCAGCACAAATTACTGTTACATTTGTTTTACCTAATTCATCCAAATCAGCACTAATATCAAAAGTGTTTTGTGCACCTCTATGAACTCCACCAATGCCACCTGTAACAAAAAATTCAATACCTGCTAAAGAAGCTAAAATCATTGTAGCACTAACAGTCGTAGCACCCCACTCTTTTTCAGCAATAATAATTGGTAAATCTCTTCTAGAACATTTAACAATTCCTTTTCTTTTACCAAATTCTTCAATTTCTTCAGGAGTCATCCCAACAATTGGCTCTCCATCAATAATTCCAATTGTAGCAGGAATTGCGCCATTTTCTCTAATCACTTTTTCTACTTCTAAAGCACAAGTTACATTTCTAGGATATGGCATGCCATGAGAAATAATAGTACTTTCTAATGCTACTACTGGTTTATTTTCTTTTAAAGCCTTTACAACTTCTGGATTAATTTTCATTTTCAAAACTCCTTAATTTTTATGACTAAAATATTTTATCACTAGTGAAAAATTGTTTCATTAAGATAATTATAAAGAGGTAGTGAAACTTATTTTATTATCATTAACTCTATACTGATAGTAATCCAACTTAGACAAATTTTCATTACTATTCCAATACTTAATAAAATTATTATACTCATTCATATTTGAGGCATTAACATCATTATAATAATTAGTAACATCTAGATCTAATGTAATATCTCCGACTATTTTTACACCAATTGGCTTGCCATAAAGATGAAACCTTTTTAGAATATTATTCTCATCATGATAAATATCGATATTTAAATTGCCTTGATAAACAAAATTAGCAGTGGCATTTTCTAAATTAACTACATTATTCAAATCTAATATTGTAGAAAAACACTTCTCATTACTATCATATTCCATTTTAGTAAATATGCTTTCGTATTTAACATTTAATACTTCATTAGGTTCTCCACTTGTATTTGGAGTATTAATAGCTTCTTCTATTGGATCATAAATGGTACTAGATACGTTTAATGTATATTTTAATAAATAATAAACTATATTTTTAGTAATTTCTTCAGCAGTAACCTTAAAATACTCATCGTTTTGTGTATATGTATACTTTATAAAACCTGTTTTACTAACAGTTTTTTGATGTATATAAGCGCTACCATCATCATTTATAAAATATTCAGTTTGTCGAACTTTAGCATTTTTACCACTATAAACATTATGATTTTCATCTGTTGCCTCTAAGCAAATATAACCATTAACTTTTCCTGTTTCTAAAACTTGAATTTTAAACATTAGATCTTGATAAATGTCGCTTTGAATAGCATTACCAATTGTAGGAACATCTAAATCAAATTTACCTTTTAAATAATATGTTATTGTATCTTGTCCGGTAGGAATATTAGTTGTATATATTCCGCACATAAATAATAATTTTAAATTATCAAAATCAAAGAAAGTTTTATCTTTATCAATGATATGAACGCGATTATTTAATTCGTTATTATCAAATTCAACAAAATCTAATTTAATCGAAGCAATTTTTTCATCACTATTTTCTTTATTTAATAAGTCTATTTGTATTGAATTTATAACCTTATTATTTTCATCATAATTAATAGTTAAACTTAAATCATTTTCTAAATCTAGTAAACTACCATCAATAGTTAACGAAATTAATCCATTAAGAGTTTTAAAAGACTTCAAATAATTATTATTTAATAAGGCAAAATAATCTTTATTATTAAGAATTTGCTGAATTGGTAATTCGCCAGAAAGTGTCTTATTCAATTTAAATAAATAATTTAAGACATTCTTTTCGGGAATATTATTAAATTGATTAATTAAATCATTTATCGTATTTAAATGCATATTTATATACATTTTATCGTTATAATTAATGTAAAAATCCTTTTCATCAGTATTTTCATTTTTAAATTTATCCACTTTAAATTTATGAATATAGCGATCTTTATCAATACCATCTAATTGACCATCTAAAGTTAAATTGCCGAAATAATTTTCGTTTTTTAAATCAGCATTTAAATTACCATTTATATAAAGTTTATTTCCTGTATAAATAGTTCCATTTAAATTGATGCCATATTGTTTATTTTCATTATTTAAAAAAGATGTTAAACTCGATTCAAAATTGTCTAAAGAGTAATAACTACTAATTTCTTCACTACTTAAACTAATATTTTCATAATCTAGTAAATTTAAATTAATATCAAAGATATAATCATCAACATTTATACCCTTAATTGACAAATTATTAATTTTTTTATCAACTGTAGAAATACTAAACTCATATACGCAAGTTAAATCTAATGAGTTAGGATAAATATTTATTTTAATAACATTAGGATCTAAATTATCTTCATCGATTTTAAAATAATTATCGAGTTCTGCAAGATTTCCTTTTTTAATCTCACTAATTTGCGATTCATATCTAGTTAAAAATTCATCTGTATATTTAGTTATTAATGAAGCAATATTGAAATCTTCACTATTATTCATTTTTTCATTTATAAAATCAAATAAATGATTATAAGCATTTTCACTGACACTATTCTTAATTAAGTCATTGTACTTCAAATATAGTGATTTGTTATAATAATTTGCTTTTATATCATGATTTACACCTGAAATATTAGAAATTGTAAAAAGATAGTTGCCATTTGTTAGTTCATTTAAATCAAAGTTTTCATTAAGATTAGCTTTTGATAAATCAACACCAATTTTGCCACTAATATAATTACTACTACTAATGTTGTTTTTATTAACTATTTTTACATTATAATCAAGGTTAGCCTTTTTAGATTCAGCTAATTCCATAATATTATTAAATATATTACTAACATTAGAATAATCTTTAAAATTAGTTAAATCATTAAAACTTTCATTATAATTTAATTCATTATTTAGATTTAAAGTAAAATTAGCACTATAATCGTTATAGCATAGATTGTTGAGACTTAAGCTTATTAATTTGTCTTCATTAAACTTAAAAATAATTTTTAAAATGGAATCATTTTCGGTTAAATTAAAGGCTTTATTGTTTAAATCAATTTCAATCGTATTAAGGTCATTATCTACAATAAAATCTACAATAATATCATGAATTTTATTAAAATCTTTGTTCTTAATTAAATCCATTATTGCACTGTTAGCTAATACTTCATTAACTTTATCTAATAAATTTAATTCAATAAATAAATTCGTTTTTTCTTTTAATACATCAATTATTTCTTCAATTGATGTATTACTTACATAACCTTTAATTAATTTATTTAATATAAAATAAGTTGAATTATTTTCATAATGAGCTTTTAAACTATTATTTGTGTTTGATAATAAATTTGAATTAATATTTAATTCAAATTTTCCTTCTTTTATATTATTAGCATTAGAATAATCAACTAATAAATCACCATTAAATTCAATTTTTTCATTTGTATTTAAATTATTAATGGAGGCAGTAAAATTTCCACTACCTTTTTTATCATTAATAATATTAGTTAAAGTAACAAGTAAGTTACTGAGATTATCAGTATTTGTATATTTATTTTGATTATTTACACCTTCAAAATAACTATCAGTAACAGATTGACTTACACCTGTTGCTAATAAATTGATATCTATACCATTTATAGACAAATTACCATCAATCCCAGTTAATAAAAAATCTTTATTGGCATCAAAATTTATACTACCTAAATTAGGTATAGTTAAATTAAATTTATAAGTATTATCATCACCTGTTTCAACTTCTTTTATATCGTTTAAATAAGATGTAATGTTATTTAATAAATCATCTAAATTTAGTGAATTCTCTGCAGATTCTATATTTTTTTCTTCATTTTCATTATTAAAAAGTGAAACTAAAGAAATTATATTTGTAAAAATAGATGTATCAAAACTATAATAATTATCATTATATCCAATATATAATTTATCATCAAATATCGCTGTTGCTTCTTCATTTAATGAACCATAATTAACCTTCAGGGCACCATTTAATTTTAAGCCAGAAAAATCGCCACTCATTAATTTAGAACTATCGTATTCAACAACGCCTTTAAAATTAATTCCTAAATCTTTATTTTCTTCAATACCTTTTATCGAAGCATCAAGAGAATTGCATTTAATTGATGATTTTAATAGATTAGTTAAAAATTTTTCACTTGGTGACAATTCATAAATCATCGTATTATCTTTACTATTCAATGAATTTTTAATCTTATCATCTTGATATTTAAAATACATAAAAGAACTCAATGCACCCATTGATAAAGTAGATATACAAACACCTAAACCAAATAACTTTCTAAACATAAATTTACTCCACAAAATCAATTTTTAAATTATTCTCACTATCTCTATTTAAACTAATAGGGAATTTTTCACTAATAGAAGGGATATTGATACTAACATTATTACTTCCGTTATTAAATTTAATAACTTCATCACTAGAATAATAATAAATGTCAAATGATGCTTTGCATGTTACTTGCGCACCGAGAATGACATTATATGATTCATTTGAATGAGTAGAAACTAAATTATAATTTTTATCTAAATTTACTTCCAAATTAATTGATGAAGTGAAAGTTGGGTTTTTTGTCATGCCACCATTCTTTTTAATTTGTCTCATATAGTAAGAACAAGCTTTTGTTGCATCTAATGAAATTAAAATTTTATACCCATCATCGGTGTTTTCTATTTTTGAAGCTTCCACAGCGTTATCATATATTTGATAAATAGTTGCTCCAGAAATCAAATAATTAGCGCCTTTTTTGTAATCACTATAATTATTAGAAACGTATTTATCATTATTATCGACAACGTAATTACCTTTTAATAATTTCCCATAATCATTAATATACTGATCATAGCTATAAGTTCTAGTTGGCTTTAATCCTTCTTTCCAATCACTTTCAAGTTTATTTTCGTAAGCTTCCATTAAATAATTTTTGTCATCATCTTTATTAAGATCATAAAAACGATAGGCTGTATTTATTTTAATGGGGCCTCCACCAGTAGTAGCAGAAATATTTTGATTAAAACAATCACCATCATAATTTAATGTAATCGCACGAACATTTTGATCACCAGAAATATTATTAACAATACCATTACTTAAAGATAAACTATATTTTTTGTTTCCGAAATTATAAAAAGCATAGTTAGCAAGATTATAAGGATCATCTTTAAATAATTGTTTTAATTCTTGATTTTTATTTGTTTTAACTCTTTCATTTATTGCATAATAGTCAACATATCCAGTTTCATATTTTGTTTCTGGTTTAAAAATATTGTAAAGAAAATACCCACCAACAGCACCAGTAATTGCAGAAACAATGCCCATTAAAACACAAAAAACAGTAAATTTTTTAGAACTCATTGGTTTTTTTACTTTTTTATTTTTTTCTTTTTTATTCATAATCAAAATTTCTCAAACCGCTTATATAATATAATATGAGCAAAAAAATGTCAAATTATCATTAGTTTTAAAAAACAAATATATCTAGTAATAAATACTAGATATTATTTTATTGCTTTGAACAAAATAAAAAGCCTACAAAATAGTTAAATTCTGCAGGCTTTTTAATAAATTTTATTGATTAAAGTAAATTAGTTAATAATTCAGTATATGATTTAACATCAAGACTGGCTCCACCAACAAGAGCACCATCAACATCTTCTTGACTTAAATAAGCTTTAATATTATTAGGTTTTACGCTTCCACCATATAAAATTCTAATTTTATTTGCAACTTTGCGGCCATATAAATCTTTAATAATATCTCTTATAAATTTGCAAATATCCTCTGCGATTTCAGTTGAAGCATTTTTACCAGTTCCAATTGACCATATAGGTTCATAGGCGATAACAACTTTAGAAGCATCATCCTCATTCACATCTTTAAATCCAGTAATTATTTGTTCCTTAACAAATTCCTTTGTTTTTCCTTCTTCAAAAATAGCTTCAGATTCACCACAGCAATAAACAGGTATCATATTATTCTTTAATAATGATAAAATCTTTTTATTACAATGCTCACTAGTTTCAGCATAATATGTTCTTCTTTCACTATGGCCAATAATACACCAAGAAATTCCTAAATCTAAAAGCATAGGTATGGAAATTTCACCAGTATAAGCTCCATGATCGAGTTCATTACAATTTTCAGCTCCAACTATTAAACTATTTTTTAAAATTTTCTTAACTGGAGCTAAATCAACATAAGGAACACAAACACCCATGTCTATTTTATTAGCTTTAGCAGTTTTCCCTAAATCTTTTGCTTCTAAAGCAAATTCTTTAGCCTCAGTAACTGTTTTATTCATTTTCCAGTTGCCAAGTAATAATTTTCTTCTCATTATAAGTTATTCTCCAATTACATCGATTCCTGGTAAATGCCCATCATTTTCAATCATTTCCAAACTAGCACCGCCACCAGTTGAAACGTGTGAGAACTTATCAGCAAATCCGAATTGTTTAGCTGCAGCAGCACTATCGCCGCCACCAATTACGCTAAATGCTTTTTTATTGTCAGTAATTGCTTTACAAATTCCAATCGTACCATTAGCAAAGTCTTTATTTTCAAAAACACCAACTGGTCCATTCCAGAAAATAATTTTTGCTTCTTTAATTATTTTAGAAAATTCTCCAATAGTTTTAGGGCCAATATCAAGTCCTTCAAATCCAGCAGGAATTTCACTACTTGGAACAGTTTCTACAACTGTGTAATTTTCAAAATCATCAGCACAAACAGTATCATATGGCAAAACGATCTTACCAGATTCATAGCACTTTAAAGCATAACCTAATTGATCTTCTTCAACAGGACTCTTACCAACTTCTTTTCCTAAAGCTTTTAAGAAAGTGTAAGCCATTGCTCCGCCAATTAAAATTTTGTCACATTTTTTTAATAAACTATCAATGACCTTGATTTTATCACTAACTTTAAAACCACCTAATATAGCAATATATGGGTGAGCATCAGGATGGACACATTTGTCTAAATTTTTAACTTCTTTCTCCATTAAGAAACCAAGAGCACATTGTTTGCCTTCTTTCTTCAAAATTTCGGGAACTCCATAAGTTGAAGCGTGAGCTCTATGTGCACTACCAAAGGCATCCATAACAAAAGCATCAAAATTACTTGCCCAATCAGCACTTAATTTTGGATCATTTTTACTTTCACCTTTCTCATATCGAGTATTTTGAACAAGTAATACTTCACCATCTTTTAATGAATCAATAGCATCTTTTAATTTTTCACCGCTTGTGGCTTCAGAAAATTTTACATTAGTAGGTGCCAAAAGTTCTTTTAAACGAGGATAAACATAAACCATGTTGTTTTTATCTTTTTCTTTAGCAATTTCAGCATCATCAACCTTGCCCCATTTAATTTTGCCTAAATGAGAAAATAATACAACTTTTGCGTTCATTTTTAATAATGCTTTAATTGTAGGCAAAGCACTAACGATACGATTGTCATCTCTAATAGCAGTTCCGTTTAATGGTACATTGAAATCAACCCTAACCATTACTTTTTTGCCTTCAAGATTCTTTAAATTTTCAATTGTTAACATATTTATAACCCCTTCTTATAAAAAAGGTCTAGAGTTCACCCTAGACCTGAAATTTAAACAAATTACTTTAATTCTGCAAAGTATTTAATTGTTCTTACCATTTGGCTAGTATATGAATTTTCATTATCATACCAAGCAACAACTTGAACTTGATACATATCATCATTAACTTTAGTAACCATAGTTTGAGTTGCATCAAATAATGAACCTTGTGTAATACCAATGATATCGCTTGAGACGATTAAATCTTCATTATATCCATAAGAAGCACTGGTTTGAGTCTTCATGAAAGCATTAATTGTTTCTGGAGTAACTTCCTTACCATTTGCTTTAACAACAGCAACTAAAATTGTAGTAGAACCAGTTGGAACTGGAACTCTTTGAGCACTACCAATTAATTTACCATTTAATTCAGGAATAACTAATCCAATAGCTTTTGCAGCACCAGTTGAATTAGGAACAATATTAACTGCAGCAGCTCTAGCTCTTCTTAAATCACCTTTTCTATGTGGTCCATCAAGTACCATTTGATCGCCAGTGTAAGCATGAACTGTAGTCATAATACCACTAACAATTGGAGTAAATTTATTTAATGCATTAGCCATAGGAGCTAAACAATTAGTTGTACAACTTGCTGCACTAATAATTTTATCTTCTTTAGTTAAAGTATGCTCATTAACACCATAAACAATTGTAGGTAAATCTTTTCCAGCAGGTGCACTAATAACAACTTTTTTAGCACCAGCATTAATATGAGCCATAGCTTTTTCTTTTGATGTATAGAAACCAGTACATTCTAAGACAACATCAACGCCTAATTTACCCCAAGGTAAATTTTCAGCTTTAGGTTCTTTATAAATTTCAATTTCATGACCATCAACAATAATTGAATGATCTGTAGCACTAACTTTATCAGCTAATGCATATCTTCTTTGAGCTGAATCGTACTTTAATAAATGAGCTAACATTTTTGGATCAGTTAAATCATTAATAGCAACGATTTCATATCCTTCTGCTTGGAACATTTGTCTAAATGCTAATCTTCCAATTCTACCAAAACCGTTAATTGCAACTTTAATTGCCATATTTCTTTTTTCCTCCTTAAGAAAATTAACATCTTTATTATATATTTTTATTAAATATATTAAAAGTATTTAATATTAATAATATATAAAAATTATAAATTTTTATACATTATAATAGATATTGTTTTGCAAACATCACGACATTTATCAGTAATATATTCAAAATAACTATAAACTTTTTCAAATAATCTTATTTTGTCATAATCTTTACTTTCTAGATAAAGTTCATGAACATTTTCCTCATAAATTTGATCAACCTCTTCTTCAATAGTTATAACTTTATTAATTAAAGGATCCATGATTGATTTATTATCCAAATCTTGAAAATTAAGAAAAATTTCTTTTACAGAATTAATCGCTTCAAATGATTTATCAATCATAATGCCAATATTAGAAGGTAATTCAAGATAGTTCCTTAAATATAATTTGTAGCTTACTTCATCAATTGAATCAATAAGATCATCAATATTATCGTATAAAACAAAAATGTCTTCACGATCAATTGGAGTAATAAATTCTTTTGCTAATTTTTCTTCAAATTCATGTTTTAAGCAATCAGCTTCATGTTCAATTTTATGAACTTCATTTTTTAATTCTAATAAATTACAATTATTAAAATTACTGAGTCCTTTTGTTAAAACATTCATTGCCTCAATAGCATAATCAATTAATTTAATAAATGATTCATAAAAAAAATTGTTCTTCTTTTTCATATTAGCCTCCTAAACCAGGAATATTAAGTAATAACAATGTAAACAAATAACCAACTAAAATTGTACTTGGAAAACAACAAATCCAAGTAATAACCATTTCTAAAAAAGCATTCCATTTAACTTTTTTAATACCTCTAGTCGCTCCTACACCAAGAATTGAACTAGTTGCTACTTGCCCAGTTGAAATTGGTAAGCCACAATAGGTGGCTAATAATATACCTACACCACTAGTCAAATCACTACAAAATCCTTGGTAAGGCTCCATTTTGGATAATCCTTGCCCAATTTTCTTAATAATTCTAAATCCACCAACACAAGTGCCAATTGCAATAACAATAGCGACAATTACAGCAACCCACCATAAAGGTGCAATATCATGACTTATAATAATTTGATTTGATGAACTTAAATTATGAGCTTGGGAAGCAAATTCAATAGCCATTAAAAAAATTCCAACAAATTTTAGTCCATCTTGTGCACCATGAGCAAAAGCCAAGCATCCACCCGAAGTTATTTGAGCCCATTTAAAAAATTTTCTTGTGTGATTTCTATTAGCTCTTTTAAAAATTAGTTCAATTAATTTAGTAAACCCCAAGCCACCAAAAAAACCAAATATTATTGATCCAAATAATCCATAAAGAACCATCGCCCAACTACTAGTTGGACCAAAGGGAATTATTACATTCATCTTTAAAGTCATACAAGCTAGTCCAGCACCAGTTAGTCCACCAATTAAACTATGAGATTCACTAGAAGGTATACCAAATATCCAAGAAAATACTCCCCAAGCGGTAACTCCAAGCATTGATGCACTAAGGGCAGTAAGAGCAGAAATAGGAGAAGCATTAGAAAAAACTACGATATTAGAAATAGTTTCACTAACTTCATTCATAAAGAAAAAAGCAGCCATAACTCCAAGTAAGTTACAAATGGCTGCCATTATTAAAGCATTTTTAGGTCGGATAGACTTAGTTGAAATACATGTAGCGATAGCATTAGGTGCATCAGTCCATCCGTTAACAAAAACAACAGATATTATTAAAATTAAGCATAATATCAATATCGGAAACTCTCCCATCAAATTAAAAAAATCATAGAAGCTCATCCAAATAATACTATCATAAAGTGTAAATTTATTGTAAAGAATTTTTTCATTAGCCTTTACAAATATTACTTTTTCAAAAAATAAATAAATTTCTGCAAGGTTTTTTTATAAAAAACAAAATTATTTAAAAAGAACTAGTTTTCACTAGTTCTTTCCCGCTTTCATTATTTAATTAAGCTAACCTTAATTTGATTATTAACATAATCAACTTTATAAGGTGTATTTACTTTAAGTTCTTCACTAATAATCATTCGAGCTAATATAGTTTCAATATTATGTTGTATAAATCTTCTAATTGGTCTAGCCCCAAAATCAGTAGAATAAGCATTTTCTAAAACATAATTCGAGACATTTTTTGTAAATACAACTTGATAATATTCAAGAGCAAGTCTTCTTGATAAATCATTGAGCATTTTATCCGTAACTTTTAATTGAACATCTTTACTTAAACTATTAAAATAGACAATCTCATCAATTCTATTTAAAAATTCTGGTTTAAAATGAGTTCTTAATAGTTTATCAACTAATTCAGTATGCCCATCGAGTATTTCTTGACTTCCTAAGTTACTAGTCATAATGATGATAGTATTTTTAAAGTCAACTGTTCTACCTTGTGAGTCAGTAAGTCGACCATCATCCATAATTTGTAAAAGAACATTATAGACCTCAGGATTAGCTTTTTCGATTTCATCAAATAATACAATTGAATAAGGATTATGTCTAACAGGTTCAGTTAATTGCCCACCTTCTTCATAGCCAACATAACCTGGAGCAGCTCCTAAAAGCCTACTCACACTATACTTTTCCATATATTCACTCATATCAATTCTAATAATATGATTTTCACTATCAAATAAAGCTTCAGCTAAAGCTTTTGCAACTTCAGTTTTACCAACTCCAGTAGGTCCTAAAAATAAGAAACTACCAATAGGTCTATTTTGATCTTTTATTCCAGCTCTTTGTCTTAAAATAGCATCACTAACTAAATCAATTGCTGCATCTTGGCCAATAACTCTCTTTTTTAAAGTATTTGCAAGATTCATCACTCTCTCTTTATCGCCCTTTGAGATTCTAGAAACTGGAATATTTGTCATTTTAGCAACAATTTCAGCAATATTTTCCTCTGTAATTTCGTCACTTAATAGTTTTTTACCACTTTTTTCATCTTTTTCTATTGCATCAATTTCTTTTTGAACTTGAGGAATCTCCTTATATTGAATCTCACTAGCTTTTTTGAAATCGCCTGCATTATAAGACTGATTTAAAGTAAAATTAAGACTATCAAGTTTATTCTTAAGGTCTTTTAAATGTGTAATCTCTTCTTTTTCCTTTTTCCATTGAGCTACCAATCTATCATATTCTTTTTTAAGATCATCTAATTCTTTAACTAATTTTTCAAGTCTAAGTTTAGATTGATCATCTTTTTCTTGTTCAAGAGCAAGTTTTTCAATCTCCAATTGCCTAATTTTTCTTGAAACATCATCTAATTCTTGTGGCATAGATTCTATTTCAACACGTGTTTCTGCACAAGCTTCATCAATTAAATCAATTGCTTTATCTGGCAAAAATCTGTTAGTAATATATCTAACACTGTAATTAACAGCAGCTACCAAGGCATTATCTGTAATTTTTACTCCATGATGGGATTCAAATCTAGATTTTAAACCTCTTAATATTGATAATGTGTCTTCTTTTGAAGGCTCATTAACCATAATTGGTTGAAATCTTCTTTCAAGAGCTCTATCTTTCTCAATATATTGTTGATATTCACTTAAAGTTGTTGCACCAATACAATCAATATCTCCACGAGCTAGCATTGGTTTTAACATATTTGAAGCATCCATTGCACCTTGACTTCTACCAGCACCAACAATTAAATGAATTTCATCAATAAACATGATGATCTTATGATCACTATCACGAACTTTATTCAAAACTGCTTTTAAACGCTCCTCAAATTCACCTTGATATTTAGCACCAGCAATTAGCGCACCCATATCAAGTTCAAAAATTTGTTTATCTTTTAAAGTTTGTGGAACATCATTATTTACAATTCTTTGTGCAAGACCTTCAATAATTGCTGTTTTACCAACACCAGGTTCACCAAGCAAAATTACATTGTTTTTAGTTTTTCTTGCTAAAACAGTAATAATTTTACGAATTTCTTCATCTCTACCAATAACAGGATCTATTTTATTCTTTTTTACATCTTCTGTAATCAATCTACCAAATTTAGATAATATATCTTTATCTTGACTATAATCTTCCATACCTTCGTTCATAAATTTCCCTCCAATAATTAAGTATATTATAAACCCAAATTAGCACTTGTCAATAGAGAGTGCTAATATTTTATACTTAACTTTTATTTTGTTTTGTGTTATAAAAAATTAGGAGGTATTGTGTATGCAAAAATGGTTTAATTCACAATCAAGACTTGTTCAAATTCTATTATTACTTATCCCATTTGTAAATTGGATTGTAGAAGTTTTAGTAAGATGGAGCGCTTTTTTAAATAAAGGTGGCTTCGTAAAATTACTTATTGCAATAATAGTTACTTTTACTGGTCTATTTGTTGGTTGGCTAGATTGTATTTGGTGTCTATTATTTAAGCATTTAATCTTAGCCTAATTAATTAGAAGTTACGTAATGTAACTTTTTGTATTTATCTATAGATATAATTTATTTTATATATATAATATTTGGCGGAGGTAGATTATGAGTAAAAATAAGGCTTATAAAATAATTGAAAGCATTGTCATCTTTGTTATAGGTTTATTATTAACTTTATCAATTTTAAATGAATCTTTTATTAATTACATCATAGGTGCAATTGTTATTCTTTTAGGTATTTTAGCTTTTGTTAAAGGTGTAAGTGATTCAAGTAGAAAAACTGTTTTATTACCTGCTTCAATTTCTGGAGCAATATTGGTTGCTACTGGTATTTCTATAATGGCTAACTACATTAATATTACTAGTATAATCATGAATCTCATTGCAATAATTCTTATTACAATTGGCGCTTTATTCATTATTGATTCCATTATTAGATTTGTAAATAAAAACACAAACTTAGGAATTTGCGAAATTGTATTTGGTATTATTGGATTAACTTTTGGGATTGTATTCTTATTTTGGAGACAATATATTTGGATTATCTTCGGAGTATTATTAATGATTTATGGACTTTACAATTTAATATTAACTTTAATATCTTTAAAATCAAGAAAATAATTTTTTATAAAAAAGCTTAGTTTTGCATAGTTTTCTATGTTAGAACTAAGTTTTTTTATACTTTTTTTCTTATTCTAATAACTTTATATTATTGATATAATTATAAAAGAGGTTTAAAAATGAAAAAATATGATTATTTAATTGTTGGGGCGGGATTATATGGAGCAACATTTGCTCATGAAGCGATTAAAAAAGGAAAAACTGTTTTGGTTATCGATAAAAGAAATCATGTCGGAGGTAATATTTATACTGAAAATATTGATGGCATAAATGTTCATAAATATGGCGCCCATATTTTTCACACTTCTAATGAAACGATTTGGAAATATGTAAATGAACTAGTTCCTTTTAATAATTTTATTAATTCTCCATTAGCATTTAATAATAATCAATATTACCATTTACCTTTTAATATGTACACATTCCAAGATATTTGGGGAATAATAGATCCAGTTAAAGCTAAAGAAAAAATCTCTGAAGAAATAAAAAGAGAAAACATCACTCAAATTAACAATCTAGAAGATCAAGCATTAAGTTTAGTTGGCAGAACAATTTATGAATTATTAATCAAGGGATATACAGAAAAGCAATGGGGAAAAAGTTGTAAAGAATTGCCAAGTTTTATTATTAAAAGAATTCCTATTCGCTATGAATTTAATAACAATTATTTTAATGATAAATATCAAGGGATCCCAATTGGTGGGTATACTAAATTAATTAATTTACTTTTAGAAGGTTCCGATATTCAATTAAACTCGAATTACTTTGATAACCCTGACAAATATCATAAATTAGCTAAGCGCATTGTCTATACTGGAGCAATTGATGAATATTTTAATTACAAATATGGACAATTAGAATATCGCTCACTTCGCTTTGAATTAGAAAAATTCGATAAAGATTATTATCAGAAAAATTGTGTTATAAATTTTACTAATAGAGATGTTCCTTATACTAGAATCATAGAACATAAATATTTTGAAGATACTATTACTCCTACTACTATTATTACAAAGGAATATCCAGATAATTATGAAATTGGTAAGGAAAGATACTATCCGATTAATGATAAGAAAAATACTGATTTATTTGATAAATATTTAAAATTAGCTAAGAAAGAAAAAAAAGTTATTTTTGGTGGAAGATTAGCTAATTATAAATATTATGATATGGATGATACAATTGAAAAAGCACTATTAGACGCTAAAAAATACCTTTAATTCTTATTTTTAATGTTGGAATATATTTATAATTTTCTTTTAAATAACTTATATTATTATTTTTTAGTTCTTTTAAATATGTATTTCGATCTATTAAAAAATATTCATAACTTTTTAAATTAAAAATTGAATTATACTTATAACCATATTCTTTATTGTTAATAATTAATGGAATCTCTATATATGAAGAATATATATCTCTTTTTATTTTTAAAAACTTACTTCTTAAACCTTTAAAAATAAATAAACTTTTTTCTTCGTTTTTAAAAAAATTAGAAATGTTTATATAAATATAATTTAAATAATCTTTATCTTCCATTTACTTTATTCTATAGTAAAACTTGAAATATTTCTATTTTTATATAATAAAACTTGAAATTTATGTATTTTACTTATTTTTTGAACAATCATAATTATATGAGAAACAAAATTAAACAATTAAGAGAATGTCATGGCGTTAGTCAAACATATATTGCAAAACTAGTGAATAAATCTAGCCAAACTGTAATGAACTGGGAAAATGAAGTTACTAATATTAGTATTGAAGATGCAATAATAATAGCTGATTTTTTTAATTGCAGTCTTGATGAACTTTTCTATCATCATGTAAAAAATCAATATTCACATGCAAAAGATTTTCTTGAAGATTTTTTAAAGAAAAGTATCTTTGTCTATATTGATGAATATTTAAAATCTAATAACTATAAAGATGAATAAAAATATGATATGATTTTCATAATAAATTATGAAAATAAAAATTAAAAAAATATCATTTGACAAATTAAAAAAAATAAAAGGTAAGAAATATCATCGTCCAATAAGGGCTTCTTTTTTGCTTACTAAATTGATAAATTTAATAAGTAAAAAAGAATTAAAAGATACAAATTTCACATATAAATATGAGGGGATGGAAAATTTAAATAAAAAAGAACCATGTTTAATTTTAATGAATCATTCTGCTTTCATTGATTTAAAAATATTCTTTAAAGTTTGGAAATTTACTCCTTTTAATATTGTTTGCACTGATGATGGTTTTATAAATAAAGATTTTTTGATGAGACACTTAGGTTGCATACCAACTGTAAAATTTCAAAATGATCCTCAACTAGTTAGTGATATGTACTATGCCATCAACAAATTACACGATTCGATTTTGATGTTTCCTGAAGCCACTTATTCATTTGATGGTACAAACGGCACTTTACCTGATAATATTGGTAAATTAATTAAATTTTTGAAAGTTCCTCTCATAATCATTAAAACTGAGGGTGCTTATTTACACGACCCTTTGTATAACAATTTAAAGCAAAGAAAAATTAATGTTAGAGCAACTATCAAATATAAACTTTCTAAAGAAGAAATTAAAAAATTAAAAAGCAACGAAATAGAAAATATAGTTAAAAAAGAATTCACTTTTAATAACTGGGATTATCAATTTAAAAACAATATATTGATTAGTGAAGATTTTCGTGCTGAAGGTTTAAATCGCATCTTGTATAAATGTCCTCATTGTAATAATGAAGGAACAACAATTGGTAAAGGCATATACTTAACTTGTTCAAGTTGCAATAAAAAATATGAATTATTAGAAAATGGACATTTAAAATGTCTTAATGGTGATACTATTTTTGATACTATTCCAAAATGGTACGAGTATGAAAAAGAGTGCGTTAAAAAGGAAATTTTAGAAAAAACTTATAAACTTGATCTTGATGTTGATATTTATTGCTTAAAAAATTATAAAGCCATTTATCATATTGGAAAAGGACATTTAACACATACAATCGATGGTTTTACTTTAAAAGGAAATGACAACGATTTGTATGTTAAACAAGGTCCTTTAGAAAATTATAGTTTATATTCTGATTATTATTGGTATGAAATAGACGATATAATTTGTATCTGTGATAAAGAATATCATTATTATTGTGTTCCTAAAAATAAGAAAGATGTTGTAGCAAAAGCTCGTCTTGCTGCTGAAGAAATTTATAAACTTAAAAGAAATAACTTAATATAATAAAAAAGACGGATATTTTATTTATCAGTCTTTAAATTTTTTTGGCTGCGGCGATTGGACTCGAACCAATACAAACCTTGTTTCAGAGACAAGTGACTTTACCATTTGTCCACGCCGCAATTAATTTTTAACGATAATAAACTCATCATATATTTTAATGATTTCTTGACTTGGTTTTTTAAATCTTTTTAATAAATCATCAAAGGCAAAATCAGGAACTTGCTTTTGAATCATTCTATTTTTATTTCTTTTACGACATTCAGAAAAAGGAACATCGAAGTAAACTAAGACATACTTGTCAAAACCCTTGGTTTTCTCTTTATATAAATTTCGATAATAATCATTAATGCAAGTAGAATCTAAAATAACATTACAAGATTTATTTTCTTTAGCAATTTTATTTGCTCTAGAAAAAAATATTCTCCAAACACGATCCTCCTCTTTAAAATATTGATAACTTCCACCAAGTTCTTTTCTTATCTCATCACTAGAAACAATAAAAGTATTTAGATTGCAAGCTTTAAAATTTTTTGCCCATGTCGATTTCCCACTTCCAGGTATGCTAGTTAAAACATAACAAACTTTCATAAAACACTTAAAAAAATCAAAAAGCCTGCAAAAAGTTATTTATTTCTGCGTTCTTCTTCGGCCTTTTGGAAGTTATATCCGTCTAAACAAGCATCATAAACATTATATTTACAAGTAAATCCAAGTTCCTTTTTAGCCTTTGAACAATCAGCGTAATTACTAGCAACATCGCCAGCTCTTCTAGGCTTAATGACATATTTAATAGTTTTACCTGTTGCCTTTTCGTAATCATGAATAATTTCTAATACGCTCGTACCTTTTCCAGTACCTAAATTATAAACAACCAATCCTGGATTTTGTTCTAATTTTTTAAGTGCTAAAACATGACCATGAGCTAAATCTAAAACATGGATATAATCTCTAACTCCAGTTCCATCAGGTGTATTATAATCATTACCAAAAACATTGACGTAAGGTAATTCTCCAACAGCAACTTTATTAATATAAGGTAGTAAATTGTTTGGAATACCGTTTGGATCCTCGCCTAACAAACCTGATTTATGAGCACCAATAGGATTAAAATATCTTAAAAGAGCAATATTATAATTCTTATTAACTTTAGCAATATCCTCTAAAATTCTTTCAATAACAACTTTTGTTTCACCATAAGGTGAGGTTGCTTCCTTTCTAGGATCAGTTTCTTTTAAAGGAACATGATCAGGAACACCATAAATTGTAGCACTGCTGCTAAAAACAAAATTTTTACATTTTGGATATTTTTTCATCATCCATAATAAAGCAAATGTCGTGTCAAAATTATTTTCGTAATATTCTAATGGCTTATAAACACTTTCTCCAACAGCTTTATAACCAGCAAAATGAATAATTGCATCAGGCTCTTCATTTTTAAATAATTCATCTAACTTAACTTTATCTTGAACATCAATTTGATAAAAATGTGGTCTTATACCAGTAATTTTTTCAATACGATCTAAAACATCAATTTTAGAATTATATAAATTATCAGCAACAACAACTTCAAATCCATTTTCTATTAAATCGCAAACTGTGTGACTTCCAATAAAACCCAAACCACCTGTAACCAATACTTTCATATTTAGATTCCCTCCTTAGTTTTCTTTTGTCTATCTCCAAGTATTTTTGCTTCTACTTTATTCTTTTTATTTTCGTATTTAGTAACTTCACTTTCTTCATAAATTTTCTTAGATAGAACTTCACTAGATAAATTACGCATAATAAAATCAGCTATTAATTTATTTACTTCACTTTCTATATAAAGTTTTAAAGCTATATAAGCAAGGTTACTTTGTTCTTGCTTTTCTGTTTCTTCAGCATTTTCATTTTTATTCTTTTTATTAGACTTTTTTAAAACTTCATTTCTAATTTGAACCTTATGTACAATGTTATGAAGAGATTCATCTTCCATTTTTTTAAAAAAGGCATATAAACTATCTTTATCACTTCCATTTATTTTGTCTAAGTCAATAAAAGTAGCTAAATCACGCATACTAACAACAGATTTCATTAAAGAAATAGCTATTAAATATCCAATTTGGCGACGATTATATTTTTTCTCAACTGGAGCTTCAATTATTTTAGCCTTGACATAATTATTAATCATAAAAGGGGTTATATTTAAATCTTTTTGTTTGTTTAATACACCTAAAACCTCAGATACATATCCCACTACTTGTTCCATATATAAAGGAATATTTGGTAAATCTTGAAAATCAGGCAATTCAAAATTTTCCAAATCTTCAATATATCTTTCAATACTTTCTAATGCTTTTCCCATAATTCAAATTATAGCATAAAATATTTAATATTTTATTTACTTTTTTTAAAATTTTTCAATTGATTCTTGTTCTAATTTAATATTTTTTTCTAACATTAATCTTATGAGTTCATGAAATCTTTTATATTCATTATTGTTTAAATAATTTTCAAGCCTTTTTCTATCATTAACTGTTAATTTTTCTGTTTGATTAGTATACTTAAGTAAAATATTCTCATCCATATATAGTGGTCTTATTGATAATTTAGTTCTTTTTTCTAAATCGATTAGTATATTGATTCCATTACAATCAATATCACCAAAATGAAAATATTTAAAATTGTTGTTCAACTTTTTTATTTTTTCTAACAAAAATAATTGATTTGAACTTGCAAATCCTCCTAAATAAACAATAAAAAAAGAAGGATCATTAAAATAAAAAAATGTAGTTAAATTTTCTATAGTTAGTATTTTCTTACTATTAATATTTATAAATTCGAGTTTAGTAATTTCATTTCTAGTTAGCGAAAAAGAATCGCCTAAGGAGTTTAAGTCAATAATTTGCCCGTTAATTTTAATTAAAGCATTTCCTTTAATATAGGTGAAAGTTGGGATTTTATAAATATTAAAATAATTAATAAATTCTGTTTCATTTAAAAAATCATAATTACCAAATTCATTAAAAATACTTATAAATTTTGAAACATGTTTTTCCAAGTATTTTGAATCGCTAAAAGTTTTATTACTAAAATTTCTTAGGAATTGTTCTTCTTTATTATTTTCTATTTGATCTATTCCTTTTATCAAATATTCTAACTCATTTAAGTCAGTAAAATATTTTTTAAAAGATTGTTTATTAATTAATATTTCCTTGATTTTAGATAAAAAACCCTCTAAAACCTTGCTTTTTTCTAAATTTTGATAATTAGAAACAACATTTAAACATCTATCATAAATTGTATTTTTATTTTCTCTATTGCAATATAAATATGCTTTATCAATGTTTTTAAGATTCAAAAATATTTTATCAATTAAATTATCTTTATATTTAATTTGGATTAAGCTCTGATCTTCTAATTTTTTTAAATAAAAATTATATTCATCTCTATAACGATAAGCAACATTTGACCAATAATTAATAAAAATTTTATCATTAGCATTTAAATAAATATTAAGTTTGTTTTTATTTGATTCTTTAAAAAGAACACTATTTTCATATTTATCTAATAATTTATTAATAATAACAATATCAAGCGGATTATTTTCTATCGTCATAAATCTCTTTTTTACTAATCTTATAAATAAATGCTTGATTATTTTTCTTTATAATTGATAAACCAGTATCACAATATTTTAATATAGAATTAATTCTTAAGGTAGGAACACTTATAATAAGTTGAATTTGCAAATCACGATAGAAATCCATCATTGTTTGAATACGGGAATCATCCATATTATTAAATGCCTCATCTAAAAAAACTAAACAAGCAGGAGATTTAGAATTGCGAGTTTTTGAAACAATTTGTTCAAAAGAAGCCGCAATAAAAACATAAAATGGTGTTTGAGTCTCACCTCCACTTTTTCCTTTACCAGCTTTAGAATAAAATGTTTTATTGCCATTTTTATCTGTAATCTGAATATCATAACTTAAAAAATTACGATAATCTGTAAATTTAGCCAATTCTTTTTCATTATTAGCTTCATTAGGATCATTTAATCTCTCGAAAAGTTGATCCATCAATGCTAAATTTCTTTCACTCATTTCTGTTTCAAATAAATTATTTTGTGTATAACTCTCATTGGAAATAAAAATTTGATAATATTGCTCATATTCAGGCTTTTTGGTACCATCTACTACAAATTTATAAATCTCTTTGTCGCTACCAAAAGGTTTCTTTGATAATGAATCGTTAAGTCTTTTAATATTTTGTCGTTCTTCATTAATGTTATCACGAATTTTCATTATATAATCGTTTTTAAATGCCTTTTCACATTCTTCTTTAGCGATTCGAGCATCATCTTTAAATTTAACAAGTTCGCGACATTCAATTTGATTACATAAGCTAATAAATTTATCTAAATTGGAAACTTCTGGATTTAAATCACAGTGAAAATCAGGATTTGAACAATATTTTGACATATTGCTAATAATGATTCTTCTTTTATTTTCTAGATCAATGCTCTTTTTGTTTATTGCATCATTAATTGCATCATTAGATTTTAAATAATAAATTTCTTTTAGCGTTTTATAAATATTTTTCTGAGAATAATCGCTAATACTCATATTGTATTCAGAAATTCTTTTTTGAGAATTATCAATTCTAATTTCTAAAGCAATTTTGTTTTTATTAATTTCATCTTTTGAAATATCTAAATTCGATTTGTTTTTTACTAAAGATTTAATTCTATCTTCTATTTCTTTTATTTGTTCTCTTAAAGAAATGATATCACTATTATTATAACTAATAATTTCTTTTTCAATTTTATCGATTGACTTATTTAGATCTTCCAATTCTAAAAATAAATTACTATCTAAATTAACAAATGGTAGATTATCCCTTATTCTTTCTAAAGCCTCAAGTTTTCTATTAGAAAGACTAATTTTATTTTCATAATCGCTTAAATCTAATTTATAAACACTTAGTTGCTTTTCTAAATTTTGAATATTTAGTTTTATTGAGTTAATACCTAAATAATACCTGCTATAAAATTTTGGATTAATTTTACTAGCAACTTTTCCTTGATAGAGCATGCAAGAACTAGTAATTGCTCCATCATGCTCTTTAAGTTTTTCAATTTTATCAACACAGAAAATATTATTTAAAACATAAGCTCCATATTTCCTTGCATCTTCTGTTAAATAATCAAGTTTTGAAGCTAATGAATTCTCATTTATTTTAATATCTTCTAAAGCATCAACATTAACTAAACCAACACCATATAAATTAGAATCACTGTTAGCATAATCTTCATAAACTTTTAAAGCTTCATCAAAATATTTACCATCTTCAATAAATAAATAAGTTTTTCTCTTATTTAAGAATCCTTCTAAAGCATTTCTCCACTTTTCATCTTTAACTTCAACTAATTCATAAAAAGCACTAATTTTAATATTTTTATTATATTTATCAAAAAAATATAAGTTTAAATATCGTTTTAAAAGTTCAACTTTGTCATCTTGTAAAATAAAGCCTTGGTTTAATTTCTTTATCTCGTCATTAATATAATTAATTTTTTCATTGACTTTATCTCTATTAGAAATAAATTTACTATTATCTAAATGAACTTCAGTTGTAGTAGTTTTTTCAAATTTTTTTAATTCGTTAACCTCGTTTTGATAATTTATAAAATCACTCTTATAAAAAGATTCTTTAATTGCACTATGATGATTTAAAATATTTAAATCTATATAAATTTCATCAAGATAATTTCCTTTCTTTTGAAATTCTTTTTCGATAGTTTCTTTACGATATATTTTATTTTTCTTATCGTTTTCTAATTTTTTAATGGCTTCAAAAATATCGCTATTTTGTAGTTTTTCCTTACTAATCTTTGCTCTTTCAATAGAATCATCAATTTCATTTATCTGCTGTTCAATTGTTAAAATTTGATTTTGATATTCAAAGATCTTTGATTTATTTTCATCAATATCTAGCTTTATTTTATCAATTTCTTTTTCATTTAAAATAATTTCTAAAGATTTAATTTCATCATATAAATTATCGTAAACTAAGCCATTTTCTTTTATTGGGTTTAAATAATTTAATTTATCTTGTTCTAAATTTATAATATCTTGTAAATGCCTATAACGTCGAACACTCTCTTTCATATTGACAAGATCTAAATCTTTTCTTGGTAATAAATAATCATAAACAAATTTATCTATTTCACCGATTGGTTTAAAAGCTAAAGCCTTAGGTAGTAATTCTAAATATTTACTATCCTCAATATTAAGACAAATTAAAATTTTCTTTTTAATAGCTTCTATATTCCCATCTAAAACATCGAATTCAAGGTTTTTATTATAATTCCTTTTTAGTTCTTCATAATTTGTAGGATATTTTTTATTTCCGTTAATACTATAATAAAATTCACTCTTGATTGTAGAATTAGGTATATGATAAAAAACTTTCTCAATCTTAGAACCTACATTTGCTGAAATAATCGAACCAATAACTGAATATGTATCAGATAAATCATCAAAAAATTCAAGCACAACGTGGGAAATAGTGTCATTTGGTCGCAAAAATTCTTTCTTTTCAAAACCAAGTTTTCCTCTAACATAACTTTCTAAATTTCGATCATTCTTTTCATTAGCTGCAGTATTGAATTTACATGTTCCAGCCGAAATAACATATAAAATAGCATCTATTAAAGTAGATTTACCAGCACCATTTTCACCACTAATTACTGTATTACCACTAATTTCTATTTCAATATCATTATAAATATGCCAATTTATTAATTTAATTTTAGTTAACTTCTTCATTATTCTTATCTTCCTTATTAAAAGCTTTAATTCTATTATCTAAATCATTTATATCATTACTAGATACAACATATGCAATAGAAGGATAAATAAATATTCTTGATTCATTAGAAAAATTTTTCCCACCACTAAAATCAACAATTTTAAACTTTCTTAATTTTCTAATTGCTTCTATATATTCATTATTTGATTTTTCATCTTTAAATATATTCGTTTTTAAAACATCTTGTTTTAAATCTTCAAAAGTAATTGATGCAACATTAATTAATCCTGATTTTTTACTATTTTTATAATAAGCGACTCTTAAACATAAAAGTAATACGGTTTCAAATTTAGTTAAGTGCATTCTATTTTTATTATCTTCAGTTTTTATATAAATAATTTGTAAAATCTTATCTTCATAAAAGCCATAATTTAAAACTTGAAAAAATTTCTCTAATTCTTCTTTTAATTCACTAGCATTATAATAATCTTTTTTATCATCAGTTCTATCTTTAATTAAAAAAGTTTCGTTTAAAAGTCTTAAAACGAGTTTAGTAAAAAGTTCTTGCTTTAATTCACTAAAACCACGAAATCTATTAGTTAAAAACTCCAAGCATTCAACTTTATCCATAAAATTATTTTCTCCTTATAATTTCAAAATCTTGCATAATATAATTATTAATAATTGTTTCATTATTTAAATATTTAATATCGTAGAATGCATTATCATTAGTTTGATATGCTGTTAACAAAAATAGTTTTACATATAAATTATTATCTTCATTTTTAATATCACTTATTTTAATTTTATCTTCATTATTTAATAATTTTAAAGCAAACTGATTGATGCCTGAAAAAGAATATTGCTCGTTATCTTTAATTATTTGTAACATATTTTTATAATCATCAATAGTTATATCATCTTGATGAATAATTTCATTTTTAGTTGCTCTACGAATATTAATACGAGCTTTAAATAAGGAGTTAGAGTCAATATTTTCAATATTATCAAATTCGAAAAAATCCTCAAAATTTGAAAAATCACTGCAAATCTCAATATTTTTTAATAAATTATTAATAGATTCTTCAATATCTTTAGATTCATTTATAATAAATTTAATCTTCTCTTCACATACTTTTAAATATGTATTATTTTTTATATCAATATTCCTAATTCTTGAGTCAACATTTAAAAAAGTAGTTTTAATATAATTAAGCAATTTCCTCATGTATTGAAAATCATCATTAGTTAATTTTTTAATTTTCTTAACATCTTTATAGTTGGACATTATTCTTTGAAAATTATCGTCCTCGCTAAAAATATCAACTAGCAAAATGATATCTCGAGCATACATCCTTGGATTTTCATTAGTCTTTAAATTATTAAATAATTTTACACCCACTTGATTTTGATATTCTTTAAATAGATTATAAGCTATATCATTAGCAGTAAAATTTTCTTTTTGTAAAATATCATTCGTATATTTACGAATATTACTATTCATACCATTTAAATTATTACTAAATTTTTTACTACTTTCATAAGCTTGTTCAATTGCCTGTGTAGCATTTTTATTATAATCAAGATTTTTTAAATTATTATAAGTTGAAATAACATAACCGCTAAATTCATTACTATGATCAATATGCATAATCGAATAAAAAACTTCAAGTAATGCTATGGCATCACTATTAAGCATATATGTGGTATCTAAATCTTTATTATACTCTTCTTCGATCCATCCTCTTTTTTTAAATATATTTAACTTAGTAACTATAATTTCACGCTTATTTTTCTTAGAGATATCGTTTTCATATTCATCATCTATTTCTTTATCTTTATAAATAGAAAAGTTTATAGTTCTTTCTAAATAATTAATGATATCATTCCTTAAAGCATTATCAACGCCATATTCACCACAAAAATAATCATATAGTTTCATTAACATATCAAGATTAAATTCTTTATCTTTACTTGTTAAGACATTAAACATTTTGAAATTTATATAATTAAATAAATCTTTTCCCATAACAATATTTTATCAAAATTAACTATTTTTTAATACCTTCAATACAATTTTTATTCAATAAAAATAAATAATTTTCTATTAATTAAAATTGTAACAAAATCTCCTATTGACACGAAAAATCCAACAAAAGGGACAAAACAAATTATACCTACAATTAAAGTTAATAAACTTTTATTAACTTTAAAATAATATATAATTCGATAAATTCCTGAAGCAATAAATCCCCAAATAGGGAATAATAATAAGAACTTATAAACCTTATTAAAATTATCAAATTTCATAATTATTACCTCACTTTAATAAATAAATTTCTTATATTAGAAATTTTATCTTCATCTATAACTTGATTAAAAGGAACCATAATAAGTAAAATTGCCATAATTCCACCTCCAAAAACATTAAATAAAAAAGGAAACGCTTCACTTAATTGATAAACTAAATAAGGGGCCAAAATTATTAATAAATAATTCTTATAAGTAGATTTATTTTTATTTATCTTGAAATTATTATAAATAATATATCCTAACAAAAATAAATATAATACGCATAAATAAATTCCACCAGAAGTAAACACTTCAATGTAACCATTATGATAATTAAAAAAAGAAGTATCAAATGTCCTACAATATAAATCATTTATATTGTAACCAATACCAAAAATATAATCAGTTAAAATAAAATTATTTCTAGCATTATCAAATATAGTTAAACGAGATTTCATATAATTAAAGCATTTTTTAGCTAAATCTAAAATAGAATAATGAATAATTTTTTTACTTCCATCGCTTTTTATAATAGCTTCCTTTATAGTAATATTTTTAAAATAAAATGCATCAATTGTGATTAAGAAAAATAAAAAAATAAGTAAAATTATAATGATATAAAAAATAACTTTATTCTTTCTATATAAATAAATTAAATAATTAATACCATAAGAAATAAGTAAAATAACAAATCCTAAAAAGCTCGATCTTGATCCACTAAAAATTATAAATATTCCAACAATAATATTAAATAGAAAAATATATCGACAATTATAACTTATTGATAATAACAAAATAACTAAAGAAAGTAAAAATAAAACATGACCATAGACATTACCATATTTAAAAAAGCTTAAGCATTGTAAACCATTTTGAATCCCATATTCATATTTTGTAAAAAAGGTTGGATGTTTTATTATTGTTACGTATTTATGAAATTCTGTATTTAATGAATAAATAATCATCACCAAAGAAAAAATAATAAACATATAACAAAAAATTCTTATAGCTAAATCCTTTTCCTTAAAGCGAGGAACTTCATGCATTAAGATAAAAGCCATAAAAACACTCAAACTAACATCCATTAAAGATTTTATTTTATCTAAATTGGTAATTTTATTTGTATTATTAATAAACAGATGAGAATAATCAGTTAGAAAAACCACTAATCCCATGTAAGTAATAGTAATAATTCCTATAAAAATAAAAATTATAATTCTTTTATTAAGTTTAATTATTTTATTAATATAAGCAATATAAATAGTAGCTATAAAAGAACTTAAAATTATAAAATAAAAAATAAAAGTTGAAGTATAAGAAAAATTCCTACCAAAAGCATTTGTTACATTTGAATTATTAACCTCTCCAAAAATCATTGAAGAAGCTAATACAAAAAATATCATTAAAACATAAATGATATTTTTGTAATTAATACTTTTAAATAAATTAAATAATTTCAGTTTAGCCTTATTAAACACGATTATAATTTTTTAAAGTGTACAGCTTTATTTGAAATAGTAACCTTAAAATAACGATCTGGACTATAATTTTTCATCAAATATTTTGAAAATTCATCAACAAAATCATTTTTAACAAAAGCTAAAACGGTACCCTTAAATCCCCCTCCATGAATTCTTATAGCTCCATTGTCTTTTAAAAATTTACTTGCTTTATCAATAATTTCTTGAGGTGAACCAACATATTCTCCTTTAACAAATGTATTTTCAATATCATTTTTACTACTTTCTTGGCTTTTTCTAATAGCATCAAAAAATTCATTTAAATTATTGTTTAAAATTGCATCTTTAGCTTCTAATACATTATTATTTTCAATAAAGAAATGTTTAGCTTTTCTTTTAATGTCACTAGCAACATTTAATTCATCAATACGTTTAAAAATATTCTCATCATTTACATCTCTTAAAAACTTCTTTCCCTCTAATAAATTTGCAACTTCATACATTGCATTAGGAATAGCAGCATACAAAGGAGTTAAATTTGAATGATCTCCAATAGATTTTATTAAAAATAAAGTTACTGGTAAATTAAATGGTAAATTAATAATTTTAGGATTATCTATATCTTTAAAATCTAAGAAATTACTACTATCAAACGAAGTGCCAACTTGATCTAATAATCCACATGGCTTATAAAAAAACTTATTTTCACTAAATTGACCAGTTTTTGCAATTACTAATGGATCAATTTTACCATCATTATATAAATAAGAAATAATATAACCAAATAATGATTCCATTGCAGCACTCGAACTAACACCACTACCATCAGGAATTTCACTTTCAATATAAGCTTTAAATCCACCTATTTTATACCCTAGTTCTTTTAATCTAAAAAGAACGCCTTTTATTAAGGCAATTGGTTTACTTCTATCTACTATTTTTGGTTCAAGATCATTTATATAAAATTCAAAATAATCATAACCTTTTGACTTAATAGAAACTTTATCTTCATCTTTTTTTAAGCTAGCATAAACTCTTAAAGAACTATTAGCAACTATACAATATCCATGATTATGATCTGTATGGTTTCCACAAATTTCAAATCGTCCACCAGTATCGATAACGTAATCAGGTCTAATTTTAAAAATATTAATAAAATTATTAATTAAATCACTCTCTTTAATCATAAAACCCTCCCAAACTAAGCTATTTTCTTAATTTTATACAATATAAAATGATTATATTTTTGTCCTTTTTTAAGTACAATAGAATCGCCATCTAAAACATATAATTGAGGTTCTAAGGCAATACCTCGTCTAGTTTTAAAATGATCATTATTAATAAAATCAACATTTGTCATAGAATTATCAACATAAATATTCATTGCAGGATAATCAGTATACAAAGAAAGTTGAACCTTATCATTTTTTAATATAACTTGTGGCTTTTTACTATTAACTTCGTTATAGATAAAAGTATTGTCAATTGTTCCTAAAAATGTTTTTTCAACTTTATTAAGTTTAGGTCCTAATTTTGACATTCTATTAAAATCTAAATATTCAGGAACATCTTCAGTTTTAATAATAAATACATCTTTATCTACAACACCATATTTAGAAGCATTCATTTTCATAGAATAATCAGTAATGGAATCATCATTATTAAAACTCCAATAAATATGATTTGATAAATTCAATAAAGTAGTTTTATTGCTTGAAGCCTTAAAGGTAATTTTAAAATTATTTTGATCTTTAAAAATAGAATAAATTACATAAATATGGCATCTTCCAGGAAAACCATTTGCTCCATCTTTATCGACTAAATCAAAAATTACATCGACTTTGTTTTTAGCTTCTCTAATCTTATAATTCCAATTTTTATAAGATATAGAATTATTATCTCCACCATGAAGAGTATAGTTAAAATCTTTAGTTTGAGCTAATTTATAACTAACCCCATCTAAATTTCCGTTTAAAGGAATTCTTCCTGCTACTCTACCAAGAGTCTTGCCAAAATATTGTGGACAATTTAAAAAGAATTCTTGATCCTTTAAACTTAGAATAAGTGGACTATTATCTAATGATAATGAAAAAACACTCGCTCCAAAAGTGCATAAACGTACTTTAAGGCCACAATCATTACTTACATCAATCCATTTAACATCATTTTTATAATCTAAAACTTTTGCTTCCATAATCAACCTCACTTGTTATATTTTAACAAAATCTATGCTTCATTTATACTTTAAGTTATTTTATTAATAAAGTTTCTAAGGCTCTAACGATTTGTAAACATTATTAGTTCCACTCATCTTATAGGTTAAACTAGAAGTTATAGTTACAAATTTCATTATTTTATCAAAATCAATATTTTAGAACAATTCTTAATATAAAAACTGACTAATTCTCTAATAAAATCTTTTCTTATATTTTGAAAAATAAAATTATATTTCGAAATTTTTTAAGTTATTATCTACACTAAAAATTACTCCACAAATGAACATATTTTAATTTAAATTACTGTCAATTGAATTATTGATACCGATAAGAATTTCATCAAAAGCGAGTACAATATTAAAATTTTAAATAATTTTCAATTTTCCACGATGGATCGACAGATATACTTAATTGTGCAAATATTTTTTTGTCATATAAATAACTACCAACTTTCGCTATCATTGCTGCATTATCTGTTGTACACCAAATAGGAGGTATAATGACATCTATCGAACTATCTTTATACATATTTTGAATTTCTTCTCTTAAATAAGAGTTGGCACTAACTCCTCCAGCTAAAACAACCTGCTTAACATCGTATTTACTTGTTGCTCTTTTTACCCTATCAAGCAATTCTTTAATAGCAGTATCTTGAAACGACTTAGCCATATCTTTTATATCAATATTTCGATTATTTTGCTCCTCCTTATGAACTAAATTAATTACTGCAGTTTTTAATCCACTATAAGATACATTTAAACTATTATCTTTTAATGGTTCAGGAAGATGATAAGAATGTTTACCTTCTTTAGCAAGCCTATCAATAGCGACACCTCCAGGATAAGGTAAACCTAAAACTCTAGCTACTTTATCAAAACTTTCACCTATAGCATCATCTTTTGTTTCGCCTATAATCTCAAAGGACAAATGTTCTTTCATATAGACAAGTTCCGTATTACCACCACTAACAACAACAGCTAAAAGAGGAAACTTCAAAGGTTTAACGAATTCATTTGCATAAATATGTCCTGCTAAATGATGTACTGGAATTAAAGGCTTATTATAGATTAAAGATATCGTTTTAGCTGCTTGCAGGCCAACATGTAAAGCACCAATTAATCCAGGACCTCTAGTTACAGCCACTGCACTTATATCGTCTAATTTGATATTAGATTTTTTTAAAGCATCATCAATAACACATAAAATATTTTCCAAATGAAGTCTACTAGCAATTTCAGGCATTACACCGCCGTATTTTTGGTGAACTTCAATTTGACTTGAAATTACATTTGCTAATAATTCATCATTTTTAATAATAGCGCAAGCAGTCTCATCACAACTCGATTCTAAAGCTAAAATAATTTTATCCATTTTATAAACCTCTTATCATATATAAAGCATCTTCGAAATCATCATAATAATTTTTCTTTATATTTACTTTATTAAAACCATATTTTTCATATAGTCTTATTGCATTTTCATTTGAAATTCTCACTTCTAAAGTAATGCAAAAGCAACCTTTATTTTTAATTAAATTAATAGCAAATTCGATTAAAAACCCTGCAAATCCCATATTTCTTTTAGAATTTTTAGTAGCAATTTTACATATAGTAGAACTATCAAATGTTATGTAGAAAATTATATAAGAAACTACTATGTTATTTTCAATAAGAACAAAAAAATAAGAAAATGGATTATTATTTAACTCATATAAAAAATCACTTTTTTTAAACGGCGTTTTAAATGATTCATTTTCTATTTCAATAATTGCATCTAGGTCACTTTCTTTTGCTTTAATAATTTGCATATTAATCCTTCAAATAAATAGCTTTTAAAGACATGATATCTTTAACAAGATGATTATTATCTTTTAATAAGATCATATTGCTTGAAACGCTATTATTTTCACCATCAATATTTAAATAGCCTGTATCTCCACATATAGCATAATCTTGATGATCATTAATATAATTGATTACTTCTTTGTTTGTTTTAATTGTATCACTTACTAAGACTTTATTTTTATCATACACACCAAAATAACTACGATTGCTACGAGCGTTAATTACACATATTGATTTTTTATTATAATTTTCTAGAACCATTAAACTACTAAAAAAATAACAAGGTATATTTAAACAATAGGCGTATACTTTAGCAATTGTTAAAGCAATTCTTACTCCTGTATAGCTACCAGGTCCAATTGTAACTAAAATTTCATTGATTTCTTTAGGACTAACTTTGTTATTCTCTAAAATTTTTTTAATTTCAGGAATCATCATTTCCGATTGTTTTTGCCAACATTCATAACTTATTTCATCAATTAAAACATTGTCTTTTGCTAAGCCAACATTTAATTTTACATTAGTAGAATCTAAAATTAGGCTATACATTTAGTTAATCTCCTCAAATAATTTATCATAATTAGAATTACCACTTTTAAAAACAAATTTTCTTAAATCGTTTTCAATAGTTATTGAAATATTTAGTGCTCTTTTTTCATCAACCATGTCTTTAATGAAATTTGGCCATTCAACAAGGCAAACGCCATCACCATCAATTAACTCATCTAAACCAATTTCTTTATTTTCACTTGGAACATCCTCAAGTCGATAAGCATCAATATGATAAAGATTCAAATTTTTATCATTAAAATAACATTTAGCAATATTAAATGTTGGAGAATTTATATCATCTTTAATTCCTAATCCCAAACCAACACCTTTTGTAAATGTAGTTTTTCCAGCACCTAAATCTCCACTTAACAAAATAACGCTTCCTTTAAATAAATAATGAGATACTTTTTCACCTAAAGAAATAGTCTCACTTTCATTTTTTGTATAAACTATCTTATCCATTTAAATTACCTTTGCCATTTCTATTTAAAAATAATTCATAATATTTCTTAATTGTATCACTATTAAAAGGATAATCCTTTGCTTTCATTTTTTTTCGAATATCTTTTAAATTAAATCTTAAAATTTTATCAATTTCATCGCTATAGCCATATTTTCTACGATGATAACCATATTCTTGCACATCAATAACTTTAATTTCCTTATTAGGATAAAGTTTAATATCTAAGTCATAATCAATATATTTCACTTTATCTTTATCAATAACATATGGGGAAGCTAAATTAACATAATACGTAATTCCAATTTTTTTAAGCATTGCAATTACATTCCACCAATTAGATTTAAAAAAAATCATAACAGCCGGCTCTTTCGTGTACCAAATGCGAAAATCATGTTCAATTACCTTTGTTTTTGTTGATGCTACTACAATATATTCATCAGTTTCATCGACAACGAAGACACTATCCCAAATGCGATGCATTCTTCCATCATGCTTATATCCTTGAACTTCTATCCATTTACCCTTAAGGCTCATACCAATTACTCCTTAAGACAATCTTATTTATCTAATAAATCAAAAATATTTAAAACTCTATCTAAATCCAATTTTGCTCTTCTAACATAATCAATTTTAAAATTTGATTCAACTGGAATATTGATAAAATCATCACTATAATCAATTCCTAAATCTACTTTCCCATTATGAATAGAGAAAATAACATCTATTAAAACATTATCAATTTTAAATTTAAGAAGTTCTGTGAGGACTTTATTAGTTAAATATTTACGGTACTCATCATCATTAGAATAAATGACAAATCTTTTGTTGTTTTCCATAACTTTTAAGTCATCAATATCATCTAAAGGTTTCGATAATTCTTTACCCTTTAGTTGAAAAATAATGAATTTATCTTTATTATAATCGCATTCGTAGTCATAGTATTTTCCTAAAAACATTGGAGCAGTTCTATTTTTTATTAAAATATTTGCTGCTAGATCGGCACTAGTTAAAACTTTATTCTTATATGTTAAAGTAACATGATTTCTACTTCTAGTGTTTCTAATATTTTTATAAAAATGAGCATCAACAAATAAATGTGAATCCATTTGCTTATTAGCTTCGATATTTACATCATTAAATTCGCTATTAGAAAATAAATACCTATTAGTTGCATTACAATATTCTTTCATATAGTCTCTAGCTCTAGTCTCAAGTTTCTTCTTAAAAACAGTAGATAAAATAAAACTTGCAATTAAAGCAACTAAAACAATCCCAATTCCAATATAGGTTGCATAGTCACCAATTTGTTTATTTAAAAAGAATACAACAAGACCTGCAGTAAGAAAAACTAAAGTTCCAACAGTTATAAATGTTCTATTTAATTTTTGCTTTTTATAAAATTTTTTATAGTCTTCACGATATGTATTAATTTCATTAATTAATGCATCTTCATCACTAGTAATGTTAGATTCATTCACTTCAGGAATATCATCTGGAACGATAATTTCATCATCAATTTTAACATCCTCTTCAAGTTCTTCTTTTTCTTCTTTAGCTTTAAGTTCTTCATCTTTCAATTCTTCTTGAGCCTTTATTGCCTCTGCATCATATTTCTTTAAACCCATAATAAAATTACTCCTTTATAATTAGTTATATTATAGTCGTAACGTATACTTTTTTCTTTATAAATATTAAATATTTATAAAATAAAATGATTTAATTATTTTCGAATAAAAAAAATAATATAAAGTAATATGTCAATAATAAATATAAATACATTAATTTATTAATAAATATGAATAAGTTTTAGGTAAATATATATGCTAATTCGAAATATTTTTTTATATTTTTATTTATATAAATAAATTAAATAAGTCAATATATCATTTTAGCCAATTTATTGGCTGAATATTATTTTTAATTAAAAAATTATTTGTATTAATAAAACAATTACTATGAAACCATCCACCTTGATTAGCACTTAAAGGCGAAGGATGACTTGTTTTAATCACATAGTGGTTTTTATTTGTTATGTATTTTTCATATTGCTTAGCCTTATTTCCCCACAATAAGTAAACAATTGGATTATTATTATTCTCAATATATTTTATGATATCTAAGCAGAACTCTTTATATAAAATATTATCATGAGATAATGGAAAATTTTCTCGAACTGTCAAAATAGGATTCAATAATAAAACTCCTTGTTTTGCTAAATATGTTAAATCACCAGATTTATCAATAAAATCTCTTTTAAATTCTATTTCAATCTCTTTATAAATATTTCTTAAAGAAGGTGGCAAGGTAACTCCTTTTGGAACACTAAAAGCAAGTCCCATCGCTTGATTTTCATGATAATAAGGATCTTGTCCAAATATAACCACTTTAATTTTATTATAAGGAGTTAGTTTAAAAGCGTTAAATTCATCATTTTCTTTTGGATAAATGATGTATTTTTTTCTTTCTTCCATTAAAAAATTATGCAACTTAATTGCATAATTTTTATTTTTTATTTCTTTAAATATTGCGTCCCAATCAGTCATTTTTTCTAAGTATTAATTGGTAAAATACCTCATATAAAGATTTTAAAGCTAACCAACTAGTAATATTATTTACATCAAGAGGGGGAGCAACCTCAACTATATCCATAGCATCAACATTAAGATTTCTAACTAAATCAGTAATTAATTTCATTGTTTCATTTGACGTCAAACCAAAAGCTTCAGGAGTACCAGTTCCAGGAGCATAACTTGGATCATTAGCATCAATATCGTAACTTATATAAATAAGATATTTGTCATCTTTATATTTATTAATAATATATGATATAACATTATCAATACCGAAGTTTTCAACATCACTAGCTTTAAAAACTTTTAAATCCTTCTTCTTTTTAAAAGCTTCAATTTCTTGAGCTTCAAATCCTCTAACACCAACAAGAACAACATTTTCATCTTTATATCCATACTCTAAAGAACGAAATATTGGACAAGCATGAGAATATTTGCTATTTTCATAAACATCACAGATATCTGGATGAGCATCAATATGAATAATAACTGGCTCTTTATCTAATCTTTTTGCATAATTATAAAAAGCTCTACAACTAGCAATAGCAATCGAATGATCCCCACCAAAAATTAAATGAAAGCCTTTTTTATTAAATAATCGATTACTAAATTCTTTTTCCATGTTAGTAAAATCAAAATCTTTTATATCACCTTCATCAAAAATTTTTAAAGAACGTAAATCATTACCATTTCTATCTAAAGCTGGTAAATCATAAGAAAGTTCTCTTAAAACTTGTGGAGCAAAACTAGCTCCTTTACCAACACTCGCATTTTTATCAAATGGCACACCGATTAATATAACATCAGCAAAACTTTCATCATCAGTAATTAAATCTCTAAATTCCTTATTCATTTTTATCAATAACTCCTGCTTTTAAAATTGCATCACTAATAGTTTTACTTTCAGCACTATTAGAAAATTTATCAACCATAATTTTATTACGCATTTCATGGGTTAAATTACAAGGTCCACCAATACAACCACCAACACACGCCATACCTTCAATAAAATTAAATTCATCTGTTCCAGCTTTTAATTTATTTAAAACAAGTTTAATATTATCTATTCCATCACAAACAACACCTTTAGCAATAAAATTGGATTTCTTTTCTTTTAAGGCTTGATTAACAGCAGCAGTTAAACCACCACATTTAGCAAAGCCCCTACCAAATTCGCTTCCATATTCATAATGTGATTCTACTAAACTTCCAACATCAATATCTTTTGCATCAATTAAAGCCTGTAACTCTTCAAATGTTAAAACGCTATCAACATAAGGTCTAACACTTTCCCATCTAACCTCTTGTTTTTTAGCTGTACAAGGCCCAATAAATATAACTTTACAACCTGGTTTATGCTCTTTTAATGTCTTTGAAATCATAGCCATTGGAGATAATGTATGACTAACTTTATCACTTAATGTAGGATAATATTTTTTAATATATGTAACAAAAGCTGGACAACATGAAGAAGTTAAAATACCTTTATTAGCCAATTCGCTAGCCTCTTCAAGAGCAACCATATCTGCTCCTAAAGCAGCTTCAGCAACACGATAAAAACCAAGCTTTTTAATGGCACTAATTATTTGTCCAGTTTTAAAGCCATAAAAATTAGCACCAATGGAAGGAGCAACAACAGCATAAACTTGATATTTAGTATTATTTTCGCTTCCTTTAATGATATCAATAACTTGTTTAATATATGATTCATCAACAATTGCTCCAAATGGACACGTATAAACACACGCTCCACATTGAATACACTTATCGTAATTTATAGTTGCACTACTATCAACATTACTTGGTGAAATTGCTTTCATTTTACAAGCTCTTTCACATGGTCTAACCTTATTTTCAATAGCTTCATATGGGCAGTTTCTTGCACACATTCCGCAATTAACACATTTAGATTTATCGATATGAGCACGAAGATTATTATCAAAACTAATACACTTTCTAGGACATGCATTATAACATCTATGTGCAATGCAACCTCTACATTGATCTGTAACGGTATATCCACCTAAAGGACATTCATCACAAGCAATCGGAATAACATTAATGACATTACTATTGTCAAAAGAATTATGAATAGTTAATTTAATTCTTTCTTCAACGATTGCTCTTTCTTTATAAATACAACAACGCATTGTTGGCTTAGGACCAGGAATGATTTCTTTAGGAATATCTAAGACTTTTTCATTAAAGTCATCATTAAATAAATGTCTAGCAACAGCCTTAACTACCTCATATCTTAATTCTTGGACTCTTGTATCAAATTTTGCCATATATATTTCTCCTCAAATATTTTATAACATTTAATTTTATACTTCTATAAATTACTATTTATTAAAAAATTTAGACTCGCCAATCTGACGAGTCTAAATAAACAATTAATTTAACTTAAAACCTTGCTATTCCCTATTATTTTTTAGCTTTTGGACCAGTTTTCATAAAATTATCATAGTATGCATCAATTAAAATTTGTTGCATATCTTTAACTAAAGGAATACGTGGATTAGCTGGAGTACATTGATCCTCGTAAGCTAAATATGATAATTCTTCAACTTTACTTAGCCATTCTTTTTCATCAATGCCTTGATCTTTAAAATTCATTTTTTCACCACATTCTAAGCCTAATTTATAAACTGCTTCAGCTAAAGATTCTACTCCTTCAGCATCAGTATTAGCTTTTAAACCAAGTAAACGAGCAATCTTAGCATAACGTTTGTCGGCATCATAAACATTATATTTTGGCCAAGTAGATAATTTTTGAGGAATTTGACCATTATATCTAATAACATATGGTAATAAAATGGCGTTTGCTCTACCATGAGGAACATGGAACATGCCACCAACTTTATGAGCCATAGAGTGACACATACCTAAGAAAGCATTAGCAAATGCCATTCCAGCCATTGTTGATGCATTATGCATTTTTTCACGTGCTTCTAAATCGTTTTTACCATTTTTAACACATCTTGGTAAATATTCAAATACCATTTGGGCTGCTTGAAGAGCTAAAGCATCTGTATAATCACTTGCTAAAACACTTGCATAAGCTTCTAAAGCATGAGTTAAAACATCAAGCCCAGTATCAGCTGTAACTTGTGCTGGTAAATTAGTAGTAAATTCAGGATCAATAATTGCAATTGTAGGAGTTAAAGAATAATCAGTTAATGGATATTTTTTATTTTCAGCACGATTTGAAATAACAGCAAATGGAGTAACTTCACTACCTGTTCCACTAGTTGTTGGAATACAGATTAATTTTGATTTTTTGCCAAGTTCAGGATATCTAAAGGCTCTCTTACGAATATCCATAAATTTTTGTTTTAAATCATCAAAATTAACATCTGGATTTTCATAGAATAACCACATACCTTTAGCAGCATCCATTGAGCTACCACCACCTAAAGCAATAATTGTATCAGGTTCAAAGCTTCTCATTAATTCGCAACCTTTTTTAACAGTTGTAATATCTGGATCTGGTTCTACATCAGTAAATAATTGAATTGTGACATCATTTCTTCTAGCTTTTAATTCATCAATAACTTTTTGTAAGAAGCCTAATTTTACCATTGAACTATCAGTAACAATGAAAGCCTTGTTTACATTCTTAGCATCTTTTAAATATTGAATACTATTTCTTTCAAAATATATTTTTGATGGGACTTTAAACCATTGCATATTATTTCTCCTCTTACCAATTCTTTTAATATTTATTAAGTTAACAGCACTAACATTACCACTTACTGAGTTATGGCCATAACTACCACAACCTAAAGTCATAGAAGGTAAGAAAGAATTATAAACATTACCAATACCACCAAATGTTGTTGGGGAGTTCCAAATGATTCTACAAGCTTCAAGACGTTTGCCAAATTCATCAGCTAATTCTTTACTTGCTGTATGAATACAAGCGCTATGACCTAAGCCGCCTTGTTCAACCATAGCTTCAGCTTTATTAAATCCATCAGCGGTGTCTTTTGCTTTTACTAAAGCTAATACAGGAGATAATTTTTCACGAGTTAAACATTCTTTCATGCTTACTTCTTTACATTCAACTAATAAAATTGGTGTTTCTTCTGGAACTTCAAATCCAGCATTATGTGCAATATCATAAGCACTATGTCCGACTAATCCAGGGAATAAAGCAGTTCCTTTTCCATCAGGTGTTGGTCTAAACATATATTTTTCAAGCATCGCTTTTTCTTCTTTATTACAAAGATAAGCGCCATATCTTTTTATATGTGAAATAAAATCATCATAAATTTCTTGATCAATAATAGCTGCTTGTTCACTAGCACAAACCATACCATTATCAAATGCTTTAGACATTAAAATATCATTTGCAGCTTGAGCAACATTACAGGTTTTTTCAACATAAGCAGGAACGTTACCAGCACCAACTCCTAAAGCAGGTTTACCACAACTATATGCAGCTCTAACCATTGCATTACCACCAGTAGCTAAAATAGAAGCAACTCCTGGATTTTGCATTAAAGCTGTTGTAGCATCCATAGAAGGTTTTTCAATCCATTGAATACAATTTTTAGGAGCACCAGCTTTAATAGCAGCTTCCCTAATAATTTCAGCAGTTTTAACACAGCATTTTTGAGCATTAGGATGGAAAGCAAAAATAATAGGATTTCTTGTCTTTAAAGAAATCAAAGATTTAAAAATTACTGTACTAGTTGGGTTAGTAACTGGTGTAATACCACAAATAACACCTAATGGATCAGCTATTTCAGTAATTCCTGTAACTGGATCATCGCTTATAATTCCACAAGTTTTTAAATGTCTCATTGCATTAGTGACATATTCACATGCAAATAAATTTTTAGTACATTTATCTTCAAAAACACCTCTACCTGTTTCTTCAATTGCAAGTCTTGCTAAATATTCATGATGATCAAGAACTGATACGCTCACTTTAGCAACGATATAATCAACTTGCTCTTGATTTAATTCTCTAAATTCATCTAATGCTACTAATCCTTTTTTAACTAAAGCATCGACATCTTTTAATACATTTTCGTTAATCTCACTCATTTTTGTCTCCTTTATTTTCGTGATGTTTAATATATAATTTATGCGATAAAGATGCTAAACTACTTGCCATATCCATGTTAGTAATTATAACTTTATCACCTAAATCAAGCTTAATAGGGGCAAAATTCCAAATTGCTTCAATGCCATTATTAATTAAGATATTAGCCACTTCTTTTGCAGCTAAAGCAGGAACTGTCATAATAGCAATCTTTACATTTAATTTTTCATTTATTTTTTTAAGATCAATTAAATTATAAATTGGAATACCATTAATAACTTTGCCAATTAGAGATTCGTTATGATCAAATCCCGCAACAATTCTTAATCCATAACTTCTAAAACCATTATAATTGCACAAAGCAGTACCTAAACTTCCAATGCCAACAATTATCGCGTCGTTTTCATTATCAATTCCTAAAACTTTTTCAATGTCTCTTATTAATAGTTTTACATCTCTACCCTTATTTGGAACTCCATTGATACTGCTAACCAAAGCAATATCTTTTCTTACTTGTTCTTGATTAAGAAAATTAGCATCAGCTATTTCTTGACACGAAATAAAATCAACCCCTTTATCAGAGATTCTTTTTAAATAGTTTAAGTAAACTGGCATCCTTCTTAATTGATTTTCTGTAAGTTTTGAATTTCCCATAAAATTTATTCGGTATTTTTATACCGAAATAGATTTTACCAAAAACAAAGATATAATGAAAGGACTTTTTTTATTATTTTATTTTTAATGTTTTTTAAATAAATAATTTATAAAAATAATTAAAAAGCTTACCAAAATTACTTATTTTTTATAATTTTAGATTAGGAAACTCTTTTCATTTTATATCCGACATTAACTTGCGTGCGAATATATTTAGAAACTTTTCTATCAGTTTTAAGTTTATTCCTTATACCACATACAAACACTCTTAATCCATTATAATCTTGTCCATCTTTTCCCCAAATATTATCGATTATGTAATCGTAGGTTAATACTTTATCTAAATTATTAGCTAATAGAGCTAAAATTTTATATTCTAAATTTGTTAAGTGTATCTCTTTATTTTTAATTTTTACTAAACGCTTATCATAATCAATTGTTAAATCACCATTTTTAAATGTTTCATGATGTTCCTCATTTAACATTTTTAATTGATTATTTACTCGAATTTTAAATTCAAAGACATTAAAAGGTTTAACTAATAAATCATTAGCTCCAGCATTAAAAGCAATAATTTTACTCTCAATATCATTACGACCAATAAGTACTAAAATAGGTAAGGTTGAACTATAATCTCTAAACTTTTTAATAATTTCAAGTCCAAAGCCATTATTAGAAACAATATCAACGATTAATAAATTAATTATATCTTTAATACAATAATTCATGGCATCAAAAGGATTATTAGTAATGATAACATTATAAGTATTAGAATCTAATAAATTTTTCAATTCCTTAGCACTATCTTTATCATTAGATAAAATTAAAATAGAAATGTTCTTCATAAAAAGATTATACCATATTATATAAAGAATTAATAATATTTTAAAAAATACGATATAATCAATATTATTTTAAAATATTAAAATTAATATAATCTTTCTTTTTTTAATATCAAAGGATAAAGACCAATAATAATTGGAATTAAGCAAGTTTCAATTAGTGAAGCTATTATACTAATAGCAAAACTAAATAAATATAAAAAATCGTTAAAATTAGTTAATGAACCAAATAAAGGAATAAACATTAAAAATAAATTGATTATACTAAAAATTCCATATATTAAAGAAGCGATTGCTAAAATTATTCCTACAATTATCAAGCATTTTAAATATTTCTTTTCTCTTTTTTTATTTTCTAAAACTAAAAAAATAAAATAAATTATTGATAAAACCGAACTAATAATAAGTGGAATAAAAGTGAAATATGTAAAATTTAATCGTATAATGTCCAAAATAATTGGAATAATAAAATTACAAATTAGTAAGCATAATACACCATAAAATAGATAATAAAACTCGTTTTTACCTTTATTAAAATAATTAGCCATAAAAATATAAAAGCAAATATTTATGACATTGCTTATGATTGTTTGAATGTCATAATTATTATGATAATAAACAATTGTAAATAGATTATAACAAAAAGTGATTAACATCAAAGTTGCTAATAAATACGAAGTAATCATAGCAAATTTTGCAAAATTATATTGATTAAAATTTCTAAAATTTATTTTTTTCATATTAAATATTATAGCAAATCATTGTAATTCATTCAAAACATTGCTTATGTTTTGAATGATATCACTAGATAAAACACTATTCTCATTAATAGTTAAAATAGCTAAATCACTAGCTCTACCTAATATATAAGAAGCAAAAGCAACACTCTTTATTAAATTTTTACTTTTAGCTATTAAACCTAATGTTATCCCACTTAAAACATCTCCACTTCCACCCTTAGCTAAACTAGGATTTCCATTAATGTTATAAATTACATCTTCACCATTACTTATTATACTAATATTACTTTTTACATTAATAATTAAATTGTACTTTTTAGCAAAATTCTTAATAATTTGTATTTCATCTTTTAAAATTTCATTTATAGTTAAATTAGTTAAGCGAGAAAATTCCATTAAATGTGGTGTTAAAATAACTTCACATTGATGATTTTTTAAAATATCTATTCCATATTTTGCTAATGAATTTAATCCATCTGCATCAATAACTAATCTCTTTTTATAATTTTTTAATAAGTAAGTAATTATTTTATAAACATCTTTACTAATTCCTATTCCCATTCCAATAGCAATCGAATCATAATTTAATAATTTATCTAAACTTTTTTTATCAAATTTTATAAATCCATTATGATCTTTAAAACAAATATATGTGTTTTCTAAATATTTCATAGAATAAAATATTAATAATGATTTTGGAACACAAATAGTTGAATAACCAGCTCCAACTAAAAGTGTCGCTAAAGCATTATCTGATAGCAAAATAGATCCTAAATAATTTATGCTTCCTCCAATTAAAGCACATCGACCATAATTACTTTTATTTGAAATTTTTTCTCTTTTTGGAATATAATTAATATAATCATTTTTATCAAAAACCCCTTCAAAATAAGGTTTTTTTATAGATTTTATACCAATATGAACAACCTTAAGCTTATCGTAATAACTAGGACCTTTATTTAATAAAAGACCTTCTTTAATAAATTCTACAGTAAATAAATAATTAGTTTTAAATGCTACTCCCATTATTTCCCCAGTAGTCCCATTTATTCCACTAGGTATATCAATACTTATTTTTAGTCCTTGTTTACTATTTAACGTTGTTATAATTTCAAAATATGGATTTTCAATATTCTTATTTAATCCAATTCCAAATATAGCATCAATATATACATCATAATTATCATTTAAAGATGAAACAAATTTTCCTAAATATTTATTTTTATTTATTAAACATTCGTTAGAATACTTGCTATTAATATCTAATATAGAAACATTATATCCATTATTAAATAATTTTCTAGCAATAACATAACCATCTCCACCATTACCACCATTACCAACAACTATTAAAATTTTAAGACTTTTATTAATAATTTTAACTATTTCATCATATATTTTTTTCCCAGCCAATTCCATAAGTTCTAATGATGAAATACCATTATTAATAGTTAATAAATCACTCTTTTTTGCCTCTAGACTTGTTAAAACATATTCCATATTTTAATTATAATTAACTTTTTTTATTTTTAATATGCCTATTTATAAATTTAATCATCCAATCTATTAGATAATATAAAAAAGGAATAAATATAATTGAACTAACTATGAAGCTAACTTCCTTATAAGTATAGGCTTTAAAAACATTTATTTTAAAAAAATCATCAAATATTAATTGAATTTGCTCTAATGATGAGTTTGCAGTCTTTAAATAATTTGGATTTAAAAATACATCACTAAAACCAAACATTAATAAAATAGATAACGAAACTCCAATTATAAAAACAAATTTAGTATATTTATTAAATGGTCTACAAATTTCAAATAAAATCATTAGACCAGCTAAGGTAATATTAATTGTTACTAAACTAGATAATTCCTGAAATTTTAAAAAGTAATTTAATATTATTACTAAAAATGATGATATAGTCATAAATATGCCATATTTTAATGATTTTAATAAAACAGCTTTTATAAACTCGCCCTTAAGTGGCTTTAAGTTATGATTTTGTAAAGATAATAAAAAACCACACAAGGCAATTGAAACAAATTCATAAATATATATTGATTCTATTTCAATTATTAAACCATTTTTATTAAATATAGATAAAAACGAAAATAAGCCAATAAATATCGACTTAGTTAAAAATAATAATAAAGACCTTTCTATATTAGAAACAACTCTCCTTCCTTCTAAAAAAGTTAAAGGAAGATTAGAAAAATCATCATCTAGTAAAATAACATCACTTACACATTTACTTGATTGGGCCCCACTATTTAAAGATATACTGCAATTAGCTTCTTTTAAACTTAAGGTATCATTAACTCCATCTCCAATATAACCAACAACTTTTTTATCATTAATTAAAGAATGAACAATTTCATATTTTTGTTCAGGAGTAGCCCTTGTAAAAATTGTATATTCATTAGAAAGATCTTTTATTTTATTTAATTGAACATTTTCTAAAGAAATTGCTTTATTATAATTTTTTATTCCACAAACTTTAGCAATTTGTTTAACTGTTTCTAAATTATCTCCACTAATTATTTTTATATCAATATCTAAATTATAAAAATAATTAATCGTGTTTATAATTCCTTTTCTTAATTCATCTTGTAAAACTATAATGCCAATTGGCAAATCATTTAATTTAACACCTAAAACACGATAGCCTTCCTTAGCATAATTATCCACTTCTAATAATATTTTTTCATTATTTTTAAAAAGAATATCTGGAGCACCTAGATAATAAGAATCATTATTTAATAAAGTTGTAATAGAATATTTTTTACTACTATCAAAATGAACGATATTTTTTATTTCATTAATATTAGTTTTACTTCCAAAATAATCTAGTAAAGCTAAATAAGTTTTATTTTCTTCATTATTAAATTTTAAAATAATCGGCATTATATTTTTTAAATCTAAATTAGTAAAATTTATATAGTTTTTAACTACGAAATTTTGTGTAGTTAAAGTACCAGTTTTATCTAAACACAAAGTATCAACTCGACTTAAGTTTTCTACTGCATATAATTCTTGTATCATAACCTTCTTCTTATATAAATTAACAATCGATTCAGATAAAGAAATTGACGATAAAAGAATCATACCAATAGGTATCATACCAACGATTGTTGCTCCGCATTTTGTAATTATATCTAAAGTAAAAACAAAGTGTTTTCCATCTTCTCCAACATAGTAAATTTTTAATCCAACTAAAATTACAATTGGTATTAAAAACATTACTAAATATTTAATTATTCTATTTATATTTGAAATTAGTAAGCTTTTTTTCTTTTTTATGTTATTAATTTTATCTTCTAAATTTGAAACATATGTATCGTTACCGATTTTTATTGCTTGAGCATAACATCTACCATAACTTATAAAACTACCCGATAATAATATATCGCCTTCAATCTTTTTTAAAGCATTACTTTCACCAGTAATCATGGATTCATTGACAAAACAATCTCCATGAATAATCTTACAATCACAAGGCAATTCGTTTCCGTTTTTTAACAATAAAATATCATCTAAAACAATATCATTAATATCAATAACTTTTTCTAATCCATCTCGAATAACACTAATTTTATTAATACTAACAATTTTCATTTTTTTAATAACGCTTTTACTCACTTCACTTGAAATGATCGAAGTTAAAGCATTTAAAAAAATAACAATTAAAAAACCATATTTAGTAATACTTATTACTTTATTTCCACTCGGATAAAGATTTTGAAATAAAGCAAATATTATTACTAAAACATATAAGATAATATTAAAAAAAGTAAAAAAACTCTCAAATATAATTCTTAAATGAGATTTTCCTACTCTTTTATTTTTTTTATTTACTAAACCATTTTTCTTATATAAATTTACTTCTTCTTCACTTAATCCTTTTTGATAATTCGGATTAACTATATGAAATTGGCTATCTTTATATTTTTTCATAAAATAAATAGGTTTAGTATAATATAACTAACAAATTTATTTTACGTGAACTGCTCTTTCTTTGCCACTTTTTTCATCATTAACGACATCAAAAGTAACTTTTTGGCCTTCTTTTAAACTTCTATGTCCACTACCTTCGATTCCAGTAAAATGAACAAAAATATCTTTTTTTGTTTCATCAGAAACAATAAAGCCATAGCCCTTTGCATCATTAAAAAATTTTACAACACCAGTCATATAAAAATGCTCCTTTGGTTGATTAACAACTATTATGATTAAATCATAATGCGAAGCGGTTTTCAATTTATTTCGATGTAAACTAAAAAAATTTACTTCTTTTGACTTTTACAGTGATAATAATTGACATGTTTAATAAATTTACACTTTCAATTAAAATATTTCAAGTAATCTTAATTTTTGCGATTTATTAAGATATTGATTATTTTTTATAGCATTATACAAATCTTCAATATTTGATTGTTTTGATATCTCATCTAGAACCTTATATTTATCATCAGTACTTATAACAATTGTATATAAAATGCGTTGTAATATTTTACTTATTTCTATGAATCGATTAGTTATATTGAATGATATTTCAATTAAGTATGTTGACTCATTATCTACTTCAATTTCAAATTTTAAATTATCAGCATATAGAATTTTGTAATTTTCATAATTTTTATTATTTTTATAGACTTTAATATTTGCAGTTTCAATATCGACATAATCAAAAGTAAATATTCTATTATGATGAAAAACTTGATTAGAATTACTAAAACTAATTGATAATTGCAATGTTTTATAATCAATTACGTTATTTTTAAAATATGTTTTCGATATATTTTTATTTTCATCTTCATAAAGAGTTAAAGATCCATTCCCAATAGATGTTATAAGCATTAATTTATTAGGATTTGATACTTCATTATATTTGAGCTTGTCATGATTTAAAGATATAAAAGAACCGGCTTTAACTAAATATGGCATACTTTCTAATGTTCGTGCAAAAGTTATTTCTTTATCTTTTTTCTCTTCATAAATATCGTGAGTAAAAAAATCAAAATATCTTCCTTTTGGAACATAACCTTTTACTAATGCATAGCCATCTTTATTTAATGGAGTAGTAATTGGAATAATGAAACCATCTTGAGCAAAAATATATTCATTTGGATATTTGTATGACTTCTTTTTATTAGAATTTTCATAATATAATGGTTCTATTAAAGCTAGTCCTTCTAGATGTGTTCTATAACTATAAGAATATAAGTAAGGAATTAATCTATGTCTTAATCGTAAAAAATCCATAGCGATATCTCCACATCCATTTAAAAAATACCAAGGTTCTTTACTTATTATTGGCATATTTGAACTATGCAATCTATTAATTGGTGAAAAAACTCCAAATTGAACAAATCTAGTATAAAGTTGATAATCGAGTTTGCCACCAAAATGTCCACCAATATCATGACTCCAATATGTAAAACCAACATTGCTAGATTTTGAAGTAAATTCACTAATATATTGCAATGTTTTCCAACTAGAAATAGTATCTCCAGAAAATCCAACTGGGTATCTATTTGAACCTATACCTGCATATCTAGAAAGAATTAAACCTTTATCATGATTATAGGCATTATCTAAATAATGATAATGATTTAAACTCCATAAAGGATCTAATCCTTCTACTTTTGAACTTGTTCCTTGTTGCCAATCTATCCAATAAAAACTAACACCATCGTTTTCATATGGCTTATGAATTATTTTAAAATAATTATTGATAAAATTATCATCTGTAATATCAAACTTAATTTGTTCTCCGCTTTTTACATCTTTACCCATAGCCAAGGCAAAATCGTTATAACAATCTTCAAACCATCTAATTCCAAGAGCAGGATGAAGGTTAATGGTAACATGAAATCCTAGATTATTAATTTCTTTTAAAAAGCCTTTATAATCAGGGAATAAGTCCTTATTCCAAGTGTATCCTGTCCAGCCATCTTTTCCACCATAAAAAGGAGTGTTACGATGCAATTCTTCTATATGCATCGCTTTATCTAAATTATTAGAATTATAATGCCAATCCATGTCAATTGTAGAAACAGTAATTGGAACATTATGATTAATAAATTTATATAGCGTAGACATATATTCTTTGTCATTATATTCATGATATCTACTCCACCAATTACCAAATGCATATCGAGGAAGTAAAGGAGTATAACCAGTTAATTCAAAAAGAGCTTTTAATGCTTCTCTATAATTATGTCCATATGCGAAAACATAATAATCCTCATGATCTTTTAAGGCACTTTTTAATTTACCATCATCATCTAATATCAAGCTTTTACTATCATCAATGACACTAACCCCACTTAATGAGGCAACACCATTATCTAATTTTATTTCAGTATTGCCCTTTCTATCAAATCCAACAAAATATTTGCCATCATAAGCATCTAGAGTTCTATAAGTACCCTTAAGATTGCCTTCATTATCTAAATAAATTTTTCTATTTTTTATCAAAATAAAAGAATCAGTTATTGAAACTGAATTAATTAACACTAATGTAACTTTATTAGTTTTTACTTTAATATGAAAATCATCTGATTCTAAAATTTCAAACTTTGGAACTATTTTATTTCTAAACCAAATTGATTGAGTAGCTTTATCATTAAAAATCTTATCTTTTGATTTTTCAATACGAAATAATTCATCAAATAAGACTGTAATGCGATAATTTTGCCAATAAATAAATGAGTCAGCTTTACTTTTAGGGTCTGTTTTAGCTATTAAGTGTTTATCTAACATAATTTTTTTCCTTTAAGATATTTTAACAATTTATTTATCTTTTTATACTTATTTACATTAAAAAATAATTATATTTTGAAATTTTAAATTATAAAGATCATAAAGTTAAGTAAAATTTAATAAACAATTCTTATACTTTTAAGTTAAATGAATTTTTTACAAATATCTTAAGTAATGTTATTAAAGTAATTAAAAATTAATTAAGTTAATTTAGGTTATTAAATTACTTAGGTAAGACTCAATAAAATTAATAATAAATAAATTTTGTAACACTTTCGACATTAAATGTTAAAATTATAAAAGATTATATTAATTAAAGGAGATTGAAAAATGAGAAAAAATTTAGGTTCAAAACCATATTTACTTCCTGAAACTGTTTCAATAATCGCTACTTATAATAGTGATAATAGTGTTAACATTATGAATGCTGCTTGGTCTATGATGTCTGATTATGATAAAGTTACGCTATGTTTAAGTAAAACACATTTAACTACAGAAAATATTCTTCGTAATAAAGATTTTACAATTAGTGCAGGAACAAAAGATACTGTCGCTAGTTGTGATTATGTTGGTATTGTTAGTGGAAAAGATGACGTAAATAAATTTAAAAAATCAAAATTTAGTATAACTAAAAGTGAATTCGTTAATGCTCCAATTATTAATGAACTTCCATTAGCTTTAGAATGTCATCTATTAAGTTATGATGAAAAAAGTGAGATTTTAGTTGCTAAAATTATTAATGTTTCTGTTGATGAAAAAATCATTAATAAAGAAACTAGTAAAATTGATATTTCTAAAGCTCATATATTAGTTTTTGATCCTACTAGTAATAACTATTTTGAATTAGGAAACGTTGTAGCTAAAGCTTTTAATGAAGGAAATAAATTAAAATAATTATTTATTTTTAAAATTAATTTTATTTTTAATTATTTCTTTTGTTTTACTTGTCTCATTAATAAAATTATCCTTAGCATAATTTAAAGTTAAAGATATAAATTTTTTTGTAACCTTTTTAATAAATATCTTACTTTCTTTATCTAGAGCATTATATGTTTTAACTAAATTTAATAAATTATTCCTTATATCTTCTACTCTTAAAATATTGTTATTAATAATAATAGAATAAAGTAAAGAAACTAATCTTTTTTTCGTTTCATCATCATAAGAAAGTAACCATTTATTTATAGCTTTATCAAAAATATAAGCACCACTAGTAATACTAGTTAAGATATCAAAATTATTATCTTTAATTATCCAATTAAAGACGATATGTTCCATAATTGTAAAACCCTTAGCATTAATAACTTTAAAATCTTCACTTTCTTCCATAATCATTCCAAATATAGAAAATTCAGGAACATATTTAATAATTTTATATTTACGTTCTTTATATTTTTTAGATTTAAAAAATAATTCTTTAAACCCAGGTCCATCATAAGAATAAATATGTATAATATGTTTATAAATATATTTATATGAATTAATTGCACTATAAACTGCTAAATTACCACCTTTAGAATGACCACCAACATAAATTATCTTATTTAAATATTTATATGAATTATTTAAATAAGATAAAGCATCACATTGAGAAATAAGTGGATAAGAATAAGATAAATTTAAATCTTCTTTCCATCCATATATTGTAGTATCAGTTCCTCTAAAACTAACAAAAGAAAATAAGTCTTTATAATGAAATAAAACCCCGCAAAACTGCTCTTCTTTTTCTAAATTATATAATCTAACAAAATTACTAACTTCAATATCTTTATATCGATTAGAGCTTTTTAATGCTATTAAAAATTCCTTCTTTTCATCATAATTACTTAAATGATAATTATTTTCATTCAATAATAATTCATTTTCAATAGAACTTATTTTCACTCTTTTAGAATTAATATTAATTGATTCAAAATTATAATACGCTAAATAAGAAAAGACTAATCCATCAACATCATTAAAAGATTGCTCTATAAATGACTTTTGATTACTCTTTAAATAATCAATAATATTCCCATACTTTTCTTTTTTTATCATAATATTATTTTATATAATTTTATTTATTAATTATATAAAATAAATAAAAAAGCTATTAAAGAAATTAAACTTCTAAAATAGCTAATTTATAAAATTAAGTTAAAATAATCTATTCAATCACTTCAATTGTTTCATTTAATACATCAACTCTAAATCTAGATTTATAATATTCATCACGAATACCAATTTTTGCTTTTACTTTTTTACCTTCATATTTTTCTAAGAATTCAACATTAGAAAAACTACCTGAATATACACTTATAAATACTTCATTATTATCTAAATCAATCATTTTAGCAGTCTTTGAATAACTACCATCATTTATACCAACAATGAAACTACATTCAAAAACTTGACCAGAAATATTTTCTTTAGATAACTCACTATAATTATTATATAAATCATTAACAGTTACTGTTTTAAATGTATAATTTAATTCTTTTTTAGTAGTTGTATAATATTTTAAATTTGCATCATTAAGACTACGATCTCCAGAATCTTGAACCTTATAAGTACCTGTATAAATTACTTCTTGCCCAATTTCAAGTTCAGTAGATAAACTTTCATTATTTAGGGAAACTAAGATTGTATTTGTTCCATCATTAATATAATATACACCTTTATTTCCAGCTTTAGATTTCCAAGCATATCCAACTACTATACCTTTAATACTAACTTCTTTGTTAGCTAAACTATCACTATTATCATAAATATCATTAATATTAGTAGTTATAATATTACTAGGACTAATAACATTAAAGACTTTACTTACACTAGCTTCTACTCCATTTAAACTAGCTTTAAAAGTCACATTTGCACTACCTTCTTTAGATTTAATTATAATCTTATTGTCACTATTAATGTCAATAATTGACGTATCGCTACTTGTTATATTAATTTTACAATCTTTATACATTGAAGAAGAATCGAAACTAACTTGATTATCTAAAGTAACATCATTATTACTATAAAAATATTCAGTATTAACACTATTACTAATAGTAACTGCTGCACCTTTAGCTATATCTAAATCAGTTTGTTTATAAACTTCATTAACTTCTAAAGGAATAATACGATAATAGCTATTATTACTAGCGCATTTAGCATTATAAATAGCAATAACTACATTATGATATTCATCATCATCAAATTCATCAAGCCAAGCATAGTCAGACCCGTTATTATTTGTATAAACATAAGTAGAACCAACTCCAATTGGATCATATAAATAGTAATTTAAATATCCTGGTTCCTGAGATTTTTTAATTTTGGCATGAACATTATAAACGTTACTAGTAATATTAATATTTGTAGGAGCAACAGTTATATCATATAAATCAACATTTTTAACTAAATCTTGATTTATTTTATTAGTTGTTAAATTATCATTACTAACTATTGTTGCATTAGTTAATTGTCGACTTCCAGTGTATCCAGCTTTATTAGCATATTCAATTTCTGTTCCTAATATGTAAGTTGTATAAGTTGCTTGTAGAGTTATTTTATTTCCAACTTTAACATTATCAGTAACATATTTATCGTAAATTAATATTGATCCAGTATCATCAAATAGATAAAAACAATCAATTTGATCATTATATCTAGTTCCATTTGGATCACTATCAGTTTTTGAACCTAATAATTTCTTTTTATACCCAACTACTCCACTAACAACTACTTTCTCACCAACATTGTTATTATCTTTTAATGTTTTAATATCATAACTATTATCAACTAATTTAACATATAAAGTTAAATTAGCTTTTACTTTTTGATTATAATCATAGACTTTATTATATTCTTCATCTAAATAAAAATTTTCTACTTTTTTATAATCATATTCTGGTAAAGTAAAAGTATCTAAATTAATTAAGCTTCCACCTTTAGCCTCATAAAGATAAGATTCACCATCATTATAAACAAGTTTTATTTGATAGATAGTATTTGTATCAATTATTTCTTGATTTTGACAACTAGTAACAATACTTGCTCCAAGTAAAATAGAAGCAACCCACAAAACATTAGATTTTTTCATTTTTTTCTCCTTAAAAAATGTAATCTTCGTTATTTTGGGGGTATCCGATTACCAAAGTATTCTATATAAAAACTCAGCTAAAATAAAGTATTTTTTATAATTTTACAATTGTTTTACAAATTTAAATCTTTATTATTGACTAAAAAATCTTTAACAACATCTTTAATTATAAAGTCATTATATTCTTTATAATCAAGCCATCTAGAATTATTATTTTTATCGGTAAATTCAGCAATATAACTAATTGTTCCAATATAATAATATCCATCATTACTAATAAGTGCTTCATCATATAAATAATAAACTGCATTATTTGAATTAATTAAATAATTTAGCATCGATTTATTGCATTTAATAATCGAAATTGAATTAGAAAAAGGACAAACTTTCACTAAATCACTCTCTTTAAATTCTCCTTTATTAACTGCACTTCTAATTCCAGCAAAATTATGGACCCCAATATTAATTTCTTTATTATCAAACTTATCTTTATTATTATTTATAAACCAGACAATAGCTTGAGAAACAATGTAAGTAAATTCATTTTTAGAATAATAATTATTAAAATTATAAATTACTCCATTTATATCTCCGATTTCATCTTTATATTTAAATAATAAATTATCAATATTAGTATCACTATCAACATTATTAGTTAAATTATAAATATCTAATACAGTAGAATTAGAACTAATTACAGAATAATTAAATTCGCTATTTTTCTTAATATTAATTTTAATATTTCCTAAATATGATCCATTGCATCTAGCTTCAACATAACTTACATCATTATATATACCATATTTTAAATTATGATCATGCCCAAAAATCATCGCATCAACATATCGAGAATTACTTACATTACTTATTTTAGTTAAATCATAAAACTTAGTTGGTTTATTTTCTTCATTTATATCATATCCTTCATCATGACTTAATAAAATAATAACATCACAACCAAGTTTCCTTAACTTATCACTTTCTTCTTTAATATAACTAATTGGATTAGGAAAATCAAATTTACTACTTATTGAGCTAATAATTGAACTTCCTAAATTTTCTCTTACACTCCCAATAATTCCTATATCTAAATCATTACGAGTAATAATTACAGATTTATCTAAATAACTTGGAATTTCATCACTATCTTTATAAAAGATATTACTAGCTAATAAAGGAAACTCCATTAATTCCTTATTTTTAATAATATATTCTTCATCCCAATCAAATTCATGATTACCGATAGTCATTGCATCAATATTCATGTAGTTCATTGCTTCAGTCATAATTAAACCTTTAGTATTATTAGATTCAATTCCACCTTGAAACATATCTCCACTTGATAAAAATAAGGTGTTAACATCTTTTAAGTTGTTATAATAACTACTAATATAACTCACTCCAGCTTGTTTAGGACTAACTTCACCATTACGAGAAAAAGCCCCATGAGTATCATTTATTGTATAAATATCTAAAGTAGTTATATCATTAATATTAGTTTTATTATTAACTTCAATATAAAAAGATGTCGATACAAAATTATTTTTACTAACAATTACTTCAATTTTTCCTAAAGTATTTAATATTTCACCATCTAAAATACTTAAAGAATAATCAGTAATTTCTTCATTATTATTTAAATTAATTACTTTTAAACCATCTTTAGAAAATCTATCACCTAATTCATAATATAACTTATTTGGTTTATTAGTTATTTTTAATATCGGGGTAATTGATTCTTTCACATTAATTACATAACTAATATCTGTATAATCTAAATAAGATAAATTAATCTTAAATTCTCCGACACTATTAAAAATATATCCATCATTAAGATCGCTATTAAAATTATTTATTCTTTTATTAAATTCATCAAATAAATATATATCGTTATATGAATAAATATCTCCAATATAATAATTAGTCTTAGTTTTATTTAAATCTAAAGTCATCACTTTAGATTTAACACTATTGTCTATAACTTCAATATCATTATCAAACTTATAAGTTTGATAATTATCTTTTTTTATATATATTGAATATGTTCCAGAACTTTTAAAAACATATTCATTAGTACTAATTAATATTTCATTTAAATATATTTTATAATCTAGTATTTCTTTTCTAGTTACTTTATCTAATACTTCTAAATTATTAAATGATATTACTTCTCCTACTTCGTAAAGATATTTATCTAAACTAAAAAATACTTTAAATTCATTATCTTTATTTATTTTATTAATATCATTACAAGAAACTAAATTAATAAATAAAGTAGAAAATAACATCATTTTAATTAAAGAAAATCTATTTAAATGAAACATTAATATCTCCTATTTCTAATATAATTTTATAAATTTAATCCAATATTTAAAGACTTTTTAATAAAACTAAGGGGTTTAAGATAACTATATTCTTAAACCCCTTTAGTCAATTAAATATTTCTAATTTATTTTTTATAAGTTATTCGTATATTTGAAATATATAAAGCTCCCTTAGCGGTTTGAGTATCAAAGATAAAGCCCTTAGCACCCTCAATATTGGAATTAAAAGTGTAAGTCTTATTGACATCACTCATCTCACTTCCACTACAAGTCAAAGTAGATGTGTCATTCAAGGTTGTTATTATTTCAGTTGAAAATTGACATTCTAAATTTGCTTTACCATTCCAAGTCTTTCCGCAAGTAATTGTAATACTACTAATCTCTTTTTCACTAAGCGAAGACAACCATAATGAACTTCTGCCTTTATTATTATTTTCTCTATTATTTAATTGGAAATAATTTTCTGTTAAATAAATATTTTTATAAGAAAAGTTTATACCCTTAGTTTTTACTTCAACTACTTCATCAAGATTACTATAAGTCCCACCTGTAATTCCTGTATTTATAAAATCAGAGGATTTGATATCGACAAAATCAACATCAGTTGGAGCAGCCTTAACTATTACCTTAACAGTTTTAGAAATTAAAGGATCATCTTTACTAGTAACTGTAATAGTAGTTTCACCAGCCTTAACACCAACTACTTTTCCTTCTGTATCAACAGTAGCTATTTCAGTGTTATTAGATGTATAAGTTAATCCTTTAACTGTAGCATCACTAGGAGTAACAGTAGCACCAATTTCTTTAGATTCATACTCTTCTAAAGTTATACTCTCAGGTGCATTAATTCCAGTAACTTTAACTTTTTCACTTTCTTCTAATTTTGTAAGAAAATGAGAAACGTAACTTGTTGAGCTATTAGCATATTCAGTATTGCTTAAACTAAATGTAGTAAAATCTTTATATGTTCCTAAATAAACTTCATCTTCTCCAAGTGTAGTAACCATTGTTTTAAGTGATGAATCATATTTCCAAGTCATTGTTGATTCAGTTGAATAAACACCATTTTTATGTTCTCCACTTAAAATAGCTTCAATATAAGTTTTAACACCATCATTTAAATAATACATTTTACAAGCATCAAGCGTACCTTCTAAAGTAACATCAATTGCTTCAGCATCATTTTCAGTAGTAGCTTGATAATAGCTACTCATTTCACCATTTAAATATAAAGTCTTATTTAAAGCCTTTTGATCTAAACCTAATTTATAAGTTTTACCAATTTCAGGATCAACAACTTTATATTTACCATCAATTGTTGTAGTTGTAGTAGGAGTAACTGGGGTCTCACCACCTTCGCCCTTTTTAACTAATTTATTAAATGCAAAGTAGTAAGATAAAGATTTGTTATAGGTATAAGGAACAACAAAGAATTCAACTGTATCTCCTTGAGCAAATAATTTATTTAAAATAGCAGTATTAAAGTTCTTTTGATTATTAAATTTTAATTTTCCATCAGCTTCACTAAAAGCAGTAAAATCACTACTAGTTCCATAAGCTTTAATAGTTTTTTCAGCATTAGTATCCTTTATAATTATGTTTCCATATATATCAGTAGATTTAGCTTCACTAACTACACCAGTAACTTTATAAACTTTTGTTTGATCAGCACTAGTTAATTCTGCCATTTCACTAACAGTTTTAACTTCTGCATTAGCAAAAGCATTATTTCCTTTAGTAATAGTAACTTTTTTAGCTTCACTAACTAAACTATCAACTTTAGCAGTAACTGTAACTTCACCTTCTTCTAATCCATATAATTTATCATCAACAATTTTAGCTTTTGTTTCATCACCTTTAGCTAAGGAATAACTTACATTTCCTCCAGCTCCTTCAGGAGATAAAGTTGCACTTAATTTAAGTGATCCATATGTTTCAACTGTACCACTTCCAACATCTAAAGTGATTCCAGTAGCTTTAATAGCTTCTTTAGTAACTTTAACTTCATTAGCAATAAGATTAAAATATCCTTTACCACTATTAAAGCCTAATATAGATCCAGTTATACTTACTTCAGTTCCATTAGCTAAATTTTCAATATTATTCTCTCTATAAGTTTTCTCAGTTTTATAAACACTAATTAATTTATAAGTAGAAGTAGTAGCATCCATTAATTCAAATTTAGAACCACCAACATATTTTAATTTACTCACAGTAACATATTCGTTTCTTGTAGCAATTCCTGTAGTAATTTTAGAACTATTTTTAGCTGCATTAGCTCCATATTCTTCAAACTTTTTAGCATCATATTCACTAGGAGTTGGTAAAGCAATAGATTCATTTAATTTAGTAATAGCAGGATCACTAAATTGTAAACATCCATAATAATTAGTTAAAGCACCTTTAACTTTAAGCGTATCACCAACATTGTAGCCAGAAATATCAATACTACTCTTATAGATATATCCATAACTTTCTCCATCATAAATTACCATGTTAGCATCTTTATCAGTTGAAACAACAACTGCTTTAACACTGTATTCATTACTAGTAACACCTTTGGAAGCATTAGCTTCTCCTTCACTAGCTTCTAAAATAGCATCAGTTAAACTAGTATAACTTTCACCTTTTTCAGTGACAGTAATAGTTACTTCATTTGATTTAGCACCTTTATAAGTAGCATAAACTTTAGCTTCACCAGCACTAATTGCAGTAGCTTTAGTTCCTTTAATAGCTAAAACACTAGGATTAGAACTAGTAAGTTCATATCCACTCATTAAATTAGAATCATCTAATTTAATAGTGAAAGTAATATCACTTCCTACTTCAATTGTTGTTTTACTTGCTTCAAGTGTTAAAGTCTTTGTTTGGCCGTTATCATCATCTTTGTTATTGATTTCCCCACAACTAACTAATGTTCCACTCATAGCACCTAAAGATAATAATGCACTAAGAGTAAGAATTGGTATAAATTTTCTTTTCATAAAATCCTCCCTAAAAATTTTACCTTAATCTATTCAAACTAGTAATTAAGCATTAGCTTTAATTACTAAGTTATAAGTTACTGTTTTAGTATCACTATTTAAATAAGCAATACCTTTTAATGTAACCTTTGTATCTTCTTTAATTTCTGAATATTTAGGAGTATATAATTTAGCTCCTGGAATACTAGAAATATCATTTACTTTAAATAAAGAGTCATCACTCACTATCCAATCAAAAGCAATAGTTTTTGTTACACTTTCTTTATTCACTTTTCCAACAACATCGCTAATTCCACAAACGTAAAAATTCTTTTGAGAACTACGATCTTTAAACAATAAATATTCAACAGTTTCATCAGTAAAACTAATGCCATTTTGATAACTAGCGACAGTTCCTTTAAAAGCTTTATCTAAATAATCTTTATCAGTCCAATTATTAGGATCAAATGTTGAAACATCATTATTTCCACAACTTCCTAATAAGAATATTCCTAAACCTAATGTTAAAATTAAACTTTTTTTCATAATTATTCCATTTCTTCCTTAAATTCTTCAATATAGTTAAATTCAAGTTTGTTATTAAATAAACAAACTTGATATTTGTCATAGTATGGTTTTAAATAGCCTTTAACTATATAAGTTTTGCCAACTTCAAACATACTGTATTCAGGATAAGGATAAGTTGTTCCATCAACTCTCATATTAATATAAAGATAATTACTAATATCATTTAAATAAGAATAAATTGTCATATTAGAATTTTCATCTTTTTTATAATAATATTCATTTGAAGTAGAACTACCTTCATTTTGATCATCATCACTACTAGCAGTAACATTTCTTATTGTTAATTTTGCTTTAACTAAGCGATTACTAAAATTAGAAACATCACTTAAAGATTTACAATCATCTAATGAATTAAAATCAGATTCTAAATATGGAGTAAAAGTAGCAATTTTTTCCTTAGTTGCTTTAACTTCTTTAATAGTTTTTTCATCAGCATTAGTTATATCTTGATTAGCAATTGAAGTATAATTTATAAATTTATATCGCCCATAACTAGAATATTCAATATCACTAAGTTGAACACTATTTAAAAATGTAGTAGCTCGACAATAAAAATTAATATAATCACCAACATTAACAACACTAGCTAAACTTTTACCATATCCAGCATAAAGATAAATATAACCATATTCCCCATCTTCATTAGGAATAGTATCTCTAAGATAAAGATTATCTCCACTAAGACCAAGAACAGTAGCATCGATATTTAATTTTTTACCACTACTTTCATCAGTAACCCCTAATTTTTCATAATTATCTAATAAATATTTAATTGTTGTATTAACTACGGAATTATTATAATCATAGCCATCATCATTTTTAAAGCCATGAACTCTTAATTTAAGTCTAGAAGCATAAATATCAGCTTTTTCAAAATAAGAGCGATAATTACAACGCTTTGATTCATCAAATAATAAATTCTTTGAATATCCTTGTTCAACGATTTCTAAATTAAGTAATCTAAAATCACTATTTTTATCAAGTCGATACCAAACAAAACCTAAATATCTACCATTAGTCTCTTTTTGACCAAAGACATCAAAATCATTAATTAAAACAATTTCACCATTTTCATTAGCCTTATTTAAAATATTAGCAACATAGACACTAGCTTTTTTACCCCAAGGTTCGATCGTGGCTGTTGATTCAGGAGTATTAATACCTAAAAATCTAAGAGTAAAACGATCATTAATAGTTTTACTAGCATCATAAAATTTAGCAGTATCTCCATCAGTATTACTAGCTAATTTTACTAAACCAATTCCATCACTAGTAAAAACTTTATTTGTATAATCTTCCTTTAATTTTAAACTATCAGTGTATGGAGTTTCTGGAAGTAACTCATTAACATCATTTAATTTAATTAATTCTCTAGTATTTGGATCAAGAAGATCAACCTTATTATTATTACAACTTGAAAGACTAATTACACTTCCAAGTAAGAAAATACTTAATAAAAATTTAAATCTTTTTTTCATATTCACCTCTATTTATTAAAATCAACTAAATTTTTTAAAGCCGTTTCAAGAACTTGTTCAGGAGTTTTTTTATCAGTAAACAATTGTGGAATAATTGTTGCGACTTCTTCTCTACATCTAGCGCTACCTACAAAAGGAGTATCAACAAACTTTGTCCAATTTTCACTTTCACTCATGTAAATTGAACTATTAATCTTAGCAATTTGTTGAGATTGAACTTCGTTAGGCAATAATTTACTAGGATTCATATTTAAAAACTCTTGATATTTTTCACTATTTTGAGCATATTCACAACTTGGAAAATATCCTGAATCAATAGCAAACTCACCATTAACTTTTTTTGATAAATATTTAACTAATTGCCAAGAAGCTAGGCGTTCTTTATCACTACCTTTATCAAGCATTACTAAATTAGTTCCTTGAGAAATAACATATTTATGTTCACTATCTTTATATAAAACTGGAGCAGATCCAGTAGTAAATTTATCTCCACTAGCTAAAGCATTATCAGCTCCAGCAGTAGAACCAATATTCATAACAGTTTGAATCTTTTTAAATGGGTTTGAATTATATTTAGCTTCACCATAACTAGCAGGGATACCAATAATTCCTTTATTAAATAATTTTTGAATATAAGCTAAACCTTCTTTTACTTTATCGCTATTAAAAAGTAACTTCCCGTGTTTATTTTGATCAACACCAGTATATTCTCCACCCCATTGTCTACATAATGTAATAAAGAAATTAGCTTGAGAATCATAAGAAAATGGAACGAATCTTGTAGATTCTAACTTAGAATCAGTAGGATCTGTATTTTTAGTAAGTTTAGTGAAATCAAGCTTAATTTTACCATTAGGAGCGTCTTTAGCAGAATTATAAATTTTATTATCTTCACCTATAATCTTGCCATAAGCATTATCCATAACATTTAAGATTTTAGTACCAATAACTTCAAGTTCTTCGTAAGTAGTTGGAACTTTGATATCACTATCAACTGAACTTGCCCAATCAAAGAAAGTTTCATTATAAACCATTACCTCAGTTGATTTATTAAAAGGTACACCTAGAGTATATCCGCTACCATCACTTTTAAACTCAACTAATTGATTTTCTTTCATATAATCAGAATAAAAATCTGAGATTGCTAGACTTACATTATCGCTAACTAATGAATTAGTAGTTTCATTATCATGCTCAAAAAATGAATCAAGACGAAGAATAATATCATTATTGACATATTCAGCCATATGATCAGGATAAGCTAAAGCAACATTAGGATACTTTCCACTAGTGGCTGCTCCAACAATTGCTTTTCTTAAATTATCATAACTACCTTTACTTTCAAGCTCAACATTAATCCCATATTCATTTTCAAAATCTTGAATATAACTCTCAACATAGCCTTCAATTTCAGCACCAAAAGGAGTCCAAAAAGTAATACTAGCCCCAGTAGTATCTATACTATAATCTTTAGGGTAGGAGTTACCTTTATTACCTCCACAACTAACTAAAGATAGACCTAATATAACGCTACTAAATAAAGTTTTAATAAATTTTTCTTTCATATTTCCCCCTTAAAATTATTTTTTTACATAAGAAGATAAATTAGAATAAGCATTATTCAAAATTTCATCAATTGTTAAAGCTCCTTCAATAACTTGAGGAATAATTGTTTCAGCCTCAGTTCTAACTAAACTCGATCCAACAAAAGCATCATCAACGAATTTATTCCAATTTGATGAATCATTTAAATAAACATTAGCATTAACATTAGCTGCTGCTCTTTTAGCTTTATCTTCAACAGAATCACTAACTCCTTTACCACTTAAGAAATTTTGATAAATATCACTATTCATACCAATAGTTGAACAAGGGTAATATCCCGATTCATAAGCAAATTCACCATTAGCTTTTTGTGTTAAATATTTTAACAATTTCCAACTAGCAACAATTTCTTTATCGCTACCCTTATCTAAAATAGCTAAATTTGTTCCTTGAGAAATAACATTTTTATTACTTAAATCTTTAACAGGTGCAGTACTTACACCCATTTCATATCTATTTCCATTTACATTCTTACTAGCTCCAGCACTACTAGAAACACTAAATAATGTTAATTCAAGTTTAAATGCATCAGTAGAAAAGGATTCTTTAGCCCAAGTCTTTGGTATACCTAAAATATTTTCATTAGATAATTTTTTAACCATTGTTAAGGCTTCTTTTGTTACATCATTATTAAAATCAACATATCCTTTTCTTGTTGACTTATCTAAATGAGTATACTCGCCACCATAATTTCTAATTAAAGAAATAAAGAAATTCGATTGAGAATCGTAAGAAAATACTTTAAATGGCATTGTTGAAGTAACTGAAGTTAAATCAATAACTGAATCATTTTTTGTAGCCTTAGAACATTCGGATTCATTAAGATAGACCTTTCCATCATTTCCTAAAACATAGCCTTTAGTAGCAACATGTTTATCGTCATAATCAAAAATACCTTTAGAACTACTAAAAGCCCTAGGAGCATTATCAAGTAAAGTAAATATAGCTTTTCCAACTGATTCTAATTCATCATATGTTTCAGGGACTTTAATGTTAGAATTTTGAGTACTTGCCCAATCAATAAAAGTTTTATTATAAACCATTACTTCAGTAGATTTATTAAAAGGTAATCCTAAAGTATAACCACTCCCATCTTTTTTAAATTCAAGATTTTGGTTTTCTTTCATATAATCACTATAAAAACTAGACATATCAATAGGATCTAATTCATAAAAGGTTGACCCATCTTCATTTGTTCTACTAGTAGGAATTTCACTATCATGTTCAATTAAATAATCAAGTCGAAGTTGAATATCTGAATTAATATAACCAGCAAAATGATCGGGATAACCAATACAAACATTAGGATATTTTTGCCCGGAAGCTGCTAAACTTATCGCTTCACGAAGATTTTCATATCCACCTTTTGAAGTATGAGTAACAGTAATACCAGTTTCATTTTTAAATTCTTCTAAGATATTTTCTAAATTACTATTAATAGATTGGCCAAAAGATGTCCACATTTCAATATTTACACCTCTTGTATCAATACTCATATCAACTGTATAATCAGCTCCAACTCCTCCATTATTTCCTCCACAACTTGCTAATAATCCAGTTGTAGCAAATAAAGACAATGCAATTAATTTTAACTTCTTCACAACAAAAACTCCTTAAGACTAACCTTTAATACCACTACGAGAAACTCCACTCATAATCTTCTTTCTAAAAATTAAAAAGAAAATAAATAATGGGATAGTAACAAGTAAAGCTGCAGCCATTTTAGCTGTATCATTACTTTCTCCAGTTAACGAATTAGTAAACATATCCATAAGACCATTACTAACTAATTTCATCGAATTTCCAAAGATAGGGTTTTCACCACTAGCAATTAAATTAGGCCAAACATAACTATTCCATGCACCCATCAATGATAAAATAGCAATCGAAATAATAGTTGGCATCGCAATCGGAATCATTACTTTCCATAAATAAGAGAAAGTTCCATAGCCATCAACCTTGCTTGCTAAATAAAGCTCATTTGGTATTTGTTGGAATGTTTGTCTTAAATAGAAAATATAGAAAACACTCACACCATGAACAAATATTAATGAACTATATGTATTTGCCATATTCCATGTTAATGCTGTTTGATAATTTGTAATAATCATCATTTCACCAGGAATCATCATAGTAGCAAGCAAAATTGAAAATAATATATTTTTACCTTTAAAATTAATACGAGCAAAAGCAAAACTTGCTAATACTGTCGTAATTAAAGTAAAGATAGTAGATAAAATAGAAACAATAAAAGTATTGAGGAAAAACATACCAATATTGACAGGTTTACCACCCATTTTTAAATTAAATATAGCCTTAAAATTATTTAATGATAATCCCATACTAGAAAAATCAAATAAATTTAAATTACTATTTAATAATTCATTTTCATATATCTTAGCATCTTTAAACGAGTTAATAATCATGTAATAAAAAGGAATTATCATGAATAAACCCAAAATTGTTAAAAATGCATAAACTAATATATAATGTAAAACTTTCTTTGTTACATAAATTTTACGATCTCTTTCACTAGTAAAGTAAACTTCATTTCTGCTTGAATTTGCCATACATTTACCTCCTAATAGTGAACTCTTTTTTTACTTACTAACATTTGAACACCAGTAATAAGTAAAATAATTAATAATAAAATTACTGCAGCAGCACTAGCTTGGCCAATTTTATCAGTTTGATAATAATAAATATATCCAACAACTGTAATCCACATCTTATTATTACTTCCACCAAAATTAGTAGCACCACCACCTACTAAAGAAATAATTTGTGAGTAAGCTTTAAATGCCCCAATGAACGAGGTAACAGTAATATAAAGAATTTGAGGTGATAATAATGGAACAGTAATTCTTCTAAAAATAGTAAATTTAGAAGAACCATCAATTCTAGCAGCATCATAATATTGTTTATCAATTGTAGCAAGTCCACTAGAAAATACTAATATTTTAAAAGCTAATCCATTCCATATTGAATAGACTGTAAGAACGAAAAACATCGACCATTTATTAGACATCCATCCGACAGGATCTAATCCAAAAAGATTTATAAAAGAGTTCATTAAACCACCAGAATTAGATGAAAACATCATTGAAAAGACAACACCTAATGCAATAGTGTTAGTTACATAAGGCAAGAAAAACACTGTTTGGAAAAATGCTTTTAATGGTTTTATTGAATTTAAAGCAACTGCAATAAGCAAACCAATAATGATAGTTAATGGTACTTGTACAATAACAAGCATTACCGTATTAAATAATGCTGTTTGGAAATTGTTATCAATAAGAACATTGATATAATTATTAAAATTAAAATACATTTCTTGAATACGAGAGTTATTCGCTGCAGCAAAAAAGTTAGTTAAAGCAAAGCTACTTCCACTTTTTCCAACCCACGCAAAGTTTTCAATAAAAGAAATACATATTGTATTTAATATTGGATAGATCATAAAAACTATTAAGAAAAACAATGCTGGTATAAGAGCAATCCATGCTTTACACCATTCTGGCATATACCATTTTCTCTTTCTTACATATAATGTTTGATCTAAAATTTGTGAATTTTCCATAAATTTACCAACTTTATTTTATTTCACACGTGTTCCATCTTCGTTAAAGACATAAAATTTCTTTAAAGAAAATGTTGCTTTATCATTTCCAACAATCTTAGATCTTTCTTCACTAGGGATGATAATTTTTAAATGTGATTTTGGTTGACCTTCAATTTTTCCTATAACGGAAATATCTCGGCCAATATGTTCAACTATATCAACATTTACATTGATTTTTCCTCTAGAATTTAATTTAAAACATTCAGGTCTAACACCAATAAATACTTTACGATCAGTTTTATTAACTTCTTTTTGTTTTGTAACTTCATGATATTGAAGTTTAGATTTTTCAGTCTCTAATCTTTCTTTTAATTTGTTAACTTCTTCTTCAAGTTTTATTTTATCTTCACCAGTAGCTTTATTTATTAAGTCTTCTTTTTCACTTATTAATTTAGTAGTTTCTTTTACTTTTGAATCATCAACTGGTTCAATAACTGTATAATCTTCTAGGCCATGGTATTCAACTTTATAAACAGAATCGCTATCGATTTCTTTTTCACCAATATAAAGTTTTCCATTTTTTATTTCTCCATCAAAAATATTAATAGCAGGAGACCCTAAGAATTTAGCAACAAATAAATTAGCTGGTTCATCATAAACTGCTTGAGGTTCACCAATTTGTTGAATAACTCCTTCTTTCATTACAACTATAAAATCACTAATAGACATAGCCTCTTCTTGATCATGAGTAACGAAAATTGTAGTAATTTTAGTTTCTTTTTGAATACGTTTAATTTCTTCACGAGTTTGAAGTCTAAGTCTAGCATCAAGATTACTTAGAGGTTCATCAAGTAAAAGGACTTGTGGCTTTTTAGCTAAGGCTCTAGCAATAGCAACACGTTGTTGTTGTCCACCACTAAGTTCTTTTGGCTTTCTTTCAAGATATTTTTCAATATCGACTAACTTAGCCATTCTTAAAACGATTTCGTTTTTTTCATCTTTAGTTAATTTTCTAGTCTTATACAAATCAACTTCAGTATTTTTATAATAATCTAATTCTTTATTTAAATTATTTAATTTATCATTTAATTCATTTAAAGCGTTCTCATCAATATGAATAGCATAAATTGCTTCTTCTTGTTTAGCTATTTCCTTAATAAGTTTAGAATTTACTTGTTCTTCCTCATTTAAAGTAGCAAATTCATCCTTTTTAGCTTTTAATTCTTCATTTAATTTAAAAAGATGTTCTTTCTTTTTACTAAAAGATTCGATTTCCTTTGTAACTTTATTAATTTCTTTATCAATTTCTTTGATTTTTTTATTATCAATACCTTTTCCACTAACGTAATTAATTTTTACATTGTCTAGTGGAAACTGTATATTTTGTCTAACAGATAAATGAGGATATAATGCGTAGTTTTGAAATACTAATCCAATTCCTCTATTTTCTGGAGGAATATTAGTAACATCTTCATCTCCAAAATAAATCTTACCATCAGTTGGCTTATGTAAACCAGCAATCATATACAAAGTTGTTGATTTACCGCAACCACTAGGACCAAGCAATCCAGCAAGTTTACCATCAGGAATTGTAAACGTCATATTATTTACTGCAATTGTCTCTTGATTTTTCTTACTATAGAATTTTTTTGTAAGACCTTGAATTTTGACTTCCATCCATCATTCCCCCAAAATAGCCTTATATAATAACATAAAGTAGCATTAAAATGTTAGATAAAAATATAATACAAATGTGTTTTACAATTTCTTTATTTTCTTCATATTTTCTTCATACTGAAGTTGTTCATATTTACTTTTAAACCAAATAGATTCTTTATTGTCAATGCATAGTGTTAATCCACAAAAATCAAATAGCGATTTATGCATAGTGTTAAATATCATTAATAAAAAAGAAATAAAAACCATTAATAAAAATAATATTAAAGCAAACATTGGGTTAAATATAAAAATTATTAAAATAAATAAAATAGGAATGAGCATTCTAAATATATTTTTAAATTTATTTGAGCTATATCCATTTATATCAACTAGGCATAAATTAAACATTTTCTTTGCAAAAGTCTCTCCATTTTTAAAAATTAAGATAGGTAAAACATAAATTATAAAATAAGAAAGTGGTAAAGAAACATAAAGCGGGTAATTAAAATAATAACGACTATATGATGTTCTTAATGTTTGGTAAACATTTGTAGAATATAAATCATTACAAGCTATAGCATATACACAATTAGAATCTAAATTATAATAATAATTTAAAATCTTATTATATGTATCTTTGGGTAATTCATTGTCAATATAAAGATCTTTTTTAATAGTTGCAAACTTATCATATTCTTTTTCCCCACTTTTAGAAATTGAATATTCAAAATATTTTTTTCCATTATTTAAAACAAATTTATATCGCTTATTATTTTCGTCATCAAATTTATTCAATTCATCATCTTGACCTAATAAGTAAACATTAAACCAGTATACATCTTTTACTGTTTCTTTATTATCAATATTATTTAAATTTGAAGAATAAAATTTAAAGACAATATCTTGATAATCTAAATAATTATTACTTTCAAAAAGAGAAAATTCATTATTTTCTTCTTTAAAAAGCCCTGATTCTTTCATTACATTACTAAATTCATTATTAATTTTTTTAACATTACTAGATGTTAAAAAAATTTCTTTAAACCCAAAATAAAAACTAGTTGTAATAAATATAAATAATAAAAAATCAACTAATCCTGCTAAAGCTCTTTTCCATATAGGAGCTAAAGCTAAATATCCTTTCGAATAATCTTTATCAATCATCGAATAATTAAAGGTTAAATCATTTGTCTTCTTTTTCATATTTAATAAAACTTATTTTACGATCATCAATATATAAAGAATTTGATATATAATCAAATATTCCTTTTCTATTAGGACTAAATAAAGATAAACAAAGATTAAAAATAAATAGCAACGTTAATAATATAATAAAAATAATTAAAGAATTTAAAAAATAATTTAATAATAAAATCATTAAAAAAGGAACAAACCTTAATAAATAAGAAAATCTACTAAGATCTTTACCTTCCATATTTATTAAACCTATTTTATAAATTATTCTAGAAAAAGTTTTTCGTTCAGTAAATATTAATCCAGGGATAATATAGATAATTAATAAGGGGGTAAGTAAAAAAACAATATATTCAATTTTTTCAGCTACTTCATTTTGTTTTTGTACATTCTGATAAAAAGATGAATTAGATAAATCTAGACTTGCTTTTGAATATTCTTTTTTAAAAAATGAAGTAATATCTTCTTGAAATTGTAAATATATCTTCCCGTTATCATCAAAATATTTTGGATTTTTTACCGCAATTTGATTTTTATCATTTTGATAAATAAAAAAATCTTTAACCTCTTTTGAATCATATAAATTTAAAGTATCTTCTAATTTTAATACATTCACATTAAACCAATAATATCTATAATCTATTTCTTTATTATTAAATTCAATTAAATAATTAATTGTATTTGGATTCTCGATATATAAATTATTATTTTTATCGATTAAATTATTATAGACTCCAGTCTTCCAATTTAAATAATAATATTCAAGACTATTTAGATAATTATCAATAGAATTAGTATCATCTTTAATCTCTATAAATTTACCATTTTGAAAATTTCCTAAAGATGAACTATAAACATATGAATTCATAATTTTTTGATTATTATCATAATCTGTAATAGTATTTACAAATCCATTTCCGCCAAATATATATAAAATTAAAAAGATTACAATATAAAAAATAAAGTCTGTTGTAGCTGAAGCAAACCTAATACCATTTTTTGGCGCTTCAATTTTAGATACTTTCTCTTTTTTATGAGTTTTAAATAAGTTTTTAAATATCATATGAATATTATAAATTTAGATTCTTATTATTACTATTATTTTTTATAACAAAATAATTTATTAAATTTTAATAAAAAAGCTGAGATCTAAAGGATTTTAACAAAAAAAGCACTCTTTTTTAAAAGTGCTTTTACATTTTTAATTTTTTATATTTACATTAATTTAGAAAATAACGCAATAACTTCTTCTTTACTAGCTTCTTTTGGATTACCTGGGTAACAAACATCTTTAAGAGCATCGCTAGCTAATGAATCGAGATCTTTTTGTAAAATCTTTTCGCATTTAGTTGGAATGCCAACATCTATTGATAATTTTTTAACAGCATCGATTGCAGCTTGTCGATATTCTTCCTGATTCATATTAGAAACATCAACACCCATAGCAATAGCTATATCTTTATATTTACTACCAGTAGCTTCCTTATTAAATTCCATAGCAATTGGTAATAACATTGCACAAGCAACACCATGAGGAATATCATAATAAGCACTTAAAGTATGAGCCATAGCATGATCAATACCTAAACCAACATTAGAAAATCCCATACCAGCAATATATTGGCCTAAAGCCATTCCTTCTCTTCCATCAGGATCATTAGCAACAGCTTTTCTAAGATTTTTAGAAATCAATTCAATAGCTTTTATATGGAACATATCAGACATTTCCCATGCACCTTTAGTAATATAACCTTCAATTGCATGAGTTAATGCATCCATTCCAGTAGAAGCGGTTAAACCTTTAGGCATTGAACTCATCATATCTGGATCAACAATAGCAACAATAGGCATGTCATGTGGATCAACGCAAACAAATTTCCTTTTTCTTTTCAACATCAGTAATAACATAATTGATCGTAACTTCTGCTGCAGTACCTGCAGTTGTTGCAACAGCAATAATTGGTAAACATGGTTTTTTTGTTGGAGCAACTCCTTCTAAAGATCTAACATCACTAAATTCAGGATTAGTTATAATAATACCAATAGCTTTAGCAGTATCCATAGATGAACCACCACCAATAGCAACTATACAATCAGCATTAAATTCTTTACAAGCTTTTACACCACTTGTAACGTTTTCAATAGTAGGATTTGGCTTAATATTAGTATATAAAGTATATTTAATATTAGCTTTATCTAATAAATCAGTAACCTTTTTAGTAACTCCAAACTTAACTAAATCAGGATCACTACAAACTAATACCTTCTTAAAACCACGGTTTTCAATTTCTGGAACAATATTTGAAATAGCTCCATGACCATGATAAGAAGTTTCATTTAACATAAATCTTTTTGACGACATATTTTTACCTCTTTTCCTATTAATTATAAAATATTTAATCATAGATTAAAAAGAGAAAATCAAATGAATTAAACTATGAAATTTTTTCATTTATTTTCATAAATGCGAAAATAAAAAGACTTAATCGATGTTTCATATCAATCAAGCCCTTAATTAATTAAAATTTGGTGGATCTTGCCGGGATCGAACCGGTGACCTCTTCCATGCCATGGAAGCGCTCTCCCAGCTGAGCTAAAGACCCAACGCCATATTATTTTGCTAAAATATTGACCATTTGTCAATAGATTGTTAAGATAATTTCATGCTCATTGATTTAAATAAAAATGATTTTAAAAGATTTGAAAAACTAGTTGAACAGATTGAAAAAAATAAGTTTAATGCAGAAATAAATAACTTGATTATATCTAATAAGGATATGTATTTTAATAAGCAAAATATTAATAATTCATTAAAAATTAATATAAAAAAATATCTTAATGAAAGTGAAGAAATTAATGTTTATTTAGATCAGACTCATCTAAAAGAACTTAATCTAAATTCATTTTTAGATAATGATTATGTAAAAGCTTTTAAAAATATTAGTTTTATTAAAGATGATTATAAACTTGAATTTAAAAAATATAAGCCCTATGAAATATTTATAAGCGATGATATTGAAATAAAGGATAATTATAAAGAAATTACTAACTTAAGTTATTTTAATAATGAATTTCAATATTTAACATTATCATACAAAAATGAAATTTGGATGCTTATTACTCCAAATGAAATTAATACGATGAGTAAGCAAATTGCATCTGCTAAAGGTAATGTATTAACTTTTGGTCTAGGTTTAGGATATTATCAATTTATGATTTCTTTAAAAGAAAATGTTAATAACATTTACATTGTTGAAAAAGATAAAAATATAATTGACATTTTTAGTAAATTTATTTTGCCTAGATTTCAATATAAAAATAAAATAAAAATAATAAATGAGGATGCTTTAATTTTTATAAAAAAAGATATAGATAAATTTAATTTTGATTTTTTATTTTTAGATTTATATCATAATCCTAATGATGGACTGGAATTTTATTTAAGATTTAAAATATTAGAAAATAAATTTCCTCAAGCCACTTTCTCCTATTGGTTAAATGATTCATTATTATCTTTAATAAGAAGAATTTTTATTAATTTTTTAATTGAACAATATGAAGGTCTTAATGAAAAATATTATAATAAAATAGATACAATAGAGGATCAATTAATGAATTATTTTTATAAAACTTATAAAAATAAAACTATTTCATCTTATAACGAATTAAGTAAATTACTTTTAAATGATAACTTAAATTATTTAATTAAAAACTTTAAATTTATTAAATAAATCTACTAATCCTAATTTTTTTTATTAGTTTCTACAACTTTAGATTTTATTTTTTTAAGCATATTATTCATTAAATTCATCATTCTTAAGCTATCATTTAATGGCATTGAATTCGATTCAATTCTTTTTTTATTAATTAAGTCAAACGCTTCTAAGAATTCATATTCATAGCCATTAACTTCTTCTTTAACTTTAATTTTACTTACCAAATCAAATTTATTCTTTTTAATATTATTTCTTTTATAAACTTCAATTAACTCAGGATTGTTAATATTTGTCACTTTAATAATACCATCTTTACCATAAATATATCCTATTCGAGTAGTAAGATTATTAATAGTTGCAAAGAAATTACCAATGATACCATTTTGGTAAATGATATTACCACAAATTGTCTCATCTACTCCTAAATTAGTAAGCTTACTCATAACATTAAAGCTAACTATTTCGTTAGTTTGATTGACACTTCTAGCAAACATATCAATAAAATTCAATGGGTAAACACCAACATCAAGTAATGCTCCTCCACCTAATAACGGATTTTTAATTCTTTCAACATTAAAAATATTATAGCCAAGATTTGCTTCAATATAATATACATCACCAATTAATTTTGAATTAATGATTTTATTAATTATATTTCTACTAGGCATAAATCTTGTCCATATGGCTTCTTCTAAATATAAGTTCTTTTTCTTAGCTAAATCAATTAGTTCCTTAGCTTCTTTATAAGATTTAGTAAATGATTTTTCAACAATAACATTTTTATTATTTTTTAAACATAATTTTACATCTTCATAATGTTTACTAATTACTGTAGAAACATACACTAATTCAATATTATCGTCTTTTGCTAAGTCTTCATATGAATCGAAAACCTTGCAAATAGAATATTTTTTCTGAAATTCTAATGCTTTTTCTTTATCCCTACTACTTATACCATATAATGTAAATTTATCTGGAAATTTACTAAAAATTGGTATAACTGTTTCTAAAATTTTACTTGCTCCAATAAACCCTATATTCATATATGCCTCACTGTCTTTTTTGAATCTTTGAATAATATTCTAAATCTTTATTTAAATCCATCTTTACTTTATCAATGTCTTCTTTTAACATGAATTCATTGTCTTTATATAGTTTCATAAAATCAGTTTTATTTAGTTTTAGCCTATAATAATTAGAAATAGCAATTACATTATCAGAATCTATAAAAAATGTTACTTCTTCATTATTTACATAGGATATAAAAGAATATCCATCATTCATTAATTTTAATATATTATAAATCTTTAAGTTTTCCTTCATTTTAATTATCGCTTCTAGCGAATCCGTTTTTCATTTTCATACTAGTTACATAAACTAATTTATTTAATGTCTTCGTTGTTTCTTTTTTAACCATATTTGAAATTTCTAAATTAGCTTTATTAACATCACTTACATCATTAATAATATCATCATGTTTATTAATTAGTTCATGAGAATACTTAGCGACATTATCTTGATATCTTTCAATATAAATACTAGTTAAATTAAAATTAGAATCAGCTAACACGCCAATTAATCTTGAACACCAATAAAAATTATTGGTGTTTACATCTAAAGTAGTATTGTTTAAATAAGAAGGAATTAAAGTAGTATTAGTGTAAATCGGTATAATTGCATTAAATGCATTAGATCCAAAGCAAACCCATTCAATACTTTTTAAAGTATCCTTAACATAAGGTCGAATTTGAAGTATAGCCATAAAACTAGTTCTACTAATTCCAATTGGTCGATATATATGTTTACCATCTTTAAGATATGGATTAAAAATAGTTCCTTGATAATAGCTAGATAAAATATATTTAATGTCTTCGATGGTAATTTTTCTTTCTGGAATCATCGACCAAGGTAAATCATCACTTTCTGGCTTATAATCAGCATTTTCACCATCCCATTTGTATGAATTAGGATTGAAATATCGAAGCATAAACCATGCTCGAGGAGTATTATAAACATGATCAGAATCATCATGACTACCAAAAGCTAGGCGTGGATTAAAATTATTAGATAAATTTAAATCAAGATGATATTTTTTAATAAATTCTATTAAATCTCTGGAGCATAAATTTTCATTAGCCTCATTATAAGCATCATCAAAATCAAAATTGTCTAATCCAAATTGATTAGGCATAACAACATATCGATCATCTGGTACTTTTTTAGCAATCCAATGATGTCCACCTATTGATTCAAACCACCAAATTTCATTTTCATCATTAAAAGCGATGCCATTACTTTCATATGTTCCATATTTTTCAATTAATGATCCAAGTCTTAAAACACCTTCTCTAGCACTTTTAATGTATGGTAATACAATACATACTAAATCTTCTTCACCAATACCATAATTTTTTCCGGTTTTATAATCAACGCATAATGGATCAGCACCTAAAACAAGCGGATTAGAAGTTATTGTTTCAGTAGCAGTCATTCCTACATTCATACTATTTATTCCTGCAGCACCCCAAATACCTTCTTTTTTATTAACATTAGGCATTAAAGTATAACGTAATGGGTTAGAAGGAAGTTCAATTTTAAATGTCGACAGTTTCGATGAATACCTTAACTTTTGATTTTTAGGTTCAACAACAATCATTTTCTTTTCATGAAAAATGCCACTAGGTGAATCATCATTTCGTGCAATCATTGTTGACCCATCAAAACTTGCTTTTTTTCCTACTAAAATAGTTGTACAAGACATATTTTTTCTCCTTATATAAATAAAAACTCTTCTAAATTCAATTATTTTCTTTATTTTCCAAAAATAACAGGCTTATTCTTTTTCATTTCTTCTTTTTCTTTTTCTAAATATGAATTAGCAAATCCTTTCTTGTGTTTTCTTAGCTCAAAAAACCCAATAAGCGAAGGTATAATTGAACCTAAAAAATCTAAACTTATATCTTTCATAGTATCTTTTAAAGCTTCATGACCAATTAAAGCTACTCCACTATCTAAAGTTCCACGACTTTCCATAAATTGTTGCATATTTGTACCAAAAAATTCATCACATCCAAATTCAATCATTTCCCATATAGCACCAATAGCTAAAGAAAAACATATGCACCATATACTAACAAATAATGGGGAAAATTTAAATTCTTTATCAGAACTATATTTATTAAACGTATTGATAATTACATAACCTAAAATGCCTAATAATATTCCACTAGAAAAATGTAATAATGAGTCCCACCATCCAAATTTCGCATAAAAATCACCGATTTCACCTAAAATAATAGAGCATGTACAAAAAATTATATACATTATTTCCATACTAGCAGGAATCTTTAATTTTGTAATCTTTGTAAAAATATTAGGAATAAAAATAAGAATAAACATTAATAAAGATTCTAATATGTTAAATACTAAAATTGATTTAGTAGAATCTTTTTTATTTATGAATAAAAAAACTAAATTAGATATAAAAATTAAAACAGTTATACAAAGAATGATAAATGTAAAAACAGTCATTTTAACTTTTTTAAAAGGCATATTTTTAGGTTGCTTCATAAAATTATTTTCCTTTTTCTTTTCTTCGCTTATCATTAATGTCTTTCATTACGTTTTCATCAATCACTTTAATATTATGTTCTTTAGCATATTCAACACATCCATTTAACACAGTTTTTAAAAATATTCTAGGTACTTTTACAAGAGATTTGCAGGCTTCTTCAGTAAATTTTATTTCAGGATCAATTCTGTTTGCAGCATAAATTACACCATTTAAATCAGCTTCCTTTTTTGCAGGAATTGGCATTGCAATAGGCTTAGAGAACTTCTCGTACCAAAAATTTGTCGAATCTCTATAACCATAATCAACAGGTATTTTTGGAAAATTTTTAGCTTTAACGCCATTAATAATTGCATCATAATATTTTTCTTTCATAAGAATCTTGTCAATTTTTAAAATAAAATGACAACCAAATTTAGATGTTATACCATTAAAATTTCTATAAGGACCTTCCACTCCATCAAGTTGTCCAACTTTATTTTTATCTAAATAAGCGTTTTCTAAACTATCATCCCAACTACATTCAAAAACTTGATAAGCTTTTGAAATAATTTGTGGCCTTATTCCACTAGCTAAGCCATTTTCAAGTTTAAAAATACAATCTTTCATTTTCTCTTTACTTGTATCACCTGGAAATCCTAATCTAACAGTTTCTTTAAAATCTTTTTTATTATCTTCAAGGAAATTTAAAGCACATTTCCCTCTTTTTAAAATGTTTTGTGCAGTATTTGAAGAATTTCGACATTCTAAAATCATCGCATAATAATCTTTACCAGCAATATAATAAGGAAAACATAAAGAATATGCACCTAAAGTTGTTTTCCCCTCATCATCAAGTGTAGAAATCAATATAGTTGGCATCGGAAAAAAAGCCGAAGTTTGATAAAAGTTATCAACTATTCTTAAATCCTTAAATTTGTTCATTATAATTTCCTCCAATATAGTTATCTTTATTTTATCAAATTATACGTAAGATAATTATTAATTATTAGCATATTCTAAATATTATTAATCTTAATATATAAATTCTTTTTTTCTATATAGTTAAATCACCTTTAACAATCCAATTTAACTTTCTAAATAAAAGATCAATCAAAAATACAAGAATAATAGGGGCAATAATTTCTAAAATAAAGATACCCACCCAAGTTTGCCAAATATTACCCATAGAAGCAAAAGTTCCAATCTGTCCAACTAAACCAGCAGTTCCCATTCCAGCACTTGAACCTAAACAAACTACTTTTAATAGACAAGTTGAAACTGGTCCTAAAATTGCAGAAGCTATAATTGTAGGGAGCCAAATAATCGGCTTTTTTAATATATTTTTAAATTGCAACATTGATGTCCCAATAGCTATTGATATAACAACACCAAGTGAATTATCTTTTCTCGATTGAATAGCAAAACCCACCATTTGTGTACAACAGCCAATAATTGCAGCGCCACTAGCTAATGCTAATCCTGAATATGTAGAGCTACTCAATAATTCAGAGTAGTTCATATTTGTTGGTAAAGTAAACACCATTGCCGCAATAGCGGCGCTAGAAATTGGCGCTGTTAAAGCCATTCCCATAATAACAGATATTATTATTCCCATTATAAAAGGAATAATATTTGTGGCATTTCCAACAACCCATTGAATTCCGTATGTTATATAAATTAATGGATATCTTACACCTAAAGTAATTATTGTTCCTACTATAATTCCAAATAATGGTATAAGTAATATATCAACTGGTGTCTTCTTCTTTAAAACAAATTCTAACAATAAAGCTGTTAAAATAACAACAACATAGATCGTAAGAGGATCTCCTATTTTAAACATAAATGATTCTACATAATTAAAAGGATCAATACAAAATTTGGTTGATAATGATAAAAAAGCTGCAATTTCTCCAATAGCTCCTAATACTATAGTTTTTAATGGAGATAGTTTTAAAGATAAAGCAATTCCTATTCCAATACCAAGTCCGGTAATAGATTGTAAACAAAAAGAGATACTAATTTTGCTATCACCAAATACTTTATACATAAAATCACAAAAACTATTACCACTACCATATAAAAAGAACCCTCCAATTGTACCAATTATTGTACCAACTATTAAAGTTGCAAATAATCCATGAGCCATTCCATTTAATGTCGTGATAAAAAAATTAGTGATTTTTTTACTTATTTTTTCTTGATGATTTATTTCTTCCATAAAATCTCCTTTTATTTTTTCGGAACACTTTTATTAAGCAATGTAATTTTATAACTAATTTTAGTAATAACCAAATTAATTTTATAAAATAAAAATGGATTAATATAGAAATAAATAAAATATAACTTACCTAATACTATACACTTTCAAATGATTTGAAACGTTTATTCTTACGTTTTAAGAAAAATAGTCTCACTTAAATTATATTTCTAGTAAATATTTATATAACTATTATCTAGAAAAATGAAGTAATGGAACAAAATTAAGCGCGGCGTTAAGCAATTTATGAAATTTCAATTGTGTGCATTCCACTGTGTAATAGTGTATTGTCATGTATTAGTGAACACTATTCATGTAAACATGATGATTAATATCTTATTTTACTTCCTTTTTTAGACACTATTACACGGTGTCAATTCTTAAAAAGTCAGTATATATCGCTATAAACAAAAAAAGTTTGACACCCAACGAAAGAGTATCAAACATTTATAACCTTAATGGTGACCTATACGGGATTCGAACCCATGAATGCATGCGTGAAAGGCATGTGAGTTAAGCCACTTCTCCAATAGGCCACTGGCGCCAACTATAGGGCTCGAACCTACAACCGATCGGTTAACAGCCGATTGCTCTACCATTGAGCTAAGTTGGCATAGCACCTTAGTGCTTTAATAATATAGCAAATAGCGTTGCTCAATTCAACACTTTTTTTAAAAATTTATTTATCGCCTAATTTAGATTTAATTAGTCTTAATAAATCACCTAGAGTTTTAATGTCTTGAGTTTCGCTTGGTTCAAAAGTTATGCCATATTCATCTTCTAAATCTAAAACAAATTCTACAACATCAAGGGAATCAAGTCCTAAACTTGCTAATGTTGCATTAGCATCTAAATTTTCAATTTTTAACTTAGTTTTTAAGTTTTCTAAAACTTTTTCATAATTTGTCATAAATATTACCTCTTTATAATATTAGCACACAAAAAATAAAAGGCCTATAACTAATAGACCTTATATCATAAATTACTTATTAAATTTTAATAGATTATTGTTAGAAATAGCTTTACTATTTGCTGGGACTTTGGTATCTGCACTTACTTTTACAGCAACATTATCAGCAGAAGTTTTAAATGCTGAATATAATGCTCCAGAAACAGCTCCAAAAATAGCTAATACCAACACAATACCTAATAATTGACCTTTAATTTCACTCATAAATTTCCTCCTTAAGTGTGATTTATTCCGATAACTGCATATCGCTTAATTTGAACTTTAATTGGAGTAATAGAAAGCATAATGGCATCATATTCTTTAAAAAGAAAATAAGGATATAAATCACCTTCTTTATATTGCTTTGAGCTTTCATCAGCTCTAATTAAGTCCGCATTTAAATTGTTTTTTGCAAATTCTATTATTGTAGAATCAATATCACCATTTTCATCAATTCCATAATCACTTATTTTAAAAGATATTAATTGACTTAATGAATCAAGATTTGAATAATTTACTTGTAACATAACTAAATCAGTTCCAAATAAAAAAGTCATTAAAATAATATAGATAGATAAAATAAAAGCTAGTTTATTACTCATTAGATTAGATCTCCTATCATATTTACAATCCCAAGCATGATAATAATCATTAAAATACCTACACCGATGATACTTAAAGAACAAATTCTATTGAAAGTATTTATTCTTTTCTCTTCTTTAGTTTTTTCAATCCTAGCTTTATAAGTTTCAAAAATGCTTACAAATTGGTTAATATAATTTTCATTATTTCCTTCATTAACCATTTCATAAATTGCTATCATTACTTCTTCTATTTTTTTATCATTAAAATAATTAGCAAAAGTTATGAATGGTTTGATGGTTTTATCGTTATCAATATTATCTAATAATTCTATAAGTTTTATTTTTATAAAAGGTGAAGCATAATTACTTATTTCTTTAATTGACATATAAACATTTCTATAATTTGAAATATAAATTCGAAAATAACTAAATACATTTATAAAATCAAATGTTAAATCATTTTTTCTTTTAACTATTATTCGATTGTATTTTGTTAAATAATAAAAATTAAATAATACCAATATTATTGCAAAATAAAGCAAAAGTCTAATATTTTTTGAAAAAATGAAAATAACAAAACTAAGTATTAAAATAATAATATTTAAAATAATTAAAGTTGAAATTTCTCTTTTATAATTTAGATTACAAGACTCTATCTTTTCTTTTAACTTTGACATTTTTAACCTTCCATTTTTTTGTTACTTCTTCATTTTTTATTTTACTTGTTTCAATAAAATCTAAATTACATCCATGTAATGTAAATATAAGTAAATTTAGATAAAATCCAAGATAAAATATTCCCATTCCATATTTAAAATAATCTAATGATGCTATTTTTAAAAAATAATCAGCTAATGATAATTTCATGATTATTACAATTACAAATATCATAATCCATAAAATAATGAATTCCATGAGTTTTTTGATCAATATATCATTATGTGAATCAAGTTTTTCTTCAATCTTTCTAACATCAAATAAAAGTAATTGAGAAATCTTTAAAACGTCTCCTCCGTTATAGATATATTGATCGATTAAATTTAAAAACACATCATAAATAGATAAGGCAAAATATTTACTTAGATACTTTATTTTTTCTTCTACATTTAGATTATTAATTAAATAAACCTGATTTTTTAAATCTTTAGAGAAAGATTCTTCGACGGTATTAAAAGTTGACAATATGCTTTTATTAATTGACAAAGTAATTATGAAATTGGAAATAAAATTTATCGCCTCTTTTGTCTTTTTTTCTTTAATAAAAAATTGATTAATAGATTTATCAATGCCTAATGAAAATATCAATATTCCAATAATAAATAGTCCAATGCTAAAATAAACATTATTTGTTATATAAAAATTCATCCCGCCAATAATTAGGCAAATTATTAAATATATTAGAAATCTTTTAAGCATAGTTATCTTCCCATTTTTCTTTTAAGCTATTAAATTCATCGTTACTTAGATTAAGATCATATTTAATTGAATTAGGTAATTTATAATAATAGTTAGGATATCTATATAGAATTCTAATTTTATTAAATCTATTTGTAGCAATAGAATCAATATATCTTTTTATTGTGTTATTTTCTTTTATTTCTTTTTTAACATGTATAATTAATTTAAATTGATCTAAAACATCAATGAAAGTTTCATCAAATTTTAAAGCCTGATTTTTTAACATAGCCATTCTAGTAATTCTTGAATACATATTCATTATATTTTTAGAATGAATTGTTGTAATAGTTGGATGACCGCTCATCGCACTATTTAATATTGATAACATCTCTTCCCCTCGAGCTTCACTAACAATTAAATAATCAGGATTATTTCTAAGAGCGTTTTTTACAAGTAGATCAAAACTTATTTTTTTATCTTTTTCTAAATTTAACCATGTTTGAATGTCTAAAGAAGAATTTATATAATCAATATCTAATTCATCTACATTATCGATAACTATAATTCTTGTTGCAGGCTTTAATGTAGAAATCAAATATTTTTGTAATTCTGTTTTACCACTACTTGTTAATCCGCCAATTATTATTGAATTATTATTTTTTAAAAAAATATTAATTAAATCATTACACTTATTAGTTATAAAAGAATTATCATTTTTAATTCTAAGTTCATTAAAACCTATACGGATACTAAATGAAATTGATTTTTCTCTCTTTTTTCTAGAAATAGCATAATGAGTAGCATTAATACGATATTTTCCAACACTAATATCTAATAACGGATCAGTGTAACTAAATTGAGCGTCAGATAAGTTCGCTATTTGTCTAATGAAATCATAAGCTTCTTTACTATTTACTTCTATTAAACTTTTAATTCTGCCTTTTAAATTATCTTGATAATAAATAGTTTCTCCATTATATGAAATATCAGTAATATTCTCGTTATTTAATAAATCTTTTAAAAAAGAGTTTTCAATAAATTCTAATACTTTGTCGCATTCCATAATTACCCCCAAATCTCTTCAATCCTAAATTTTAAATATCGATTAAGATCATAATTTTTATAATAATTGCAATGAAAATGTAATTGAAAATTAATCGGTTTATTACTATTGTCTTTTATTAAAATATCATTACTATCATATTTATAATAAAAGAATGATAAATTATATTCATTTATTTTCCCTTTTAAAGATGTATTTAAATATTTTTTAATGTCTTTTTCTACTTCATCTTTTAAAAAATAAGCATTAAAATCATCTTCTGTAATTTCTTCAATAACAATACTATTTTTAAGCAAATTAAGCGGTATATTCATAACAATTCTATTTATTTCATTTCCTTTATATGTAATATTAAAAATATTAAATATGGATAATAATATTGTAGTTATAAAAATAAATACTACATTCATCATAATTTAATATTCTCCAAGGTATCATCACTTGTAATTTGGAAATTATCTTTATAAATAACTGCGTAATCTTTTTTATAATTTTTTTCGAAAAACATATTATATGTATAAAAAATTTGATACTTTTTTGGACTAAAAGATTTTAAATAGAGTCCAATTGAAAAGTTTTTATATATATCATAATATTTTAAAGGCATATAAATTCTATTTTGAACTTCTTTATATTTGCCATTATTAGTTAAATACATAAAATTTGTTAATGGATTATAATAATAAATATTTTTAAACATAATGAAGCTTCTATTTAAATCATGAAAATGATTAAGTTTTAAAAATTTGTATAAAGGATAGATTGAATTAAATTGATTAAATATTCTTAATAAATGTGTATATTTAGGTTCGATATAAAAATAAGCACTATCAAAAGCGTTATCAAAATTAGATTCAATATAAAAATTATTGAATGAAAAATAATCATAATAAAATATACGCTTTTGCGCGTTTAAAAAACTAGTTGGTTTAAATAAATAATAATAATTATATCCAATATAATTTTTAAACTCATATTTATAAAATAATTTTTTCTCATTAGAAATTTCTACCCTAGCTAATGGATTATCGATACTAAATTTAATATTTAAATAATTCTTTAATATAGGCATACTAAAAGAAATCTCAAAATTTATAATATCAATATTTTTAGAAAAACTAAGACTAAAACTATATGTATATTTTTTATTACTTGTCGTAATTAGTTTATGGATACTAATTCGATCATAAGATTTTTGAGTTTCTCCATCTTCAATATATAGTAAATCTACATAAAAAGGTGTTGTTGTTATTTTTGATTCAAGTGAAAAATCACCTTCAAATGTACCATCATTATTAATTGAAAATGTAAAATCATTAACATTAAATAAGTTTGATTGTTGATATATATGCTTATCATAAACTTCAATTTCTTCTTTTACTTCTTTTTTTAATGAAGATATAGATAATAAGCATGGTAGTGTAGCAAATAAAATTTTATAATTCATAATCATTCATATAACAAGTCGTTAATAAAACAAAATATATGGGGGTAAAATTTTAAAGTTTAAAATATTTTTAAATTATTATAGAATTTCTATATGATTATATTGGTAGGCCCAAGTGCTAGTGGAAAAACAGAAATATCAAAATATTTATGTAAAAATTATAACTATAAGAAGTTTGTTACAACTACAACTAGAAATAAAAGAATTGGAGAAATAGATGGGATAGATTACCATTTTGTTGATAAAACTAGTTTTCTCCATTTAATTAAAGAACATAAATTAATAGAATACACTTTATATAATAATAATTATTATGGAACTGAAAAAAAGAATATAAGTCTTAATACAATTTTAATAGTTGATCCAAACGGATTAATAGCTTTTAACAAGTTGAATGATCCAACCATAATTACATTCTTTTTAAATTGCAAAAAAGAAATTAGAAAACAAAGAATGATAAATCGATTAGATGATGAAATTACAATCTCCACTAGATTAGAAATTGATGATGAAAATTTCTCTAATGACAATATTAAAAGTGTCAACTATACAATTGACACTTCCAATATTCCTATTAAAGACATATCAATGCTAATAAATGATATTTATGTTGAAAATATTAGTAATTTGAAAAATCAGTAGTAATAATTTTTCCTTCTTTTCTAGTTTTTTTCATATCAATAATTCTTTGATTTGACGAACCACGAAATTTTAATCCAATATCTTTTTTATCAATTTCAAAAGGACCATCAACTAAATAATCTATTTTATCTAAAAAAGTATGCAAATCTTCATTATTTTTTTCCATTTCGAGAAGTTCTTCATATGTGAAACCAGTATAAACCATAATATCTAAATTTGTATTTTGAAACAAATTTATTAATTTTAATGCACCACTAACTTGATAAATAGGATCGCCTCCACTTAAAGTAATTCCGCTTAATAGAGGATTCTTCATAGCGGCTTCATAAATTTTATTAATGTCACATAAATGTCCGCCTTGAAAATCCCATGTTTCTTTATTAAAGCAACCGAAACATTTATGATTACATCCTTGAAAGAAAATTGTCATCCTTATACCAGGACCATCAACAATAGAATCGTCAATGACACTAGCAATTCTTATAAAGTCAGTCATTATAAATTATCTTTCGTTAAATGCTTAACTCTTTGGGATAATTCAACCTTTTTAGCATCATTAAAACGCTCAGTTGTTCCAACAAGATATCCAGTAATTCTTCTAATTCTTTCGAATTTAGTGTCATCTTCATGTCTACCGCATTTAGGACAGCATTCATCAATTATGCCATTATATCCACAAACAGGGTCACGATCGATAGGATGGTTAACAGAGCCATATCCAATACCATTATCATGCATACATCTAATAATACTTTCAAATGCTTTTTCATTTTTAGCAACATCGCCATCAACTTCAACATAAGTAATATGTCCACCATTAGTTAAAGCATTGTATGGACCTTCTTTCTTTATCTTATCGAAAATAGAGATTTTATAATAAACAGGAATATGGAATGAATTCGTATAGTAATCACGATCTGTAACACCAGGAATTATTCCATATTTTTCTTTATCTATTTTTACAAAACGACCACTAAGGCCCTCAGCAGGTGTTGCAATTAAACTAAAATTTAAATTATATTTTTTTGTATATTCATCAGTCTTATCTCTCATATGACCAATAATTTTTACACCTAATTCTTGCGCTTCATCGCTTTCACCATGATGCTTGCCAATTAAAGCCTTTAAGCATTCTGCTAATCCAATAAATCCAACAGTTAAAGTACCATGTCTAATTACAGATTCAATTGTGTCATTCCACTTTAATTTATCACTATCAAGCCAAATATGTTGACCCATTAAAAATGGAAAGTTGTAAACTTTCTTAGAACATTGAATTTTAAATCTTTCTAATAATTGATCTTTTACAAGATCCATTTTTTCATCTAACTCATTAAAGAATCCATCGATATCATTTTTATGTTTAATACCAAGCCTTGGCAAATTAATAGATGTAAAGCTTAAATTACCTCGACCAGTAGTAATTTCTTTAGTTTTATCAACATTCCCCATAACACGGGTTCTACATCCCATGTAGCTGATTTCTGTCTTATAATCGCCCTTTTTATAATATTTCAAATTAAATGGTGCATCTAAAAAAGAGAAATTTGGAAACAATCTTGCTCCACTTACTCGAATAGCTTTTCTGAATAAATCATAATTTGGATCTTCTTTATTATAACTTACTCCTTCTTTTAATTTAAAAATTTGAATTGGAAAAATAGGAGTTTCTCCATCACCTAAACCAGCTAAAGTAGCATCAAGTAGGCAATCAATAACCATTCTTCCTTCAATAGAAGTATCTGTTCCATAATTTAAGCTAGAAAAAGGAACTTGGGCACCTGCACGTGAATGCATTGTATTCAAATTATGGATTAAAGCCTCCATTGCTTGATATGTTTCTTCTCTAGTTTCATTATAAGATGTCTTTAAAATGAAATTAGTTAATTTAAGAGGATCGTCTAAGTCTTCAAATCTAGTTGCTATCACATTATATAAAGAATTTTCAAAATCTTTATGTCCGATACGACATTCATCATGAGATAATTCTTCAGCTTCTTTAACAATTTCTTTTGCTTCATCTTTACAAATATGATCGACATAGGTTCCTAAAACAATACAAATATTTCTTACAATACTTTTACGATATGTTTTAATAACTCCAGGAGCCATGCCATAATCAAAATTAGGAATAGATTGTCCACCATGCATATCATTTTGATTAGCTTGTATTGCGATACAAGCTAACGAAGAATAACTTCTAATAGATTGAGGCTCCCTTAAAAATCCATGCCCAGTTGAAAATCCATTTTTAAATAATTCTAAGATATCAATTTGGCAACAAGTCATAGTTAATGTGTAAAAATCCATATCATGAATATGAATATCACCTTCTCGATGAGCCTTAGCAAAGCGAGGATCAATTACATTAGATAAATAAAATTCCTTAGCTGATTCACTGCCATATCTTAGCATACAACCCATCGCAGTATCGCCATCAATGTTTGCGTTTTCTCTTTTTGTATTATTATCTTTAGCATCTTTAAAAGTAATATCTTTTAAAGTTTCCATTAAATGAGTCTTACTTTCTCTAATTCTAGTTCTATTCGCACGATATAAAATATAAGCCTTAGCTACTTCAGCTTCATTATGCTCAATTAAAACTTTTTCAATTTCATCCTGAACATCTTCAACTCTTGGCAATTTATCATTATATTTATTATTTATTCGATCTATTACTTCATCAACAATATTATTTATTAAATCCTCATTATCTATATCTAAAGAAGCAAAAGCTTTAAAAATAGCACTAAAAATTTTATTTCTATCAAATTTTACGATACGCCCATCTCTTTTTATAATCTTATTCATATTATTATCCTCCAAAAAAGTTGCTCTTATAAATTAACATATGTAAAGAATAAAAAAATAAGTTCCAATATTTTATTCTTGGAAACTTATATTTTAGTAATTATTTAGTAGTTTTTTTATCTTTTAAGAACTTTGTGACAATGTCTACAGCGAGGTTCATAAGATTCGCTAGCACCAACTAAAACTATTGGGTCATCAAAATAAGCAGGTATACCATTAATAAGTCTTTGGGTCATCGTGGCTTCTTTACCACAGCAAACACAAATAGCAGTTAATTTAGTAACATATTCAGCTCTAGCTAATAATTTTGCAGTAAGAGGGAAGGGCTCTCCTCGAAAATCGCAATCTAATCCAGCACAAATAACCCTTTTACCAGAATCTGCTAATTCATTAATAACATAGAACATGTCATCATTGAAAAATTGAACTTCATCAATGCAAACAACTTCGGTATCTGGCTTTATATAATTAAAAACTTCACGAGGTTCATTAATTGGTATAGCAACTTCTCTTCTTTTTTGATGAGATACAACTTCTGTCATGCTATAACGATCATCAATAATTGGTTTAAACACTAAAAACTTCTTTTTCGCATATTTTAGTCTATTAATTCTTCTTATTAACTCTTCAGACTTACCAGCAAACATTGGTCCTGCGATAACCTCAATAAAACCAGTATTTATATCATCATAACCCATACTTATTACCTCTATAAAAATAAAGTGTTAATGAACACATAACATTAACACTTTATAATTTTTATAAGATTTTGTCTATTCTTATTTATGAAATTTATTTATCTACTTTCTTTGAAACTTCATCTTCAATTTCTTTAGCAAAGTCTACCACTTGATAATCACTAAGAGCTTCAAGATTTGCTTTTCTCATTGTAGATTGAATCAATTCATTTGCTCTTCTTAAAGATAAATCACTTCTAACTTTAAATCCTAATGGAATGTCTTTATAAGAATCCTTACTAGAGACATCTTGAATTGGTAAAGCAGTTGAAACATAATCTTTAGGATCAAGAGCTAAATAAATTTTTAACGAATCACCTAAACAAGTGATTTTAGCATATGTAACTTTATGTAGTCTAAATGTATCACCAGTATTAGATAATCTATCTTTTAAACCATAACTCATTAATAAATTTTTAATAGCATTATAATTAGATTTTAATAAATCATCACCTGAAGCAATTCTTTCAAAGAAATTTAATCTAACAACTTCGCCTTTTTCAATTGTAGATTCTTTTCCACGAACTTCATTATTTTTTTGAACTTTTAATTGAACTTCTGCAGGTTTTTCTTCTTGAAGTGGAACTTCCTTACTTACTTCGTTTTCTTCCTTAAGATCTTTTGAAGATGATTCGACAGTAACTTCTTTTTCGATACTTATAGGAGTTTCAATAACATTTGTAGGTTCTTCAGAAACAGACGTTTCTTTATTTGCATTAGAAACATCACTTTCTACATCAGGTTTCTCTTCTTCAATGTATTCTGGAACCTCTTTATTAATTATCTTTTTAATAATTTTCTTTTGCTTTGGTTTAGCAAAATCTTTCAAAGCTGATTTAAGTTCTTCACTAACTAAATTTCTTATTTCATCTTCAGTTAAAGTTTCTGTTTCTTCTTGAGAATTGTTTGTACAATCACAATCTGAGCAATCAGTTTCTTTTTCAGGTTCAAAAGTAGTAGGAACAGCAACAACAATAGGTGTAGTTAATTTTACCTTTGTCTTTTCGTTATCAACAGCGATGTCAGATGTATCATTATCTGCACTTACAACTTTGACATCCTTAGCAAATGGTTTTTCATCATAAGTGCTTGTTTCTTCCGGGAGTAAATCTACCTCTTTTTTGTCTTCGATTGCAGATTTTGCAGCATTTACTTCATGAATAGCAGTACTAACTTGGTCTTTAATTAAATTTTTAAGATCGTCCAAATCTACGTATTCTAATTCTTCACCAGCATCATTTTGATAAGAAACTTCTTCTTTAGTTTCTTTTGTTTCTTTTAAAGCATTGTTGATGATATTTTCAACATCTTCTTTAGTAAGAGGCTTTTCTTCTTCAACATTTTGAATATGTTGAGAACAATTACAATTTCCATATTGAGTAGGAGTTTGATCATTACATTGGCAAGAGCAATTATTATTCATTGATCTTGCATCAGGGCCATATGAATTTATATATTGAACAATTAAAGGTGATGAATTACCAACAGTATTAATATTGTTTGTTGTGCCACCTAAGCCTACATTATCATAATTAATCTCATCATTAGCATTACTATTTGCAAGTTCTTTATCAAATTTATGACTTTTTGCATAAACTAACGTTTGAATGAAAATGACTAAATAAGAGATAACAAATAATACGACACTAACAATAAATAGCCAAGCTAAGCCACACATTACAAGGCCTTTTTTAGCAAATTTTCCACCAAACATTGCGTTTGGATTTAATAATAAATTTTTGATAGTAGCATCTTGATTTACTTTATAACCATTAATTTCAGTAACATTAGCTTTATCAATAAAATATTCACCTGAAGCGCCGAAATATTGTTGAACAGTAACACAAACCATCATGCTACCAAAAGCAAACATTAAAGTTACAATTATCCAAAAAATCATCGAAGGTTTTTTAGATTTTGCAAAATAGATAATTTGCACAATCATTAAAAGGATTGATACTCCAAAACAAGCATAAAAAGCAATTGTAATTGGGCTTAATGAGAAATTAACAAAAGGGGTAATAAAACTTTGAAGTAATGCGTTTTTGCATAATCCTAAAAAAGTTTTACTTCCATTAAAAGCATTAGCTACATAAAAAGGTACATTACTTTCTATTGGCCACTTTAGAATTTCTAAACCTTGCTGAGTGAAAGCAAAGAAGACACTTACACCCATCAATAATATAGATACTAATAATACTATAGGCCAACCAACTAATTTTATTTTTTTCATAATTTGATTCTCCTATTCTTCACTATCTTCTTCATCAGTTGTATTTTCTAATGTAGAAGCATAATCTTTAACTTCAACACGATCAGCTTGTTCAATTCCGTGTTTGTCCATCATTTCAGTGATTAGTTGTTCAGCTCTTCTAAGCGATAAACCACTTTTTACTTTGAAAACTAATGGTATTTCTTTATAAATTGCTTTACTAGAAGCATCTTTAATTGGTAAAGTTGTATTTTTATAATCTTCTGGGTTTAAAGCTAAATAGAGTTTCAAGGATTTTCCTGCAACAGTAATTTTACAATATGTAACTTTATGCAATCTAAAAGCATCGCCGCCATTACTTGTTCTATTTTTTAAGCCATAACTTAATAGCAATGACTTTATTTGATTATAATTATCTTTAGTTTCAGCATCAGCTTCTCTAATTCTTTGTGCAAAAGGTATTCTCTCAATCTTATTAACTTCCAATTCTTCGACTGGTTCTTCTTTATCATCTGTTGCCTTTTGTTCTTCAACAGGTTTAGTAGTAGAAGATTCTTCTGTTAATTCTTCTTTAGACTCTACCGGTTCCTCTTTAACTTCCTCAGTTACTAATTCATTATTAGGCTCAGTCTCAGTCTTAGTTTCTTCAACTACTTTTTTGACGACTGGTACTTTAATTTCATGAACTTCTTCTACAACCTCTTCTACAACTTCAGGTTCTTGATTTTTTAATTCTTCTAAAGCTTTTAATAATTCTTCTTTAATAATATCCCTAATTTGTTCTTTTGTTAAAGAAGGTTCTTTTTCTACTTTTGGCTCAACCTTAGTCGATTCTTCATTTAAATCTTTTTCTTTAACAGGTGTAGGAATAGCAACAATAACAGGTGTAGGAATTTGTGGTTCATCCTTTTCAACCTTAGTTGCATCAGCTTCACTAACAGTTAAATGTTCTTCTTTTAATTTATTCATTTCGTTGTAAGAAGAAATTTTTTGTTCTTCTTTTGAACGAGCATCTAACTCCTCTTTTAATGCACGACGAATATCTTCTCTAGTTAATGGCTCAACAACTACTTGTTCATGTGGATAATTAGTAGGTTTTTCAGCAGGTTTTTCTCCGGCATCTTTAAAACTATCATATCTTTTAACAACAAGAACAACTTTTTTCTTAGGTGTTGGTTTTTCAAGAGGTTTTTCCTCTTCAGTAACATTCACTTTTGCATTACTAACAGTTTCATCTTTAACAGGAGCAGCATTATTAGTTTCAACTCTTGTTTGTAAAAGTCTAATAGCTGTCAAAATAGTCATTCCAAAAACTGCAACAATTGTTGTAACAATAAATACTAAAAACAAATAATAAATAGTTGATGTAATAACATTTCCAGGAATCTTACCATTAGAAGTAAAAAGCAACAAACTATTATAGAATGTGTTAGTTGTAATCATTTGTCTAGATGGACTCATACCATTAAAGGCATCAGTATCAAAGATAAAGCATAATAAATAAACACCTACAACAGCGGTAATTAATAGAACAAAAAATTGTCCTAAATACTTCCATTTTTTCTTAACTCCCATTAAAACAAATAATACAACCGTTCCGATTAAAAATAATCCAACAGCAACAATTAAGCTTATTGTTAAATATCTTACACTGAAACTTGCTATAGCATTAAATCCATAAACAAATGGTGCAAAAAAATTAGCAAAACTTAACCAAGTAATTTCGCTAGCGTCTTTTGTGTAAAGTCCAACGCATTCAGTGATACTACTAAATAAAAAAGTAAGTACTAAAAGTAATACACTGGCAATTGTTAGCACAGTCCACAAAGCCAACCCTTTCTTTTTCATGTTTTAATCCTCCTTTATATCCCTAAATAATTAAAACCGAATTTATAAGAAGAAATTATATTAGAAATTCCTTCCACATTTTCATTCTCACTTCCACTATTAGAACTATTAATATTTTTTAATATTTTATCGATTGCACTAATAAGTGAATCGTAAGAATCTTTAAATAAAATACGAGCGTTGTTCCACTCAAAACTTAATAATTTATAAGAATCTATACCAATAGATGACAAAATCTTAAATAAATTAGTCATAATAATTGAATTAGAAGGATCAAGAATTAGATTAATATATTTAACTACTTCACTAATTTGAGAATAGTAATTAGATAATTGATTAACGTTTTCTAATAAAGGTAATATTTCTGTTAATATTGGGCAAACTTGTCCAAGACTAATTGCGTATAAATATGTAATTACTATCCATTCAAATGTTCCAACAACACATCCAAATAAACGTTGAAAAATTCCAACATGCTTTCTAAACTTAGATGGAATTATAAATTTTACTAAGTGCCATGAAGGCCAACTAATTACAATAGAAGCAATGAGTGAAACTCCAATGCAAGCAACTACAAAGATAAATTTACATGTAAGAGCACATGTTAGTTTCAAATATTGACCACTTAAATTTTCATCAGCATTTTGCAAAACTACAAAAATATCTTCTATATTTGTAGCAATAATTGAATAATCTTCATTTACATTGATAACAATCCCGTCAGGTTTAATCAATCTTAATAAGTCATATCTAATAAAATCAATTGCAACTTCTTTAAAAGCAAAGTAAATTATTAATAAAAGCGAACAAAAAACGACAGTTCTCCATAGTTTTCGAAAAAAACCTTGGCTTAATCCAAAAATAAATCCGTAAGCTAATAAGCATACTATAATAATGTCACTTAAGTGTTGCATACTTATATATTAATGTTTTAATTCTAAAAAATAAATAATTAATTTCGTAAAATTTTCAAAAAAATCCTTTAAAACAACAAGGTTTTTATATTTATTCTTACATTTTTTAACTTTTTAAAAAACAATTGTGTTTTAAATTAGTTTCATTTTAATTAAAAAAGTAAGACACAATCGTATTTTTTAAAAATTTTAAATAAAAAAATTGTGTTTTAAATTAAAAATTTGTTGTTTTTATAACATAGAAAAATTAGAATAACTAGTTATGAAATTAGAACTTAGTAAAAAAGAAACTTTAGTAAATCTCAGTAATTCAATATTAAAAAGATTCGAATGTCAAACATTTCATCATTCTTTAAAATATATTGATGACATTTTAAATAAAAATAAAAATAAAAACGTTTGTTTGATACTTCTTGACGGATTTGGCAAAAATATCATCGATAAATACAAAGAATATTGCCCATTTATTTATAGTCATGTTTTTAAAACAATTAATTCTATTTATCCTCCAACTACAGTTGCCGCTACTACTTCCTTGCTAACTGGTAAATATCCAATTGAAACTGGTTACATAGGATGGTCTCAATATTTTCCAAAAATAAATTCTTTTATTGATATATTTCCTAGTACAAATTCATTAACTAAAGAAAAAATTTATCCACCAATTACAGAAAAAATTCTAAATATTACAAACTTTATCAAAATTATTAATAACAATAATAAATACAAAGCAATTCAATTAATGGGTTTTAATTTTCTAAAGGAAAATAATGATTATGATTTGGATTTATTATTTGAAGAAGCTAGCAAAAAAATAAAAGACTTTGATTTTACATACCTTTATTGTTGCGAGCCTGATCATTATATGCATATGAACGGAATAGATTTTTATGGTTTAAAAGACTTAATTAAACTTTTAGATATTAAAGTTTCTAACTTAGTTAACAATAATCCAAATACCATATTTATACTAGTAGCTGATCATGGGATGATTAATGTTAAAAATATTTTCATTGATGAGTATCCTTTATTTTATAACTCATTAAAATTTAAAAATTTTTTTATTGAAGGGAGATTTGCAAGTTTTTTTGTTGAAAATCCAGAAAATTTTATAAAAGCATATAACTTATATTATAAAGATAAATTCATTTTATTAACTAAAGATGAAATTTTACAAAAACATATTTTTGGGTATTCAAATAATTATAATATTAACGCAATTAACACTTTAGGTGACTACTTCCTAATATCTAAAGGTGAATATTCATTTAATAATCCATTAACTTCAAGTTCAAAATTTAAGCCACTTGTGGCAAATCATGCAGGTGGAACTATAAAAGAGAAAGAAATATATATATCAATTTATAATAATAAATAAAAAAACCTATAACACTTGTGATTATAGGAATTCATTAAATTGGTAGCCTATGACGGATTCGAACCGACGAATGCTGCCTTGAGAGGGCAGTGAGTTAAGCCACTTCTCCAATAGGCCGTGTTTACTATTATATTCTTTATAATAGTAAATTAAAATATAATTATTTAGAAAATTTAATTCTTACAAAACTATCATTCATTTCTATAATGCTAACATTATAGTCAAAAGATGTACCATTATTAAATAATCCTTTATTAAAAAAATTTGATTGATTTACTTTATTAAAAACGTCTCCAACATGAAATAAATCATTGTCATTAGCAACACGTTTATTATTTAAAGGGGTGTTCCCCTTCGTAACTAATTCAATTAAAGGAGTTTTACCATCATAAGAATAATCTAAACTATTATCCCCAACTGGATTATAAAAGTATCTATTATTGGTATCTAGTAAAGACGGAATACTTGTAGCTTCAACATTTAAAAATTCGTTCATAAAACTACTATTATATTCATTACTGAATTTTCCTAAACGAGCGTCAATATGAAAAATACGAACACCATTTTTGCTATAGTATAAAGTTCTATTAGGATATTTATTAGTAGAATCTAATTCATTTAAATTAGTTGGGGTGTAAAATTCAATAATAAAATATTCAGAAAAAGCGCTATTGTTAAATTCATTACCAACTATAATTGATTCACCTGTTGTTGAAAAAGGTTTTAATGTTATTTCACACTCATCTTTAACAATATAAGGACTAGTCCATCCTAAGCTAAATTTTGAAAAAGCATCATGATCACCGATATTTTGATCCATCATATCAAGTCCACCACAAGCACCAATTTGTGAATCAATACTACTATTATAATAATCATTAAGACCTAACATGTGGCCTGTTTCATGAACAAAAGTGTGATAATCTTGTCCAATAGAGCTATCTTCATACATAAAATATGCACTACAATTACCATAAGCACTAATATTTATTGTTGAATCATTACCATAATACCAATAAACATATGGCCAATAATTTTGTGCATCATATTCACTAATATTGTTATAAACAAACCATATTCCATCAACATATTTATCATTATTTAGATCATATATTGAGTCATTAAAGTTAATTTTTTTGTCGTTTATCGTCCCTTCATTATAAAATTCTTCAATTAATTTATAAGTGCCCCCACCATCTTCTCTATTTTCATAACTTACAAAACTTCGACTTGTAATAGTTGGCTTATATACATCACTTATAATAAAATTTATGTCTAACAATCCATAACTAGATTTTTTATAAAAACTGCGTACTGATTCACGATAATCATTGGTGTTATCTTCTTTATTACCATTAAATAAGGCATTTAAGGTATTTAAATTCTTTGAATTAAATTTATAACTAGTTTGATCACTAAATTCAACAGGAACAACTATAATATTAGGATTACCGATACTTGGAATTACTCCAGTATATTGCGATTTATAAACGTCATCATACGTAAATCTGATATCGTCTTGTTCTAATTTTATATAATTAGAATCTGAGTCAACATAATAAGCATATAAATTTAAATCATTTTCAACTATTGTATTAAAATTAAATTCAGTATTACTATTTAAATCTAATGTCCAATATTTAAATTCTTTATTTTCAATTTTAGGTGCCTCAATATAAGATAATTTTTCACCTTTATTTATCTTTTTAGTCTCATATATAGTATTTTCAACATAAAAATTAATCGTACATAAATTTTGATAATTTGAATTATTACATCCACTAACAAATAAACTGGATGTTATGAGTAAATTAAAACATAAAATAGTAAAACTTCTCTTCATAAAACCACCAAACTACTTAAGCAAATTAACAAAATAATTTATTCTATTTTTAATTTCATTTTGCTTTAATATTTTCATAATTGAAAATAAATTAGGAGTAACATTTCTACCTGTTAAGCATATTCTTAATAGTTCACAGGCATCATTTACATTGCCAACATAGTCTAAAGGATGTTCCTTATATAATTTATTATCAACACAAAATCCTATTCTTTTAGCGACATCTTTAATATTATTAAACCAATCATTTTCAAATTCATAATTTATAAAATTAGAATTTTCATATGATTTTAGAAAGGTTTTTATAATTTCTAAAGAAATTTTACTATTTAAAGTATATTCTTTTTTATTAATAATTTCTTTATAGAAATCATAATCAAAAAATTTAATTAAAGGAAATATATCACTATACTTAGCATAATCTTTTCTTGGATTTTTCTTTTCTCTTTCAATATTCATAATTGCTAAAAATCTTTCATAATCCTTTTTTATAAATGAAGCAAAACATGGATCATAGATTTGTGCCCATTCAAAGGCTTTATTAGAAATTTCTTCTTTACTCATCTTAGACAAAATTTCTTTAGAATAAAAATTCAATTTACCAATATCAAAAAGTGCACCATCTAAACTCATCTTTTTTAAACTAAATTTAAAATGGTCTAAATTATAATCTTTGCTTTGAACAATAAAATCTTCATAATTTGAGTTTGCAATAGTCATTAAATAGACAAGTAAAGCATTAGGTTCATATCCTTGCTTTATAAAGTAATCTACACTAGCTTCAGCGTCTTTTCTTTTAGAGAGTTTTCTTCTATTTCCGTTATCTAATTTCATAATGACTGGTAAATGAGCATACTTTGGTGCTTTAAATCCTAAAGCTTTAAAAATTTCTAAGTGAATTGGTAAAGAAGATAACCATTCTTCACCACGTGTAACTAAATTTGTTCTCATGAAATGGTCATCACAAATATGGGCAAAATGATATGTAGGTAATCCATCACTTTTCATAATTACTATATCCTGATCATTTTGTGATAATTCTAAATCACCACGAATTTCGTCATGAACTTTGATTTTGTTTAGATGATTTCCAGAGCTTTTAAATCTAATAACATAAGGCTTGCCATCTTTAATCATTTGAATCGCAGTTGCAACATCTAAATTACGATAAATAGCATATTTTCCATAATATCCAGTAATTTCTTTATTAGCAGTTTGTTCGTTTCTTAATTTAGTTAATTCTTCTTCGCTAGCAAAACAAGGATACGCTATTCCTTTTTTAATCATTTCTTTAATAACAATTTCATAAATTTCTTTACGAGAGCTTTGTTTATATGGACCATATTTTCCAGTTTCTTCATCACCTAAATACCCTTCATTAGGAATAATATTAAACATATATAGTTGTTTAATTAAATGTTCACCACTACCTATGATTTCTCTTTTTGTATCCGTATCTTCTAAACGGATATAAAAAACACCATCTGAATCATGTGCAACCTTGTAAGCTACAAGAGAGGTAAATAAACTTCCTGTATGTAAAAATCCAGTTGGTGAAGGAGCAAACCTAGTAACTTTAGCTCCTTCTTTTAAATTTCTTTCAGGATATAATTTTTCTAAGTCTTCAATAGTTCTTGTAACATTAGGAAATATAAGGTTAGCTAATTCATTTAAATCGTTCATTTTTTAAATTCTCCTATTGCAATTAATAATGCATTTTCGTATAATAATTTAGCACGCAGGTGTAGTTCAGTGGTAGAACGTAACCTTGCCAAGGTTAATATGCGGGTTCGATTCCCGTCACTTGCTCCAGACGTGTATCTAACATCGATTTATCGATGTTTTTTTATTGCTTTAACATCAAATCTAATTAATAAAAAAGCCTTAAATACTATATCATATTTAAGACTATTTTTTTATATAATAAATTAATAAATGATTTATTTAGTTTGATCATCTTTAGAATCATCTGATTCATCCTTATCAGAATGATTATTTTTAAGTTGATCTTTTATTTTATTTAAATTGTCCTCAGCTTTTTTTAATTGTTCTTTTTTTTCGTTATCGAAATTGTTATAGGTCTCTTTCATTTGCGTTAAACTTTCATTAGCCAAGCTAATGAAAGTAGTAACGAAATTATGATTGTATTTATTCCATAAAAAAGTAAAATGATTAAACGATATCGGCATTAATAAAATTAATATAGATAGTGTAATTAAAATTGATGTTGAACTTAATATATAAAGTCCGTTTTGAGTTATATTTTTAACAAAATATAAAGAAAAATAACTAAGTGTAAATACTAATATAAATATAATTAGTAAAGGATATAACGTATCATAATAATCTTTATAAAATTCTTTTCGAATATTTTTTATACCTTGTTTAAAAATTAAATTTGAATATTTCGCATTTACACCACCAAAAGAAGAAGCGATGTAATATCTAAAAGTGCCAAGATTAATTTGATGTATGAAAAAATATAAACTAAATAAAATAGCAAAGAAATTAATAAAAGTAATTGGATACATAAAAGGATACATTTTATCTTGATTATTAAGGAAAGATGTAATATTACTTAAAGCGTTCGTCATCCCATCAGTATTTCCTATTTCACTTTGATAATAAAAATCATTTATAAATTTAATTATTTCATTAACATTTGTTGCTAAACTTAAAGCATTAAATTGATACATAATTGAAAATGTTATTAATGAAGTTATAAAAATAAAACATAAATAAATTAAAAAAGTAAAAAGTAAGTTAGTAAACAATTTTAATTGACCTTTTAAAGGAAATGTTGAACCAATTTTATATGTTCTGAAAAAATTTTTAATCGTTACATTTTCTTTCATTTTGCCATCTAATACATTATTACTTGCAAAATAACTATATATCAGTGGGGATATAAATCCTAATATTAAAGCAAAAAAACAAACAATTAAAATAATTGATAAAATACCACCATACATTAAACTACTTATTAAAAATGATGATATATAATCATTAAATAAATAAAAAATTACATAAACTAAAACAAAAAATAAAATTAAAATCAATCCTAGTTGTAACATAATAGGTGATTTATCTTTGAAATCTTTATAAGCTTTTTTATTAAAATTCATTTATAATCTCCCAATTTCTTTTGCGATATCTTTAACTTCTTTATCTAAACTATCAGTATTGAATTTTGAAACGTTTCTTTTTTCAATACTTTTAATAAGTTTTTTTAAATCTTTTATTTTACATATATATGAATTAAAAGAGTTGAGTTCTGAAAGGTTTTTTAATTTTATATTATTATTTACAACTACAATAGAAATAAAAAAAGTTCTATCTAAATGCTTGTATAAGCTAAAACGATCACATCTTTCTTTATTAAGCAAAAGTGGATTAAAAATCTCTTCTTTTCGACATTTTTTATCATAACTAATCCAAATTTTATCTTCTTTTTTTCCATCAATTACATCATCATAATATTTACTTTTAATTACATAAATATATTTATTAGAAAACAAAACATGATCAATAACAGCTTTTACCTCCTCATCCTTAACTAACTCTAAATTATTTATAAGATAAAAATCATTAATTAAAGCATAATGATAAATTATTTTATATATTTTATTTTTAAAATTCTTTTTACTAAATAAATAATTATATAACGGAAGAAATAGTAAAAAAATTATAACTAATAGTAAAAAAATTAATAAAATAAAAAATAAATATGTAAAACCACTATTTAAAAAAATCATTATTCTATTCAGCTAATGTCAAAGCAAGTTTAAACATCTTATTTAAACCCTCTTGACGCTCTTTTTGAGTTAATTCTCTTTCATCTTTATTAACAAATGTATCACTAACAGTTAATATGCAAAGTGCTTTTTTATGTAATCTCATAGCATTAATAAATAAACCATAAGATTCCATTTCAACACCAAGAACACCTAAATTCATCCATTTCTTATAATAATCTTTATCAGCATCATAGAAAATATCACTGCTAAAAATAGGACCAACGTGAACATTTAAACCTAATTTTTTACTATTTTCATAAGCTTTTAATAACAAATTAAAATCGCTACATGGAGCTAATACACCACCTTTTAAATCAAATTGTGATGCATAATTGGAATTACTTGAAGCACTAGTAGCTAATATAACATCTCCGACATGAACTTCTTTTTGATAACCACCGCAAGTTCCAATTCGTATAATATTTTCGACACCATATTCACTAAATAATTCATAAGAATAAATTCCAATAGAAGGAATGCCCATTCCACTAGCCATAACGCTAATTTCTTTACCCTCTTCAGTTTTTCCAGTAAAAGCTAAAATACCCCTAACAGAACTAACTTCCTTATAATCTTTTAAAAAATGCTCAGCAATATATCTAGCCCTTAAAGGATCGCCAGGCATTAAAACTGTTTTTGCAAAAACTGCATCTTTATTAATATGAGTAGACATAAATTATACCTCCTTTACTCTATTATTTTATCATTATTGATCGCACATTGAATTAATTTACACCATTCTTCATAACTAATTTTACTAGACATCTTTGGTAAGGTATTAGGATTAAAAAATTTCACATCATCAGTTTCGTATTCATGTTCATTAAATTTGGAAGCAAGTTTAGCTTTAACGAGCAATAAATACTCTGGCACTGTTTTTCGTTCCATCGCACCAACTTCTTGCTTAAAAGGTGTTCTATTGAATAATCCTAAAAACTCTATATCTTTAACTAATACTCCTGCTTCTTGTATACATTCATTTTCAATACTTTCACGAGGAGAATCATATAAATCGCACCATCCTCCAGGTAAAGAGTACCCATGGTCAATAACTTCTCTTACTAGCAAAATTTCACCATTTTTATTAAAAATTGCTACTCTTACAGATATATTAGGAGTAGGATAAATATTTCTTTGAAAATAATTGTGTCTATCAAACCTTAAATGTTCAAAGTTCTCTAGCATTTTGATAGATAGGTCTTCAATTTGTTTATAATTTGTTAAAGCATATTCATCTTTTGAAAATACTAAACCAATTTTCGCGATGGATAACATCTTAATTATATAATTATAAAATTCTTGATATTTATTTTCTTCCATATTCTTTAATCATTAGTATCTGTTTCATTCATAATATTTTCAAATGCTTTATAAAAATTATCAGGGGCATAACTCTCTAAATTTCCATTATAAGCAATTGAAATACGGCCTGTTTCTTCACTTACAACAACAGTAATAGCATCACTTACTTCACTAATTCCAAGTGCGGCACGATGTCTTGATCCATATTTTCCAGTTAATGGTTTAGTTGTAGGGGTGTAATAAACACTTGCAGCAATAATCGTATCACCTTTGATAACTACTGCTCCATCATGAAGCCTAGTTCCTGGATAAAAAATTGTAATTAGCAATTCATAAGTAACAGGAGCATAAAGATATGTACCATTTTTCATAATAGATTTTAATTGGTCTTTTCTTTCAAAAGTCATTAACGCACCAATTTTATTTTTACTTAAATATAATACAGTTTCATTGATTGTTTTATATAAGCTATCATGATCAAAAATCTTTTCAACTTCTTGGTTTTTCTTATTAAATAAATTACTTTTTTTCTGCTTAGCAACATTTACAAAAATAGAACGTACTTCAGCCATATTTACAATCAAAATAAATAGTGAAATAAGTAATAAAACACCTAAACATATCGTAGATGCTAAATTTAATCCAAATAAAGAAAATATTAAAAATGTTAAACTAAGTGATGAAATAATTAAAATTACTAATCTTCGTTTAACAAAATAAAATATAAATAAATTAAGTAATAAAACTAATAAAAAACTAAGAATAAAATCAAATAAATTTAAAATTGAATAATCCGTAATTAAACTGCCAATATAAAACATTATTTATACCTCTTAATTATTATAAATTATTATTTAATAATTAACATATTTTTATAATGAAAAATTATAATTTCTAATAAAAAACTACACTTTTAAGTGTAGTTTATATAGTCATTTGGTTGCAAGGGATGGATTTGAACCACCGACCTCCGGGTTATGGGCCCGACGAGCTACCAAGCTGCTCTACCTTGCGATATAATAAGTGGCGGAGAAAGAGGGATTCGAACCCTCGCTCGACTTGCATCGACTATCGGTTTTCAAGACCGACCCCTTCAGCCAACTTGGGTATTTCTCCTAATGGTGGACCATCTAGGACTTGAACCCAGAACCTAACCGTTATGAGCGGTTTGCTCTAACCAATTGCGCTAATGGTCCGCAAATCGAATACGATTTGATTGATAGTCATAAATATTTCTGGTAGCAGCGGGGGGATTCGAACCCTCGACGCACCGGGTATGAGCCGATTGCTCTAACCAGCTGAGCTACGCTGCCATAAATATGGTGGATCCACGGAGAATCGAACTCCGAACTTAAGCTTGCAAAGCTAACGTTATCCCACTTAACTATGGACCCATTCATTAACCTATCAGTCAATGCTTGTTTATTATAATAAAAAGCCTTATCTTAATCAAGTATTATTTTCTCAAAATCGATTTTTTGTGAATTCTTAAAGTAAATT
>DJQS01000016.1 GCA_002438785.1 Caryophanales bacterium UBA6380 | reverse complement strand
GCTGGGCTTTTTTCTTTATTAAAAGTAGTTATTTGATATAATATTTCCATGGAAAATATATTAGAATACGTAAATAGAAAAAAAGACGAATTAAGAAGAGAAATTGAACTATTTAATAAGCCAATTAAGCTTGTAATCGTTCAAATTAATGATGATGCTGCAAGTAATGCTTATATTAGAGGAAAATTAAAAGACTTAAATGAAGTTGGTGCGATCGGTGAATTATTAAAGCTAAATAAAGATATAACAATGGCTGAACTTAAGAAAATTATTGATGATTTAAATAATGATAAAAGTGTTACTGGGTTTATTGTTCAAATGCCTTTACCTAAACAACTAGATGAAGAAATTATAAAAAAATGGATAAATATAAATAAAGATGTTGATGGTTTTAATATTGAATCTAAGTTTCATCCAGCAACACCTAATGGAATCATTACCTATTTAATTGATAATCAATATAATTTTGATGGCAAAAATGCTTTAGTTATTGGACGTAGTAATATTGTTGGTAAGCCAATGGCTTCATTATTATTATCCTTAAATATGAATGTTACAATTACTCATTCCCATACTTCTAAGGATGACTTAAAATATTATATAAAAAATGCAGATTTAATTATTGTTGCTGTAGGAATACCTTATTTTTTAGATGATAAATTCTTATTTAAGAAAAATGCAATTGTCTTTGATGTTGGTATAAACCGAGTTGATGGAAAAATCGTTGGAGATTGTTGTAATAACTTACCTGTTTATTTTCAATCACCTGTTCCTAAGGGTGTTGGGTTATTAACTAGACTTTCTTTGTTGTTAAATTTAGTGGAGGCATATAAAAATGGAATTTAAAATAGAAAATACAAATGTCTATGGATTAGATTTTGCTTTAAAAGCTAGTGGAAATCCAATGAGGACTGTTTTGGATCGTTTAGAAGTTAATGAAAAAGATTTAAGTAGGGCAATAAAATTAGGTAGTACGAAAAGTGGTGAAGGGCACGATAACTTTTTAAAAGGAATTATAGTTCAATTTGATGTAAGTGCACCTTTATATTGGTGGAAACAAGCACAAAGATATCATTGGTTTGATTTTATTAGCTCACAATCAACAATGCATTGTTTGTTAAAATTTGATATAAGTCATCAATGTGTAAGTGATACTAATGAAAAAGTTTTAAGAATTGTCGAAGAAATAAAAAATGAATATTTTGCTATTCCTGAAGAAAAGAAAGAATTAAAAACTAAAAAATGGAGAGAACTTGTTGCTTCTACTCCTTGTGGTTTTGTTTTAGGGGCATCTATGACAACTAATTATCAACAATTAAAAACAATGTATATGCAAAGAAGATATCATAAGTTAAATGAGTGGCATATTTTTTGTGATTGGTGTGATAGTTTACCACACTTTAAAGAACTTACTGGTGTCAATCGTTAAGTGATTTATTATCAATTTGTTTAATATTATCTTCCTTTTTATCTATATTAGATTTGGAGGAAGATTTTTTATTTTTAGAATTTTTCATCGATTTTGCATGGTTTTCAACATTTTGAGGTAGATTAATTTGTTCTAATTTTTCTCCATTTACAACAGATGAATTAGTTACTAGCACTGGCTGTTTAGGAGAAATTAAGGCGAATATTGTTAATAATAAGCCTATAATGATTATAATTACTCCAATTACTAGAACTAAAGCATCACTTAATGAATTTCCTTTTTGGATGCTAAAAATCAATATTGAAATACCTGAAGAAAGTGTGAATAATGCCATAATAATATAAATTATAATTTTAATAACTCTTTTTACTAATTTCTTATTAAGTGAATAAATTATTATTTCTATTAAAAAAAGAATGGAATAAATTATTAATAAGGTTGAAAAAAATAATGGTAGAAATTGAGTTACAATATCAGGGCGTGCATAAATAAATATAGATAGTGAAGACATGATAACTCCGCTAATTGTATCAGTAGAGGCAATTCCTCTTTGAAACAAATAAGAAAAAGCAATAGTTAAAACTCCATAAATCAAAACAACAGTTGCAACACAATAACCAATTGCGGAGTGAAGATTTTTATTGTTAAAAAAAATGCAAAATATAATACCTAAAATAACAAATAATAAACCTTGAATAGCTTTAATTATCCTACTTAATTTTGTAACATTTATCATAGTTTTACCTCCTTAGCAGATATCATTAAAAGTATTGCTTACATCTATTATATCTATTATATTTGAAAAAGATAAATTGTAATCATGAATGATTATAATTTTATTTTTTTTATCAATTTTTGTTATAGTTCCCTCATAAAAATAAATTGTGCCATCAATATATAATTTAATGTTTACATCTTGGTTATGATAATTTAATAAAATATTATTTATCTTATTTGCTTGTTCGTTTGATATTTGTGGTTTAGGCACTTTGTTTCTTTCATTAATCATTTCTTTTAAATATTTAGCTTGCTCAGTTAAGCTAGCAAAAGGCAAGTATTTTTTCATTCCTCTATTTGTAGTCATATAATAATTATATAAAATGTATAAAATTGTAAAAGTTTAATTTACTTTTATTCAATATTATTTTTTTGTATTAAAATATTGAGGTTATGAAATTATTTGTATTTGATGTAGATGGAACTTTGGTTGGTATTAGCCAAAGGATGAAGAAAAAAACTATTAATACCTTAAATTTGATATTAGAACGTGGGGATGCAATAGCTATTGCTAGTGGTAGAAATTTTTCAGGAATTAAAAAGTACCTTGATAAATTAAATGATGGTTTGAAGTTTGCTATTGTAGCAAATGGAGCTGGTTTATATGATGCAGAAGGTAGAATACTTTATGAAACACCAATAAATAAAGAAGCATTTTTTGAAATTAGAGAAAAATTTCATAATTTATTAAAGCATGATAAAGCAAGTATTTATTGTTATGTTGGAAATTCATTAGGTTATTTTGAATATACAAAATGGATTATTAATGAAAAGTTTTCTAACAATATAAAGGCAAGAAATTTAAAAAAATTTCCATTAAATGATAATGATGCTATTTTTAAAATAATGATAGCAAGTAGTAAAGAAGAAAGTGAAAAGATTGTATTACCAGATGATATAAAAAAGAATTATCACGTTGTCAGAAGTAGCCCATTATTTATTGAAATAGTAAATAAAAATGTTGATAAAAGTTTAGGAGTTAATGAACTTATATCTTATTTAAAAATAAATAAAGATGATACTTATACTTTTGGTGATGCAGGAAACGATTATTTAATGATTAAAAATTTTTGTGGCATAGCAATGGATAATGCAACAGAAGATATCAAAAGTGTTGCAAAATATATCACTAAAAGTGTAAATGAAAATGGAATTAGTTACGCTATAGAAAATATTTTAAATTATAAATAATAGAAAATATATGAATTTAGAAGGTTTTTTTGAATAAAAACCTTATTTTATTTTTTTGGAAATAGCAATTGCTAAGGCGCCTGGACCTATATGAGTCGCGACAGATAAAGACAATGGATCAATTAAAATATCATTAATATTGATATTGAATTCTTTGGAAATTTCCTCAGCCCAAATTAATGCCTCATCTTTATTATATGTATAAGCTACAGCAAAACTTAAATCATCTACTGGAATATCTTTAAATTTATCGTTTAGGGCTTCTTTACCTGCTTCTAACATAATCTTTTTAGCTTTTTTTACCCCAATACATTTAGCATAAGCATCTAATTTTCCACCAGTAATGGCTAAAACAGGTTTTATATGTAATGTCGCGCCAAGTGCAGCACCAGCTGGAGTAATTCTACCGCCTTTTTTTAAATATTTTAATGTATCAACCATTATATAAATTATTGAATTAGATTTTTCATCTTCTAAAACATTTTTAATTTTTTCGCCATCATATCCCTTTTTAATAAGGGTTAACGCATCATAGACAGCCTGTTTTAAAGTAACACTTATTCGATGATTATCTACAACAAATACTTTATTTTTATACTCTTCTGCAAGCATAAAAGCACTATGACATGCTTCGCTTAATCCGCTACTCATATTAATATGAATTATTTGATCATATCTTTGTAATAATTCGTCCCATGTTTTTAAAACATCACCAGGAGAAGGCTGAGAAGTTTTAATGTCACAATTTTCGTTTAACTTCTCATAAAATTCATTTTCACTCAAATTTTGATTTTCAAAATAAACCTCACCATTAATTATAATAGGCATTCTAATTAAATATATTCCTAAATCCTTGGCTTCGCTCGATGTAAAGCCTGAATTGTCATCTGTAACTACACAAATATTCATAATTTCTCCTAAAATATTTTAATTTAGTTTAATAAAAATTGTAAAGGTGGTATTAATTACTAGCATTTTTGTATTTAAGACTAATATAAAATAAGTCAATACTAGGTTAATTCATTTTTAATATTTTTAATTTATGAGTAGAAACTAATTAATCAATTTTGATAAAATTACATATACGGAGGTTAGATTATGCCATTACATATTTTAAAAGGTGATTTAGTTTCAGCAAATGTTGATGCCATTGTAAACGCCGCTAATGTTAATTTAAAAATGGTTGAAGGAGTTTCTAGAGCTATTTTTCATAATGCTGGGGATAAAGAAATGACTTTGGCTTGTAAAAATATAGGTCATTGTGATGTAGGAAATGCAGTAATTACTCCTAGTTTTAATATTAAAAATACAAAAATGATAATTCATGCTGTAGCACCTATTTATATAAATGGGAAACATAGAGAACCATATTTATTAAAACAAGTTTATTTAAAATGCTTACAAATAGCATTAAATAATAAATTTAATTCAATCGCCTTTCCTTTACTTGGCGGAGAATTTAATTGGCCCTTAAGTGAATGCTATGAAATTGCTATTAAAACAATCTGTGAGTTTTTAAAAAAGAATGACTTAGATTTAGATGTTTATATTATAATGTATAAAAATTTGCCAAATACTATTTCCGATGATTTTCATAATTCGTTAACTAATTTTATAACTAGTAATTTTAATATGAATGAAAAAGAGAGTGTCGAAGTTAATGAATCTTTTTACAAATTAATTAATAAATTTTATAAAGAAAGCGGAATTAGTATTGATGAACTAGCCTTTAATGCAAACTTAAAAAAGAGCCTTGTAAGTAAAATATTAGAAGATGAAACATATAAACCTAGTAAAAATGTTGTTTTTTCTTTAGGTATTAGTTTAAAGTTAACAGAGAATAAATTAAAAGAACTCCTTGCTTCTTCATCATATTTAATAAATAAAGCAAATTTATTTGATTTAATCGTATTATATTTTGTAAATCATAATAATTATGATATATATGAAATTAATAATGCTTTATTTTCTTATGACTTTTCATCTTTAAGTATTTAAATAATTCAGTAAAAAAATCGTAAATTCTTAAACTA
>DJQS01000004.1 GCA_002438785.1 Caryophanales bacterium UBA6380 | reverse complement strand
AATTTAGTTTAAGAATTTACGTTTAAAATTATCTTTTGAAAATTTTATTTTTAAATTAACAATAAAATAGTCTTTAAATAACATAAAAACAAAAATTAAAAAGTGTTTTATACGATATTATCAAATAAATTAAATATTGAAAAAACATTGACTTGTTAAGTTTATAATTAAAATATAAACTGATTAAGGTGATACTATGATCAAAACATTCAAAGATAATTTATTAAAATCTACTATTTTTTATATTAGTAATAATCGCTTAGATTATTTTAATATCAAAAGAATTCTTAAATGTCAGCAGATTGAAAGAAATCTGTTTTATCAATATTATTCATCAAAAGATGCCTTTGCTTTAGATATTTTAGAACATACATTTAATTTAATTAATTTTGAAATTAATATTGGTCCAATTATTATTTTTAACTTTTCAATTACTAAAGAAATAATTATTAATCATGGTCAATTTTTAATAAATTTTATCAATATGATGAAAATAGATTATTTAAAAGAATTAATAATTTACAAATATAATTTATTTACTAAATTAAATAAAATTAACAATTGGCTTTTAACTAATATCATCAGTCACATTACTTTTTGTTTATATAGAGCAATAATTGAAAAAAATGATTTAAAAATGAAATTAACTTACAATAAAAGTTTGATGTTATTAAATTCTTATTAATAAAAAATCCTAGATCTCTCTAGGATTTTTTAATTAATAATTATCTACTTTATTATTTACAAACTCTTCCTCGATGGTAACTTGATCATCTTCGTTAACATTATCTTCATCATAGAACTTATCATGACTACCAAGATATTGTTGTTTAACTTCTTTCATTTTTTCGCTAACACTGAAATTATTAAGAAGAGCTTTTTCTTCATCTAAAGTATTTAAACCTCTACCAGCAGGAATTAATTTACCAGTAATGACATTTTCCTTTAAACCATGTAATGTATCAACTTTACCCTTAATAGCGGCATCTGTTAATACACGGGTAGTTTCTTGGAAGCTAGCAGCACTTAAGAAACTATCAGTTTCAAGAGCAGCTTTAGTAATACCAAGGACTAATGGCTGAGCAACAGCAGGACGTTTTCCTGATAATAAAGCCTCTTTATTAAGTCTTGTAAATTCAGTTAAAGAAACTCTTGTTCCTGGAATCATGGTCGTATCACCACCATCAAAGATAACAACCTTTCTTAACATTTGTCTTACAATAACTTCAATATGCTTATCACTAATTCCGATACCTTGAGCACGATAAACTTTTTGAACCTCTTTAATTATATAACGCTGAACACTACTAGCATCAGCAACCTCTAATAATTTCTTTGGAGAAATAGCACCCTCAGTAATCTTACCACCATTTTTAATGAAATCACCTTTTTTAACTCTAAGTCTCGCACCGAAATTTGTTTTATATTCTTTCTCTTCAAGTTCATTAGTAATAGTTACAATATACATACCATTATCTTCAACAATATTTGTAACTTTACCACTAATTTCACTAATTGTAGCTTCACCTTTAGGATTACGTGCTTCAAAAAGTTCTTGAACTCTAGGAAGACCTTGAGTAATATCTCCGCCAGCAACACCACCAGAGTGGAATGTTCTCATTGTTAATTGGGTACCAGGTTCACCAATAGATTGAGCAGCCATAATACCAATAGCTTCACCGATTTTAACAAGCTTACCAGTAGCAAGATTTCGACCATAACAATGGACACAAACTCCGTCTTTAGTTTCACATCCAAATAAACTTCTAATCTCGACTTGCTTAATACCAGAATCAACAATTGCCTTAGCAGTATCTTCATCAATTAATGTGTTCCCTTTAGCAATAATTTCTCCTGTATTAGGATTAATTACATCATGACATGCAAATCTTCCAACAAGACGATCATATAAATTTACAATAATAGTACCTTTAGCTGTATCAACAATGTCGCTTACCATAGAACCATGATCACTATGGCAATCTTCTTCTCTAACGATAACATCTTGTGAAACATCGACTAAACGTCTAGTTAAATATCCTGAGTCAGCAGTTTTTAAAGCAGTATCTGCACCACCTTTACGAGCACCATGGGTACCAGTAAAGAATTCAGCAACGTTAAGACCTTCACGGAAGCAAGACTTAACAGGTAACTCAATAGTTTCGCCACTAGTTGAACCCATAAGACCTCTCATACCCATTAATTGAGTAAAGTTACTCTTACTACCACGAGCACCAGAATCACTCATTATAAATAAAGGATTGCGAGAATCAGACTTAAGTTGATCACTAACTTCATCGCCGATAATTTCATTAATTTTAGTCCAAACATCACAAACTTGTTTATGACGTTCATTATCAGTTAAGAAGCCTCTTTCATAAAGTTCCTCGATTTTTTGAACCTTTTCATCTCCTAATTTAATTTTTTCTTTTTTATCACTAACAACACTAATATCAGAAATAGCAATTGTTAAACCACTAACTGTAGAATACTTAAAACCTTGATCCTTAAGTTTATCAAGAATAGCACTAGTTTTACTAGTTCCATAACGATGGAATACTTCATCAATAATATTTGTAATATCTTTCTTTTTAATAGGTTGAACAACTGGTAAAGAAGCAATATATTCAGGGATGTTTGTTCCTTTTTTAACAAAGAACTTTTCTTCATCACCTTTTAAGTTAGTTAACCCTGGTTCATTTAAATATGGGAAATCACTAGGGAATATTAAATTGAAGATTACTTTACCAACAGTAGTAATAAGATAACCATCATTCATTTCCTTACTAAAACCATCTTTTCTCAACGACTTACCAGGAAGAGCGATTCTTGTATGTAAATGAATAGCATGAACTTCATAAGCTTTAATACATTCATTAACATCTTTAAATACTTTACCTTCTAATTTAGCAAATTCTCTATAACGATTAGCTTCTTCTAAATCACCAGCAATTTCAAATTTATGAGCTTTCTTTTCAAAGTCATCTTTAGTAGCTTCAAGAGTTAAATAATAATTACCAATGAGCATATCTTGTGATGGTGTAACGATTGGCTTACCATCTTTAGGAGCTAAAATATTATTACTAGCAAGCATTAAATCTAGAGCTTCTTCTTGAGCTGCTTTACCTAATGGAAGGTGTACAGCCATTTGGTCACCATCAAAGTCAGCATTGAAACCAGTACAAACTAATGGATGTAATCTAATGGCACGTCCTTCAACTAAAATTGGTTGGAAGGCTTGAATACCTAATCTATGTAAAGTTGGAGCACGATTTAATAAAACAGGGTGTTGAGAAATTATCTCTTCAACAACATCTAAAACATCCTCATCACGAGCATCGATTTTACGATCTGCTTGTTTATGTAAAGTGCAAATTCCATCACGAATTAACACACTAGCAATGAATGGTCTAAGTAAGTTAATAGCCATTTCACGAGGTAATCCACATTGATACATCTTTAAACTTGGACCAACAGCGATAACACTACGTCCTGAATAGTCAACACGTTTACCTAATAAATTTTGTCTAAATCTACCTTGTTTCCCTTTTAAAGCACCACTTAATGATTTTAATGGACGATTATTAGGCCCAACGACAGGTTTTCCATTTCTTCTACCATTATCAATTAAAGCATCAACTGCTTCTTGGAGCATTCTCTTTTCATTCATCAAAATGACATAAGGTGCATTCATATCGATAAGTTTTTTCAAACGATTATTACGAGTAATAATACGTCTATACAAATCGTTTAAATCAGATGTAGCAAAACGTCCACCATCAAGTTGAAGCATTGGTCTAAGATCTGGAGGTATTACAGGAAGTGCATCAAGAATCATCCATTCAGGTTTATTTTTTGATTTAATAAATGCGTCAAGAACTTCCAAACGTTTTGTTAATTTTGTTAATTTTTGACCTTGAGCGCCCTTAATTTCATGAGATACCGTGTCAAATTCTTTTTCTAAATCAACCTCTTTTAAAAGCCTTTTAATAGCTTCAGCACCTTCACCAAATTCAGCGCCTGTATGCTTAGTAATAAATCTAGCACATCCAAAGAAATCAAAACCTTCATGAGGATTTTCAAGTCTTTCAATTAAACTATTTGCAGCTTCTTTATCATATGTTCCATCTTCTAAAGTTTGTGCAATTTCTTTAATAACACTATTAAATAATTGTTTACCAATAGCATCATCAATAAATTCTTTATATTTTAAAATTTTACTAGTACCAGGATTTAAGCAAATGTGAGCACTAAAATAAATAACTTCTTCAAGATTTTTAGGAGAAACATCTAAAACTAAACCCATTCTTGAAGGAATACCTTTTAAATACCAAATGTGTGAACATGGTGTAGCAAGTTCAATGTGGCCCATTCTTTCTCTTCTTACTTCTTTAGAAATAACTTCAACACCGCACTTTTCACAAACTACGCCAGCATATCTAATTTTCTTATATTTACCACAATGGCATTCATAATCCTTGCTAGGACCAAAAATTCTCTCACAAAATAATCCGTCCATTTCAGGTTTTTGTGAACGGTAATTAATAGTCTCTGGTTTAGTAACTTCGCCATGAGACCACTCTCTTATTTTCTCAGGGGAGGCAAGACCTACCTTAATACTACTTAAATCATTAACATCAAACATAGTTTATACCTCCTATATTAGTTAAGCATTTCATCGACAACACTTTCATCATCTATAGTATCATCGCTAGATTCATCGTTATGGTTATGTTCTTCACCAAGATTACGAATATTTCTCATAGATTTTTGTTCTTCTTTTTGTGTTTGTCTTGCTAAAACATCCATATCAATAATTTTTCCTTCTTTATCACGAAGTTCGACATCCATAGATAAAGCCATAAGTTCTTTTGTTAAAACTTTGAAAGCTTCTGGAATAGAAGGTTTTGATAATGGTTTATTATTGATAATAGCTTCATAAGTTCTACGTCTACCTACACGATCATCGGATTTAATTGTCAACATTTCTTGTAAAGTATAAGCAGCACCATAGGCTTCAAGTGCCCAAACTTCCATTTCACCAAATCTTTGACCACCATTTTGAGCTTTACCACCTAAAGGTTGTTGAGTGACCATTGAATATGGACCAGTAGCTCTAGCGTGTAATTTATCATCGACCATGTGGACAAGTTTAATCATATACATAACACCAACATTTATACGATCATCGAATTTTTCACCAGTACGTCCATCATATAATGTATACTTACCATCACTTGGACATTTTGCTTCTTTCATGATATTCATAATTTCTTCATTAGAAATACCATCAAAAACTGGAGTTGCAATTTTTACACCACCAAGTTTCTTTAAAGCCATACCTAAATGAACTTCAAGGACTTGACCAATATTCATACGGCTAGGAACGCCTTGAGGATTAAGCATAATATCAACTGGGGTTCCATCAGGAAGATATGGCATATCTTCAACTGGTAAAATACGTGAAATAACACCTTTATTACCATGACGTCCAGACATCTTATCACCTTCGCTGATTTTACGTTTTTGTACAACATAAACTCTAACTTTCTTTTTAACACCTGGATTTAGCTCATCGCCATTTTCACGAGTAAATATTTTTACGTCTAAAACAGTACCAGCTCCACCATGAGGAACTCTTAAACTACTATCCTTACCATCTTTTGATTTATCGCCAAATATTGCATCTAATAATTTAGTTTCAGGTGAAGGTTCACTACTTCCTTTAGGAGTAACCTTACCAACTAAAATATCTCCTTCTTTAACTTCAGTTCCAATTATTACAATACCATCATTATCAAGATGGGCTTTACTTTCCATTGAAATATTAGGAACATCAGGAGTAATCATTTCTTCACCATTTTTTGTATCACGGCATTCTACTTCATAACTTTCAATATGAATTGTGGTATAGACATCATCTTTGACAAGTCTTTCACTCATAATGACAGCATCTTCGTAGTTATATCCTTCCCAAGTCATAAATGCAATCGTTACATTTTGGCCAAGAGCTAAATCACCATTTTCCATGCTTGGACCATCAGCAATTATTTGACCTTTTTTAACTTTGTCACCTTTATGAACTATAGAAGTTTGGTTAATACATGTACCTTGGTTACTTCTTTCAAATTTTTGTAATTGATAAGTTCTTTCGCCTTTTTCTTCCATTACTTTTATTGTTTTACTATCACTATATGTAACAACACCATCATTAATTGCGACAACAGCTAATCCGCAGTCGGTTGCAATTTTATGTTCTAAACCAGTTCCAACATATGGAGCATGTGGTCTAAGAAGTGGAAGTGCTTGACGTTGCATGTTAGCACCCATAAGAGCACGAGTATTATCATCATGTTCAAGGAATGGAATACAAGCAGCAGCAACACTAACAATTTGGATAGGCGATTCATCAACAAAATCTACATCTTTTTTATCAGCTAAAATGTTTTTACCATTAAATCTAGAAACAACTTTATCACTAATAAAAGTATCACCTTTAATATCATTTGTAGCTTGAGCAATAACATGATCATTTTCATCATTTGCTGATAAATAAACTGCATCTTCTAAAATTTTTCCAGTATTTTTATCATATTTACGATATGGAGTTTCAATAAAACCATAACGATCAATTTTAGCATAGGTTGCTAAATTGTTAATTAAACCGATATTTTGACCTTCAGGAGTTTCAATAGGACAAATACGACCATAGTGAGTAAAGTGAACATCACGAACTTCCATTGATGCTCTATCACGAGCTAAACCTCCAGGACCTAAAGCACTAATTCTTCTTTTGTTAGCAAGTTCAGCAAGAGGATTAATTTGATCCATAAATTGTGAAAGTTGCGATGTTGCAAAAAATTCTCTAATAGCACTACCTAAAGGACGAACATTGATTAAACTTTGTGGAGTTAAATCTTTATTTTCACCAATAGTAATTGACATTTTAGATGTAACATTCTTAGCCATTTTGGATAAGCCTTTTCTAAACTCATTTTGAATAAGTTCACCGACACATCTTATACGTCTATTTGATAAATGATCAATATCATCAGTAGAACCAAAACCATCCATTAGATTCATAAAATAGCTGAACAAAGCGACAATGTCAGGAATAGTTACACGAGGTTCAGTTAAATTTAAATCAGTGCCAATAACATTAGAAACTAGGTCTTTTTTATCATTAGCATATACTTTAACAATTGTGACAATATTATGATTGTCTAATTTGTCATTGACAGTTAATTGATGAGCACATGCACCTTTTTCAAAGAAATCTTCATCTTGAAGAGAATCAATTATTTCTTTTGTAAGTAATGTGCCTTTTCTATATTTAAGTTCACCTTCAGCACTAAACAAATCTTCAGCTAAAATACGATCAATAAGTCGATTGTAAATTCCAAGTTTTTGTTTATATTTAAATCTACCAGCAATACCTAAATCATAAGTTTTATCATCGAAAAATTTATGCACTAAAAAAGTATGAACACCTTCATCAGTAATTGGTTCGCCTGGTTTTAATTTCTTAAAAATTTCTTTTAATGCTTTTAAAGAAGTTTTTGAATCACTATCTTTTTCTAAAGTTTGTTTTAACCAATCTCTATCACCAAATAATTCTAATATATCTTCATCTTTTTCAAATCCTAAAGCCTTCAATAAAATTGTTGCAGGCATCTTTCTTTGACGATCAATTCTAACCCACAAAAAATTCTTTATATCGCTTTCAAATTGGAGCCATGTTCCACGACCAGGAATAAGATCAGCATTATAAATATATTTACCTAATTTAGTATCAAAAGTTTTAGCCAAATATGCACCTGGACTTCTAACGATTTGACTAACAATAACACGCTCAGCGCCATTAATAATAAATGTTCCGCTTTCAGTCATCAAAGGAATTTCACCCATAAAAACTTCGCTTTCTTTAAGTTCACCAGTCATTTTATCATTTAAATATAATTTAACTTTTAATGAACTTGAAAAAGTCAAATCTTTTTCTTTGCATTGTAATGGATTATATTTTGGTGTTTCAAGTCTAAAACCACCACTATGATATTCAATAGAAAGTGATTTATTATAATTTTCTATAGGAAAAATATCAACAAGTGCTTCGTTGATACCAGTTTCAAGAAAACTTTTATATGACTCAGTTTGAATTTCAACTAAATAAGGTAAGGGTAAATTACCACTTATTTTACTAAAATTAATACGGTCATTATTTAATTTTGGATAATCTTTATAAGATTGCATCATTTTTTGGCTCCTTATTTTTTTACCATTTTTATTATAAAGTAACCCTTTTCTTTATAAACAATAGTCACTTCATTAAAAATAGTTTCAAGAAAAGCTTTATGAGAAAGCATTCCTTTGTCTTTACGGATAATAACGTAAAATTCTCCATTATTTTTTAATAAACGATAACTTTCTCTATACATTTTATATATATTATCTTTTCCACTACGAATTGGTGAATTAAGAAATACATAATCGAAAATTTCATCATTTATTTTAGATAATTCATCATTAGAAACTATTAAACCATTTAAATCATATTTTTTTAAATTTTGTTTATTAAGTTCTAAACATCTATAATTAACATCGCAATAAGTTACATCTAACTCTTTAAAAAATAAATTTAAACAAATTCCAATAATTCCAATTCCTGAACCATAATCAAGAACCTTACCAACTAGATTTAAGGTTAACAAATATTTTATAAAAATATCACTACCTTTATCTATCCTATTTTTTGAAAAAATGCCATTATTACTATAAAAAGTTAAATTCTTACCTAAAATCTCATAATTTATAATAAAATTATCATTTTTTAAGGAAAAATCATTACTAAAATATTGACTCATTTTTTTCTATATAAATAGGCAAAAACCTGCCCCTAAATTTTAGGTTTTAGAGACAGGCTAAAAATAAATTAAAAACTATTTAATTTCAACTTCAGCGCCAGCAGCAACAAGAGCCTTCTTGTGTTCTTCAGCTTCGACAGGTGAAATGTGTTCTTTAACAGCGACTGGAGCAGAATCAACCATTTTCTTAGCATCCATTAAGCCTTTGCCAGTAATTGCTTGAACAGCTTTAATACAAGCAACTTTATTAGCACCACAAGCTTTTAAGATTAAAGAAACCTCGGCTGGTCCTTTCTTTTCTTCTTCTTCAGCTGGAGCTGCAGCAGCAGTTGGAGCAGCAGCAGTAACGCCAAATTCAGCTTCAATAGCTTTTACTAAATCATTTAATTCAACTACTGTCATTTCTTTAACAGCAGCAATAATTTCTTCATTTGTTAATTTTGCCATAATAATATTTTCCTCCTAATTGACAAATTATTTCTTTTCGCTAACTTGACTAAGTGAATAAGCCAAATTACGCATAGGTGCTTGTAACACACTTAATAACATAGATACAAGTCCTTCTTTTGATGGTAAGTTAGCAATTTTAAGAATGTAATCTTTATCACTATATTTTCCATCAATAACTCCGCCCTTAATAAGAAGTTGCTCATTCTTCTTTGCAAATTTAGTTAAAATTTTTAAGCTTCCATCGGTTGCATCTTTAGCAAATATGAACGCATTTGGACCATTTAAGATATTATCAATGTCTTCATGATTTTCTTTAAGAGCTCTAGAAACTAAAGAGTTCTTATAGACAGTCATATGAGCACCTTTTTCTCTTAAAGCCTTACGAAGTTCACTAATTTTAGCAACAGTAAGTCCACGATATTCGCAAACCACTAATGCACCGCTTTCTTTAACTAAAGCATCAATTTGACTCACTACTTCTTTTTTAGAACTTAAGACGTCTTGATTCATTTCTTTACCTCCTTTTTAACATATATTATGAGGCAAATATACGTTGAGGATTACCTCGGTAACATAATTAAGCTTTCGCCGTTACGGTCTTAGGTATATTAGCCAAATAAACAAATTTATAATACTAATAATTTAATAGATGGACCCATAGTAGTAGATAAGAAACATGATAATACATAAGTTCCTTTAACTACACTTGGTCTTACCTTTAATATTTGAGATACAATAGTATTAACATTTTCAGTTAACTTATTTGTATCAAATGATACCTTGCCAACAGCTAAATTAACATTGCCATCTTTATCAGCACGATATTCAACTTTACCAGCTTTTAATTCAGTAACCATTTTTTTAATGTCCATTCCAACTGTACCAGTTTTTGGATTTGGCATTAAACCTTTAGGACCTAAAATTCTACCAGCTTTACCAATTTCACCCATCATATCAGGTGTTGCACAAATTACATCAAAATCAAACCACTTTTCAGTAACAATTTTTTCAAGTAAATCTTTGCCACCAGCAAAATCTGCACCAGCTGCTTTAGCTTCATCAACTTTATTAGTTAAAGCTAAAACTTTAACAGTCTTACCAGTTCCATTAGGAAGAACAACTGTTCCTCTAATTTGTTGATCGGCTTTTTTAGTATTTACATTTAATCTAAATGAAATACCGACACTTGAATCAAATTTAGTAGTACTTGTTTTTTTAATTAATTCGCATGCTTCTTCAATACTATATGCCTTATTTTTATCGATTAATGCTAAGGCGGCTTCATATTTTTTTCCGTGTTTCATATTTTAACTCCTTAAATTAATCAACAACCTTAATGCCCATATTTCTTGCACTGCCCTCAATAATCTTCATAGCAGCATCAATATCATTGGCATTTAAATCTGGCATTTTATATTCAGCAATTTCTTTAATTTGAGCTTTAGTAACACTTCCGACAGTGGTTGTTTTACTATTAGCACTTCCTTTACTAATTCCAGCAGCTTTTAATAATAAGCCAGTAACTGGGGAAGTTTTAATAACGAACTCAAATGTTTTATCTTGGAACGCTGTAATAATAACTGGAACGATTTGTCCCTTACGATCTGCTGTCTTTGCATTAAAATCTGTACAGAATTTAGGCATTACGACACCAGCACTAGCAAGTTTTGGACCTGGTTTAGCTTCACCACCAGGTAATTCCATCTTGACAACTTTTGCGATTTTCTTACTCATTGTCTTTTCTCCTTTTCAATAAGTTCGTAGTTCGAAGTATCGCTCTTCTTCCACGACATTGCATAACACGCACATGTGATTATATCAAAAAACTCTTGACTAAGCAAGAGTTCGATAAAAATATTTTTTAAGCCCTATGATTGCCTTATGATCTCACTAAATTCTACATCAACAGGCGTTACTCTACCAAAGAAAACTGTTTCAACTCTAACTGTTCCAGCATCTTTATCAATAGAGATAATTTTACCATCAACATTAGCAAAAGTTCCATGAATAATTTTTATCATGTCACCAACATGATAATTTTCATACATTGTATTGTCGACCATGCCCATTCTCTTTAATACAGTTTCCATTTCTTTTGGAGAAACTGGTGTAGGCTTTTGACCACCACCGCTACTACCAGCAATACCGGTAACTCCTGGAGTATTTCTAACCATGTACCAACTATCATCAGTCATAATCATTTCAACGAATACATAACCTGGATAAAGATTTTTGATCTTTACTTTTGGGGTTTTTATTCCATTTTTTTCAACATAAGCTTGGCTGCCATCTTTATTTAAAACAGGGATTTCTTCTTCAGCAACAACAATTCTAAAAACGTAATCAGAAAGATTCATTGATTCGACACGTTTTTTAATATTATCAGCAACTTTCTGTTCATGACCGCTATAAGTTGTTGCTATATACCATTGTTTTTCAGCTAATTCACTCATCTTAATTCCCCCTATTTAATCAAAGAAAAAGCATTTCTAAGTTGATCAATTAACGTACCACCAGCTAAATCTTCTAATACAATAAAAATACCAGCGAAAATAGATATGCAAATTACGACGGCTATAGAAGATAAGAAAATTTCTTTCTTTGGCCATCTAATGCGTTTTGCTTCACGAGCAACCCCTTTAAAATAAGTAATTGGTGTACCTTTCATAAATTAACTCCTATTTACTTTCCTTGTGAATCGTATATTTATTACAATGAGGGCAAAATTTCCTCAATTCTAATCTTTCTGTAGATGATTCAACTTTTTTCGATGTAGTATAATTACGGCTTAAGCATTCTGAGCAAATTAAAATAATTTTCTTTCTCATAAATTCACCTTATTTTCTACCTCTTTACAAAACTATAAAGATAATAGTAACAAAAGTCAATAAATTTTATTAAATTTCTGTTTCTAAAATGGCTCTCCTAATTTTTTGAATGGCACGCTTTAAAGTGCGAAAAGTTTCTGTATAATTACGATTGCGATAATTAGCAATTTCTTTCACACTCATTCCATCTAAAAATAATTTAGTAATTTCATATTCGACATTTGTAAGTTTTACCTTACGTTTATTTATTACATAATCATAAATTTCTTTTTCTTCATATTTACTATATTTTGATGATTCTTCGACTAACTCAGTAGAATTAAATTGTAAAGTATAATTTCCATCAATATTGTCAATTGATAATAGATTATAATCTTTACCCATTTTGCGATAAACGTCTCTTAAAGAATCCCTTAAAGTCATCAGATAAATATATTTAAAATATTCGATAAATTCAGCTCTTTCTTCATCGAAGTTTAATAACACCTTGTAAAAAGCAGCAACATTTAAATTTCTTAAATCATCATATGACAAACCAAGTTTATTTGCAATTTTTAAATATTTTAGTGTTAATGGTAATGATGCACTTTTACAGCATTCTAATAATTTAGCTTGACAATTAATATCACCACTTTTTGATTTATAAAAAAGTTCTAAAATTTCCATTATCTTTTTTTGAATATCTCATAAAGAACAATGGCTGCTGCATTAGAAGCATTTAAAGAATTAATATGTCCATGGCCAGCCATTGGAATTTTTAATAAAAAATCACAATGTTCCTTCACTAATCGAGATATTCCTTCTCCTTCACTTCCAATTACGATAACCAACTTTCTATCCAAAGGAATAGTTTCTATTGTATCTTTTGCTTCTCCTTCAAATCCTATAACCCAATAATCATGTTTTTTTAATTCTTCAATTGCTTTAGTTAAATTATTTACTTCACATAATGGTACATAATTAATCGCACCAGTAGAAACTTTTTCGACAGTTTCATTAATTGAGACAGAATCACGTTTTTTATAAATAATCCCTGATGCATTAAATAAATCAGCACTACGAATAATAGCCCCTAAATTATGAGGATCTTTTAACCCATCAAGAATTAAAATTGTTGGAAATTGAACACTATCTAATTTTTTAATTAAAGAATTTAAATCAACCGGATTAATCTCTTTAGCTACGGCCACAATTCCATGATGATTTGAATTGTTAGTTAAATTATCAAGACTTTTTCTATCTAAAAATGATGTTCGTATATGATATTTTTCTATTAAATCCAAAGTTTTTTTATCATTATAACCTTTTAATAAGTAAATCTGACTAACTCGATTATTTAAAATAGCTTCATATACTGTGTTCGTACCATAAACTTTAATCATAACTTCAATCCTTTTCAATAAACATAATTATTTTTTTGTAGTTATTACAAAATATTTTTGTCAATTAAAATTTTTCTTAAATTATCGGATTTAGCAAAGTCTTTGTTTAATTTAGCTTCTTGATATTCTAAAAATATATGTTTATCATCTTCAGTTAAAATTTTAGGATTAATAGATAAACCTAAAATATAAATAATCGTATTTAATGCATAAAAAATATCTTTTAGTTTTTCTAAGTCAACTTCTTTATTACGTAAAACTTGGTTACCTTCTTTAACAAGATCTAAAGTATAAGTAATTGCATTTGGTAAATTAAAATCATCAGCCATAAAATTTAAAAAAGGTTCTATTAATTTACTTTTTCCTTGCAAATCTAAATTATTTAATTGAATTTGTAACGATAATTGTTTATAACAATTATTTATTTTATTTAAGATTAAATTGTTGTCATTAATGGTTTTATCAGTAAAATTAATTGATTGTCTATATTGATTATTAAGTAATATTAGTCTTACAGTATCAGCACCATATTCTTTAATAGCATCTTTAGTTAAAATAACATTTCCTAAACTTTTAGACATTTTTTCACCACGAATATTCATCATTGCAGTGTGTATCCAATAATGTGCCAAGTGGTTTCCATGTGTTGCTTCAGCTTGTGCAATTTCATTTTCATGATGAGGGAATTTTAAATCACTTCCTCCTCCGTGAATGTCAATTTCACCTTTAAAAATAGAATCAATCATAACACAACATTCTGTGTGCCAACCAGGCCTACCATCGCAGAAAGGAGTATTCCATTTTATTCCTTGGTCTGTTTTTTTCCAAAGCAAAAAATCATATTGTGAATGCTTTTTTTCATTTTCTGCAATTCTAGCGTTACTTTTTAAAGACTCCTTATCAATATTTGATAAACATCCATAATCTTTTATCTTACTTACATCAAAAAATACTTCCCCATCTTCTATATAAGCAAATCCCTTATCTAATAAATTAGTTATATATTTTATCATGTCGTTTATATAATCAGTTGCTTTAGGATTTAAAGAAGCTTTTTCTACATTTAATGATTTCAAGCAATCTAAGTAAGCATTTATATAACGTTCAGCAATTGTTTTTTCATCAACATGTTCTTGAAGTGCTTTAGATATAATTTTATCGTCCACATCAGTAAAATTTGAAACGTAAGTCACTTTATATCCGAGAGTTTCAAAAAATTTACGAATAGTATCAAAAAAAACAACAGGTCTCATATTTCCAATATGTGGATCATTATAAACAGTTGGTCCACAAACATATATTGAAATTTCGTTCTTTTTAATTGGTACAAATTTTTCTATTTTTCTTGTAAGAGAGTTATAAAATCTAATTTCCATAATAAATCCTCTTAATAATTATATATCAATAACATTTTTAATAAAATTGTAATCGATAAAGAATAATAATATAATATCGCATATTAATTTTATTAAGATAAATATAGGAGAAATTATGAGCAAAGAAAAATACCTTGTTGCAATAGATTTAGATGGAACGTTATTAAGAGATGATAAAACAATATCATCGACTACAAAAAATTATTTAAGAAAATTCGAAAATGAAGGAAATATTGTTGTTATTACAAGTGGGAGAGCTCCAAGAAGCGTAATAAGTTATCAAAATTTTCTTGGAATTGAAGGACCTTATTCATGCTACAACGGAACTTATGCTTACATAAATGATGTATTACCTTTAATTGAACATAAACTTAATAAGGATATTTTAAAAAACATTTATAAAAAAGTAATTAATAATGAAGTAAATAGTGTAATGTCTGAAGATTTAAAAACAATTTTTTATGATAAAGATAATGAATCATTAAAAAATTTCTTTGATCGAAAAGATATGAAAGTTATTCAAGGTGATATAGATAAAATATTAGATTCTGATCCTTATATATTTATTATGGATATAAATAAACCATATGAGATTAATAAAAATAAATTAATCGAATTATTTAAATCTATACCAGATTACGAAATACGATTTTGGAATGATGTTCAGTTTGCTGAAATTTATAAAAAAGGGGTAAATAAAGCATCAACTTTAAGAAAAATAGTTGAGTTCTGCAATGTAAATGAAGAAAATGTATTGGTTTTTGGAGATGAAACTAATGATGAAGATTTATTAAAATCATTTAAACATTCTTTTTTAATGTGTAATGGCAATCTATTAATAAAAGATCATGCTAAATATGTCACAAAAAAAGATAACAACAATGATGGTGTTATCTTTTCTATTCAAGAATTTATTTCTAAAAGAAAGTAATCTACTCTATTTTTTCTTTTTCAAGCAAAGCCTGATAATATTTTTCTGGCATCTCTTCTGCAACTTTTTCATTATCACTAACAACTTCAATGTAAAATTTACACTTTGGTTCTGTTCCACTAGGTCTTATTGCTATATTGCTACCATCTTCAAAATAAAATTTAATAAGATCACCTACTGGAAGTCCAGTAATATTATCAATATAATTACGATCTAAATCAGTAACAGTCAAATTGAAATAATTTTCAATTCTTTTTACTTTATTTCCTAGAAGTTCTTTAAAAGGATGCGCCATAATTTTTTCCATGATATTTTTCATCTTTTTGCTTCCTTCGCTCCCTTTAAAATATATATTATAAAGTTTAGCCTTATGGAATCCATATCTTAGTCCAAGCATACGGTAAGCTTCATCAAGTGTAATATTAAGTTTTTTATAAAATAATGCAACTTCACAATATAATAATATAGCTTGAATCCCATCTTTATCACGAACAAATGGTTTAATTAAGCAACCGTAACTCTCTTCATAACCAAAAACAAATTCAGGACCTCCGTGTTCTTCATAATATTGGATCCTATCACCTATATATTTAAAACCGGTTAAGAAAGATTCTGTACTTACACCATAACTAGAAGCAATTTCTTTACCTAAAGTACTAGTAACAACAGTATTATAAACAACACCATTGTTAACAAGAAAACCTTTTTTTCTTTTTTCACTTAAAATATAATCTAATAAAATCGCAGCACTCTCGTTGCCAGTTAATAAAACATATTTACCATCCTTATTCTTGCATGCTAATCCGACACGATCACCATCTGGATCAGTCATGCAAATTAAATCAGCATCTATTTCTTTTGCTAATTTAATAGCCTCTTCGTAACTTACGGGTTCTTCTGGATTAGGTGACTTAGTACCTTTAAAATCAGGATCAGGATTACATTGACTAATTACTGGGTAAACATCATATCCACAATCTTTAAAAACACGCATAGCATTAACATAACTTGTTCCATGATTTGGAGTATATACAATTTTAAAATTACTTTTATTCAAATTAGGATTTATTTGAACTTGTTCAACTAATGCAACATAAGAATTATCGACTTCAGGCCCTAATATAGTATTAATTCCAGGTTCAGTAACTTTGATAACATCAACTGATAATTCATCAGGTAAAGTAGAAATAATATCGAGTAATGGGGTTATTTTATTTGGTGTTAATTGACAACCATAACTATCGTAAACCTTAAATCCATTATACTCTTTAGGATTGTGTGATGCGGTAATCATAATACCACCACAACATCCTTTATATCTTACTGCATAAGATAATTCAGGAGTTGGCCTTAATGAATCGAATATATAGGTATTAATTCCCATTTCATTAAGAATATTTGCACATTCTAAAGTAAATTCTCTTGACATATGTCTATTATCATGAGAAATAGCAACACCTTTAGTTCTAGCATCTTTATATTTAGAAAGTAAAAATCTTGCATAGCCAACACAGGCTTTTCTAATTGTAAAAACATTCATTCGATTAGTGCCAGGTCCAATAATTCCCCTCATACCTGCCGTTCCAAATTGAATGTCTTGAAAGAAAGCATCATCTATTTCTTCATCAGACATTTTTTTTAAAATTTCTTTATCTTGATCGCTAACAAGTGGACATTTTAACCATCTTTTATAGTTACTTAAAGTTTTTTCATTCATATAATATCCCTCAAATACGCTTTTAAATTATATATTATTTGGATTGAAATTGTTATAAATTTGATTAAGAATTTTTAATTTATTATTCGGAATTTTAGCAATAAACGTTTTATTAGACAAATAAGATAATATTCCAGGTATTACTTTAAAAGTAATGGAGTAAGAATGGAGAAACTGATTCTTATAATTATAATTTTTTTCAAATTCTTTATTTAATTTAAAGTCGCCATATTTACTATCACCAACTAAAGGATGCCCAATATAAGAAGTATGAACACGAATTTGATGTGTTCTACCAGTAATTAAACTTAGCTTTAATAAAGAAAAATCTTTATTAAAAGTAATTGGAGTATAAATTGTAAGAGCTTTTTTCCCGCCTTCTTTTAAACTTCTTATTAAAACTTTACCAGTATCTTCATCCTTATATAATGGAGCATTGATTTCCCCAGGTTTAGTTACTTCGCCCTTAACTAAACCGATATACGTTTTAATTAAATTATCATGATTTTTGAATTCATTCATTAAAATTTGTGAACTAATTATATTTTTAGCATATATAATCAATCCACTTGTATTACGATCTAATCTATGACAAGGTGATGGGATAAAACCACGATCATTTGGATTAAATTCTGATTTATTAATTAAATACCCTAAAACTTTATTAGTTAAAGTAATTCTTTTTTCGTTACTATCACCATGAACTAAAATTCCACTTGGCTTATTAATAATCAATATATTTTTATCTTCATAAATTATATCGATATCAAAATTATCTTTCAAATATTCAAGTGGCTTAATAAATTCACTCAGTTGCTCATCATTAACATAAATTCTTAACAAATCATTTTCTTTTAAAATATAATCTTGCTTTATCCAATGACCATTAACTTTAATATCTTTCTTTCTAAATAATTTATAGATAAAACTTAGTGGAGCATCATTTAGATACTTTCTTACAAATTTATCAGCACGTTGATTTGAAAATTCTTTTTTTATTATAATTTCTTTCATAATTTCACATAGATTTATTTAAAATAAATTGCTATAATCTATAAGCACGGAGAAATACCCAAGAGGCTGAAGGGGTGGGCTTGGAAAGCTCATAGGTCTGTCAAAGGACGCGAGGGTTCAAATCCCTCTTTCTCCGCCATTTATTATATTATAAAAGAGTTCTAAAAGAACTCTTTTTTCATAACAATTTTAAATATATTTAAATTATTTATTGTTAATTGAAGCAATTATTTTATCTTCTAAAGCCTCGTTTTCTTGTTCTTTTAATGCTTTTAGTCTCATTTCTCTACGAGCTTGTTTTTCCTTTTCTCTTTCTTCTAATTTACTAGCAAAAGATAAGGCTAAAGTTATAACTAAAGCACCAAATAATAAGCAAATCAAACCCCATCCAATAAAACCGATTGTTGTATGAGTTCCACTATTAAAAGAACTCAAAGCATTGTTTAATCCTTTATATACATCGCTTCTTATTGGGGCATATGTATGAATAAAATACATAATTAGTAAAGCAATCCCAGTCAAAAAAAACATTAAACCAAGAGTTAAACTAATAAATTGTTTAATAGTGTATTGCTTAAAAATTAATATCTCACGAGTTTTTCTATTCTTTTTATTATCAAAACTTGCCATATAAACTATTCAGCTTTATTTTCTTGTTGAGTTGATGTTTGTTTTTTTGAATCTTCAATTAATTCGTTAACAGCTGGTTGGTATAAAGCCTTCCATTTGCTTTCACTATCTGCAACAAATGCAGCAACTTTTTGACTTGCATCTTTAAAAACATCTCCGAAGGTTTTACCTTCTGGTAAATCACGATGACCGTTCATCATTTCAACCGAGAATAAAACAGCATCGCAAGCATCAGTATAGAGTTTATCCTTACAAGTTGCATTTTGTTTAACAGTCATAAACAATCTATTTAAAGTATTTAAATCGTTTTCAATAAAATTAGATTGAGGTGTTTTTTCGCCTTTAGCTTCTCTTCTTACTTTATTGTATTCTTCAAATTGTCTATATAATTCTCCACTTAAGGTAAGTAAAGCAACAGCTCTATAAAATCTTTCATCTTGAACAACTAAATTGTCAACAGTTTCATTTTTAATATTATTTTGTAAAGCATAATTAGCATGAATTCTAATAATGCTATTGATATTTTCATGTAATGGAATAACAGCTTCAAAAATTTTGATATTTTGAGCATGATCAACTCTTAAGCCATCATTAGCTGGCTTAATAACAGTCGAACTATCACTATAAAAATCATCAATAAATTGATTAATTGTCGAAATTGTTTTTTCGCCATTTTCTCCTTGCTTACTTAAAAAAACTTTTAATGGACTTTCTACTTTTAATTCATTAGTAATAACATTTTTCTTATGTTCATAAGCATTCATATCATAAGAATCTCTATTTAATGTGTATTCCAAAGTGTCTCTAATACATGCATTATAATAAACTAATGAAACAATAATACGATCAATAACTTCCATTTCAACATATTCTCCTTATATATACTTATAATATTTTACTATTTTTCAAAAATATATCTAGATAAATCTGAAAATTTATCAATTGTAAATGCAGCATATTTCCTAATAACATAATTAGAACGACTTATACAAAAACTATATTCATGATATTTTTTAAACATTGAAATATCATTTCCACTATCACCAACAACAAAAACCCTGCAATTTTCAAGTTTTTCTTTTGAAATAAAATGACTTAAGGCATTACCTTTAGAACAATTTTTTGCTGTAACCTCAATAACATTATCAGACCAACAACATTCATAATTATCCAAAGTATTTCTCATAACCTTATTTACTTCTCTAGCAATTTCTTTAGATTTATTTCCAACACCGAAAAAAAACATTATTTTAAAAATATCAAACTTCTTAATAGCTTCTTCGTATTCTTTTAATTTCCAATGAAAATCTTCAGTATAAACACCTTGTAATTTATAATAAAGTTTATAAATTAATTTCATAAAGGGACTTTTAGAACGAATTTTAACAAAAATACCTTTATCTGTCATAATAAAAATTCCGGGTAATTTATATTCTTCATAAATTTCCTCAATTAAATTTTCTAAATCAGAATTATTTAATGTTTGAGAATAAATTATTTTATTATTACTATAAACAAGAGAACCATTAAAGCAAACTAATCCAACTTCTCGATTAATTCTTTTTTTAACTTTTAAACAATAATCTAAAGATCTCCCAGAGATTATAACAGCTTTATTCCCATCATCAATAAAATCTCTTAAGACTTTTAGATTTTTTTCCTCAATCATGTCCCTTCTTTTTTTAGGATAAAAAAGTGTGCCATCTAAATCTGTAGCAAGTAATTTATTCATTAGTTTTTATCTCGTTTTCAGCTTGAATTAATCCAAACCCGCCTTCATTACGTTTATATACTACACTAATTTTTTCATCTTCCTTATCAAGATATAAAAAGAAATCATGATCTAAGGCAATCATTCTTGTAATAGCTTCATCTAAACTCATTGGTGTTAAATCATAAGATTTAGTTCTAACAACTTCGCCATTTTCTTCATCTTTTTCAATAGAATCTATTTCATCATATACAATGGATTTACCAAGACCATTATTACCATACTTTTTAAGCATTTGAGTTTTTAATCTTCTCATTTGATCTTTTAATTTATCAATAGATAAATCAATCGCAGCATATAAGTCAGAATCAGTAACTTCACTTCTAAATGTCATATTCGATGTAGAAATCGTAATTTCCACTTTAGCGCCTTTTTTATAAGACCTTACAACAGCACGACAATCAACATTATCATTTTTAGAAAAATATTTATCTAATTTGGATAACTTAGTTTTTAGAGCTTGAGATATCCCTTCAGTTACTTGAATATTTTTACCAATTATTTGATATTTCATATTATTGCCTCCTATGTTCCTTCTTATCTATATTATAATATAGATAGAAAAATTAATGTATAGTTTGCAATAAATTTATTTATTTAATAATTTTTTTATTTCTTCAACCTTATCTAATTTTTCCCAAGGTAAGTCTAAATCAGGACGTCCAAAATGACCATAATTAGATAATTTTCTATAAGAAAAACTAGGATTTAACAAATTAAAATTATTAATAATTACTCCAGGTCTACAATCAAATACTTTATCAATTATTTCAAGAATTGTTTCATCATCATAATGAGAAGTATTATATGTAGAGACACTTATAGATTGTGGTTTTGCTTGGCCAATAGCATAACTTAATTGAATTTCAATGCGGTCTGCAACACCCGCAGCCACAAGATTTTTAGCGATATATCGTGCCATATAAGCAGCACTCCTATCAACCTTGCTAGGATCTTTACCGCTAAAAGATCCACCTCCATGTCGAGCACTTCCACCATAAGTATCAACAATAATTTTACGTCCAGTTAAGCCAGTATCACCCATCGGACCACCGATTTCAAACCATCCAGTAGGATTAATTAAAACGTTAAAATCAGTGTTCATGTTAAAAGATTTAGCAACAGGTTTCATTACTAATTCGGTAACATTTTGTTTAAAAAATTCCATATCTACATCATGATCATGTTGTATAGACATTAAAATAGTTTCGATGCGTGGCTTTGATTTTGAATAATCTATAGTTACTTGTGATTTCATATCAGGTCTTGAGTATTTTAACTTGCCTTCTTTTCTTAATCTTGTAGCTTCTCTAACTAATTTATGAGCAATTGTTATAGCTAATGGCATATAACCTTTGGTCTCATTACTAGCATAGCCAAACATTATGCCTTGATCTCCAGCACCTTGTTCGAAAAAATTTCCTTTGTTAACACCTTGAGATATGTTCGTTGATTGCTGTTTAATTAAATTGATAATTTTTACATTTTTATAGTTAAACCCATATTCATCTTTATCGTATCCAATATCTTTAATTACTTCACGAGCAATTTTATCATAATCTACATGAGCATTATAAGCAGTAATTTCGCCTCCAATAATTAGTGTGTTAGTCGTAGCAAAACATTCACAAGCAACAAAGGCGTGAGGATCTTGTTTTAATACTTCTTCTAAAATAGCGTCGCTAATCTGATCACATAATTTATCTGGGTGTCCTTCACTAACAGATTCACTAGTAAATAATATCTTTTCTTTTTTCATAAAAACTCCCTATAAAAACAAAAACCTTCCACTTTTGTGGAAGGTTATTTTTCGACCTTACTTATCGATCAAAGTGTGGTAACTTTGCTATAGGAAGCACTTACTATTTTATATAGAGTTGCTATCATGTTTTTTCACCTAACTTACATGATTCTTGATAAGTGTTTATATTATAAGATTATTTCCTTAGTTTATCAATATGCAATGAAAATATTTCAAAAAAATAATAAAAACAATATAAACCCTGCAAAATACAACTATTTTGCTAAAATTTCCTTAATTGCTTTAGCTAATTCATTAGGACAAGAAGTTGATTTATAACCACATTTAACACCATTAAGAGTATTATAAACTTCTTCTAATGAACGTCCTTTACAAAGCCTAGCAATGCCTAAAGTATTGCCTGGGCAGCCTCTAGTAAATTCTACATTCTCTATAATATTAGTCTCATCATCATATACAACTTTTATATCAGTCGAGCATGTACCATGAGGCTTATAATCAAAGGTCTTAATCATTATTTAACAAGTTCACCGTAAACCTCACCAGCACAATTACCAGCATTAGATTCATCGGTATCAATATGCATTGCTAAACTAAATTTAGGCGAAACTCTAATTACTGTATCGCCAAAAACTAAACTACGACCAGTACCTTCTATTTTCACATTTACAATATCTCCATTTTTAACGCCAAATTCATCAGCGTCTTCAGGAGTCATGTGAATATGACGTTTTGCAACAATTAAACCTTCTTTAAGTGATATTTCAGCACCAGTTTCAGGATTTCTAATAATAATTGGAGCACTACCTGCAATATCACCAGATTCTCTAATTGGTGCTTTTACTCCTAATGTTCTAGCATCTGTAGCACTTACCTCTACTTGACAAGCCTTTCTAACAGGTCCTAAAATCGATACATTCTTTAATGTATTTTTAGGTCCGACAATATCTAAACGAGTGTTAGAAACAAATTGTCCAGGTTGAGATAACATTTTTCTTACTTCTAATTGGAAACCTTTTCCACATAATTCTTCTAGTGCTTCTTGAGTAACATGAATATGTCTAGCACTAGTTTCAACTAATATTTTTTTCATTTTTTAATTCCTCCATATTCATTTTAACACTTGTTAATTTTATTTTATAGAATTAACCTGACAATATTATAAAAATTAGTTTTTATTAGAATAATAATATGCTAAAATATTTTGCACGCGAGAATGGCGGAACTGGTAGACGCGTACGTTTGAGGGGCGTATAGGGTAACCTGTGTGAGTTCGATTCTCATTTCTCGCACCAAATTTATTATTTAAACCTTAGTATCCTTAAGATGCTAAGGTTTTTATTTATAAATATATTAAAATTTTGAAGTATCAAATGTCTTTAACAATTTAAGTTGAGGCGCAACTACTTTTTTAACATTACCATCAATAAAAGGATTTCTTAAATGATCTTTCTCGAGTAATTCTAGGAAAGGATATTTTCCGCCCATTTTTAATAATTTTATATATTTTTTCCAAGCTTTACTCCTATTTTTATCCATCTCACATTTAAATTCTAATGCTAAAACTTGAGCTAATGTATAATCAATATAATAAAATGGCGTCCCAAAAATATGAGATTGCCTTACCCAATAACCACCATTTTCTAAATAATCAAAACCATCATAATTCATCCATGGTCGATATTTTTTATCAATTTCAGCCCATTTTTTGCATCTCTCTTTATGAGTGATATTTGGATTAGCATATACAAAATGTTGAAATTCATCTACTGCAACACCATAAGGTAAAAAGGAAATTGCATCACTTAAATGCATAAATTTATACTTATCAGCATCCTCTCCGAAAAATAAATTCATCCAAGGCCAAGCAAAAAATTCCATAGACATAGAATCAATTTCGCACGATTCAAGTGTTGGCATTCTTAGATCAGGTACAAGAATTTTACTACCTAAATATCCTTGAAATGCATGACCAAATTCATGGGTTAAAGTATCAACATCACTGCTAGTTCCATTACTGTTTGCAAAAATAAATGGAGTTTTATATTTAGGAAGATATGTCATATACCCTCCTCCCATCTTACCTTTTTTAGCCTCTAAATCCATATAATGATTATCAACTAAATAATCAAAAAACTCTCCAGTTTCTTTGCTCATTTCATGATACATTTTAGATGCAGCAGAAACTAAATCATTTATATTTCCTTTAGGAACAGGATTACCAGATAAAAATTTTAAATTATAATCGACAAATAGAGGGTTTTTTATATTTATTCGAATAGATTGTTCTTTCATTAATTTCGCAACTTGTGGAACAACATATTCATAAATTTGCTTTCTATATTCTTCAACCATTTCTGGAGTATAATCTAGCCTTGTTAACCTTAAATAAGCAAGTTCGGTATAAGATTTAAAACCTAGTTTTAATGCCATATTAGTTCGTAAATGAACAAGTTGATCATAAATATTTCCGATTTTCTCATCATTATCTTTTAAAAATCCATAATATAATTTTGCTGCCTCTAATCTAGTTTCACGATTAGCGCTAGACATGAACTTACCTAATTGCGTCAAATTTCTTACTTCTCCTTGAAATTCGATCTGTGCACTAGCTAACAATGAATCATACATGTTAATTAATTTATTTTCCTCAATCAAATCAGGAATTATTTGTTTAGAAAATATTTTTTTATTCACTTCTAAAATATCAAAATAATGCTTACCTAACTTATTTTCTAATTCATTCTTAAATGGTGAATTTAGTAATTCTAAATTAAAATCATTGCAGATGTCGCTTATAATTGGTGAAATTTCATCAGCTTTATTATTAGCATTAGCTATCTTTTTATCTAAAGTATTAACTGAAAATCTAATCGAAATAACAGTTAATTCAGTAACAAGATTATCTTCATACTTAAATACTTTTTTTAATATTTGAAGTGCTTCTAAGCATGTTTTAGCATTTTTAAAATCGTTAATAAAAATTTCAAATTGTTTTTTAACTTTTTCTACGTTTGGAACACGTAATGGAATGTTATCAAAATTCATAATAATTACCTCACTAAATGATTATATCAAACTATTTAAATTTTATTAATATTTCTTAAAATTAGCCTTATAACAATCGATTGTTATAAAACTTATAATTTGATAAAATTATAAAGAGGTTAAATGATGGAAAAGCCTATTATTGCATTAATGTATGATTTTGATAAAACATTAGCTATTAGTGATATGCAAAATTTTAGTTTTATTCCTTCTTTGGGTTATACTCCTGAAGAATTTTGGAATAAAACGAGTAAATTTTGTCAAGAAATGGATATTGATAAAGTTTTAGGATACATGTATATGATGATTAATCTAGCAAAAGAAAAAGGTATCTCATTAACTAAAAGTTATTTAAATTCTCAAGGTAAAGACATTAAATATTTTCGTGGTGTTGAAAATTGGTTTAAGAGAATTAAAGAATATGGTAAGGAAAAAGGTCTTGTCATTGAGCATTATTTAATTACTAGTGGTAACAAAGAAATTGTAGAAGGTACATCGATTTTTAAAGAGTTTAACGCCGTTTTTGGGTGTGAATATATTTACGATGAAAAGACAAAAGAGGCTACTTGGCCTAAAACGATGATCAATTACACTCAAAAAACACAATATATATTCCGCATATCGAAAGGTTTAGTAATTGATAACGATGATACTAAAATAAATGAAAAAACCCCTATTCGTCGTATAAAATATGAAAACATGATTTATTTAGGTGACGGATTAACTGATGTTCCAAGTATGATTGTTGTAAAAGAAAATGGTGGAAATTCCATCGCTGTTTATAAAAAAGGTGAAAGAAATAAAGTTGCAAATTTATTTGAAGATGGTCGTGTAAATTACATTTGTAAGGCTGATTATAGTGAACATAGTGAACTAGATAAAGTTATTAAACTTATTCTCGATAGCATAGAAATAAGAGAACATCTTGAAAAAAGACGAAGCGATATAAAAAAAGAATTATGATTTATGCAATCTTATTATTAGGAGGAACAAGCAAAAGATTAAATATTTCTACTCCTAAACAATTTTTAAAATTTAACAATCGTGATTTGTTTACTTATAGTTATGAAACATTAGCTAGAAATGAAGAAATTTCCAAAATAATTTTAGTTACTGGAAAAAACTATGTTGAACACGTTTATGATATAATTTCAAATTTTAAAGTTAAAAAACCTTTTGAAATTATTATTGGTGGAGAAACTCGTCAGGAAAGTGTATTTAATGCATTAAAATTTCTAAATAAAAATGCATCTCCAAATGATTCTATTTTGATTCATGATTCATCTAGGCCTTTAGTAACATCGAAAATTATAAAAAACATTATCGAGACAAGCAAAAAATTTAATAATGTCACTACTTATATAAATATGTTTGATTCAATTGCAATAAATGATAAAGAAATGATAGGCGATTATTTAGATCGTGACAAGATAATTGCTATTCAGACACCACAAATTTTTAGGTTTAATGATATTTTTTCATTACATCTTAAAGCTTTTGAGAATAAAATTTTTTATACAGACGATGCGAGTTTGCTTGTAAAGAGTGGAAAAAGCGTTAAACTTATTGAAGGTGATAGATTTAATTTTAAAATCACTACTTTTGATGACTTAATGATTTTAAAAAGTATTTTAGAGGAAGAATAAATGGCTGATGTTTCAATTGAAAAAGACAACATTATCGAAGGTATTGTAATAAAAATTGTTAAATATGGAGTATTTCTTTCTTTTGAAGGAGGATATTTTGGATTATTACACATATCAGAAATATCTAGTAATTTTGTTAATGATATTAATTCTTATTTTGCTATTGGTGACAAAGTAAAAGTTTTAGTCAAAAAAGTAAATAAAAAAGAAAAATTTTTAAGTGTTTCGATTAAAGATTTACCTTTAGAATATAATCCATATAAAAATATAGTCCCATCAAAAAAGATAACAACTTATCTTAAAGAAATAGATTTTTCAAAATTAGAAAAGGCATTGCCTCAAATGATCGAAAAAGAACTTATAAAGGAGAGTAACGAAAATGATTAAGGTTAATTTTGATTATGTAAGTAAGGAGAAACTTGTCGATTTTGCTTCTTATAGTGAAAAAGTTAAAGAAATCGATTCAAAAATTCGTAATAAAACTGGACTTGGAAATGATTTTCTAGGCTGGTATGATTGGCCTATTAATTATGATAAAGACGAAATCAAAAGAATTAAAAGTAAGGCAACTGAGTTTATCCAAAATTACGACACTTTAGTTGTCTGTGGAATTGGGGGTTCTTATTTAGGAAGTAACGCAGTAATCGATGCTATAAATGGTTTATACCCTACTAACAAGATGAAAATTGTTTACTTAGGCAACACTTTAGATCCTAATTACGTCCATCAAGTATTTGATTATTTAAAAAATAGAAATTTTGCAATATGCTGCATTTCTAAAAGTGGTACTACTACAGAAACTTCTATCTCTTTTAGATTATTAAAAACAATGCTCGAAGAAAAATTAGGTAAAGAAAAAGCTAGAAATGCTATTGTTTGTGTTACAGATAAAGAAAAAGGTGCTCTAAAGAAATTAGCAACTGATGAAGGTTATGAAACATATATCTTGCCAGATAATATTGGTGGTAGATATAGTGTAATAACTGCTGTTGGCTTATTCCCTATCGCTTGTGCTGGTATTGATATCGAGGAATTTTTAAAAGGTTGTGCTAAAGCTAAAGCAGATTATGATAATCCTAATATTTTAGAAAACGATGCATATAAATATGCTTTAGAAAGATTTTATTTGTATAATGAATTAAATTATAAAGTTGAAGTCCTTTCCTCATATGAACCTCGTTTTAGAATGCTGAATGAATGGTGGAAACAACTTTTTGCTGAATCAGAAGGTAAAGATGATAAGGCTCTTTTTACTGCTAGTTGTGTTTTTACAACTGATCTCCATAGTATGGGTCAATTTATACAAGAAGGTAGTAAAATCTTATTTGAGACTGTTATTTACGTTGAAACACCTAATTATGATGTTACGATCCCTTGTGATAAAGATGATTTAGATGGCTTAAATTACTTAGCTGGTAAATCCTTATCATTTGTTAATAATAAAGCTTATGAAGGAACATTAAAGGCTCATTCCGAGCATGGCGGTATACCTAATATTACTATTACTTTAGATACAATGAACGCTTTTACACTTGGAGAACTTCTTTATTTCTTTATGAAAGCGTGCGCAATGAGTGCATATTTACTTGATGTAAATCCTTTCAATCAACCTGGTGTTGAAATTTATAAAAAAAATATGTTCCATTTGCTCGGAAAAAAAGGTTATTAATAATAAATAGTCAAAAAAATGATCGATTGCTTAATTATTTTATTGACTTAGATATTTCTTGTTAATATAATAATTAAGCACGCGTTAGGTCGTGTAATATGGATGCTTAGCTCAGTTGGGAGAGCATCGCCTTTACACGGCGGAGGTCATGGGTTCGAGTCCCTTAGCATCCACCAGAATGTGTGTATTAGTCGGAGGGGTAGCGAAGTGGCTAAACGCGGTTGACTGTAAATCAATTCCTTCGGGTTCGGCAGTTCGAATCTGCCCCCCTCCACCACTATTATTGGGATGTAGCCAAGTGGTAAGGCAACAGACTTTGACTCTGTCATTTCGCTGGTTCGATCCCAGCCATCCCAGCCATATGATCCACTAGCTCAGTCGGTAGAGCACTTGACTTTTAATCAAGGGGTCTGGAGTTCGAATCTCCAGTGGATCACCAATTTGATGCCCGAGTGGCGGAATAGGTAGACGCGCAGGACTTAAAATCCTGTGGATGTTGAATCCATACCGGTTCGATTCCGGTCTCGGGCACCAAAAATATGAGCGTAGTACATGTCATTCATGTACTTTTTTTATATAATATAATAGAGGCTAGAATATGGATGAATTAAATGAATCAACTATAAAATTAATTAAAGAAACATTAGATAAAATAAGACCTTTTATTCAACGTGATGGAGGCGATGTTGTTTTTGACTCTTACGAAGATGGTGTCGTATATGTCGAAGTATTAGGTGCTTGTGTAGGATGCGGACTCATTGAAAACACTTTATATGATGGTGTAGAAACTATTCTTATGGAGGAAGTTCCTGGTATAATTGCTGTTAGGCTAAAAGAAGATAAAGAAAAAATGAAAGCTGAACTCCAAAAAATTAAGAAAGAAAATGAAAAAAATCAGGATAAATAATCCTGATTTTTTATTTTTTAAATTTACAATAAGAAATTTTTTATATTATTAATAATTATATAACCTTCTTTATTATAAACATCTAAGCGATTATATTTCATTATTTCTTTATTAGGTTTTAAAACTAAACCTCCAGCTTCAAAAACTATGATTTGAAAAGCAGCAGTATCCCATTCTTTAGTTCCAGGACTTAAGCGATAACTTATCTCGGCTTTTCCTTCAGCAATAAGACAAGCTTTTAAACTACTTCCAGCGGCTTCAATATGTTTTATTTTATTGCTATGTTTAGATATCATTCTCTTTTCTTCATCACTAAAGTGAAAAACCGAACGTAAACATGTTAAATCCTCAGTTTTATTAGAAACATGTATTTTAATTTTAGTTTTATTATTTAAATCAACTTTATAAGAACCCTGACCTTTTATTGCATAAAAATAAATATTTTTACTAGGAACAATAACAACACCTAAAACAACTTCATGATTTTTACATAATGCAATGTTAGTTGTGAATTCACCATCTCTTTTTACAAAATCTTTTGTACCATCAAGAGGATCAATAATCCAAACATATTCTTTTTCTAATCGTGAATGATCATCATCACTTTCCTCTGTTAAAAAACCATAATCAGGAAAATACTTTAACAAATAATCGTGTATAATTTTATCAGCTTGCTTATCAGCTTCAGTTACCGGACTCGCATCTTCTTTTATTTCAACATGAAATCCATTGTTATAATAATACATGATTTTTTCTTTTGCTAATAAACCTGCTTCAATAGCTTTCGTCAATTCATCTAATAATTCCATCATATTTCCTCAAAAATAATTTTAAAAAAGTCCCAATTTGAGACTTTTTCTTATTTTAAAATGCTTTATTCTCAGAGCCAAATATTTTAATTAATTCCACAACTTCGTCAACAATAGCATCCGAGCCAGGTTTTAATAGTTTTCTAGGATCAAAGCCTTTTGGTTCAAAATCCTTTTTATCTTCGATATATTTTCTTGTTGCCTTAGCAAAAACAATTTGTAATTCAGTATTAACATTAACCTTAGAAACGCCTAATGTAATAGCTTTTTTAACTTGTTCATAAGGAATACCACTACCACCATGTAGAACCAATGGTTTACCATTTGTTGAAGCTTGAATTTCACCTAATCTTTCAAAGTTTAATCCTTTCCAATTAGCAGGATAAACACCATGAATATTACCAATACCAGCAGCTAAAAAATCAACACCTAATCCAGCAATTATTCCACATTCTTTTGGATCAGCAAGTTCACCCATTGAAATAGTACCATCTTCTTCACCGCCAATTCCACCAACTTCACATTCAATAGAAATGCCTTTACTATGAGCTAAAGCAATAAGCTCTTTAGATTTTGCAAGGTTTTCTTCAAATGGATAATGAGAACCATCAAACATAACTGATGTGAATCCAGCTTCTATACAAGCTTTAACACCTTCGTATGTACCATGATCTAAATGAATAGCAACAGGAACTGTAATTTTTAAGTAATCATGAACATGTTTAACCATGTCGACAACATTCTTAAAACCACACATATATTTTCCGGCACCTTCACTAACACCAAGCATAACAGGTGCTTTTGCTTTTTCGGCGCCTAATAAAATAGATTTAATCCATTCTAAATTATTGATATTAAATGCACCAATTGCATAATGCCCTTCATGAGCCTTATTAATCATCTCTTTTGCTGATACTATCATAAATTATACCTCCCAAATTATTTATTACATATCATCAGATTTATTATCATCATCGTATTCATCTTTATCTTCAAGATTTTCTTCATCAGTATCGTCATCATCTTCTTTTTCATGATTTGCGTTAGTTTCTTCATCAATATCACTATAAAAAGCATTCATGTCTTTATGAACTTTGTCATAAGTCAAATTTTTTCTTAGATCCCAAACATTATTGCCAACATTAACAAAACGGCCATCCAAAGAAAGATTTGTATAAAATTGGGCCATTTTAGCGAGACTTTCCTCATCACTCATTTCTAACTTTTTAGTAATTTCGTGATATAATTCTTGAAAGTTCATTTCGCCATTCTTTTCGCTTAATAAATCATAAGCTACATCTACCATTGATTCATTCTTGTAATTTTTTTCCATAATTTTTCCTCGCTAAAATATTATACTTTATTTAAAAAATAAAGTTAATAATTATCATAAGCTATTAATCGTTTATAACATTCATCTTTTCCTAAAATATCAATAATGTTGTATAACTCAATTCCATGTTCTTGATGCGTTAATGCTATTCTAATTGGCATGAAGAAATCTTTTCCTTTAAGCGAAAGTTCCTTTTGAGTATCTTTAAACATTAATTTAATTGAATCTTGATTGATAGAATCAAGATTTTTTATTCTTTGAGCAACAACATTAAATAAATTACTTTTTCTTGATTTTTCAATTAATTCTTTTTCTTCTAAAGTTAAATTAAAATCATCGTTAAAGATATTGTTTAATTGATCAACAATTTCTTGTCCAATATTAATTTCTTTTTTAAAAATAAGAGCAATTTCTTTTTTTCTATCTACTGAAAAAGAACTAATAGCACTCACTTTGTTTAAAAAAGGCATAATAAATTCAAAATAACGATTATTGTCTATATTTTTTAAATAATATGAATTCATCCATAATAATTTATGATTGTCAAACATCGAAGGTGATGTAGATAGTCTTTTAGGATCAAAAGCATCAATTGCCTCTTTTAAAGTAAATATTTCTTGATTATTATCAGATGTCCAACCTAATAAAAGTAAAAAATTTACTATTGCTTCTGGTAAATATCCTAGATCTCTATATTGGGAAACAAATTGAACAATATTATTATCTCGCTTAGATAATTTTTTTCCATTTTCATTGACTATAATAGTCATATGGCCAAATTTTGGTGGTTCCCAATTAAAATATTTATAAATTTGTAATTGCTTTGGAGTATTAGACAAATGTTCTTCTCCTCTAAACACATGCGAAATTTCCATTAAATGATCATCAATCACAACAGCAAAATTATAGGTTGGTATTCCATTACTTTTAATAATAACAAAGTCACCAAATTCACTTGAATTAAATTTAATATCACCTCTTACTAAATCGTGAAAAGATAAATCAGCATTATCTTCCATTTTAAGCCTTATAGAAGGTTTTCTGCCTTCTTTAATATATTTTTCCTTTTCTTCTTTTGTTAAATTTAAGCAACGACGATCATACTTAAAAGATTTAATGCCACGAGAAAGTTGTTCTTCCTTCATTTCTTCTAGTTCTTCTTCAGAACAATAACATTCATATGCTAAGCCCATATCAAGCAATTTTTGAGCATACTTTCTATATAAATCCAATTTTTCGGTTTGCCTATATGGAGCATATTTAGGATTTGGATTTAATGGTGATTCATCAGGTATAATACCTAGCCAAATCAAATCGTTTAATTGACTTTCTTCTGCACCTTTAATATTTCTTGCAATATCAGTATCTTCGATTCTAAAAACAAAATCTCCACTATATTTTTTTGCAAATAAATAATTAAATAATGCACTTCTAGCTCCTCCAATATGTAAATAGCCAGTAGGGGAAGGGGCATATCTTACTCTAATTTTGTTCATCACTTTTCTCCTTTAACAAGATAGTTGCAAAACTTTCAATACCTTTCTTTTTTCCAATATATCCAAGTCCTTCATTTGTTCCGCATTGAATTCCAATACGATTTATATCGATATCCAAAACTTCACTAATATTAGCTTTCATAAAGCCAACGTAAGTTTCTAATTTAGGTTCTTCACAAGATATAAAAATATCAATATAATCAATATTAACCATGCAAATATCAATTATTTTTTTAGTTTCTTTAAGTAAAAATATACTATCACAATTATGATATTTTGGGTCAGTATTAGGAAAATTAATTCCAATATCTCCCTTATTCAACGCACCAAAAATAGCATCAATTAAAGAATGTAAAACGACATCACCATCGCTATAAGCATCTAAACCTTTTTTATAAGGTATATTTACTCCACCTAAAATTAAAGGTCTATTTTTAATTAATTTATGAACGTCTTTACTAAATCCAATTCTCATACTAAACATTAAATCTAAAGAAGAAAATATCACCATCTTTAGCAATATAATCCTTACCTTCTACCCTAAGTTTACCAGCTTCCTTTAAAGCACTTTCACTTTTATATTTGACAATATCATCATATGAATAAACTTCAGCTTTAATAAATCCCTTTTTAAAATCACTATGAATAATACCAGCGCATTCTGGTGCGGTCATTCCATTTAAAAAAGTCCAAGCACGAACTTCATCTTTACCTACAGTAAAAAATGTAGATAAATTTAATAATTTATAAGTTGCATTAATTAGCTTATCAAGACCACTTTCACTAGCACCTAATGTTTTTAAAAATTCTTCCTTTTCTTCTTCACTATAAGTAGAAAGTTCAGCCTCAATCTCACACGAAATAGCAATTGCTTGTGAATTTGTTTCTTCTGCATATTTTTTAACCATTTGATAATATTTACAATTATCAAGATTAGAAAGGTCGCTATCTGAAACATTTGCAACATAAATTATAGGTTTAATAGTCAAAAAATTAAAATTTTTCAATATTCTTTTTTCATCTTCATTAAAACTTAATATACGTATTGGTTTTTCGTTTGTAAGCGTTTCTTTTATTTTATTTAATAAATTTACCTCAATAATACTTTCTTTATCTTTAGTAATTCTCGCTTTATTTTCAATTTTTCCTAATCTATTTGTACAAGTATCAAGATCTGCAAAAATCAATTCCAAATTAATAGTTTCAATATCTCGAATTGGATCAACACTATTATAAACATGAATAATATCATTACTATCAAAGCAGCGAACAACTTCAATTATTGCATCAGTTTCACGAATATGTGATAAAAATTGATTGCCTAATCCTTCACCCTTACTTGCGCCTTTAACTAACCCAGCTATATCAAAAAATTCAAATGTCGTATAAATTGTTTTATTAGGATTAAATAACTTTGATAATTCATCAACTCTTTTATCTTTAACTAAAACTGTACCAACATTTGGATTAATAGTAGCAAATGGATAGTTAGCAGCCTCAACATGACTATTTGTTATTGCATTAAATAATGTAGATTTTCCTACATTTGGTAATCCAACAATTCCAGCTTTTAAACCCATTTTTAATTCCTCATTTCTTCAATTATTATAATAAAATCTAATAAAAATTAATATAATTATATTAATTATCATAAGTTATATTGCCAAATTTATAGCTTATAACTTTAGATAAATCACAAACATTCATTTTAATTTGTAAACCAATTTTTCCACCGCTAAAATATATATAAGAAAGATTTTTAGCTGATTCATCAATAAATGTAGAAAATGATTTCTTCATCCCTAAAGGAGAACAACCACCATGAACATAACCAGTTAAAGGTAATAAATCTTTTTGATGAATCATTTCAATAGATTTTTCATTTGCTACTAAAGCACATTTTTTTAAATCTAACTCTTTATCTACTGGTAGCATAAAAACGTAGTGTTCCTTACTTTTAGCAACAGTCACAATAGTTTTGAAACAATTACTACATGGCTCATTAAGATATTTAGCCATTTCAATTCCGTTAATAAATTGATAATTTGGAGCTTCTATTACTTCATAATTTATCTTTGCTTTATCAAGAATTCGCATAACATTTGTCTTAATAATTTTATTCATAAAATTCACCTAAAACATTATATCTTTTTATTTTATTAATAAAATAAAAATTTTGTATAATATTGATATGGATAAATATTTTGCAGTTTTTGATTTAAAAGCTTTTTACGCTTCATATGAATGTGTTGAAAGAGGATTAGACCCTTTTAAAACTCCCTTAGCAGTAACAGATACTACAAGAAAAGAGTCCACTATTGTATTAAGTGTGTCGCCATATTTAAAAGCATTAGGAGTTCCAAGCCGCTGTCGTCGTAAGGATTTGCCTACAAATATCGATAATATGATATACGCCATTCCACAAATGGAAAAATATGTAAAAAAGTCTGCAGAAATCGTTTCAATTTTCTTAAATTACTTTGGAGAGGATGATATTCATATCTACTCAATCGATGAACTATTTGTTTATTTATCACCATATTTGAAATTATATAAATTAGGTCCAATTGATTTATGTTTAAAAATTCAAAATGAAATTTTAAAGAAAACTGGACTTACAATGACTTGTGGTATTGGTCCAAATATGTTTTTAGCAAAAGTCGCTGATGATAAATTTGCAAAAAATCAAAAAAATTTCATATTTATGTTAACCAAAGAAAATTTTAAAGATTATTTATGGAAAATAAAACCTCTATCTGAACTATGGGGAATATCTACTGGATATGAAAAAAGGCTAAATGAACTAGGAATATATGATGTTGGACAATTAGCCAACTTTAATAAAGATATATTAAAAGATAAATTAGGAATAATTGGCGAAGAACTTTTTGAACATGCTAATGGAATAGATAATACGGATATTCGCAATAAATATTTCCCTATAAATCATAATCTTAATCTTGGCCAAGTTTTAATGCGAGATTATCGATATGATGAAACATTATTAATTATTGAAGAGATGGTTGATGATCTCGCATTTCGATTACGAAATTTTGATTTAGAAACAGAAAATGTCTCATTATATATTCGATATTCTTTTTCTCAAGAAGGTGGCTTTAATAAACAATTGAATTTATCTTCTCCTACATCTGATAATAAAAGAATTTATGAATCTTTAAAATTACTATTTTTAAACAATGTAAAGAAAAATGCATTAATTAGACAAGTTGGTATATCATTTAACAAATTATCTAAACCAAAGATAAAGCAATTATCATTATTTGATAATTATGAATTAGAAAATAAAAATAAAGATTTGTATAACACACTTGATTATATAAAAGAAAATTATGGAGAAGACGCCTTATTAAGAGGCTCAAGTTTATTAAAAAGCTCCACTTCTAAACTTAGACACTCACAAATAGGAGGACACAAAAAATAAAGCTTAAAACACTGCTAAACTAAACTTTTTTTATAGAAATTGTGGCATAATCATCACAAACATATTCTACTCTTAAAGAATAATTAAATTTAGTTTTATCATGATTATATTCATTATCAATAAAAAAATTTGATTCCATTTTCGTATTAAAAACATCGCCACTTGTAAATAAGAAACTAGTCCCTCCATCGTTATAATAAAAATTATTATAACTTTTTATATTATATGGATTAATTGTTTCAATTAAATTATAAAATCCTTTATCTGACTTATTATATGAATTGCTTGCAGTATTTGAACAACCAACATTATAATATTTCTCATAATTAAAAGGATTATTAAAGCCATTTATATCAAGATTATTAGAATTAACGATAGTATTTCTATAATCAATCAATCTAGAATCAATATGACTAATTCTAATTCCATTATTTAAAAAATACTTTGGGTATTTGTTACGATAAGATTTATTTGCATCAAGCGAATATAAATTAGTCGGAGTATAAAATTCAATAATATAATATTCATTAAATGGATTATTAATATTAGAAGTAACCGGCAGGATAATTGCCTCGCCACTAGTAGAAATTGGTAATATTTTTAAAGTCGAGTCGCCTTCAACTACTTTTGGTTTTATCCATCCTAAGGAAAATTTAGAAAAACTATCATGATCTCCTATGTTTAAATCCATCATATCAAGACCACCAGTAGCACTAGAAGCAACATTTTTATCATAAGTATAATAGTCATCTAAACCAAACATATGTCCTTGTTCATGTATCAAAGTATGGGCATCATATCCAAATAAATCATCAGAATATAAAAATAATTGAGAGCAATTTGCATAACGAGCAAAATTAGGATTTTCTTTATTTGGCTCTTTTTTTAAAGTATTTCTACTATCGTTCAAATAAGAAAAAGTATAAGCCCAAAAATCATTATTATCCCCATAAATTTCACTATTTTTATTAGCATTATATATAAGCCAAATTCCATCAACATATCCGTCATCATCAGAATCATAATTTTTATAATTTATTAAAGAATTATTGATTTTTAATTTATCTCGGCATTCATCAAGTAAAAAAATAGAGCCATCACCATCGTTCTTTTCTAAATTTTTAAATTGTGAACCGCTAATTGATGGTATATAAGTATCACAAATATCAAAATTTAAACTTAATTTCCCATAACTTGACTTATTATAAAATGAACTTACACTTTCCCAATATGAATTGGTTTTATTATTGTTAGAACCATTAAAGGCAACATTAATAGACTCAATTTGACTCTTACTAAATGAATCATAATCACTAAATTCAATGGGCACAACTAATATATTGACATTACCAGTCGAAGGAGTCATAGACATTCCTTTAGTATTTTCTATATCATAATAAGTATAAAAATCATCATTTATCAAATAATTTTTATTATCTTCATAAAAATTAATTTCTTTAAAAGTCGCTTTAATATTATATGCTTCTTTTTTAATAGTAAAATATGGCGAATCATTGAAAACATCACCATTAACATAAAGTTTATCTAAAACATAACCTTCATTAGGTATTGTTTTAACATATAGTTTATCCCCTATTTGTAATTTATCTTCCTCATTAAACGAACTTTTTTCATAATAAATAGATATTTTTCCATTTTTAATATTTTGATCATAAATAATTTTTACGCCATCAAAATAATCAAAGATAGTTCGACAACTACTTAATGCAGTAATTGAAAATAAACATATTAAGAATTTAGAAAATTTATACTTCATTTTTAAAAATATACGATTATAGCAAGCTTTTAATCAGAAATACGATTAACAGGCGCCCAAGGTTCTAATTCTATTGGTTCTTTATTCAAAGCATCCAAAAGTTCTTGCTTTAAATATTTTTTCTTTAACACAATTTCATATGTGTATTCATCAAACCATTTATCACTCATGATATAAAATCCATTAAAGCCATTTTCTTTTCCCCATGAATTCATTACCTTCCATCTATTAATAGTACCATCTTCTAAAACATTAGCACCTACTAAAGTCATAGCATGATTACATTGTGAGGTTTTAAACATTAGTCTATCGCCTTTATCAAAATTAATTTTAATATTAAATGTTGAATCAATATCAAGAACTTCTTTGACTAAATAGCCATCTTTTCTTAAACTAAAAGCAGTAACGTCACAAGCAAACCACATAGGTGAATTATCTTTTAATGAAGCCAAAGCAGCTTCTTTTAAATCTTGTAGATTGACATTTAAATATATTCCTTTATCACCATTAACAACATTTTGTATCAATTTTGTATAATATGGTTGATTAAATTTATATCCATTAATTGGCCAGTTAACTACACTAATATATTCATCGAGATCTTCTTTGATATACGTATTATAAAATTCTAAAGGGGTCATTTTAATACGTTTAAATTTATTGATGTCATTATTGACCTTTTCATCATCTTTTTTTGAGACTTCTTCGTATTCAAAAACAAATTCTTTTGTAGGTTCTCCTAAACAAATCGATAAAACATTATAAATTTCTTTCACCATGCCTTCTTTTAATAAGCGTAACTCTTCTATAGTTTTACCATTTTTGTACATATTTCTTAATAAAGAAACATCTTTAGTTAATAAATTCTTCAATACTTCGTTCATTTCATAACTATTCGATGAACAAATTGTCTCTTTCATAGCACTAATAGGACAAACTCCATATTTTTTAACTAAATTAGTAAAAAAATTCCAATATCCTCCATCATTTTGACCACCAATATTGGTAACTAAAAATTCAAGGGTGCGATCATCATCATCTAAGCTTAATAAGTTAATAATTTCTTCAAGTTCATAATTTGATTTTTCAAGTTTATCATAAAACATTAAATACGATTCGCTAAATTCAAAGTCTTTAACATTTAAATTTTTAATTACAATTGACCTAAGTATATTAAAACCAGCAAACATCCAACATCTTCCACTTTGCTTTTGATTTGTTACTTGTGGAATATCTTTTACTTCTAATGAATATATAGGCTCAAAGTCTCTTAATGCATCACTATTAAATGCAGTGTTAAAAACACCATTTTTATTTACCGCATTTTTAGCAATTTTATTACTTAAATTTGAATTAAATTCTTTTGAATATTGATTTAATAAACTACCTGTTATATTTTCTTTCATATAAGACCTCTTTTCTTTCTTATATTTTATATTTTAAAATAACGATTTCAAGTAATAAACAAAACTATTTTTAAGCAATGAATGATAGAAAAACAATGAAGTAAATTTGTTAAATAACATAGCAAAACTATATTTAATGCTTAAATAAATTATTTTTTAAACAAACTAATTAGTGATTTTTTATAGCATATTGTTTAATAAATTTTAATCTTCATCAAATAAATTCATTTGTGAATAGGCTTCATCTATATCTTTTAAATCTTTAACTACAAATTCAAATAAACTGATAATCGATTCATAATCCTTAACGGCACTATTAGCAATACGTATTAGTTTTATTCCATATTTTTTACAAATTTCTTCTTTTTGTCTATCTAATTTAGAGGTTAATCTACTACCAATATGCTCACCACCATCAATTTCAAAAGCAACGATAGTTCGATAAAATTTATTAAAAAATCCTCCTGAAACTTTAACAATTACATCGAATTCTTTTTTTCCAATAAAAATTAAATCATTTATATCAACATTCTTAATTGCTTTTTTTAAAGCGACATTTCTTTCGATTTTAAATTTTGAACCACGCCTATTAAAATAGGGCTTAATTGTATCAAAAAAATCTTTTTCATTTTTTGAGTCATTAGAGAAATCATACGATATGATAACATCACTTTTTGGAACTATAATTTTTCCATTATTGTAAACATAATCTGACAAAACTTTAATATCATTAGTTTCATCACCACTTAACTTGTCGATTGCCTCTTTATCACCAACAAATACAAAAGTATTTTTAGCTCTTGTAACTCCAACATTTATTAATTCATGATTATTTTTTATCCAATCCATTGTCTTTTGACCAGTTTTTATAGATAAAGCAGCTGACATAATAATTATGGATCTTTCTGATCCTTGAAGCGTATGAATTGTTCCAGCTTTTGCATAATTAATTCCCATTTTCTTTAGATAATCATTAATTAAATTAGCCTGATTAATAAATGGTGTGATGATACCAACATCTTTATAACCATTGTCTTTAATAATTTTTGCAATTTCAATTGCTTCTTCATCGTACGAATTTCTTCCATTTGGATTTCTTGTATTTTTAGTATTAAAATAAACAAGATTACCTGAATTATTATTTAATATTTTTAGTTGTTCATTATAAAATCTTTTATTAACAAAATTAGCAATTAACTTCCCACATCGATAATGATATCTAAGCAGAATTTTTTTCGAATTATTATCTTTTTGTAACATTGTTGATAATATTGAATTATTAATATAATTATATTCTTTCGAAATATTATATTTTTTAAGTAAGTTTTCATTTAAAGACTCTTCAATAACTGTTACAGGTTGTAATTGATTAGTATCACCAACTAAAAGTAAGCTATTCCCTCTTACAATAGGAATTAAAGATGTAGTAATATTACATTGCCCTGCTTCATCCATAATTACTAAATCGAAGTGAGGATTAGGAGTTCCAAGCTTATAACAGGATTGATTTGTGCATAAAATAATTGGGAATACTAAAAGTAAATGTTTCAAGTTTATATCATTTCTTAACCATTTATTGAATGCAATTATACCGTCATTTAAATTTGACTCATTAATAATATCAATTAATTCCTTGTAATTTCCATTTAATAATTTTCTTAATTTGGATAATGAAGAATAATAAATAAAATTTTGAAAGTCTTTATCTTCAGAAGCAGAAACTGCATATTTTAATATTTCTTCATCTTTTATTTCATTAGATTTAACAATTTTATTTTCATAAGATAAAATTTGTTCTTCTAATTTCACATTAATTTGCTTTATTGTTGTTAAAGTTTTAATTTTTTTTAGAGTTTCAAGTCGTTCTTTAAGATTGATTTGCGTTTCGTATTCAATTAGAAGTTTTTTTAATTCATTAAAATTTGATAAAGATCTATCCTTACTCATTTCAGTTAAATCGTCTCGCAAATTTGTTTTATAGTTTTTAGATAAAAAATTTATTATTTCTCTTAATTTAAGAATTGTCTCTCCCATTTCTTTATTATTGCCAAGTCTAAGAATTGGAATAATTATTTTTTCTTTTTCTTCTAAAAATGGCTTTTTAATAGACAAACACTCATCCATTTTTTTATAGATATCATTAACCGGATTATTATTATTCGAACAAACTAAAACACTTTTTTCATTAACATAAGCAGATAAAAGTACATTAAAAATTGTCTCAGTTTTTCCAGTTCCTGGCGGTCCTTTAACATAAGTCACACGATTAATCATTGAGTTATAAATAACGCGCATTTGGTCAATATTAATTTTGTTTTTATTAAATACAATCAAATTAACTTCTTTTGATGATCCATTTCTAGTTTTATTCCTCCCAAAAAAGGCTTTTAATGGAGTAGGTAGTTTCCCTTCCTTATCCATTTTATAAATTGATTCAAAAGTTTCATCTATAAAGTTATTATTATTTCTACTAAGTAAAAAAATTGTTGGTCTTGTATTAACTTTTTCATTATTTCGAAAATTTTCTTTAATTAATTCAATGTATTCTTTTTCGTTGTTATCAAAATTAGTACAAAACTCATCTGGATTTATATCTAAATACGCTCCTAGAGTTATTTTTTTATCTTCATCAATTAAAAATGTTTTATTGATAGATGAATTTTCAGAAATTTTCAGTGTTTTATTTAAAAAGTTGAGGGTCAAAACGCGATAAGCTACAACATATTGCTTGTCATTAATATCAATCGAAAACTTATTAATTGCTAAGGTTTGATAGCGATTAGCAATCTCTGCTTCATATCTATTTTTTTTAAATACTTTTTCTAATAAAATATTAAATTGTTCATCATTTAATTTATATTTATTTCCATTTTTTAATGTATGAATATCTATTCCATCAATCATAACTACTTCCTTTAAAAAAGGGTCGTTATCCAATTGATAGCAATCCGAAAGATATTGCAATATATTATTGTCAAATTTAACTACATCTAGAAATACACTTATATTTTTATCATTATTTATCTTATTATATAAGTCAATTGGCGTTTCATAATAACTTTGTTTTAATATCTTAGCTGATGTTATTCTATCTATATAAATAAAAAGTTCCTTGCCATTATTTTTAATAACTTCATTACTTTTAAAAGGATTAAATATATCGCATTTAATAATGCTTTTATCAATATCAATATCTTTTATTCCAATATAAAAATCAGTAGTCTCACTTTTTTTATTAATATAAGAAATTGCCAGCCAATGTTTTTGGATAATTGCTTGATATATATAATTTTTAATTGAATACTGCATATTATATTAATATTTTTATATTTACAAAATTTTAAAAATAAACGATTATCTAATAATCCCTAGTCTTTATTATTTATTAATAAAATGAGAATGTCAAAATATAAATATAATAACGTAATATAATTATCAATATTTATTCTTTAGTTAATAATTATCTAAAATCAATTCATTAATATATTATAAAAACAATATTTTTCTTGCAGTTCTTAAATATTTTATAATAAAAAGCCTTGATATTAGCTCATCAAGACTTAAATACAATTTGGTGATCCTCCGGAGATTCGAACTCCGGACCCACTGATTAAGAGTCAGTTGCTCTGCCAGCTGAGCTAGAGGACCATAGCCTTATAATATTACTAAAAAAGGAAACAAATTTCAACCGATAAATAAAAGAAAAGCTACCTCAAGGGTAGCTTTTTCGCTATTAAATCTATATTATTTAACAGTTATCTTTTTAACTTCTTTAGTTTCCTTTTCCTTTGGAACATAAATTTTTAATACACCATTATCATATGATGCATCAACTTTTTCTTTATCAATATCTCCAACATAGAAACTACGAGATTGACTACCATAGTATCTTTCTTTTCTAATAAATTTACCATGATTTTTCTCATCTTCATTATGTTCTTCGTGATATTCGATAGTCAAATATCCATCAACTATATCCAAAGAGATATTTTCTTTTTTGACTCCAGGTAAGTCGACTATAAATTCATAATTGTTATCGTTTTCTTTAATATCAGTTTTCATCATATTCTCATTATTATGTCTAAATACTGGTGCAAAGAAATCTCCAAAAATAGGATCTTCATAAAAACCTAACTCATTTTTTCTGCTCATAAACAATACCTCCGATTTTATTTACCTTTAGCACTCTATTTCTTCAAGTGCTAACTATATTATAATCATATTTTTAGCACTGTCAAGAGGTAAGTGCTAAATTTTTATTATTTTTTTAAAAAATTTTTTGTTATAATAAAAGTATGAAGAAAGCAATTATTTTTGATTTTGATGGGACATTAGTACATTCTTTTCCTTTAATTTATCGTTGTTTAAACGAAACTTGTATTAAATTTTTAAATAAGTCTTTTACAGAAGAAGAAATCTTATCTCATTATGGCAAAGATGAGGAAGGTATACTTATGAGCTTATTAAATGAAAAATATAATAAAGACGCCTTTATTTATTTTCTATCTTTGTATCAAAAATATTCTCCTATCATGATGCCTCACTTAATTTCAGGAATTTATGAATTATTAATTTATCTTAAAAAGCAAAAAATACCTCTATATGTTCTTACTGGAAGATGTATAGAAACGCTAAATATATCATTAAAATTATTAAATATTGATAATATATTTTTAAAACCTTATTACGTAGGAAATAAATATAAAATGAATAAAGTTTTTAATATTTTATCTTTATTAAATGATCATAATTACAAGAACAGTGAAGTTATTTATGTAGGTGATAGTTTATCCGATATAAAAGCTTGTAATGAAGCAAATATTGATATAATAAGTGCAAATTACGATCAAACAATTAGAACGATTGATTTAAGTAAATATAATAAGATAGTTGTAAAAAGCACAATTGAATTGCAAGAAATAATAAAGAATCTATTTAATTTAAATTAATCTTCGTTTGTTTTATTGACTTTAATTAATAATTTATCAATTGAATTATTTTTATCTACAGATAACACTTTCATTTCTAAATTTTTAAATTTAATAACATCATTAATTTTAGCAAACTTATCATCTAGCAATTCAACACAAAAACCACCAATTGTAACATAATCCGTATCAATTTCATCATAATTCAAATCGAATAACTCGCAAAAATCTTCTAAATTTAACTTCCCATCAACAATATAGGTACCATCATTTCTTTTAGTATAAATTGTATCCGGGTCATCTTTTTCATCCCAAATTTCGCCAACAATTTCCTCTAAAATATCTTCAAGAGTCAATATGCCTTCTACTCCGCCATATTCATCCATAACAAGTGCAAAATGTTGTTTTTCTTTTTTAAAAGCTTTTAATATATCATTGATTTCAATTGAACGAGGGAAACGTAATGGCTCATGTAGTATTTCTCTTATATTAATATTTACATTATTAATTTTAGCAACCATCAACGCTCTAGTTTTAATAAATCCAATTATATTATCAATAGTTCCTTGATAAACTGGAACCCTACTATATTTAAATAAATTAGGATCTAATAATATATTATTAATATCATCATCAATATCTATAGCATAAATGTCAACACGTGGAGTCATTATTTCATAAGCTTCAGTTTGAGTATAAGTTATTGTATCATGAAGTAAATTAGCTTTTTCTTCATCAACAGATCCTTGTGTCTTAATATCGTCAACCATTTCATGTAAATCATCTTCACTTATTTCAACATCAGTTACATTATGTGTAATAGGATAAGTTATTAGTTTCCCAAAATTAGAAACAAGAAAAGTGATTGGTAAACATCCATAATTCAGCGCATTAATTAACTTACTATAAATTATAGATAGCTTGAAATTAAAAATTTTTCCAATGGATTTTGCAGTGATTTCCCCAAAAATAATCTTAAAAACAAGACAAATTAATGAAGCGATAAGGCCCCAATTTTCACTTATTGCATTTGATGGATTAATTAATATAATATAAGCAAGATTAACACCAACTAATGTAGAAATAGAATCTAACCCAGCATTAACAGTATCATTTAATAATAAAATTGTAGATATAGTTTTATCATATTCTTTTGTCAATTTATATGCATATCTAACACTTTTTTTCTTATTTTTATTAAGTTCTGATTCTAAATGAATTATGTCAACACTTCCATAAACCATATCGCTACTACTAAAAAAGAAACTTAGAATAAAAAATATAATTAATACGCAAATATAAATTGTTATAAGTATTTCCCTATTCATGATTAACTAGTCTCCTTCTAATAGGCTTTTCATCAATATCTTTGACTAATTCTTCAAGAATATCTTGCATAGTTATTATGCCAGCATATTTATTATTATCTAAAACAATAGCTAAGTGTGTTTGTTCTTTTTTTAATTCATCAAGAGCATCATCTATATTCATATTAATATCTATGAATACAGGTTTTTCTAATATTGAACGTATTTCTAAATGAGGATCAATACTATATTCTTCAAAATAAGTTTTAACTATTAAAATGCCAATAACATTGCTTTCCTCATCATCATAAATTGGTATTCGACTATAATCTGTATTAGAAATTACACGATTTAACTTCTCGATTGATAAATTATTAATATCTAATGATAAAACATTATCTTTTTTTGTATAAACATTTAAAACCTTGAGCGAGTCAAAGGTAAATACATTATCAATAATTTCTTTTTCATCGTTCTCAAAAAGATTCTCTTTTTTATCATCTTTTTCACTTTCATTATCTTCATCATTTATTGCAATATTAACTGAATGAAGCAAATCTTCCTTTGACAATAAATTTTCATCTTTAATCTTAAAAGCTTTATGAACTACCCATAAAAATAGTTTAAAAATCATAATGACAGGAAACAATAGATAGAATGTAATAGTAACAGGTAAGGCTAAAATATAAGCCATTCTATTTGGAATTGCTTTTGATAATATTTTAGGGCAGGTATCACTAATAATGTAAACTAAAAAAGCCATCACAACTGTTGATAAGATAGCTTCTAAACCATCACCTAAATTATATTGTTTGCATAAATTATAAAATAATATTGCACTTAAAAAAGACATTAAAGTCTGTACAATATTATTTCCAACTAGAACTGTAATTAAAGTATTATCAAACTTATCAACTAATTTAGTTATCAATTTAGGAATGAATTTTCCTTTATTTGCTAAAACTTTAAAATGATACTTATTACAATTTGAATAAGCGTTTTCGCTAGCACTAAATAAACCGCTAACAATTAATAATATAGCAATAATAAGCCAGGCACACCAACTTGGCATACCCCATACAGTATTTGTACCATTAATATTTGTTGAATCTAATAAGATTGACAATCGCGGGTCCACTTTATTACTCCATTAATTTATATATAATATAAAATATCAGTTTTAAAATCAATAACAATTTTAAGATATTAAATTTTATAAAAAAAGTCCCTTTCGATATGCACCCCAAAATTT
>DJQS01000009.1 GCA_002438785.1 Caryophanales bacterium UBA6380 | reverse complement strand
ATATGGACCATATCGAGCTACTGATATTAATTTTTATGATAATACATTTTATTTTTATATTAGTGATGATTCATTTATCTTAAAGAAAAATAGTGATGGAAGTTAATCTTTAGAATTTACTACTGGAAGTTATAAAACTTATAGTGCTACATTAAATAAAATTAAATGACAATATTTATAAGTTTTTACAGATAAAATTTGTTTTTTTCCTTATGATAAAAATTACTTGAAATAAATTAACTTTACAAAAAATATTTATAACATATAATTTATTATTTAGAGGAGTGAATATGAAAAAGAATAAGTATTTTTTAACGAGTGTTTTACTTTTTTCAACTTTAGGATTAGCAATGACTTCTGTTTCTTGTACTAATGAAAAAGTTGAAGCAACATATCAAATTCAATGTGAAGAAAATAAAGATTATATTTTAAAAACTGATGTCAATAAAGCTAAGGCTAAGGATGTTGTAACAATTAGTGTTAATATTACTAACGTTGATAAAGAAATAGATCAAATATTAATTAATGGTAGTAACGAAGGAGTTACTACCATTACTAAAAATAGTAAATATTCTTTTATTATGCCTAATAGCGATGTAACAATAAGTGCTACATTAACTGATAAAGTATATGAAAATAAAGAAATTACTATTAATGAAGTTAATGGATTTAAAACTACATTTAAAGTTAATAATGAAGTTGTTACTAGTGCTAAAAAAGGTGATGAAGTTCATGTTTTATTAACTAATGAAACAGATGATCGTAGAGTAAAAAGTTTAACTAGTAATGATGTTAAAATTGAAACTATTACTAGTGGTGAAGAATATAAATTTATTATGATTGATAATAAAGTTAATTTAACATTAACTGATGAAGCTATACCAACTCATAATTTAAATTTTATAAATGAAGAAGGATTATCTGCTAAATTCTATTTTAAAGATAAAGAAGTTAGTGAAGGAATTGAAGGTAAAGAAATAACTATTAAATTAACATTATTAGAAAAATATGCTTTTGATTCATTAGTTGTTAATACTCCTGGAGTATCATTAAAGACTATTAAAGAAGGCGAAGAATATACCTTTATAATGCCAAATACTGATGTAAATATAGAAGGTAATGCTCATAAAGTTATTCAAAAGTATAAGGTTTTATCTATTCAAGCAATTAATTTTGTTGATAATATTGAAGGAATTAGTATAAATAGTGAAATTGTTGAAGGTAATGAAGTTACAATATCATTTAAATTAACTAATGGTAATTATGATCCAATTAATAAATATGATTATGGTGCTTATATTAATAACAATTTAGTAATGTCAACTAATGTTGATGCTGAAAATAAAACTGCTTCATTAACATTTACTATGCCAAGTGAGGATATTGATATTTACATAGGCGCATTTTTAAAAACAGTAGATGAAACTAAAACAAATAAATTTAAAGCAGTTTTGCCAGAAGTAAATAGTGATTATAAAATTTTTGGTATTCAAAATGGTTATTATGAAAATGATTACGGAACTATTAAGATTTATATTGGCACAAAAAAAGGATCAATTGTTGAATCTTTACAATATACTAAAAAAGATAGTGATTCGCCAATTAATCTTTCATTTTCTAATTATTACGAGTGTTACACATTAAATAAAAATTATAGTAATGATGAAATTATTACTTTTAGTGTTAATTTTAAAGTTACTGGAACTAAAAAGGTAACTTTTGAAGATGCTACAAATATTGATGTCATTGGTGATTTAGATGTAACGGTTGGCTCTAAAGTTACTTATAAAATTACTACTAAAAATGGATATGTTTTAAATGAAGGAAAATATGGATATACATCTTTTATAGATTCTATTACCTTAAGTGATCCAAATTTAACTAAGCCAAGTGTAACTTGTGATAATGCTAGTGATACCATTTCGTTTAAAATGCCAGATTGTGATGTAAGTATTAAATTAAAATTAGTCAAAGCAGTATCTTTAACTTACGAAGCTAATGAACATATTGAAAGCGTTGAATTTTCTGAAAATAGTTATGGCGATAGTAGAGTTACTCAAATAGTCGGTGGTAGAACTTGCTATGTCTATATTAAAGTAAAAGATGGTTATAAATTAAATCATGTTTATTATCAAGAGGGTAAAGAATGTGAATATTCCACATATAATGAATATTATTCTTTCACTGTTCCAACTGATGTTGAAACTATTAAATTAACATTTGATGTCCAAAAATTATTTAAATTTAGTGCTGAATCAACTGAAGCTTATACAATTAGTGGTTTAGATACTAATAATATTTCAGCTAATGAAACTGTTGAGTTTGATATTACTAGAAATCCTGGTTATAAAATTGATAGTGTTTCTTTAAGTGATGGAACTTCTATTAAATTAGTTGATGGAAGTAAAACAAAATATAGTTTTGTAATGCCTAATAATGATGTTAGTTTAATTGTTAAATCAACTAATGTTGGTACAAGTACTATCTCTATTGACAACAAAGGGGCTATATCTTCAATGGCTTTAAAGGATTCAGTTGATTCAAGAGTTAATGATAAATCTATTTTAACTGTTGGAGAAACCATTACAATTTCAAATATTAAAGTAAATACAGGCTTTAAAATAACTGGATTTACTCTTTCAAGTGGTGGTGAAGTGACTAAAAATGAAGATTCGACTTATTCTTTTGTTGTTCCTTCTAGTAATTTCACCTTATCACCAACATATACTGAAGAAGAAAGTCATACATTAACTTTTGCTGAAAATGCTGAAGTAACTGCCACATTTAAAGAAAATTACACAACCATTACTACTGGTAAAGGGTATGTTGGGCATACTATTCAGGTTAATTTAGAAGTTAAATATGCATATAAAGAAGATAAGTGCATTGATGGGACTACTATTAAAGTATTAACTGAATCAGGAAAAAATATTGAAATTACTGATTTATCAAATTATAATTCGTCTGCATCATTTAAATTTGTAATGCCAAATGAAAATATTATTGTTTCTTGTTCAACTAAAGAATATGAAAAATATGAAATCAAAAAATCTGGCGATTTAAGTGAATATTTATTCATTCATGAAACTGCTGCAAATTATGATTCTGACAATCAGCTTTTAAGTGCAAAAGAAGAAACAAAGATTTGGATGAGTTTTGTTATCCCTGAAGATATCTTAGCAAAATATAGCGTAGTTTATCTTTATCCTGTTAATGATAAAAATAATAAGGAAATAAATCGTTGGAGTATAACTAAAACTAAGGATTATTGGAGCTTTGTAATGCCAGCTTCTAGTGTAACAATTCATTTTGAAGGTGTAGCTAAATAGGTAATTTATGAAAAAAAGATATAGTTTATTAATATTAAGTAGTTTATTATTAGGTTCAATTAGTTTAGTTAATTTAACTTCTTGTTCTAATAATGAAATAAAAGAAACTTTAAAATCTATTGAAGTAGATAAAGAAGAAATTAATTTAGAAATAGGAAGTAAAGAAGTTATTAAAATAACTACTGATCCAGTTAATTATGATTTATCAAAACTTAAATTTAGTTTTGATAAATCTATAATAAACTTTAATACTTCTACCTTAGAAATTACTGGACTTAAGCAAGGTGAAACCGAGTTAGTAATTAGTGGAAGTAATAATGTATCTAAAACCATAAAGGTTGTAGTAAATGATATTTTAGCTACTAGTATTGATTCATCATTTTCTAGAAAAATAATTGGAATTAACGAGGAAATTCAAATAGATGTGACTTTTTCTCCTAGTAATGTTACAAATAAAGAACTTCAATATACTTCTAGTAATACTAGTGTATTAAGTGTAAGTGAAACTGGACTTATTAAAGGTTTAACTAGTGGAACTTCAACTTTAACTATTTCTTATCCTGCTAATTCTAAAGTTAGTGAATTAAGTTATGAAATTAAAGTATCTAACAAAGAATATGAAGTAGATAATGATAAATATTTAGGTGAAGTTGGTGTAGCTAGAGTTAATGAAAGTAAAGATATTAATAGTGGTAATTTTACTTATAAAATAAAAAGAAAATCAACTACTGAGCAAACATTTACAAATTCATTTAATATCTATAATGATCATATTTATAATAATATAACTAATTTTAATAACGAAAGTTATACTCTTTATTATGGTAAAGATGATAAATATTTATATACTGTAAATAAAAGTAGTGAAAAAACTAATAAAAGTTATCAAAAAATTGGCGATGATTATAATGATTTAAGTTTAGATGAAGCCAATAAAATGACTAATATGATGGCATTTTATTATGATACTTATGTAAGCAAATATACTTATGGAATTGGTGAATATTTACAAAATGAGATTATTGATGGTGTATTCTTAAATACTTATAGTGCCCCTTATACAAGTATTAGTGTAGATAATAATAAAGTTCTTTTAGCTTTAAATAAAAAAACTACGACAACAAAAGAAACTTATAGATTATCAATTAGTTTTAATAAGGATAATTTTAAAGAAATTATTTATGATCATAGTGTCTATAATGAAGATGATTTAGATGATAATTTTAATATAGTTAATGATGCTACTCCTTATGAGTATCATCGCCTTAATTTAAATTATGAAGTAGGTGAAAAGGTAAAAGAAGATAACCCATCAATTAATTATAATAATTTCTACTTTAGTGATTTTGATGTTACTTTTAGAAATAATTCAACTGGTGAAGTAGGTACTACTTTCTATCTAAATGATACGATTGTTTATGATGTGACTAATTTTTTACCTAGTGATGCAAGTACTTCAATTGATCGAGTTGAAATTATTAATAGTAGTAATCCTGATGTTCTTAGAATCAGTGAAAATAAATTATGCTTAATGGCTGATAGCGTTGGAGAAAGTGTCATTACTTTAAAAAGTAAGAATGTAACTAAAGAATATACATTAAAAGTTATTTATAAAGATGCAATAGGTGTTTCTTTTTCTAGTGATTTTAAAGAGACGATAGCTAGTAATGAATCAATGACTTTTAAAGTTAGTGTTAATCCTAGTGGTGCTCAAGATGATTTAGTTGTTGCTCTTAAAAATGATTCAACTTCTTTTGCAACATTAACTAAAAATACTTATGGAAGTTATACTCTTAAACCAATTAAAGAAGCAATTACTGAAACTAGAAAAGTTACCTTACTTATTACTAGTGAAGCTAATCCTAAATTAAATACTGAAAAAGTAGTTACAATCATCAAAGAATTGACTGATGCTGAAATTAGAACAATTCTAACAAGTAATAATTTTATAGGAACGATTAGTGGTAATTATTTAAATAAAGTTGTAGTTACTTTTAAAGAAGAAGAAACTACTAATGTTGGAACTGTCGATATTTATTCAGGTAGTAAGGTTTATGATAGTTTTAACTTCAAATATGTTATAAATAAAGGTAAAATTAATCTAACTGGGGTTAGTTATTCTAAAAATGGATATTTTACTGATTTATCTATTACTTTAGATAATAAAGATATTAGTTCCTTTAAACTACAATTTGTGTATGAAAGTGAAGATTATGGAGATGAAACATATGAATATAGATGTTATAAAGAAAGTAAGTAAAGCTAGTTTATTATTTATTTTAAGTAGTAATTTATTAGCTTGTTCTAATAATAATGGTGATAATAAAAAAAATGATACTAATATATTTGATACATTAAATTTATTAAAAACTAATTCTAATTATACTATTCATTGTAAAGATGATTTAGGTGAACTTAATCAATGGTTTATGCCTAATTTTTATGCCTTTAATTTTGATGGGAGTAGTAAAAATATTTACACCGCTTATATTGAAGATGATTTAGGAATTTATAACGTTAAAATTAATAGTGCTAGTAACAAAATTGTAACTTATGGATATTATGAACAAGATGAAAATAGTGGAGATTATATCCATGGTTTATATGAAAACGTTACATATAGTTTAAAGGATTTAACATTAGAAGCTAAAAATTATAGTTTAGTCGATGATAAATTATATATTGCTAATACTAATTCAGATGATGCTAAAGTGATGTTTTCAATGTTTGGGTATGCTCTAAGTGGATCAAATAATGGATATCAATTATCTAATGTAAATGATATGTATTTTAGATATAATTCTGATAAAAACCTTGAGTTTTGCATAGATTTTGTTAAATCTGCAGGCCTTAGGCAAGCTAGTGTTATGACGTTTAGTGATATTGATACAACTAAAATTCCTAGTGCATTTGATTTCTTTTTTAAAGATCACAATAAAGGTAAGATTCGTGTAAATAAAGATGATACGATATTTACTTATCTTCAATCTCTTAAAAATATGAGAAATTATACTGTCAAGGTTAAGACTAATTATAAAATTAGTGGTAATGGCAATGATTATAATTTTGAAGTTATAAGTAAATTTACTAAATCTGCCTATTATAGTAGTAAAAGTAATGATGAATCGGATATTGGTTTAATTGTTGAAAAAGATGGTGATCCTGTAAAAGAATTTTTATATGAAGAAGATACAGGTAAAATTATAATTGGAGATGTTTATCAAACTGATGCTGGTAATACTAAATATGATGTCTTTGATTGTATAAATAGTTTTGCTGATTTATATTGGAATGTTAATACAATTGGAGCTAGTAAAGTTGATGATAATACATATTTAATTGATGATGATGAGATTATTGTTACTTTAGCTAATATTTCTACTGATGTTTTTTTAAGATATCAATGGAAAGAAGTTACTTTTACGTTCGATAAAACAAATTTAACATATAAATTTGATTGTAAGTTGATTAATGATGAATCATTAACTATTGAAGTTTATGATGTTAATAAAACTAGTATTGGTACTTTAAAATAATAATAGTAATTTAATTAATTACTTGATTTCTAAACTCTTTTAATTTTTATATAATTAAAAGAGTTTTTTGTTTTATAATTGTCAATTTATTATTATAATTAAACAAAAGGAATAAATATGAAAAAAACAATTGAACAAAAATTACATAGTCGAAGACTTACTCCTCCAAATAAAATTATCTATAATTTATTAGGTTATTTATGGAAATTTACGATAAGTAAAAAATATAATCTAAAATATGAATTTATTGATAATATAAAAGATGAACCAGGTTCATTTATTTTAATTTCAAATCATGCTAGTAGATTAGATTATATTTTTACTGCTATTCCTTTACTTCCTAAAACTTTAAATTATGTTGCTGGTTATAATGAATTTTTTAGAAGTCATTTACATGGAGTATTTAAATTACTTAATGTTATTCCTAAAAAGAATTTTACTCCTGATATTTATACAATTATTGAAATTAAAAGAGTAATTAATAAAAAAGGGAGAGTTTGTATTTTTCCTGAAGGAATGAGTTCAATTAGTGGGCATTCTCAACCTGTCGCTTTAGGAAGTGCTAAGTTATTTAAATTTTTAAAAGTACCAGTTTATTTAGCTCATATTGATGGAGGATATTTAACTAGTCCAAAATATAATTTAAATGATCGTTTAGGAGAAGTTAAAGTTACATATAAAAAATTGTTTGATGTTGATAGTTTAAATAAATTATCAAATGAAGAAATAACTTCAATATTAAATAAAGAAGTAGTAATGGATGATTATGCTTTTAATAAGCATAATCATATCTATTATAAAAGTAATGAAATATGTAAAAATATTCATCAATTATTATATAAATGTCCTAATTGTAAAGAAGAATTTAAAATGAATAGTGATAACAATTCATTATTTTGTCCTACTTGTGGATTTAAAATTACTATGGATAATTATTATGATTTATATGATATAAATCATAATAAATTAGATTACACACCTAGTGATTTATTTGATAAGCAAAGAAAAGATGTTATTAATGAAATTAAAAATAACAATTTTTATTTAGAAGATGAAGTAGAAATAGGATTTTTACCAAAATATAAGTTTTTAAAAAAGTTAAAAACTTCAAATATTGAAGGCAAAGGACTTTTAAGAATAGACCATTCTGGAATTAGTTTTACTGGAAAAAGAAATAATGAAGAATTTAATTTTAAAATAAATTTAAAAGATGTTCCTACTTATGGAATGTGTACTGATTGTTCAAGATTTTATACATTTGTTGGTGGTGAATTTATTGAATTTTATCCAAAAAGAAATAGTGTTATTAAATGGTTTTTAGTAACTGAAGAATTACATCGTTTACATGGTGGTTTATGGTTAGACTATGATAAATAATTTAGCTATAATATTAAATTATGAATGAAGTAATTCAATATGAAGTTAACGATAATAAGTATGATGTAATTATTACTTATAAAAGAATTAAAAACATTATTTATAAATTTAAAGATAATAAATTTTTAATTTCTTCACCTTATGGAATAAGTAAAAAAAGAATAATCGAAGGTTTGAATAAATATGCTAAAAGTTTAATTAAACGTAATATTAGTGAGGATAAATTTTTTAAAAAAGATGGTATTTATATTTTAGGTGAATTTATTTATTTTAATGATGGTTTTATTAATGTAATGGGCCATCAAATTTTATTTATTAATAAAGAAGATTTTTATAAAAGAATTAAGAAAATAGTTTTTCCTTATTTTTATTCACTACTTGAAAAATATCGTAAAATAATGGGGATTAGCAGGGTTTATAAACTAAAAATCGGTTTTTATAAAACTAGATTTGGTTCTAATAGTATTAGAAGTAATACAATTTCGATGAATATAATCTTAATTCATTATAGTGAAGAAATTATAACAAGTTTAGTAATTCATGAATTAGCTCATGATAAAGAAAGAAATCATCAAGCTAATTTTTATAAAGAGATTTATAAATATATGCCTAATTATAGAGAAGTCGATTACAAACTTAAAAGAGGAATTATTAAATGATTAAAGAAATTAAAAGTACTAATAATGAGTTTATTAAATATCTATATAAGCTTAAAGATATATCATTTTTAAAAAAAGAAAATAAAGCTTTGATAGAAAATGAACATTTAATTAAAGAAGCTAAAGATTATCTATTAGCTATTTTAGTTACTAAAGAAAATAAAGATTATAATGTTGATCAATATATTGTTAGTGATGAAATATTAAAAAAACTTAGTAGTGGAAAATCTATTTCACGAATGATTGGCTTAGTTAAATTAAAAAAAGAAACTAGACCTAAAGGTAATATTTTAATTTATTTAAATAGAGTTCAAGATCCTGGTAATGTTGGGACTATATTTCGTACTGCATTAGCTTTTTCATATTTTGATATATTAGTCGATCAAGAAACATCTTATAAATATAATCAAAAAGTAATTCAATCATCTCAAGGGGCAATTTTTAATTTAAATATTATTGAATCTAATTTTGAATATTTAAAAGAACTTAAAAAAGAAGGCTATAAAATTATAGTAACTGCTTTAAGAAATGAATCTATTTTTTTAAAAGATTTTAAAATAGATAATAATTCTAAATTTATAATTGTATTTGGAAATGAAGGACAAGGTGTTGATAAAAATATAATAGATCTTGCTGATATTACTATTAAAATACCAATCAGTAATATTGAATCTTTAAATGTAGCGATTGCTAGTGGAATTATTTTATACAATATTAAAAATAATTCTAAATGATGATACTTTCTAACTTAAATTTTTAGTAAAAATATTGTATAGTATTAAAGTTATTTTTAAAAGGGAAAGAATATGATGAAAAATAAGATGAAATTTATATTTGTTACGGGAGGAGTTGTATCAAGTTTAGGAAAAGGAATAAGTGCTGCTAGTATTGGTAGATTATTAAAAAGAAGAGGATTAAATATCTTTTCAATGAAACTTGATCCATATTTAAATATTGATCCAGGAACAATGTCACCATATCAACATGGTGAAGTATTCGTTACTAAAGATGGAGCTGAAACCGATCTTGATTTAGGTCATTATGAAAGAATTATCAATACATCATTAACTAAAGAAAGTAGTGTTACAAGTGGAAAAGTTTATACAACTGTTTTAGATAAAGAAAGAAAAGGGGAATTTTTAGGTGCTACTATTCAAATTATTCCTCATATTACTAATGAAATTAAAAGAAGATTATATGATGGATTTAACGCTAAAGGTGATACCGATGTATGTATTGTAGAAATTGGTGGTACAGTTGGTGATATTGAATCTCTTCCTTTTTTTGAAGCAATTAGGCAATTACGTAGAGAATTAGGGTATGAAAATACATTTTTTATGCACAATACTTTAGTTCCTTATTTAAAAACTAGTGGTGAAATTAAAACTAAACCAACTCAACATAGTGTAAAAGAACTTACAGCCTTAGGAATCCAACCTGATGCAATTTTATTGCGTACTGAAGTTGATATTGATAAGTCTAGCAAAAAGAAAGTTGCTTTATTCTGTAATGTCAATGATGAAGCTGTAATTAGTGTAAAAGATGTTGATATTATTTATGAAGTTGCCTTAAATTTACAAAAACAACATCTTGATGATTTAATTGTAGATCATCTTAAATTAAACTGCAAATCTTATGCAGATATGTCAGATTGGCAGGCTTTGATTAAAAAAATAAAGAATATTAAAAAAGAAGTTACTATTGCTTTAGTTGGAAAATATGTTAAATTACATGATGCTTATCTTTCGGTTATGGAATCATTAAAATATGCTGGATATGTTTATGATACAAAAGTCAATATAAAATGGGTCGATAGTGAAAAACTTGAAAGCGAAGATCCTAAAGAAGTTTTTAAGGATGCTAAAGGCATAATTGTTCCTGGTGGATTTGGAACACGTGGAACTGAAGGGAAAAAGATGGCTATTAAATATGCTAGAGAAAACAATATCCCATTTTTAGGATTATGTTTAGGTATGCAGTTATCTTTAATTGAAATTGCCCAAGATGTTTTAGGATTAAAAGATGCTAATTCTACAGAATTTAATCCTGATACTACTAATAAAATAATTGATTATTTACCAGATCAATATAAAGGTATTAAATTAGGTGGAACAATGAGACTTGGCGAATATGAATGTAAGATTTTGCCAAATACTAAAGCTCATGATTTATATAAACAAGATTTAATCAAAGAAAGACATAGACATAGATATGAATTTAATAATGAATTTAAATCTTTATTTGAAAAAAATGGAGTTATATTTAGTGGTGTAAATCCACAAACAAATTTGTGTGAATTAATTGAACTTAAAAATCATCCATTTTTTGTAGCATGTCAATATCATCCTGAATTTCAATCTCGACCATTACTTCCTCATCCATTGTTTGTAGGTTTTATTGGTGCAGCAATTAATAATAAGTAATAAAATAAGTATATCAACAAATGTGTTGATATATTATGGGATAATAGCTCAGTTGGGAGAGCGCATCGTTCGCAACGATGAGGTCGCGAGTTCGATCCTCGTTTATTCCACCAAATTAAAATCAAAGTGAACTTATTAAAAATGATAAATATGGTTCATTATTATTAACACTCTTAGTTAAAAAGTACCCTAAATCCTAGATGTTAGGATAAGGGTACTTTTTATTAGTTACATGTTTTATAATCTTTATTAAGGCACGAAATTTTTATAAATAAAATAGATTATTCATCAATATTATTATTTATTTGAGCATTAGAGTCTTTATTATTTTTATCATCACTTATTTTATTATCTTCAATTAAAGAATTTATAAGAATTGAGCTATATAGTACATAAATAATAAAACTTACTACATCAATATTTCCTAAAGAAATTGAATTACCATAACTATTAAATAATATGTTTAATAGTAAAATTAAAATAAATAAAAATGAAAATAAATAATTTATTTTAATGAATATCTTTTTATAACATTTTGAAATGATATAAAAAGATAAAAAAACAAAACTAATGATTATACTAAATATTAATATTGTCCAACCAGTTAAATTAATTGATGTCAAATTAATAAGATTAACTATGATTATAAAAATAAAAAATAATGGAAATAAAAAAATTGTGATTACGTTTAATACGTCATTAGTTAATTTATTTTTTGTATTATCAATAAAAATTTTAATAGCGCCACTAACTAAATAGAAAATGCTTATTATAACTCCTATAATACCAGTAGAAAGCATTAGGCTATTATCAGTTGAGGATAAATATTTTAAAAATTTTAGAAATAAAAGTAGACCAAAAAATATCGATGTATAATTTTTAAATTTAATAAGAATTTTTCCCATAATTTGTCTCCAATGTTAATAATTTTTATTTTAACAATGTTTTTAATGTTTTTCATTCTATGTATTGTAAATTTTTTATAAAGTTATAAAACAAATTTATATTTTTAACATAATTAATCGTTAAAAAAACGCTTAAATAATGTAAAATACATAATATGGAAAAAAGAGTGATTAAAGCATTATTATTTGATATTGATGGTACATTATTAGATTTTGAAAAAGGAGAATTGGAGGCATTAGAGTATATATTTAAAATATGCAATGTTCCTTTTAATAAAGATAATATTAATATATTTAAAAAGATAAATTATAAACATTGGTCAATGTTAGAAAGAAAGGAAATTAATAGAGAATATTGCCTTACTCATCGATTCACTGAATTATTTGAAATTCTTAATATAAAAAATATTGATGTAGTTAAAATAAGTAAGTTATTTCAAATTGAATTAAGTAAAAAACACTATCTATTTGATAATGCATTACTAGTTTTAAATAAATTACATCAAAAATATAAAATTTATATTATTACTAATGGTGTTTCTTTTATTCAACACGCTAGATTAAAAGATTCTAATATAATTAATTATGTTGATGGAGTTTTTATTTCTGAAGAAATTAATTATGTTAAGCCAGATGTAGACTTTTTTAATTATGTTTTAAATAAAATAAATTTAAATAAAGATGAAGTAGTAATCATTGGAGATTCTTTAAGTAGTGATATTCAAGGTGGTATTAATTCAAATATTGATACAATATTAGTAGATATAAATCATCTTCATGATGATTATAAAAATAAAAAGGTTAATAACTTAATAGATTTATTAAATTATTTATAATTTTTATCCAATATATTTAATTAATTAGTCGTATTTATAATATATGCATATAGATGAAATTAGACTTAAAGAATTATGTATTAAACTAAAAAATAATGATATGAGTTATTTTGATGAATTTTATAATTCACTTAAAGAACTTATTTTTTATAATATCTTTTCAATTATTAAAAATCACGAAATAAGTGAAGATCTTTTACAAGAAACATTTGTTAAATTTTTAAATAATTTAACAAATGTTAATGAGAATAATTCTATAATTGGTTTATTAATGACTACAAGTAAAAATCTATCATTAGATTATTTAAAAAAACATCAGCGCATTATTTATTTAGAAGATTCTAAGATTGATAATGGAAGTGAAGAACATTTATCAATTGACAAAGATTTTATTATAAATAAGATTAGAAATATTTTAAAACCTAAAGAAGTTGATATATTTATGATGCATGTTTTAGGGGAATTAACTTTTGAAGAAATTTCAAAAGTTACCTCTAGATCGTTAGGAACAATTTTATGGTCTTATAATAATTCAATTAAAAAATTAAAAAAGGAGCTAAAAATATGAAAAAAGTAGATGATAAAAAAATAATTAATCTTACTAATAGTTCAAATTATGAAATAAAAACAACTTCTTTAAATATCTTAAATAAATATGAATTAGTTAAAAATAAAATAGATATAACTAAAAAAAATAAACAAAAAAAGAAGAAAATAATTAGTTTTAGCATACTTTTTGGTGGATTATCAATGGTTTTAGCTACATCATTAGTTATTGGGCTTTTATTTAACAAAAATTCAATTAATCAAAATAACACTAATTTTATTACACCAAACAAATCAAGTGACTTGTTTAATGAACTAATCTCTTTTTCTAATTATAATGATAGTTTTAATATTGTTAATAAAACTAATTTAATGAAATTTGCTAATAGTAATATAAATGAAGATGAATTTAATTTTACTGTGGAAATTTTTGATCAAAATTTAACTTTTGTGAATAATTTTCTAGATTTTAATTATAAAAAATTAGTTAGTAAAAATACTGCTTTAGTTGACAAATATGAATTAAATAATAAAACTTATAAATATTTAAGTATATATTATTATGAAGATAAAGAATTTTTTAAATTTTATTATAATGATCTTCATGAAATTGTTGATGATGATGAAAAAATAAGTTCTATTGAAGCTATTTACATAATTAATAATAAAACATATTTAGCTAATATTAATAAAAAAATAGAACAAGATGAAGATGAATTTGAATCTGAAGTTGAAATTAAATTTGTTAATCTAGATAATAATAACGATTGTTATATTATTAGAAGTGAAAATGAAATTGAAGATAATGAAATTGAAAATTCTTATTCAATATTAAATTTTGAATCATATTCAAAATTTAATGATAATGAATATAAAGAAAAAATAATTTTTAATTATGAATTAGAAGATAATGAAACTGATTTTGATTTTGAAATTAAAGATAAAAATGATAAATTTGACTATATATTTAATCATATAAATAAAACTAATAATATATATACATTTAATAGTTATATTAAAAATGTAGATAAAGATTTTGATTTAGAATTAAAAAATATTAAATTAGAAATTTTAGAAAATAATTCTCATTCATATACTTATCAAGAATATAAAAAAATAATTTAAAAAAATCCAATAATTTATAATTTCTATTCGTATTAATAGTGTAATTATAAAAAAGGAGAATAGAAATTATGAAAAAAAGTTTAATTATTACAAGTTTATTTATTGGAATTAGTCTTACTAGTTGTAATCTATCTAACGATGAAAAAGTTATTAAAGATGATCAAAAATTTACATTACAAGCAGCTACTAGTTTAAATTTAGTTAAATCAATTTCAAATGTAAATAAATTTAATTTATCTAAAAAATCTGATATTAGTGAAAATGATATTAATGAAATTAAAGAAATATTACCTCAACTAGATTTAATGCTTGAAAATGGATATACATTTGATTCACAAATTAGTGAAGTTAATAAAGAAATTAATAATGAAACTTATAAATATCAAGAAATAATTACATTTAAAGGTTTAAATGAAGAATATGTAACTTATAACTTATTTTATAATTCACCTAAAGAAATTAAAGAAGTAGATGATGATGAAATTGAAATTAAACAAGTAATGAATGGAGTAGCTACATTTGATAATAATAACTACTATTCATTTATTTCGCTTAGTGAATCTGAAAAAGAAGATGATGAACTAGAAGATAAAAGAATCTTTAAAATTAATATGAATAATGAGTCATATATAAAAGTTGAAGAATCTTATGAAATAGAAGGAAAAGAAATTGAAAATAAATTTAAATATACTGTAGTTGAAAACGGAACTAAAACTCTAGAATATAAAGTAAAACAAGAAATTGAAACTAATAAAGAAAAATTAGAATATGAATTAAATGATATCGAATACAAATTAGTAAAAGAATTTGATAAAGATAATAATCGAACACTTTATATAATTAAATATGAAAACGAAGATTTAGACAAAGAATTTAAATTAAAATTTGAAAAAATAGTTTTAGAAAATGGTGAAGTCGTCTTTAATCAAATTTAGTCATTAATTATTAATAGTAGTAGGAGAATTACCTTCTACTATTTTATTTTGAGCAATCAATTTATTATTATTTTTTATAACTAATATCATAGGAACAATCATAATTAAACTAGCAGCAATCCAAGCTAATGGATCAGCAAAACAAGTTGTAATATATGAAGCATCATTAGCTAAGGAATTAATAGGACCACCATTAACAATTTCAGGTAAAAATAAACACAATAAACTTCTAGCTAATAACTCACCAATACCTGCTAAAAAAGGAGTTAATGGTTTATTTAAACCACTTAATGTATTTCTTAATAATATTAATATCATTACTATAATTGATAATGGTAAAGTAACATATAAATAATCATTACCAAATTTAATAACATCGGCATTTATTTTACTTTTATCTAAGAAGATATATAAATATGCTCCATTGATGGTCATTAATAAAAATATACCACCTAAACCAATCCACATAATGATTCCAATTATAAATAAAGTTTTAAATCCTTTATTGATTCTTTCATAATTCTTAGCACCATCATTTTGACCAAAATACGTTATTGCACAAGTTCCTAAAGCATTATAAGCATTAACTAAAATCATAATTATTTTACAAGCAATCGAATAACCAATTTGTGCAGGCTGAGTTGCTAACATATTGCCATTTGGATCATAATCAAATGATATAACAGCCATTTGCATTATAACTATCCCAATTTGTAAAATAGCAAAATTAAATCCTAATGGACAGCCATCTTTAAGGTGAGCAACTATAAATTTATAATTAAATTTAAAATCCTCCTTTTTAGGCTTTAAAAAAGGATATTTAATAAAAGCATAAATAAAACAACCAATTGCAGCTAATAATTGGGATAAATTAGTAGCCCAAGCACTTCCAGCAACTCCTAATTTTAAAGGAATAATGAATAGTAAATCTAAAAAGATATTTGCAATTGTTCCAAATACTAAAAATAAGAATGGAGTAAAACTATCACCTAAAGCTCTTAAATTAGCAACAATTAAGTTATAACCCATTTGACAAATTATTCCTAAATAAATTACGAATAAATAATCGTGGGCTGCTTCATATACCATTTGCTTGTTTACATCTATTTCACTTGGTTTAATATCCATAAGTGATAATAAACTATCTGTTGATAAACAAAATGTAATAGTTAGTATAATTGTTATAATTAAACTTAAAATTATTTGAACTATGAAACTTTTTCTTGCCCCATCTTTATCTTTTTTACCAATTAAATTGGCTATTATTACTGAAAAACCACTAGTGCAACCAATAGCAAATTGTAAAGCAATATTGCATAATGGTCCAACATCATTAATACCACTAATTTCAGGACTTGATAAAGTTTGACCAACAATGATTGCATCAGTTAATGAATATAATTGCTGAAAAATTAAACTTAGTAATATAGGAATTAAGAAAATAATAATATTTTTTAGAATACTACCACGAGTTAAATCTATTGGATTGAATAAATTTTTAAACCATTTGAATACATTCATATTTTTTCCTCGCGATAATTATATTGTTTAAAACCTCCATGTCAATATTAAAACGCTTACATTATATGAATAAGCTGAATTTAATAGATGATAAAATAAAACATTTTCCGTTCTTCAAAGAATTTTCAGATATAAACTCACGAATTAACTCATACTAAATATTGAAAAAAATTATTATTTATTAGCATTAAAGTAGATTAAAACATTTAGATATTAAAAATTATATTTAATGATTCATCGTATTGAATATAGTAATTATGAAATGAATATTTGCTTATAATTATATAATTTTTATATGAGTGCTTATCCTTCAATCCATTCTATTTTGTCTAAAATATCCTTTAATGCATTACCCATAAATAATGATTCATTCATAAGTTTTTGAAAGGCATCATCATTTGAGTTACCAACGACCACTATCCATTTTTTAATGCGATATTCTTTTCTTTCAAATATTCCGATAACATATTTTTTATCATATGCTTCAATATGATATCTATAGCCTTTGTAACTAATGACAACTTCCCTATATCTTAAATTATCCATTGAACTTTTAAGTTCATCTTTATCAATTAATCCATTCATCTTTAATAATTCCCTTCAAATATTTATTGTATTTTTTAAAATCTTTTCTGTTAAAAAGCCTTATTGTATTAGGATCACCATGGAATTTTGAGCCTTTCCAAAAATGTATATGTAATGTTGGATTATTACCAAATTGTTTATGAAAACCATAATCGATATCAATCATTGGATGTCCCGAATAATCATAAATTCTTAATTGATGAAATATACCATTTTTATCTATAGAAATATAGGCAGTTCCCTTAGTGTTAGAAATATCTGGTAGTTTATTATGATGTTTTCTGCTTCCTTGATACTCTAATATTTTGGTGTAATTAACAATATCAACACAAGTATATTCAAAAGGTAAACTCCAATGAGCTTGCTCTAACATTCTACCATGACTACCCATTGTTATGTAACCTCCCATAAAGTCTTTGTGAATAACTTTTGTAGTAATGAACATTTTTTAAAGACCCTAACTCTTTAATATATGGACCACAAATAAGAATTGCGACAGGAGATTTTCTTCTATTTAATTCAAAAACTCCTTTAATGAATGTTTCTTTTGCTGATTTACAATTTCCTCTAAGACACCCATTAGATGAAATTGCAATTACTGAGTGATGCGGCAAACCATCGAAACACCATTGAAAAGACTCATCATCTAATATTCTGCATTTAAAAATAATAAATAGATTAATTTAATATTAGTTTATGAATAAAAATGTCGCGAGCTATCTAAGGGAGTAAACTTCTATTTGACAAAATAGTTAATAGAAAATTTTATATTTTTATTAAATAAATGAATAAATATTATCGTGCATTTAAATTTGATATTAGAAAGTAAATTTATTTATATTTTTACTACAAAAACACATGATCCAACATAAATAAATTTTTTATAGATTATAAAATTTGCTATATCAATTTAATCTAATGTCTTTATATCTTAAATTACTATTTCTTTCAAAATAAATAAGATTTGAAGACTTTTATGTTTAAATTTTTTAATTTTCAAACTTAATAAAGATTAAATTAATCAAAAATATTTTATTTTTAATATTTTAATAGTTATAATAAAGATACTTCAGGGCGAGGTGAAAATCCTCACTGGTGGTAATACTCCACGAGTCAACTTTGACAAGAACTAGTGAAATTCTAGTAGCAACAGTAAAGTCTGGATGAAAGAAGTCATTATTTTAGGCCTGAAGAGAAAGGTCTTTTTTTATGAAAAAATATTTATCAGTTAAGAATATTTGTGCAATTGCTATTTTTACCTCTCTTGCTGCAATTCTTTATTGTGTACCTGGCTTGCAATTTAATTTACCTTTTATTGCACCTAGCTTTATGAGCATTCATCTTGATGAAATTCCAATTTTAATTTCTGGGCTAACTTATGGTCCTTTTGTTGGTGTTTCAGTTTTGTTACTAAAAACATTAATAAAATTGCCGATGACATCATCAATGTTTGCTGGTGAACTAGGTGATTTAATGTATTCCTTAGCTTTAGTTCTCCCTGTTTTTATCATCTATAATAAAAGACATAATTTCAAGGGAGCTATAATTGGTTTATCAATAGGACTTGTTATAAATTTATTTTTCTCGACTATTATCAATTTATATACTATCTTTCCTTTATATATGAAAATATATGGAATGCCAAAAGGATCTATTCAAGGAGCTTTTGAAGGAATATTTCATCTTAAATTAAAAAGTGATAATGATATTTTAATAGCGTTATTGCTTATTCCTTTTAATTTAATAAAAGATATTATAGTTATTGGCACGACTTTGATGGTTTATAAGCCTCTAAAGTTTTTAATTGATAGAAATAAAAAGTAAATAAAAAGGTTTTACCTCAGTAAAACCTTTATAAACTTTATTAGTTTTATTTACTAATTGCACCGGCTGGGCAAGAAGCTATAGCCTCTTCTGCACTAGTTTCATCAATATCACCGACAACAGTTGCTTTTCCATTATCATCAAAAGCAAATGCATCAGGATATGAACCGACACAAAGACCACAACCAACACAAGCTTCACTATCAATGTGTAACTTCATTTTTTATTCCTCCAACAAGATAATTATATCTATAAGTTGTTTTTTTGTAAATGTTTTGCTTATTGTGTTAAAATAATTTCATGAATAAAAAAGAAATTACAAGACAAGAAAAATTTGAAGATTATCGAAATTCGATTAATCGTAGTGATAATGAATTGCATAATCAAATAAAAGAGGATAAAAATAAATATAAAAAGAATACTTTAGTTGAATATTTTAAAGAAAATACAAGAAAGAAGTATATTATTTATTATTCGTTATTGGCAATTTCACTTGTTATTGTTATTATTTTACTTGTTTATTTAGGTATTAATTATTTATGAAATGTTATGCAATCGCAATTGATGGCCCAAGTGCTAGTGGTAAGTCTACTGTTGCTAAAATAGTAGCTAATAAATTAAATTATTTATATGTTGATACAGGTGCAATGTATCGAGCTTTTACTTTAGCTTGTTTAAAAAATAATATTGATCCTAAAAATGAAAATCTAGCTTGTAGTTTAATTGGTAAAATAAATATTAGCTTTAATAAAGATAATAAAATCACTTTAGATAATATTGATGTATCTAAAGAAATTAGGATGGATAATGTAGCTGATAATGTTAGTTATATTGCTAGTTATGGAAATGTGCGTAAGGAATTAGTTAGACTTCAAAGAGAAATTGCAAAAAATAGAAATGTCGTAATGGATGGTAGGGACATTGGAAGTTTTGTGCTTAGTGATGCAGATGTAAAAATTTATCAAATTGCTGATTCTAATGAACGCGCTAATAGAAGGTATAAAGAGAATATTGAAAAAGGTATGACATCATCTTTTGATGAAATCTTAAACAATATTAAAAAAAGAGATTACATCGATTCTCATCGTAAATGCTCTCCATTAATAGCGGCAAAGGATAGCATTACAATTGATACAACTAATATGAGTATTAATGAAGTTGCTAACAAAATACTTGAGATCTGCAAGGAAAAAGGAATTAAATGATGAAAATTGGAACTGTAGCAATTGTTGGCAGTCCTTCAGTTGGAAAATCAACAATTTTTAATAGAATTATTGGAGAAAAGAAATCAATTATCGAAGAAGTCCGTGGTGTAACTCGTGATCGAATTTATGCTAATGCTAATTGGCTTACTAGGCCTTTTCGCCTTATTGATACTGGTGGTATTGAAGTTGAAAATAGGCCTTTTCAGCAATTGATTAGAATGCAAGCTGAAATTGCTATTGAAGAAGCTGATGTTATTTTATTTATAACTGATGGACAAATAGGCTTAACTGATGATGATAAACTTGTTGCATCAATATTACATAAATCTAAAAAACCGGTTGTTTTAGCAGTAAATAAAATTGATAATAATGAATCAAAAAATAATATTTATGAATTTTATAATTTAGGATTTGGAGATCCTATTCCAGTAAGCGGTGCTCATGGTATAGGTATTGGAGATATTTTAGATGATATTATTAAAAAATTACCTAATGTTGAATTAAAGATAGATGATAATAAAATTAAATTTTCAGTTATTGGACGACCAAACGTTGGTAAGTCAAGTTTAGTTAATGCAATTTTAAACGAAAATAGAGTTATCGTTTCAAATATTGAAGGTACTACTCGAGATGCTATTGATACATCATTTAAATACGAAGATAAAGAATATACAATCATTGATACGGCTGGATTAAAAAAACGTGGAAAAATTTATGAATCCATCGATAAATATGCTGCTTTGAGATCGCTTAAAGCAATTGATGAAAGTGACATATGTTTACTTTTAATTGATGCTGAAAAAGGTATTATTGAACAAGATAAGCATGTCGTAGGATATGCAGTTGAATCTAAAAAGGCAATTATTATAATAGTTAATAAATGGGATATTATTAAAAAAGATAATAATACGATGAACGAATTTACTAAAAAAATTCGTAAAGAATTTAAGTTTTTAGATTATGCTCCAATTTTATATTTAAGTGCACTTAGTGGTCAAAGAGTAAAAGAGGTATTGCCTTTAATTGACAAAGTATATGATAGTTATACTTTTGAAATTAAAACAAGTTTATTAAATCAAATTATACAAGAAGCACAAATGATGAATGAGTCACCTGATTTTAATGGTGGAAGATGCAAAATTTATTATGCACAACAAGTGGGTGCTAAACCTTTAACGATAGCTTTATTTTGCAATGAACCTTCATGGATGCATTTTTCATATTTAAGATATTTAGAAAATCGAATTAGAGAATCTTTTGAGCTTATTGGATCTCCTATTAATTTAGTTTGTAGAAGGAAAAAATAAAATGAAAGTAGCAATTTTTGGAGCTGGTGAATTCGGCTTAGCTCTTAGTGATGTGCTTACTTATAATAATATAAAAGTCTCTATTTATGATAAAAACATTGCAAAAGTTAATTATATTAATAAATTTCATACTTTAACTAGATTTAATGGAATTAAAATTAATTCACAGATTTTGGTTTCAAATGATTTAAAAAAAGTTATTAGCGATAGTGATTTTATAGTTTTAGCTGTTCCTAGTAATCATATAAAAGAAGTATTAAATTTGATATTGCCTTATATTAATAAAGAAGTAATTTTAATTAATGCCGCAAAAGGATTTGATATAGAGTCTAAGTCCACTTTAATAGAATTAATTGAAAAAATAACATCTGATAATCATTATATTAAAGGTGTTGGTTCTATATTAGGTCCTGGATTTGCTATTGAAATAATTAAGAAGAATTTAACTTGCGTTTGTGCAGTTAGTAATTCTATTGACACTGCAAATAAAATTCAAAAAATTTTTTCAAATGATTATTTTCGTGTTTACACATTAACTGATACAATAGGTGCTCAAATTGGGACTAGTTTAAAAAATGCAATTGCAATTGCTTCTGGTATAATTATTGGTCTAGGTTATGGAGAAAATACCAAGGCTTCACTAATTACAAGAGGTTTAGCAGAAATCACTCGTTTTGGATTATTTTTTGGAGCTAAAAAAGAAACTTTTTTAGGTTTAACTGGTGTAGGTGATTTAGTTTTAACTTGTAATAGTATAGAATCTAGAAACTTTCAAGCTGGTTATATTATTGGAAAGCATGATGATACATCATTTTTTTATAAAGAAAATAAATTTACGGTTGAAGGCATAAATACTATTAAAGTTACTTATGAAATTAGTTTACTTAATAATATTGATATGCCTATAATTGTCGGTTTATATAACTGTTTATTTTTCAACCAAAAGCCTAGTAAAATTATAAAAGAGTTAATGATAAGACCTTTAAAAGAAGAAAAATAATAGATTTATTCATATTTTTTATTTTTTCTTGTAATCATAATTTAATTATGTTAATGTTAAGTAAAAAGAAAGGGGAATGTTTATATGAATAAAACTGATTTAGTCATTGCTGTTAGCGAAGAAGTTGATATTACTAAAAAAACTGCTGAAAAAGCTATTGATGTTTTTTTAAGAAAAATTCAAGAAAAATTAGAAACTGGCGAAAGTGTAAAGCTTTCTAATTTCGGAGTTTTTACTCTTAAAGTAAAAAAAGAAAGAGTTGGTACAAGCCCTGTTGATGGTAAAAAAATTATAATTCCTCAAACTCGTACTATAACTTTTAAGCCTAGTAAAAACTTAAAAGAAACTTTAAAATAATAATTGTTTTCATTTTTTGTTTCCTTTTTAAAAAGATGTTATGAATTAACATCTTTTTATTTATAGATTCGGTACTACTTGATATAATTTTTAAATATGAATGGAGTTTTCGAATACTATAAAAATCTTTTTAATGACCACGGATATAGATTATATATGGTTGGTGGAACTAGTCGCGATTATCTTTTAAATAGAGAAATTAACGACTATGATTTTGTTAGTGATGCAACTCCTTTAGAAATATTAAAATTTTTAAAAGCAAATGATACATTTAAAAAATATGGAGTACTTAAAACTAAATATTCTGGTATAAATGTTGATATAGTTACTCTTAGAGAAGAATTAGAATATAAAGATCATCGTCATCCTCTTTCAATTAAATTTATTAATGATATTAATATCGATTATAAAAGAAGAGATTTTACAATTAATGCTATATACATTGATGAAAATTATAAAATAATTGATCCTTCATCTTTTGGGATTATTGATCTACAAAATCGTCATTTAAGATTTATTGGTGATCCATTAACCCGTATTAAAGAAGATCCATTAAGAATTTTAAGAGCATATAGATTTATTAAAGAATATAGCTTAAGTATCGATGATGATGTATTAAAATTATTAAAAGAAAACGAAAAATTATTGTTAGAAATTAACCCAAATAAAATTAACGAAGAGAAGAAGAAAATGGAGGCTATTAAAGATGAAATTTGAAAATTCAAATGCATTAGATATTAATTATTTATTGTTAGAGTTTTATAAAACTTTAGGTTTAAAAGAAAGAGAGGTAATGGTTGTTTCAATGATTAATCATTTATCGATACAAGGTAATGATTTTATTACAAGTGATTTACTTTCTTTAAAAATGAATTATACAAATAAGGAAATTGATGAATCATTATCGATTTTATTTACAAAAAAATATATTGAATTCATTGATAATGGGAAAAGTTTAACTACCTCAATTAATCCTTTAAAAAAAATTTTAATAAAAATGTTTGAAAAAAGTGTTTTTACTGATGAGCAATATGAAAAAAACGAAGAACTAGAATCAAAAAGAGAACTTGTGTACAACAAATTTCAAGAAGCGTTTAATAGATCTTTATCACCTATTGAGATTAGTCGTATAGATAATTGGATTGTTCAAGAAGTTGATTTAGATATAATTTTAAATGCTTTAAAAGATGCGCTTAGAGCTAATAAATTATCAATTAGTTATATTGATAGAATTATAATTAATAAAATTAGAGAAGAGGACTTGAATGGAAATAAAATCTAAAGTTAAAGTTATTGAAAATTATTTAGATGAGATATTGCCAAATGCTTCTTGTGAATTAAATTATACAACAGATTATTCTTTTTTAATTGCGGTTATGCTAAGTGCTCAAACAACTGATAAAAAGGTAAATAATGTTACTTCTATTTTATTTAATAAATATAAAAATCTTGATGAATTAGCTAATGCCAAATATGATGAGGTTTATGAAATTATTAAACCTTTAGGGCTAGCAAAAACTAAAGCTCATAATGTTATAAATATTGCTAAAGAATTAATTGATAAGTTTAATTATCATGTACCTATAAATAAAGTCGAACTTATGTCTTTGCCAGGGGTTGGTAATAAAACAGCTAATGTTGTTCATTGTGAATTATTTAAAATTCCGGAATTTCCAGTTGATACTCATGTTGAGCGAATCGCTAAAAGATTAGGTTTAGTTGGACTTAATGATAATATTAAAGAAGTTGAAAAAAGACTAAAAGAAATATTTCCAAAAGAAAAATGGATTAAATTACATCATCAATTTATTCATTTTGGAAGATATTATTGTAAAGCAATTTCACCAAAATGTGATAATTGTAAATTTGCTTATTTTTGTAAAAAACTTTCTAAAAATTGAATATTTTTTCGATATTTTGTAGATAATCTACTAGAATGTTTGTAGTTTTTCTTATTTTAAAACCTATATTTCTTATTAAATTTAATGATAAACTTTTTATGTTTTTTTCTTTAATTAAATTAAGAATATCAATTGCTCTTATTAAATAAATTTCGTCTAGTGAAGTAAAATAGATTAAGAAAAAAGCAACGCCACCATTATCAATAACTTTACTTAGATGTAATAATTGATGATCTTTAATATTTGATAGTGGAAATGAAGTTTTTGAAATTGTTTCTTTAGCTTCAAAATCAATATATCGACCTTTATATACGCCGTTATAATCAGTTGTTGAATCTTTTTCAAATACTGCTTTAGAAATAAGTTTATTAGAAGGGTCGGTATTTATAATTTTTATCGGCGTTGTTCTTTTATAAATTAAAGCTATATTATTATATAAATAATAATTATTTGAATCATTGATCATTGATTCAAATAAAAGACCACGATTCTTATAGTTAATTGGTTTATTTATTTTTAAATTATTGTTAATAAAAGGATATTTCATTATTTTAAATATTCTTTAATAAATTCTAAATATTCTTCTTTTGTACAATTACCTGAAATATTTATTTTTTGAATAACTTTAATAATAGGCCAAGGAAGATGTGAATTCATATCTAGAATTTTTTTAAATTCTTCATGAACAATATTTTGTTTGGTTGTAAAGGCTTTATATAATAAACCTAAATTATAAGCATCATAACTAGGATCGTGTTCATCACCAATAAAACTTTCTTTAAAAGTAGCTAAAGAATCTTTTAAAGACAGAAATGAACCTTTAGAATTTCTCATAAATCTTGCTAAAAATGTTGCAAAATCCCAATGGTTTTTTAAAATTTGCATTATTAATTCATCATGAAACATATTATGAAGTTCACTAGTGACTCTTAATAAGCGCATATCAAAATTTCCATAAGTCGCAAAAACTTTGCCAGAATAATTAAATTTTAAAAATTTTTTTAGCTTATTAATAGCTTCTTCAAAACTAACACCATTATTTGACAAAAAATCTTCGGTAATTCCTGTTAGATTTGTAACTACTTTTCCAATGGATTCTTTAGATTTTATATAAGTTTTAAATAATGGTGAAAATGATTTTATTTTGTTTTTATTATCAAGTTTCGCACTAATTGCTCCAATAGCAATAATTTCCTGAGACTCTTGAGTACCTTCAAAATCCAAGAAAATTATTTCCTTTCGATCATTTAAAATAGAATTAATTTCTTTCATATCTTTATTATAAGTCCAACTAAATATATAACAAACAACATTATTTATTTATTGTTATAATTATTTTTTAAATTTAACTTATTAATAGCTCTTTTTAAAGCCATTTCTGCATGAGCGTGTTCAACATTACTCAAAGATTTTTTAAGTTTATCTAAAGCCTCTAACTGTGCTTTTTTAGTTAGTTCTATATCAATTTCATTTATAGAATAAATACTTCTAAGAAGTAATCTGCAAACATTTTCTTTTTCATAAAAATGTGTTGCTCCTCCACCGACTGCATAATATTGATTAATGGCGTTACCAAAAATTTTTAATATTGAAATGTTAACATTAGCTAAATATTCAATGTGATTTGGCAAAATTGTAATTTCGCCATTATCAGTTAAAATAGTTATACTTTCAACCATTTTATTTATGTATAGACCTTTAGGAGTAATGATTTGCAATGAAAATTGATTTACCATAATTTTATTTAGTTTCTAATGTTTTAGCTTTTTCAATGACTTCGTCAAACGAGCCTACATATAAAAAGGCAGCTTCTGGTAAGTTATCGCCTTCACCATTAATAATTCTTTCAAAAGAAGAGATTGTATCCTCTAATTTAACATACTTTCCTTCAACACCTAAAAAAGGTTCAGCAACAAAAAATGGTTGTGATAAGAAATTTCTAATTTTTCTAGCTCTATTGACTATTAGTTTATCTTCATCACTTAGTTCATCAACACCTAAAATTGCAATAATATCTTGAAGATCCTTATAACGTTCTAATATCGATTGGATTTGTCGAGCAATTTTATAATGTTTTTTACCAACAATATTTGGGTCTAAAATATTACTAGAACTTGCTAGAGGATCTACTGCAGGATAAATTCCTAATGCTGCAGTATTTCGATCAAGAACAGTTTTTGCATCTAAGTGTGCAAAAGTCGTAGCAGGAGCAGGGTCTGTTAAATCATCTGCTGGAACATAAATCGCTTGGATTGAGGTAATAGAACCATTTCTAGTAGAAGCAATTCTTTCTTGAAGTTGTCCCATTTCAGTAGCTAAAGTAGGTTGATAACCGACTGCACTTGGCATTCTTCCTAGAAGTGCACTTACTTCACTACCTGCTTGCGTAAATCTAAATATATTATCAATAAACAATAAAACATCTTGATGAGCTTCATCTCTAAACCATTCTGCCATTGTTAAAGCACTTAAAGGAGCATGCATTCTTACTCCAGGAGATTCATTCATTTGTCCAAAAATTAAAGCAGTATTTTTTAATACACCACTAGCTTTCATTTCCTTATATAAATCTTTTCCTTCACGGCTTCTTTCACCTACACCACTAAAAATTGATGTACCTTGTTTTTGTGTAACAATATTATGAATTAATTCTTGAATAAGAGTAGTTTTTCCTACACCTGCTCCACCAAATAATCCAACCTTACCACCTTTAACATAAGGACATAATAAATCTAAAACCTTAATTCCTGTTTCGAAAATTTGAATGGTTGTTGGCTGATCTTCAAATGAAGGTGGTTTATTATAAATAGAATGAGTCTCATATGGCTCAAATTCACCTAAATTATCGATAGGTTTACCTAATACATTAAACATTCTTCCTAGAACATTAAATCCAACAGGGACTTTAATTGAAGAATGTGTATTAATTACTTCTAATCCTTTTTGTATACCTTCAGTAGGACCCATAGCAATTGTTCTGATAGTGTCATTACCAATATCTTGCTGAACTTCTAAAATAAGTTCAGATTCTTTACCCATATGATTAATTTTAACTTTTAAAGCAGTACGAATAGATGGCATTAAACCATCATCGAATTTAACATCAATTACAGGACCGATTGCTTGTATAACATGGCCTATAGTAGCTTCTTTTAACCTTGTATTTAATTTATATTCTTTAATCATGTTATATCTCCTTAAATAAAGTTAATTGGATCATTATTACTACCAGAAATAATTTCAGTTATTTCATTAGTAATATTTTGTTGTCTTACTTTATTATATAAAAGCATTAAATTATCAATTAATTTATCAGCACTAGTTGAAGCATTTTCCATACTATTTTTTCTACATGTTTGCTCAGACAAATTACTTTCTAAAAAGTATCGATATAATAAAGCATCTAAATAATGAGGAACAATTAAATCAACAATAGAAGAAGTGCTATTTTCAAATAATGGTTCAACACTATCATTAATGCATTCTTTATCAATTTGAAGAGGTAACAACTTTTCGATTTTGCATTCAACTTTCAAACTATTTATATAACTTGTATATATTATATAAACACTTTTATAATTATTCTTTTTATATAAATTATCTAAATAATGTCTAAAATAATTAACTGAATCAATATTTAAATTATCGAGCAAATTAATAAAATCATTGAATGAATTATTTACTTTATCTTTGTATTTTCGATACCCTTTTTGACCAATAAAAATGACATCGCTGTCTTTATTTAAATGTAAATCAGCTAGTTTTGCTAAATTATAAAAATAAGAACCACATAAGCCTAAAGTAGAAGAAACTAAAATAAATAAATTTTTATTTGAATTATTTTCAATTAAACATGTAGGAATATGCTTTGAATCTTCAAAGTTTACATATTTAAGTGAGATATTCATTGCTTTTTTCATGTAATTATAATATAAAAAATTATTATCAAATATAGTTTTTAACTTATTATAACGACTGCTAGCAATTAATTTCATAGCATTTGTAATCTTTTTTATAGAATTAACTGTTTGAATTCTTTTTTTAACATTTAATAAAGAATCAGCCATTTTTATAAAACCTCGTCAGTTAAATCATCAGTTATTTTTGCGACTTTAACATTATTTAATATATTAATTACTTTGCTTTTATCTTCATCTGAAAATACTTTCTTATTAGAGATATTTTCATAAATTTCAGGACAATGTGCATTTATATAAATCGATAATAATTTTAAGAATGAATGTACTTTCAAAGGATCAATAGAGTCAAGTTCACCGCTTTGAGCAACAAAAATATCGATTATTTCTTGCGCCATCGATAAAGGCATGTATTGTTTTTGTTTTAAGACTTCTAATAAGATTGCACCATGAGTTAATATTTTTTGTGTTGTTTTATCTAAGTCACTACCAAAACGAGAAAAATCAAGCATTTCATGGTAATTAGCTAGTTGCATACGTAAATTCTTCGATTCTTTTTTCATTATCTTAGTTTGAGCAGCACTTCCAACACGAGAAACACTCAGACTTGAATCAATAGCTGGCCTTTGTCCTGCATTAAACATATCTGTATTTAAAAATAATTGACCATCTGTTATAGAAATAATATTTGTTGGAATATAAGCACTAATATCACCTGCTTGAGTTTCAACAATAGGTAAAGCAGTAATACTACCTCCCTTTAATTCATCATTTAATTTACAAGATCTTTCTAATAATCTTGAATGCAAATAGAAAATATCACCCGGGTAAGCTTCTCTACCAGGAGATCTTCTTAATAACAATAATAAGGTTCGATAGGCAACAGCATGTTTTGATAAATCATCATAAACAATTAAAACATCCTTTCCTTGTCTCATCCAATATTCAGCAATTGAAGTAGCACTATAAGGAGCTAAATATATCATAGGGGATGATTGACTTGCATTAGCACTAACAACAACTGTATATTTTAAAGCATCAAATTGCTTTAATTTATTAACTATTTGTGCCAAACTAGAGTTTTTTTGACCAATTGAACAATAAATACATATGACATCTTTTCCTTTTTGATTGATAATTGTATCAATAGCAATTGCAGTTTTACCAGTTTGTCTATCACCAATAATTAATTCTCTTTGACCTTTTCCAATTGGTATCATTGCATCAATTACCTTGATCCCAGTTTCTAATGGTTCAGTCACTGATTCTCGATCCATAATTGAAGGAGCCATCATTTCAACAGGTCTAAAAATATTTGAATCGATTTTTCCTTTACCATCAATTGGTTGTCCTAATGCGTTAACGACTCTCCCTAATAAAGCATCACCAACAGGAACACTTACAACGTTCATTGTTCTTTGGCATAAATCACCTTCTTTAATAGTTATATCATCACCAAATAAGGCAACACCAATATTATCTTCCTCGATATTCATTACCATTCCATAACTTGGTCCAGGAAACAAAATTAATTCCCCATACATTGCTTTATCAAGACCAAAAACAGTAGCGATACAGTCGCCAACGCTAATAACTTGGCCGACATTAGAGGTATCAATCTTTTTTTCTACTTTGTTTATCTCATCTTTAATTATTTGTGAAAGAGAATTTAAATCTTTTATACTACTCATTGATATCTCCTCCATCTTCATTATATTTTTTATTGATTTGATCAATAATATTTTGCTTTGCTTCTTCTAATTTAGAATTAATTGTATATTCATAAACTGTATCATCTAAAATAATTTTTATACCCGCAATAAGATTTTTCTCGATTTTTTGTTTAAATTTTATAGTTTTTTTAAGTTTATTTGAAAAAGATAATTCTAATGATTTAATTTGATTATCACTTAGTTCAAATGGTGTATATATTGTACCTTCAATTATATTTTCATGTTCATTAGATAATTTTTCAAATTGAGTTTTAATAACTTCTATATAAGATAATAAATTTTTCTCAATTAATAAGTTTAAAAATGAAAGCATATCGTTTTCTAATGTAGAATTAAAAACCTGGTTTACAGTTTTTAATTTTTCTTTATATTCAATAAAAGGAGAAGTTAAAAAAGTAAATAATTCATTGTTATTTTTTAAAGTAAAAACAATAAATTTTAAATCTTCTTTAAATTGCGAAACTAAGTTGTTTGATAAAGCACTTTCAAACAACCCTTCACTTATTTTATTAACAATTGTAATCTTATCCATAGGTTTTATTTAGTTTTATTAAATTCCTTAATAAAATCTTCAACAAATTTATCATTATCTTCTTTAGTTATTTCTCTACCTAAAATATGTTTACTCGTCTCGATAGCTGCTTCAACAATTTCACTTTTAGCTTCAGAAATCATTTTACGTTTTTTATCTTCTATATCTTTATTTGCTTGAGTTTTTTGCTTTTCAATTAATAAGGATAATTCTTGTTGAGAAGTATTCGCTTTATTTTCAGCTACTTTATTAGCATTAGCGATAATTTCTGCAGCTTGTTTTTTGCTTTCTAAAATCATTTCATTAGATTTAGCAACATTTTGTTCAGCTTCGATCTTTTTATCTTCACTATCTTTAATGTTTTTCTCAATAAAATCGCTTCTTTGTTTTAATTTCTTTTTTAAAGGTTTATAAGCTAAAAAGATAAATAAAATAGCAACAAGTATAAATAAACCTAATTGCATTAAAGTTATATAAAGATTTGGTAACATATTTGAAATCGTAGTACCAATTTTTTCACTTAATTGTTTATCATCACAAGATGTTAGTAAGATAGAAGAAGAACAAAATGTGATAAAACCAAAAAATTTAAATTTTTTAGACATCACTTTTCTCCTTTTATTTTCCTACAACAAATGCCATTAAAATAGCAACTACAAGAATATAAATTGCAACAGATTCAATTAAACCAACACCGATAATCATTGTATTACGTATATCACTAGCAGCTGTTGGATTTCTTCCAATTGCTTCCATTGCTTTAGAAACAGACCATCCCTCTCCTAAAGCAGCTAATCCCATACCAATACAAGCAATTCCTAAACCAATAAATGTTAAATCCATAATTTTCTCCCTTCAATATTTATATAATAATTAAACATTTGCCTTTAATTCTTTCTTTTTAATTTTTTTAAGATGTTTCTGTTCTTTAAATAATTTCTTATTTTCTAGTGCTAATTTATAATCACTTGGTGATATATATTCAGTAGAAACATTAATCATTGTTAAAATACAAAATACAGCGAGTTGTATTAAACCATCAAAAATATCAAAATATAAATGAGCAATTGGGGCTAATAATGGCGTTAAAGCTAATCCAGAATAATTACCAAGAGGCGGAATTATAGTACCAATTCCTACATAGATTAATGTAATAACGCAATAACCAGCTAATGCGTTTCCAAATAGACGCAATGTAAGTGATAAAACATTTGACCACATTGTTACAAGGTTTATAGGTAAGAATATAGCAAATGGTTCAGTATAACGTTTAAAATATGACCAATGTTTATATTTCATTGCAGTAAAATGGGTTAATCCAAATGTTACTAATGCTAAGGCTAAAGGCATTGCTAAATTTGTAAAAGGATTAGGTAGCGCTTCAAGTGCCCATGATGATGTAGGTTGAATGATATTAGGTAAGCCAATCATTCCGACTAGAAAACCTAAAAAGATGTATAAACCTGTATATAAAATAAAGCCACCATATCCATTAAAAGCTGGACCCATAATTTGACTTACTTGTTTATCAGCGAAGGAAGTTAGACTTTCTATTATGTTTATAAAAGTAGATGGCTTTTTTAATGGATCATATTTTTTAATATTAAAGCGAATAAATAATATTAAAATAATAATAATTAAAAATACTAGTAAACTGGATATAAATTCTGGTGGAATTTCATTCCAATTAAGCCATTTGATTACGCGTTTAAAATCCATAAATTAATACCAACCTATTTAAATAAAAATGAAAGTATATAGCCGATCGTCAATAATAGAGGTGAGATAAATATATAAAAAATGTTAGGTTTTGAAAGGTTTTTTGTTAAAAATAACAATAAAATTGTCAAACCTAAAGCTGATAAAATGACTAAGAATCTTGAGAATAAAGAAATAATTGAATTAACATTTGGCTTATTTGAAAAATTGTTATAGAAATAATTCATTAATAAATAAATTAAAAGCATAAAAAAATAATTTATTGAAAATAACGAAATGAATAAATAATTACCATTTATAAAATATAATGTAATACCTATTGAAAAACCTAAAACAAATATTATTAATAATGATAATAATAGTCCTACAAGCGATTTTTTTTCTAACTTAGGCAATAATTTCATATATTAAATTAAATGCTTATTTTTTATTAAAGTCAAGTTATTAGGTTTTTTATTTTCTGTTAAAATTTTCATAAATTATTTTTTTAAAAAATTGTGATATTAATTATTTTTTTAAATTGACGAATGTGTTATTTAATGTTTATTAAATTTTAATATTTGTAAATTATATATAAACTTATTTTTTAATATTTGTTAAAAAGTCAAAATGTAATAGAATATTAATAGAGAGGTCTTAACATGAAAAATTTTGTATTTATTTCTCCTCATTTTCCAGATAGTTACTGGAAGTTTTGTTTGGCGTTGAAAAATAGAGGTTATAATGTTCTTGGCGTCGGTGATGCTCCATATTTTGAAATTCCAGACCAATGCAAATATGCTTTAACTGAATATTATTGTTGCAATGATATGGAGAATTTTGAAAATGAAAAAAGAGCAGTACAATATTTTTGTGATAAATATGGAAATATTGATTTTCTTGAATCAAATAATGAATATTGGTTAGAAAAAGATGCTGAGCTTAGAGAAGTCTTCAATATTACTAGTGGTGCGAACGTTGAAGAAGTTAAATTTTATAAACATAAATCACTTCAAAAAGAAATATTTAAAAAGATTGGAGTAAAATGTGCTAGATATATTTTATTAAGCACTTTAGAAAAATTAGAGGAATTTGCTAATTTAGTTAATTACCCAATTTTTGCTAAACCAGATAATGGTGTTGGTAGTCATGGTACATTTAAAATAAGTAATCACGAGGAGTTAGTTTATTTTTATGATAAATGGGATAAGAAGACTCCTTATATTGTTGAAGAATTTATTTATGGTCAAATAGTTTCTTATGATGGAGTTTCAAATTCTAAAGGAGACGTGATTTTTTCAACAAGTAATATTTTTCAAACAAGCATGGAAGATATTGTTAAAAATAATTTAGATGATATGTATTATTGCGTTCCTAAAATCGATGATGAATTTGATGCACTTGGAAGAAAAATTATTAAAGCTTTTAATGTTAAAACTAGATTCTTTCATGTGGAATTTTTTAAACTTTTATCTGACCACCCATATTTAGGTAAGAAAGGAACATATATTCCATTGGAAACTAATATGCGTCCTGCTGGAGGTTATACACCAGATTTAATAGATTACGCAAATAGTATTTCTATATATGATGTTTATGCAGATGCTGTTGCTTATGATGAAAATAGACAAATTCCTGGAGATAAAAAATACTTTGCAGTTGCTAGTAGTAGACGATATGGTGTAAGATATGTTCATTCTAAAGAAGAAATTATTGAAAAATATAAATTCAATATTACTATGAGTGGAGATTATCCAAAAGCATTACGTGATGATATGGGTGATTATTATTTCTTTGCTAAATTTGATAATATTGAAGAAATGTTTGCATTCGATAATTACGTGAGAGGTAAGATGAATGAATAAAGATGGAATTTTTGCTAATTTTAGAAAAAAGCCTTTAAATCCTAATTCTTTTTATGCAATTTGTGAAATTCAAAAAGGAAGTAAAAATAAATATGAATTTGATTTAGATACCGGGTTTTTAAAGTTAGATCGTATTTTATATACTTCAACACATTATCCACATAACTATGGTTTTATTCCTCTAACATTATCAGATGATGGTGATCCACTTGATGTTTTAATAATTTCAAGCGAACCTATGAACCCATTATCGATTGTTGAATGTAAGCCAATTGGTGTTTTAGAGATGATTGATGATGGTGAAAAAGATTATAAAATTATGGCTGTTTGTAAAAATGACCCATTTTATAATCAATATAAAGATATAAAAGAATTGCCAATCCATGTTTCAGATGAAATTAAACATTTTTTTAAGGTTTATAAATCACTTGAAAATAAATCGACTAATATTGGTGATTTAGAGGGGCACGAAAAAGCAGAAAAGGTTATACAAAATGCGATCGATGCTTATGAAAAATCTATTGCTTTAAAGTAGTAGGTTTAATTTTTTCTAAGATTCTACTTTGCTTATGCTTGGCGATTTGATAATAGATTAAATCGCCTCTTTTTTTATATAAATATAAACCCCAATAATAAAATAATATATCAAGCATGTTAATGAATATTTTTACACGTTTGCGTTTAGTTAAATTTAATTTCGATCCAAAATATTTCTTTAAGAAAAATTCTTCTTGTTCTTCATTTAAATCGTTTTCAGAGATAAAACTTGCTAAATCAAAATATGGATTATTCATTCCACTATATTCCCAGTCGATTAAAATAACACCATTAGATTTGAAAAGCATATTATTTTGAACTAAATCATTGTGACAAATAACCATTGGATCTTTAGCAAAAATATTTTTAATTTCTTTTAAAACTTTCTTTTCATATTTAGAATCTAGATAATCTTCGCTCTCTAATGAATTTTTATAAAAATTGAGTTTATAAAACATTTGGTAACCAAAATCAACTTTGACTCCAGAATTATGTAGTTTTTTTAATGTTTTGGCAATGTAATTTATTTGCTCCATAGTTGGAGTATTAATATATTGCCTTGCATTATGAACAAATTTTGATATTTTTAAACCAATTTTTGGATCGATATATACAATTTTTTCTGAAATTTTTAAATCCTCAATTGCTTTGTATGTTTTTTCTTCATTATAAAAAGAAATAGTTTCATCACCATTATCTTTTGGGACTCTAAGAACATAAGCATCGTTAATATTATAATTCTCATTATTAAAACCAGACTCAATAAGTTCACAAGTGCGAACTTTCTTATTAGTGATTTTCTCAAATTGAATTTTAATACGTTGCTTCATACTTTATTATGATACAACAAAATTTTCTTTTATGGTATTATTTAAGCATGATTAATATTGTTTTATATCGTCCTGAAAAGCCATCAAATGTTGGGAATATTATGAGGACTGTATCTGCTACTGACTCATATTTAATTATAATTGGACCACTTAGTTTTGAATTTAATGATAAGAGTTTAAAAAGAGCAGGAATGGATTATTTAGAAAATTTAAATTATAAATATTATGAAAGTTTAGAATTATTTTTAAAAGAATATGATGAAAATAAAATTTATTATGTAACTAGATATAGTAAAAATATTTATTCTAATTTTAATTATAGTGATTTATTAGAGGATATTACTTTTATGTTTGGAAGAGAATCAACTGGTATTCCTCATGAATTACTAAAAAAGCATTTAAATCATACAATAAGAATCCCAATGGTAGCTAATGCTCGAAGTTTAAATTTATCAAATACTGTAGCATTAGTATTATATGAAGCTTTAAGGCAAAGAAATTTTTTTAATTTAGCAACAAGAGAAGAAATTAAAGGAGAGGATTTTCTAATTACTGAAGATATTAAAAACGATTAGAATTCTTTATTAGTTGCTTAATATCATGCTTAATATGAGAAATGTGATAGGTCTCATAATTTAATAAGTTGACTTTTCCTAATGATGAAGTTTTTTTAACGTTTTTTATATTTGTATAAATTACATCACCATCAGTTTTATTTGATAAGGTTAAAGAGAGTTCAAGAGCAATTTTGATTTCTTCATTAGTTGGGGTTGGTGAAAAAATGATTACATGAGCACCACTATAATCTTTTATATGAATAAAATAACAATTTTTACTAGCTTCTTTAAATGTTAAATAATTATTTTGTTTATTATTTTTTCCAAAACCAATTTTAGTATTATTTACTAAAAAATAATAAGGTTTAGAAGTGTTTTTATTTATTTTAGGGATAATTTTCAAGCGGATTTTAATTATATTTCTTTTATTTAAATCATCAATTAATTCAATATAATCATCTTCATTATAAAATTCATAGGAATTTAAAATTGAATCAATGTAATTAAGTTCTTCTAAACTTGAAGAAATATAATCATCTAATATTTTTAAAGAAGTTTTAGCTTTTTTATATAATTTATAATAATGTTGAGCATTTTCAATAGGAGTTAAATCTTCTCTTAATGGAATATTTATATTGTTATAAAAGAAATTTTTTTCGCCTTTATTGACATTATTTTGATTTTCTAAAATATAATCTCCATATTCTTTATATTGCGCAAAATTAGTCGCTAATGATTTTTCTTCATTTAATTTTTTAATTTTGTTAAAAATAGTTTTTCTCTTTCTTTTTAAAGATGAGATAACTGTACTATATTTAGATTTTAAATAGTTACCATATATATTAGATATATATAAATTGATCCTTTCTAAATCTTTGTTAGAAAATTCTTTATAAATAGTAATTTTATTAGGAAAATTGTAAGTTAAACCGTTTAAAATAGGTCTTTTAGTGTCTAAAGAACGATATCTAAAAGCTTCAATTATTTTATTTTCTTCAAGAATTAGTAAGTTAGAATTTGCTTTAAAAGTTTCAACCATTAATTTATATTTAAATTTATCATAAGTATCAGTAGTTTTAATAAAATCAAAAGAAACAATATTATCTTCATTAGCTAAAGATACATCAATTAGATAAGAATTCATTAGACGTGATTTCAATTTATTTAAAAAATTTGATTGTAATGAGAAATTAAATTTTTCATGAATAACTTTTACAAATGGTTCATCATTATTGATACTTAATAATATCCCATAGTCTTTATTTTTAGAAAAATAAAGAACATAATCATTTTTAGAAACTTCTAATATTTTATTTATGAAACTATTTAGAAATAATTTTTTTATATCATTAATATTTTCTTTTAAAAAATCTATAAATACCATAATTATTATTATAAAGAATAGTAGGCAATTTTTCTTTAATTATTTATAATGTTTATTAGAGGTAATAAAAATGTATAAGATTGTTGATATGAATGCTAGAGGTAGAAAAAGTGTTTTTGAATGGTTTAATTCTTTTTCTAATCCATGTTATGGAGTTAATATAAAGGTTGATGTAACTAATGTAATTAAGTTAACAAAGGAAACTAAAACTTCTTTCTTTATAAATTTTTTATATTTAACTAGTAGAGCTTTAGATACAGTAGAAGAATTAAGGATGAGAATTGTTAATGATGAAATTAGACTTTATGATTATATAAATCCAGGATTTACTGTCTTACAAGATTCAGGACTATTTGATAACGTAACTGCTCCATATTTTGATAATTATCGTGATTTTTATAGTAATACCCATAAAATGATTGAAGAAGTAAAACATAAAGGTCCTCGTAATGATACGTATAATGATTTACCTACTTATCAAGAGTATTACATGACTTGTTTACCATGGCTAGAATATGAATCGATGTCACATCCTATTCCTGATAATGATAAGTCTAGTGCTTCAACTCCTAGAATTTGTTGGGGAAAATATTATCTTGAGAATGGGAGATATTATTTACCATTTAATTTAACGGTATCTCATGCTTTAGTTGATGGCTTTTCTTTATCTAAGGCTTTAAATAAAGTTAAAGAATATGCTTTAAATCCAGAAATTATTTTAAAATAAAATTTTATTTATTATCATTTTCACTAATAACATCAATACTATTAATGCCACTAGCATTATCTAGTCCATAAATAATATCAGTTTCTTTATATTCTTTATGATTTGGTAAAATTAGATTTAGTATTATTGCAATTAATGTTGAAATTGCTAATGAGCTAATTTCAACATTACCAATCATTATTTTAAATAATTCATTATTAGTTATATCTCCAGCTAAACTCATACTAGATAATCCAAGTCCAATGCCGAGAGTAATTGATACAACTAAAAGGTTTTTAGTATCTCCAAAATCTATTTTTGAATCAATTAAACTTCTTAAACCATTTCCGGCAATCATTCCAAATAATATAATTGAAGCACCACCAACAACAGGTTGAGGCAATGTTTCAAATAGGTTTCCTATTGGAGTTATAACACCCATTAAGATTGCAATAATTGCTGCATATGCTAAGTTTTTAGGATTAAAATTTTTAGTAATTGCTAAGACTGCACTATTTTCTCCATATGTAGTGATATCAGGTCCTCCAATAAGTCCACTAACACTAGTAGCAAGTCCATCCCCTAATATTGTTCTATCTAACCCAGGATCTTTCATAAAATCTTGGTGACAGATTGTAGAATTTGCACTAATATCACCTAAATGTTCCATAAATGTTACTAATGCCATTGGAGCCGACATTATTATTCCACTAGTTAACATTGATGAATCAATATTTCCTAATCCTTCTTTTCCAAAATAGCCCCAAATTTTATCGGCTTGTTGGAAAATTATAATTTTGTCTAAGCCAAATAGACTACCATCTTTAAATTGATTAAAATCAATTAATGGTGTTCCTGGAATTCCTGGTATTGACACAATTAAAGAATAAATATAGCCAACAATAAAACCCATTAGGACTGGGATTATTTTTAAAAAAGATTTAGGTTTTGCAAAGGAATTTATCAAAACAATAGTAAATAAAGTTATTAGTGCACTTGTCCAAACTTTCCAAGCACTACCATTATAAAACATGTATTGACTAAATATATTGTTATAAAACATTTTTGGTATCATTGTTAAACCAATCAAAATAATTATAGGTCCTGTAACAATTGGTGGTAATATTTTTTTAATTTTATTAACACCAATTAATCTAACAATAAGAGCAAAAAACATTGATATTATGCCTACTATTATAACGCAAATCATAACAATGGCTGCCCTTTGATTATAATCACTTGATCCAATTGTTAGATCTGGAGAGTTACCATTAGCAGTCGGCCAATTCATTATTGAAATTAAGGCTGGTAGTAAAGCAAAACTGCTTCCTAAAAAAACAGGTACTTTCTTTTTTGTGACAAAAAAGAATATTAATGTACCAATACCTGCACAAATTAATGTTAGTGGAACACTTAATCCACATAACATTGGTACTAAAATAGTTGATCCAAGCATTGCAAACATGTGTTGCAAACTTAATATTAAATCTTTTCCACTAAGATTTAATTTTTTAAATAGATTTTTCATTTTTTCTCCTTTCTTTAAACTTAATAAGAAAAAAGGCCCCTAAAGATAGGAGGCCTTTGAATAATTAATATTTGTTTTTTCTTTTAAGTCTAAATTTCATCTTGGTTAGTTTAATGTTTTTATAAAGGTTTGTAAATGATTTTTTAATATGATGATATTTCTTTTAACAATAATTATAAATTTATTTATAATTAAAATATCACTATATGATTAAAAAAGAAAATTTGGATATATATTTAATTAAAAAAGACGATTACTCAAAAGATACTTTTAAAAGTATTTTAAATAAAGTAACTAAAAATGATGATTTAGAAATATCTTATAATAAATTTGGTAAACCTTTTTTTAATAATTATCGTGATTTATTTTTTAATAAAAGTGATAAAGATGAAATAATAGCTTTAGCTTTTAATGACAATGAAATAGGAGTTGATATCGAATCAATTAATATTAAGTATCCTAATATTAAAAAATACTTTAATAAATATAATTACAATGAAAACTTATTGTGGTCAATTATTGAATCAAGCATTAAATTTTTAGGCTTATCAGCTTTTAGCTTTAAAGATTTTTCAATTATAAATATTGATTATCATAATAACATGTATTATTCGATTGTAAAATATAAAGAGGAAAGAACAATTTATGTTACATCTAAAATAAATGATTTATATTTTATTAGTGTTGCTTCTAATAAAAATTTTATTTTTAATTTTATTAATGTTTAATTAATTTCTATATTTTTAAAAAAAGCTTATATTTGCAGGCTTTTTTAAATTTTTAATCATAAAATAAAAAAGTAGTAAAATTACTACTTTAATTCAAGATTGGCGCGCCAGACAGGAGTCGAACCCGTAACCTCCTGGTTCGTAGCCAGACACTCTATCCAGTTGAGCTACTGGCGCACTTATATGCTTTTCTAATAAAAAAGATACGAAAGTATCCTTATAACTTAATGGTCGGGGCGACTGGATTTGAACCAGCGGCCTTCAGTTCCCAAAACTGACGCGATACCAAGCTACGCTACGCCCCGTTCTTAAGCGTTATTTATTATAGGACAATTAATATACGGTTGCAACAATTATTTCAAAGATGTTAATTTACAAATCATTCG
>DJQS01000006.1 GCA_002438785.1 Caryophanales bacterium UBA6380 | reverse complement strand
CACATCAATTGTTAACTAACATTATTTGTTTCTTAAGACAAGCTCAAAGTGAATTAAATATCAGTCATCTTTTTTTAATTCTATTTAAGTAAATATTTTTACCAAAATCTGTTAATTTTCTACCTCTTCTAGTGCGCTCTATAATGTTAATAGATAATAAATATTGTTCATTAAAAGAAATTAAACTTTCTGAATCATCATTAAGTTTAAGTGCGATTGAATCAAAAGAAACAGGATTATTTTTAAAATCATTAAACATTATTTCTATTATTTTATAATCTGTATTAGTAAGTCCTAAATCATCAATTCCTAAATCATAAAATCGATCTATTATAAAATTTCGATCGATTTTTTCTTTTTTATAATATAATGAAAAATCATATATTCGTTTTAAATAATTATTAGCAAGTCTAGGCGTACATCGACTTCTTTTAGCAATTTCTTTTATACCATCTTTATCAATATTTATTTTTAATTTCGTTGCATTATTACTAATAATTTTTGATAATTCATCAACGCTATATGTTTCTAATTTTAAAATAATTGGGAATCTTTCCCTTAAAGGCAAAGATATTTTACCAATAATTGTCGTTGCTCCAATCAATGTAAACGGAGGAACTTCAAGTTTTAAAATTTTGTTATTTTCATTATTTTTATAATTTATACTTATTTGAAAATCTTCCATCACGCTATATAAAATTTCTTCAATTTCTTTATTTAAGCGATGAAATTCATCTATAAATAAAACATCACCAGAATTAATATTGGCTATTAAATTAATTAAATCAGAAGGATACTTTAAAATTGGCGCACTAACAGAAATTAAGTGTGATTCAAGTTCATTACTTATAATATTGGCTAAAGATGTCTTACCTACTCCTGGTTGACCATATAATAAAACATGATCAAGAGACGCTTTTCTTTTTTTAGCAGAAAATAAATAAATACTTAATATCTCACAAATTTTAACATTGCCAATAAATTCATTTAATTTTTGTGGCCTAAAAATATTAAGATTATCCATTAGAAATTACCTTAATCGCTTCTTTTAAAGCGATTTCATCATCAAGATTTGCATTAATTTTGTATAAAGCTTTACTTATATTGGTTTCGTTATAACCTAATGATTTTAATGCTTTATAAACATTTTCGTAACGAAAAACATTGATATCGAATTCATGTAATTTATTTTTAAGCTCATAAATTAAAATATTTGCCTTTTTTCCGATATTTCCAATCGATTTAAGTTCTTCAATTTTATTATTGATTATTAAATTTGCTAAACTTAAAGCATCTATTTTATTCAAAATTTGAAAAGCAGTTTTATAACCAATGCCATTGACTAATAATAATTTTTTATACATTATTAGATCATTTATGTTTAAAAAGCCATATAAAATCAAATTATTCTCTAAGGAGAATGATTCGCAAATATAAACTTTAAAAGTACTTGTAAAATCAAAATTATCTCGTAATAAACGCATAATTTCGAATCCTACACCATTATTTTCTAAAATAACTGATTCATTTTTTATATCAGTTATAATCCCTTTTAAATATTTAAACATTGACTTTTAGTATGAGTCAATAATATTTTGCTTTATTCAAAATATTCAAATTCAAAATCAGAAAGTTTAACAATATCGCCATCTTGTGCGCCCATCTTTTTAAGTTCTTGATCAACACCAATTTTATTAAGATAAGTAATTAAACGCATCATACCTTCGTCAGTAGAAAGGTTAATTAATGAATAGGTTCTTAAAACTCTATCACCTTTTATAACAAATGTATGCTCGTTTTCTTTCTCTATAATGAATATTTTTTCATTATTTTTTGTCGCATCATAGACAACTTCTTCATCTTTTTCTTCATAAACAGGATAAGTTATAGCATGTTCTAATAATTCCTTGCATTTATATAGGACAAGATCTATATTTTCATTAGTTAATGCACTAATAGGAATAACCTCTTTATTAATTTGCTTCTTAAATTTATTGAATCGTTCCAAGGCACCTTCTTCATCCATTTTAGTAGCTACAATAACTTCTGGTCGATCTATTAAATGCATGCCATATGCCGATAATTCATTACGTATATCACAATAATCTTGATAAGGATCTCTTTTACCACTCATATCAACCATATGAATGAGAACTTTTGTTCTTTCAATATGTCTTAAAAACATAAGACCTAGACCTTTTCCTAAGTGAGCTCCTTTGATTAAACCAGGCATATCTGCTAAAACAAAACTAGAACCATCTTTCAAATAAGTAACACCTAAATTAGGAACTATTGTAGTAAAATCATAATCGCCAATTTCTGCTTTTACGTTACTCACAATATTGATAAATGTCGACTTTCCTACACTTGGTAATCCTATTATACCAACATCAGCAAGCAATTTAAGTTCAAGAATAAGTCTTTTCCTTTCTCCTGGTAAACCATTTTCAGCAATTTTTGGAGTTTTATTACGATTCGACTTAAATGCTGCATTTCCTCTTCCACCACGTCCGCCTTTACAAATTAAGTATGTTTTTCCATCTTCATCTAAATCACAAACAAATTGATGGTTTTCTTCTAAAAATACAACTGTGCCAATTGGTAAATCAATATAGATATCAGGAGCATTATGGCCATACATGTCCTTAATGTCTCCATTTTCGCCATCTAAAGCAATAAAAGTCTTACTGTGTTTAAAATTTACTAGAGTGCCAACTTTACTAGAACATCTAAGATAAACATTACCACCACGACCACCATTTCCACCGCTTGGACCACCTTTTGGCCTTGATCTTTCACGTCTAAAAGCAATGCGACCATTTCCACCCTTGCCGCTTCTAGCTTCAATAATTGCTCGATCTATAAACATATTTTATACCATTATAAGAAAGCCACCTTCACAGGTGGCTCTAATTATTATTTTTCTAATTCGTAAACAGAAACTCTTTTTCTATTTTTGCCGACTCTTTCGTATTTTACGATTCCAGCTTTTGTAGCAAAAATAGTATCATCTCCACCCCTCATTGTATTAACACCAGGGTAGATTCTTGTTCCACGTTGACGATAAATTATCGCACCTGCTTTGCAGAATTGTCCATCACTTCTTTTAGCACCTAATCTACGTCCAGCACTATCACGGCCGTTTTTTGTACTACCAACACCCTTATGGGATGCAAAGAGTTGTAGGTCAAGTTTAAATCTTAATTCCATATTCTTACTCCCTTCAAATAACTTTTAAATATTTTGAATAATTTTCTTCAATAGTTTTTAATTGTATATAAATAGTTTCAAATACAATAATATCATGTTCACTTGCATCAATTAGACTTTCAACATCTACATAACCACTCTTAATTTTAATTACAAATGAATCTTTATTTTGTAATGCATTCAATCCACCAATTATAATAGAACTCACCGCACTACAAATTAAATCTTTTCCATTCTCATTAAAATTAGCATGTCCTTTTGAAGAAAATTTAATTAATTTGTTATTTTTTTTAAAAATAACTTCGATCATTAGCCATTAATGCTTTCGATAGTTAAGCAAGTATATGGTTGTCTATGTCCATATTTTCTACGATAGTTATTTTTCGATTTATACTTAAAAACAACTAACTTTTTGCTTAAACCTTGTTTTTCAACTTTAGCAGTAACACTTGCACCATTAACAAATGGTGATCCAGTCTTTATTGTCTTATCACTTATTAATAAAACATCATTAAATGTATAAGTTGTTCCAACCTCTGCATCGAGTTTTTCGACATAAATTTTTTGACCAACTTCTACTTTAAGTTGCTTACCGCCAGACAAAATTATAGCGTACATATCTATCCTCCTTATTTAATTAATTACTCGCTATGAAGGTACTATATTAAATAGTTTATTAACCTTTTTTATGCGGTTGTAGCTAAATATTGAGTTACAACGTACGTATACTACCACAGTGTGCATTACAAGTCAATTAGTTGTTAAAATTTTATTGTCATAAAAACTGAAATACTTATCTTTATATATAATTATATGATCTAACAATGTTATATTTCTCTTTTTTGCTTCTTTTTCTATTGAAATTGTTGATAATATATCGTTATTCGATGGTAAGAAATCATCCCTTAGATGATTGTGAACTAAAATAATATTTTTTATATCATTGCTTTGGCATTCAAATATGTCGTTAATTTTAAACTTAATTTCAATATCATTTCCAATCGAAATTAATTTTTCGTTGATTAGATTATTTTTCTTATCAAAATATAATATAAATAAACGTTCGGTTATCGAGTTTAAAAACAAGTGAATACAATATGAATAAATTATTAAAGAATTATAATTAGTATTAAATAAAAGTTTAGTCATTAATTCTTTTTGCATCCTTTTAGCTAGCAACAAAGATGCTAAAATTTTCATGGCTTTTATTTTATCAATTCCTTTAAATAAACATAGCTCTTGTATGGAAATTTTTGATAAATTAGTTAAAGTATACATGCTTTTTAATAAGTTTTGAGATACTTCAATTGCATTTATATTCTTAATTCCATATCCAATAATTATTGCGATTAATTCACTGTTTGTTAATGAATTCAAACCGAATTTTAGTGCTTTTTCCCTCGGACAATCATCTTTAGGCAAATCACTAATTCGAGTCACTTATTTCCACTGAAAACTCCAACCACCTGGAATTGAAGCTTTACCTTCGCTACTTGTATACATTTTGTACACCAGAGTCATTACTACTGATAAAGCCAAAATAGCCATAATAGCAGCTAAAGTAACACCTTCCCCAACATGAATATTGTCTAACTCACTTTCTGATAATGAGATTTTACTCATACTTTCACCTCCTCATTATACAAGTCGTAAAAATACAAATAAGTATGGGGGATAAAATTAAATATTTTTAATTTTTATTAAAACCTCTTCTAGCATTTTTTTATAATTTTCATATTTTTGCTTCTCTAAGTTAACTTTATCTTTATTAGCTTTTTCTACAAAATTTTTATTATTAAGCATTTTTTCACTTCTAGCGATTTCATTAATTAAATGATTTTTTTGATCGTTTAATTTATTAATTATTTCAGTTTTATCAGCATCATCGGTTATATAAAGAGTGAAATAATCAGTAATAATGCTTGTTGAATTTTTTGGCGCATCTTCATTAAAAGTGATATTGGCAGAAAAAGTAAATCTTTTTAAATAATTTGTTAATTGTTTAAGTTTTAAACTTGAGGTTATTAATAAATTAAGATTAGCGTTAGGTGCTAAATGATTTTCAGCTTTATAATTTCTAACTTTTTCAATAATCAATCTTAATGCTTCTATTTCATTATTATTTTTAAAAGCGAAATTTTTGATATATTTAGGATAACTTTCTAACATTATACTTTCTAAATGGTTTGGTAAATGAAGATATATTTCCTCACTAATAAATGGAGAGAAAGGATATATCATAAGTATTATTGATTTTAAAATGTATAATAAAACATTAAGCGTTGAATCTTTATCATCCACATTATCTTGCAATGTGACTTTTGTCATTTCTAAATAAAATGAGCAAAAATCATCATAAACAAAATTATATAATGTATTACTAGCTATTCCATAATCATACTTATCCATTGCTTTTGTTACTTTCTTAATTGTTTCTTGCAATTTTCCTAATATAAATTTATCAAGTAAATTAATAGACTTAATATTAATTTTAGTCAATTGAAAATCGTTTGGAACATACATCAAAATATATCTTGCACTATTCCATATTTTATTAAGATAGTTACTAGCAACTTTTACTTTTTCCTCTTGATATCTAATATCAAGACCAGGTGATGCAGCAGTTGCTAAAAAATATCTTAAACTATCTACACCATATTTGTTAATTACATCAATAGGATCAACACCATTTCCCAATGATTTTGACATTTTACGATTTTGCGAATCTCTTACTAATCCATGAATTACAACATCTTTAAAAGGTGATTTACCAGTAAAATTCAAGCCTTGAAAATACATTCTTGAAACCCAAAAAAATATAATATCATATCCAGTAACTAAAGTATCAAGCGGATAATATCTTTCAAAATCTTTAGTTTTATTAGGCCACCCCAATGTTACAAAAGGCCATAATGCACTAGAAAACCAAGTATCAAAAACATCTTCATCTTGTACCCAATCACCGGAATTATCAGGAATATGGTCAGAAATTAGTACTTTTCCAGTAGATTTAGAGTAATATGCTGGTATTTGGTGGCCCCACCAAAGTTGTCTTGATATGCACCAATCTTCGCAATTTTCCATCCATCTAATTAAAACTTTTTCAAAACGCTTAGGAATAAAATTTACTTTATCACTTGTTTTTTGATGATCCAGCAATTCTTGTGCAATTGGTTTCATCTTAACAAACCATTGTTTTGATAATAATGGTTCAACAATTGCATCACTTCTTTCACTATGACCAACTTGATGTTTTATATTTTCAATCTTAATTAAATCACCATTTTCTTTTATTTTGTCAACAAGTTTATCACGACATTCAAATCTATCTAGTCCGGCATATTCATTGGTATTTTTTGCCATCGTTCCATCAATATTTATAACCTTACGATTTTTTTGATGATATTTTTGTCCAATTATAAAATCATTAGGATCATGAGCTGGCGTACATTTCATTGCACCAGTTCCAAAAGAAATGTCAACATACTCATCAGCAATTACAGGTATTATTTCTTTATTAGCAGGGTTAATAACATTTTTGCCAACAAATTCTTTATATCTTTCGTCTTTTGGATTAACAACTATACATGTATCACCAAACATAGTTTCAGGGCGTGTTGTAGCAACAGTTAAAAATTTATTTTTATCGTCAACTAATCTATATTTAAAATAAAAGAATTTTCCTGGTATTTCTTTGTAAATGACTTCTATATTGCTTAGCGCTGTTCGCATTACCGGGTCATAATTAACAATTTTTTCTCCTTGATAAATTAAACCTTTATCATACAAATCTTTAAAAACTTTAAATACCGCTTCATTAAAGCCTTTATCCATTGTAAATCTCTCACGGGTATAATCTAACATTAATCCCATCTTCGCCCATTGTTCATGAATAATACTGCTATATTTTTCTTTCCATTTAAATGCTTCATCTAAAAACGCTTTTCTACCAATTTCAAAGCGAGACTTCCCTTCATTTTTAAGCAATTGATCTATTTTAGCTTGGGTTGCAATTCCTGCATGATCCATTCCTGGCAAATATAATACATCAAAACCTTTTGCTTTTTTATAACGGCATGTAATATCTTGAATTGTTGTATCAATTGAATGACCTATATGTAGTTTACCAGTAATGTTAGGTGGAGGAATGACCATCGAAAATTTTTCTTTATTAACATCACCAGCAGTAAAGTACCCCTTTTTTTTCCAATTATCATACTTATTTTCCTCTACTTTTTTAAAATCGTAACGCTTATCTAATTCCATTTTTTTCTCCTAAATAAGTTAATATTAATAAAGACAAACTTTCGATACTGTTCCTATCGTTTTGACTTACATTAATTATATCAACATCATCGACATTTCCGAATTTATTATTTATTTTTTTTAAAATATTTGCCCTTAAAGACTGATTTAATTTATCGCATTTTGTCATAACAATAATAAAATTATAGTTAGTTTCTTTTATAAAGTTATAGAAATCAACATCATCAGAAGTTGGTTCATGACGCGAATCTAAAAGAAATATCACTAATCGTAAATATTTATTACTTTTAAAATATTCTTCCAAAAGATTTCCATAATTTGAATAGTCTTTAACCTTACTAGAGCTAAAGCCATAACCAGGACAATCAACAAAATAAAAACTATTATTTATTAAATAATAATTTAATAATTTCGTATGTCCTGGTCTACTTGAAGTATAAGCTAATTTTTTATTATTCGTTAATAAATTGATAAGTGTAGATTTACCAACATTGCTTTTACCCACAAAAAGTACCTCATCGAGGTACTTTTCAGGCCTATTTTCAATTTTTTCGACACTCTTTATAAAATTAGATTTATTAAATAATTGCATCTCAAAGACCTAAACAATATTTAATAGCTTCATCTACATTAGACATATAAATGATTTTTAAATTTTCTTTTACTTCCTTTGGAAGCTCAGATACATTTTTTCTGTTTCCTTCAGGGATTAAAATTGTCTTTATGCCACTTCTTAAAGCTGCTAAAGACTTTTCTCTTAATCCACCAATTGGAATTGCTTTTCCCCTAAGCGTTACTTCACCTGTCATAGCAACATCTCCACTAACTGGTTTATTTGTTAAGCAACTAACTATAGCTGTAGTTATCGCACAACCAGCACTTGGACCATCTTTTGGAACTGCGCCTTCAGGAAAATGAATATGAATATCTTTTTCGTCGAATATTTTTGAATCAATACTGTATTTACTAGCATTTGCACGAATATAATCTAAAGCAATTGAGCAACTTTCTTTCATTACATCGCCAAGTTTTCCAGTAAGAATTAGACGACCTTTACCAGAAAAATCATTAACTTCAATTGGTAAAATATCTCCACCAAATTCTGTATATGCTAATCCAGTAACAACTCCAACTTGGTTTCCTTTTTCTTTTGATGTCGATTCGAAAATTTCATTGCCTAAAAATTGTTTTACTTTTTCAATATTTATAATAATCGATTTATCTATCTTATTATTTAAAATTTCGACAACAACTTTTCTACAAATGCTACTTATTTTTCTTTCGAGTTCACGAACACCAGCTTCGCGCGTATAACGATCAATTATATAATTAATAGCATCATCATCAAATTTTATTTGGGATTCATTTAAACCATTGGCTTTGATTTCTTTTTTAATCAAATGTTCTTTAGCAATATGTAATTTCTCAATAATTGTATAAGAATTAACTTCAATTAATTCAAGTCTATCTCTTAATGGTTCAGGAATGTTACCTAAGTAATTTGCTGTGCAGATAAACAAAACATTACTTAAATCATAAGGTTCTTCAACATAATTATCATTAAATTGTGTATTTTGCTCAGGATCTAGAACTTCTAATAATGCACTTGCAGGATCGCCTTTATAACTAGATGCAACTTTATCAATTTCATCTAATAAAAAAACTGGATTAATTGATTTTGCCTTTCTCATACCTTGTATAATTCTACCAGGCATAGATCCAACATATGTTCTACGATGTCCTCTTATTTCACTTTCATCACTGACACCACCTAAACTAGATTTAACAAATTTACGTCCAAGAGCGCGTGCTATGGATTTGCCTAAACTAGTTTTTCCAACTCCAGGAGGTCCATAAAAGCAAAGTATTGGTGCTTTTAAATTGCCAGTCATTTTTTTAATAGCTAAATATTCAATTATTCTCTCTTTAACCTTTTTTAATCCATAATGATCTTCGTCTAATATTTTTTGTACGTTTTCTAAATTATCATTATCTTCAGTCTTCTCAAACCATGGTATTGAAGTCAAAACATCAATATAGTTTTTAATCAAACTAGCTTCAAGAGAAGCTTGTGGCATCATGTTAAATCTTTTAATTTCACCTTTAATCTTATTCTTAATATAAATAGGATAAGGCTCTTTATCAATTTTTGCTAATAACGCATCATTATCTTCTTCGTCATTTGTTTCACCAAGTTCTTCTTTAATGATTCTCATTTTTTCGCGCAAGATATAATCTCTTTGATTTTTTTCTGAAGATTTTCTTAGTTCATTTTGGATTTCATCTTCTATTTCTGATTCTTTAGTTAACTCGTCAATATCAGTAATTAATGTTTTTAATCTTTCGTTAATATCTTTAGATGATAAAAGTTCAATTTTCTTTTCATAATCAAAATCTAAAAAATTACTTAAAAAATAGCCTAATTTTAATGCACTTAATCCATTAGATAATTGTTTAGATAAAACCATAGATTGTTGAGCATCTAATATAACATTTCGATTATTCTCAACACACTCCATCAATTTTTTTACTAAAATTCCCTCTGCTACTTGTTCACCTAAAACATCAGGATAAGTTTGAAATTCAGCAAAATATGAATTTGCTTTATCATCAAATCTAATTGAATTTACTTTTACACGTTCTAGGCCAAATAATCTAACTCGTAATGCATCTGTTCCATTTATAGCAGTTATTCTACAAAGTGTACCGATATTATAAACATTTTCAAAAGAAAAATTAGCATCTTGATCATTATCTTTTTGTGTTAAAACAACAATATAACTATCAAAATTACCTTGTGATATTGAAAGTGCACACTTAGAAAAATCTCTTTTAGCATATAATGCAGAATTTCCTTCTGGAAAAGCTACAAAAGCTTTACATATCAATATTGGTAATGTAATATTTTCTCCTGGATTAAATGTCATAAATAATTATTTATTTTCCTCTTCTTTCTTTTCAACTTTTTCTGCTACTTTTTTTGTTGTAGTCTTTTTCGCTTTTGGCTTATCTTCGGTTTTTTTGTTGCTAACTTTTACATTAGAATCTGTTAAGAATCTTTCAACTTTATTTTGATATAAATTTTGAGCAATTCTATCACTATTTTTAGCAAAAACTTCTTTCACCTTAGCAACTTCCATATTATATTGAGCTGCAATATCACTATAATATTTTTCAAGTTCTTCTTGAGTTACAGCTAATTTTTCTACTTGACCAACAGTCATTATCACTAAGTATTCACTAAGTCTTTTCCTTGCTTCTTCACGATATTGTTCTGTAATTTTAGCCTCATCAAGACCAATCATTTCTTTATATTGATCATATGTAAGTCCACTTTGCTCTATTTGTTTTAATAAATCTTTTTTCATAGAATCAGCTTCTTGTTCAATAATTTCAGGAGCGATTTCGATTTTAGAATCTTTTACAATATCACTTAAAATCTCAGTAAATAATGTTTCATTTGCTTTAGAGGTTTTTGAATCTTTAATTCTATTTTCCTCATATTTTTTAAGATCATCAACTGTTTTTACATTTTCATAGCCTAAACTTGCAGCAAATTCATCATTAAGTTCAGGTAATTTTTTTGTTTTAACTTCATGAACTAAACAAACAAATTTTGCCTGTTTCCCTGCTAATTCTTTTACATATTTTTCTGGGAAAGTTACATTAACATCAACTTTACTATCAGCTTTAGCTCCAATTAATTGATCTTCGAAGCCAGGAATAAATTGGTTACTGCCTAAAACTAGTTCATAATTTTCTGCACTACCACCATCAAATTCTTTACCGTCAATATAGCCTTTAAAATCTAAATTAACTGTATCACCTTTTTCTGCTGGACCATCTTTAACAACAAGCTCAGCTTCACCATCTAATAAGTGACTAATTTCATGATCAACTTCTTCACTCTTTACTTCAACTTTAGGAAGTTGTTTATTTAGTCCAGTATATTTTCCTAATGTTACAGTTGGAATATTAACAATTGTAAAAGTAACTTCTAATTTAGTATCATCAACTTTAGTAACTTTGGTTTCTTTAACAGAATAGAAAGGAATCTTTTGTTCAGTTACTGCTGCTTGAAGCATTTCATCAAGTGATGAATTTATAGCTTCGTTTAAAATGTCGGTAGGATTTATGTGTTGTTTTGCTAATTCAAGTGGGGCTTTGCCTTCTCTAAATCCTTGAACTTTGACCTTTCCAGCTAATTTAGTTAAAGCTTTATCTTGCTTAGCTTTCCAAGCATCACCTTCAAGGGTAGATAAAACTTCAGTATAATTTGCATCCTTATTTAAAATTTTTGTAGCCATATTATAATGTCCTCCTAATGCGTACAAGAAAGATTATATACAAGTATATAATCAATTTCAAATATAATGATTAAAGAATTATGCATTAATCTTTTTATTAGTAATATCATCAGTACTTGACATGAATATAATCTTCATAGCTAAATTAACTAAATCATAATACTTTTGATATAATTTATCATTTATTGATAAATAATTTATGATTGGATCATCAAATCCATCATTTTGATACATTGAAAGGATAATTTCGTAATTAGCTCTTAAGAATGTATCGGCATCAAAACTTTCGAGATATTCTGGTATAACAAATAGAAAAGTTTTTGTGCAAATTCCAACAAATACGTTGTAAATGCCAACTTCTTTAGCAATACCGTTTATTTCATTTATTTTTTTATATAAGCGCTTTTTTGCATCTGAATAGCTATTAAAGTATTCATTAGTATTAAAAGTAATTATGGTTCCCATTTTTTCAATTGTGATAGAAGCTGCTATTTTATTTTCAAGTAAAAAATTAATCAAATAGGCATTTTTTAGTGAAAAATTAGTAGATTTCTGGCATAAGTTTTTAACATATTCATCCAGATTAATACCATCTTTTTTTATTTTTTCTTCTAAAAATAAGCCATATAAAACGTTATCTGGATTTTTATCATCTAATAATTTTTTAACATTATTAATATCTATATCTTCATTGTTTATTACATCAACTGTTTCAAATGCTTTCATAATGGATTGAATAGTTTTGTCGATATTTTTTAAAAACTCTTCCACTTCTTGGCTAATATAAGGTGCACTTAAATATTCTTCTTTTACAAGTTTAAGTTCTTCGTAATCTTTTAAGCTTATTAAAATTGTAAGATGAGAGACGATAGAATTTAAATAATTGAAATGTTCTAACTTATCCCTATACTGTTCAAAAAGTTTTAAGGCAAATTCAAGCTTCCCATTGCAAGAAAAATAATTTATCAAGTAAAAAATATCACTCTCATTTAATTGATAATCATTAATAACTTTCAATATATCTTCATAATTATTAGGATTAGTATTTAATATTTTAGAAATTAATTTATTCATTTAGTTTCATCTCCATGAATTATATTATATAAATCATTTGCAATTTTTTCAGGCAGTATTTGTTTCATTTCTTCTATTTTAGCATCAAATAAATCTTTAAACGTTGGAAATGTCTTAATCAAAAGCTCCTTTTTCTTTGGTCCAATACCATTTACTTTATCAAATACACTTGTAAACATCGATTTATTTCGTTTGTTTATATGCGAAGAAATTGCATAACGATGAACTTCATCTTGCATTCTTGTTAGCAAATAAAATATGTCTTTATCATCATCAAAATAATATTCTTTGCCACTTAAATCAATAAGTCCATTTGTTTTATGTTTATTAGATTTGACTAAACCAACAATATTAATATTAAGATTAAGTTCATTAAGCACTTCTTTTCCTACTTTAAGTTGATTCATTCCACCATCTAGTATTATTAAATCAGGCATTTTTCCATTTTCTTCTTTTAACCTTGAATATCTTCTATAAATCACTTCCCTCATACTAGATAAATCATCTTTTTTATTATAGCTTTCTATATTATATTTTCGGTAATTCTTCCTAACCGGCTCACCATTAATAAAACTAACCATAGCTCCTATTGCGTTAGTTCCTTGCAGGTGAGAATTATCGAATAATTCAATTGAATATGGTGGGTTAATATGTAAAATGTTCCCTAACTTTTCAAGCAATTCAACTTTATTATCATCAAGCCTAGCGCTAACAAAATGTTCATCAAGATCTTCTTTAGCGTTATCGAGCACTGAATTTAAAATTTCAAATAATTTCCCTTTTGTAGGAACAATAATTTTGCAATCAATAATATCCTGCAGTTGTTCTTTAATAGTTAGATTACTTACAACAATTTCAGATGGTAATATATTATAAGTGTAATATTGAGAAATCAAATCACTTACTAATGAATCTATATTATCAATGATTTCATATACGAAATTTCTTTTTCCAATCAATATCCCTTTTCTATAAATAAAATTGGATAGCGAAAGATAATTATCACGCACATTAAAAGCAAAAATATCACGATCAATTTTATCAAAAAGTTCGACATTTTGTTGCTCATTAATGTGAATTATTGCATCATAATATTTTTTTAATTCAAGAGCATCTTCAAAATCAAGTTTTTCACTAAAATCTTTTATTTTTCTTTTAATTTCACTAAGAACTTCCTTATTATTTCCTTTTAGAAAATTTTCAATTTTTTTAATTATTAAATCATATTCTTCTTGTTTAATATTTTTAATACAAGGAGCTAAACATTGTCCTAAATGATAATATAAACAAGGACTTTTTGGAACATTTTTACATTTTCTTAATGGAAAAATTTTATTTAGAAGATTAATTGTTTCATAAGCGTTAGTAGATATTGGAAAAGGACCAAAATATTCACACTTCTTATCCTTTAAATTTCTAGCAATCGAAATGTAAGGATTTTTTACTTTATGTATAGCAATATACGGATAATGCTTATCGTCTTTCAATAAAATATTATAACGTGGTAGATATTTTTGAATTAGATTCATCTCTAAAATAAATGCTTCTTTTTCACTTTTAGTTATAATTATTTCAAAATGATTGACATGTGAAACCATAGCCTGAGTTTTCCCAGTCTGTGGTCGTAAAAAATATTGGGAAACTCTCTTCTTTAAATTTTTTGCTTTACCAATATAAATAATTTCGCCGTTATCACTAATCATTTGATAGCATCCGGGGTTATTAGGTAATAAATTTATATCTTCTTTTATTCTTTCGTTCATTTCAATTTAACAATAGTTACTCCACTTCCGCCATAAGATTCATCACCTAATTTAAAACTAGCGACATAAGGTGATTTCTTTAAATAATTATGAATAGCATTTCGTAATTGGCCACTTCCATATCCGTGAATTATTTTAACCTCTTTATATTTTCTTAAAGTACAAGCATCTAAGTATTCATCAAGTTTTTCAAGTCCTTCATCAATATGATAGCCGACTAAATTTAATGATTGTGCTAATGGTTTTAAATTTTCTAACTCCGAATCAATATTCCTTGTAGAAATTAATTTTTCAGTTGGTGGATCGATTTTTTCACAATTTTCCTCATTTGTAGTAAGAGTAAAACCACTGTCATCATTAAAAGATATTTTATTCCCATTTATGCGAATAATTTTTCCTTTAGCATTTAAGCTTTTAACGTAAACAAAATCCCCTACATTTAATTTTTCAGTTTTCTTTTTATATAAAGATAAGTTATTTAATTTATTTTCCGCTTCTTTTAATGATTTCTTATCTTTTACATTAATAAAGTTATTGTATATTTCATTCAACTCATCTATTTTAGAATCTATTAATTCATCAAATTCTTCGATTTTCCTCTCTTTTAATTTATTCTCTTTTTCATCCAATAATTTTTCTTTAGCATTTAATTCGCTTATCTTATTTCTAATTTCAAATTCTTTACCTTTTAAAATTTCTTCTTTACGTAAAAGTTCTTGTTCTTTACTATCTAGATCATCTATTTTTATATCGATTTCAGAGTTATAGTTTTTATTATAAATTTTTTTTGCATCAAAAATAATGTCTTGTGGTAACCCAAATTTCTTTGCAATTAAAAATCCATATGATTTCCCACTAACACCTAAAAGCATCTTGAAAGTAGGCTCTAAAATATCTTGATTAAATAAAAATGAGGCATTAATTATTTTTGAATTACTCAATCCGTATTTTTTTAATAATGGAAAGTGCGAGGTAATCATCGTTATACACTTTTTCTGCAGTAAATATTTTGCAATTGCTACAGATAAAGCATCACCTTCTTTAGGATCCGTTCCGCTTCCTAATTCATCAATTATTACTAAATCTTTACTAAAAATATACTTAAGAATAACTGAAAGTTCATTTATATGGGAACTGAAAGTAGATAAATTAGACTCGATAGATTGATTGTCACCTATACTTGCCCATATATTTTTAAAGAATGCTATTCTACTATCGGGCGAAGCTGTAATTGGAATCGCATACTTAATTAATAAAGATAAAGTTGCTACTGTTTTTAACGCAACTGTTTTTCCTCCTGCATTTGGACCACTAATAAGCATCATTGGATGCTCCTCATTCATAATGAAATCATTAGGTACTACAATTGATTTTTCTAATAGTGGATGTCTAGCTTTAATTAAAAATACTTCTTGCTTATCACTAATTGTTGGTATGATAGCATCATACTCAATACCATATTTAACTTTTGCAGATAATAAATCAAATTGTCCAATAATCTTATTATTAGCAATTAAAACACTTTCATTATCAATGCATTCATTAGTGAGTTCCCTTAAAATCCTATTGACCTCATCCTTTTCTTGAATTGTCAAAACTTGCCTTTGATTTTCTAAATTTACAATGATAGTAGGTTCCACAAAAGTTGTTTGACCACTATCACTTATATCGTGTATAATACCATCAACTTTATTTTTATCACTACTATTAATTGCCAAAGCAAAATGCCCATTGCGCAATACATATGAATCGTTTACTAAAAAATCATGATAATAATTGCTCAGTGAAATTATTTGTTTATGAATTTCTTTATCTATCAAATCAATTTTAGTCCTAATTTCTTTTAATTTTTTACTTGCACCATCATAAACTTTATTTTCAGAAGAAATTTTTTGGCTTATTTTTGAGTAAATCGATTCAAGAAAAACTAGTCTACTAGAAATTCTTTTTAAAATCGGAACTGATAAATTAATCTTATTAAAAAATTTGATTAATTCAAATGTATAAAAAATTTCATTTTTAATTTTATTTAATGTAGCTTCATCAAGATATGAACCTTTTTTTGCATATTCTAAAACTTCTTTCATAGATATCTCACTGCTTAGTGGCAAGTCAGAAAACTCAGTAATCAAAGCGTACATTTCTTTTAATTTTTCAAGCTCTTTTATTAATATTTCTTTAGTTGGAAAAACTTTGATAGTAGAAAGTAAATCATTTCCAGGTTTAGTTTTTAAATTCTTTTTTATTAAATCAATTATCTTATTTATTTCCAATATTGAATAGACATCATTCATAGTATCTATATTAGCATAAAATTTAATTTTATGTTAATATAAAGCAATGATAACAATCAAATCAAATAAAGAACAAATTTCTCGTTTAGAAAAAGATTTTTCTAGCTATATAACAACTAGAAATGTCGGATATATTTTGTTTACAATTAAGACTCCAGATAACATTATAACAGTTTACAATAATCAAAAAAATGATACATTTAAAGTAACTATACAAGGTCAAAATTATTCAAACATTATTGATAAGTATTTTAACAAAGATTTAATAATAAAACAGAAAATTAAAAAAACTAAAGAATCTTTAAAGTTTATTGATATCGATTTACAAATTGGTAGTGATGAAGTTGGAACAGGCGATTTTTTAGGGCCGATAGTGGTATGTTCATCTTTTTGCGATAATGAAACAATCGAGCTCATTAAAAAATACGGGATTGAAGATAGTAAAAAGCTTAACGATAAAAAAATAATTGAAAACATACCATTAATACTAAATAAAATCAAATATGAAATTAAAATTTTACCTAACGAAAATTATAATAATGCTATTTTAAAAGGGTATAATGCCAATAGAATAAAAAGTATTCTACATAATTTTGTTCTAGCTAAACTATATAAGAAATATCCACAAGCAAAAAATATATACGTCGATCAATTCTGCTCCGAAAATCAATATTATGAATATTTAAAAGGTAGTAAATATATATTAAAAAATATAATATTTAAAGAAAAAGGTGAAACGTATTATCCAAGCGTTGCTTTAGCTAGTTGTGTAGCACGATATTTCTTTTTAAAAGAAATTGATAGGTTAAGTAAAAAGTATGGTATGGAATTTCCTCTTGGTGCTGGTAAAGCTGTTGATGAATTTTCAATAAAATTTATAAAAAAATTTGGTTTTGATGAGTTTAAAAAAATTTCTAAAAACAATTTTAGAAATTTTCAAGATTTAAAAGAGTTGCACCTATTTTAATTTTTCAAGAATATCTACAAAATATTGAGGAAGTGGCGCTTCAAAAGTCATTTCTTTCTTTGTTCTTGGATGTATGAAAGTTAACTTATAAGCATGTAACAATTGCCCTTTATTATATAATGAGCAATTGTTATGCCCATAAAGAGGATCACCAACAATAGGATGATGGATATATTCCATATGAACTCTAATTTGATGAGTTCGTCCTGTTTCCAATTGACATTCAATTAATGTATATTTTTCATACCTCTTCAAAACTTTAAAATGAGTTATTGCTTCCTTTCCCTCAAAGGAATTAACCTCATATTTCATCCTATTCTCTTTACTCCTAGATAATGGAGCAATAATTTTACCTTTATCATTAGGAATAACTCCAGTTACTAATGCAATATACTCGCGATGCATTGTGTGATTTTTAAGTTGTTCTGCTATAAAATTATGAGCGGAATCATTTTTACAAACTAGAAGTAAACCACTAGTGTCTTTATCAATTCTATGCACAATACCAACTCGATTTAAGCCATTTATTGTCGAAAGTTGTTTCTTATTATAAATTAACGCATTAACAAGTGTATCATCATGATGGCCATCACCTGGATGCACTACTAGTCCTTGCGGCTTATTAATAATTATAATGTCTTTATCTTCAAAAATAATATCTAAATTAAGTTTATATGGCTTTATCGAATCATCAATTACTTCATCTTTTTGATAAATTATTATTTCATCAGAAAGCTGAACTTTATACGAAGGAGAAACGCTTTTACCATTAACTAATACAAAATTATTTTTAATTAAATTAGAATAATAAACCCTACTGCAATTATTATCCAAAATAGTAAGAGCCTTGTCTATTCTTAAACCTACTAAATTATTACTAATTATATACTTATTTTTTACTATCATCGTTATTTTTGTTAACAATTTCTTTATTGTTTTTTTCTTCTTTTATTTCTTTAAAATAATCTATTATATAATAAATAATAAGCATTAAAATGCCTATAACCAAACAGCTATCAGCAAAATTAAAAATTCCAAAACCCTTGATTAATGGAGTAATGTCCATAAAATCAATTACACCACGCTCATAAAAAAATGTTCTATCGATTAAATTTCCAACATCTCCTGCTAAAATTATCATCATAGTGGCCTTTAAAAATCTATTTAACTTATCATATTTAAAAATAATAAAAAATATTATAAATATCGCAACAGCCCAAGAAATTAAAGCTAAAAGTATTCGACTCCAAGTTGCATCACCACCCATTCCCCAAGCAGCTCCATTATTATAGGTTAATGTGAATTTCAATAAATGTGGAATAATTATAATTGATTCTTCAACTGATAAATAATTTTCAGCGCAAACTTTAGTTATAACATCAATTAAAATTAAGATTATTGAAAGCCAAATAAAAGAAAAGAAAAACTCCTTAAACAAAATTTTAGGATTTTTAAAAAGATATTTCACTTTTTCCTTAAAATTATTTATTTTTTCATTGCTTTTAAACATCTTGGACATAAATGTACACCATCAACTTCAGTAATTTCATCATTATTTTTGTAATTCCAACAACGATCACATTTAATACCATCATTTTTCTTAACAAAAACATTACTTACTTTTAATTCTAATCCATCTTTAATTTCATCTTTAAATACTACTTTTGATACAATAAATAGTCTCTCAAGCTCATCTTCATCAATATCTTCTAAAATTTCTTTTAAACGTAAGTCTTTTATTTCCAAAACAACAGTGGCTTCTTGACTTGAGCCAATAATCTCAGATTTACGAGCTTCTTCTAATGATTTTAAAACATCATCTCTTAATTTTTTAATTAAATCATAATCATTTAATAAATTAGTATTAAATTCATACGAAATTTCAGGATATTTATAAAGTTGAACATTTTCTTCAAATTTTAGTGGATAATTATCATTTACTTCATCCATAGTAAAAGGCAAAATTGGATTGAATAAACGCATCAAAGTAAATGTACATTCATTTAGTACAGTTTGTACTTGAAGTCTACGTTTACTTTCTTTTTCATTGCAATATAAGATATCTTTTGTTATATCTAAATAAAAACTACTTAAATCATCGCTAATGAATTTGGTTAATTCGCTCATTGCACTAATAAAATTATAATCGTTCATAAATTTAATGACTTTGTTTTTTGTATTTTCAAGTTTAGCTAAAATAAAATTATCAACGACTTCTAATTCGTCTTGAATATCTTCTTTTTTAAATGTGTCTTCTAATGTCCCATTAGATAAATTACCAAGCATAAATTTGAAAGTATTACGAATTTTTCTATATATTTCAGTATTTTGTTTAATGATTGATTCACTAATACGAGCATCTTGTTGGTAATCAATTAAACTTGTCCAAAGTCTTAAAATATCACTACCATAAGTAGAGGCAATTTTAAGAGGATCAATGCCATTACCTTTCGATTTTGACATTTTCTCCCAGTGCTCATCCATAACAAATCCATGACTTACAACTTCTTTATAAGGAGCAATACCATTAAGGGCAACGCTAATGATTAAGGAACTATTAAACCAACCTCTGTATTGATCGCTGCCTTCTAAATATAAGTCAGCGGGATATTTTAAATTTCGATCTTTTAAAACGCCATTAAAACTACTACCACTATCAAACCATACATCCATAATATCTTTTTCTTTTTTAAAAATATTATTAGGTGAATGAGAATTAGTGTAGCCTTTTGGTAATAAATCCTTTTCATTAAGTTCATACCAAATAGAACTTCCATTGTCCTTTATAAGCTTTTCAATATGAGCGAAAACATTTTTATCAATAATTGGAGTACCATCCTCACAATAAATAATTGGAATTGGAACACCCCAAGCTCTTTGACGAGAAATACACCAATCAGCACGATCTTTTATCATATTGACCATTCTAGTTTCACCCCATTTTGGTGACCATTTTGTGTTATGAATTTGTTTTATAATATCATCACGAATAGGTGAAATTGAACAAAACCATTGTGGAGTAGCTCTAAAGATAACTGGCTTATGAGTTCTCCAATCATGAGGATAGCTATGAATAATATCTTCTTCTTTTATTAATGCACCATTTTCTTCTAATATTTTTATAACTTCTAAATTAGCATCTTCATAAAATTTTCCAGCAAGTCGCTCACCAGTATCACTTGTTAGATAACCATGACTATCAACAGGACAATAAGGCTTAATTCCGTATTTTAAGCATACATTGAAATCATCTTCACCATGACCTGGAGCAATATGAACTAAACCAGTTCCACTGTCTTTAGTAACGTAGTCTCCGTTAATTACTAGTGATTCACGATCATAAAAAGGATGCTTTGCTTTCAATCCATCAAGTTCATTGCCTTTGAATTGTTTTAATAAAATACATTTCGTTAATCCTAAAGTTTTTCTTAACTCATTTTCTAAATCTGTCAAAAAAACTAACTTACCATAATTTGTATCATATAATCCATAAATAAAATCAGGATGAGCACAAATTGCTAAATTAGCAGGAAGTGTCCAAGGGGTAGTAGTCCATATTAAAAATCTTGCATCATTAGGAATTAATCCTTTTCCATCTTTGACATTAAAAGCTACATAAATGGTATATGCTTTTACGTCTTGATATTCAATTTCTGCTTCAGCTAAGGCCGATTCACTTGATGGTGACCAATATACAGGTTTTAGTCCTTTATAAATTAATCCTTTCAAGGCCATCTCACTAAAGCAATGAATTTCACTAGCTTCATATTCTTTATTAAGAGTTAAATATGGATTATTATAATCGCCTAAAACTCCTAATCTTTTTATTTGCATTTTTTGGTTTGCGACTTGTTTTAATGCATATTCTTCACACTTTTTTCTAAATTCAACAATTGGTGTAGTTTTACGATTGATACCACTTTTTGTTACCATATTTTCAATAGGTAAACCATGAGTATCCCAACCAAAAATAAATGGTGTATTATAACCTTCCATATTTTTTAATCGAATAACGAAATCTTTTAAAATACGATTAAGCATATGTCCACAATGAATATTACCATTAGCGTAAGGTGGACCATCATGGAGAACGAATTCGTTAATATTTTTACGATCATTCATCTTTCCATAAACATTTTGTTTGTCCCATTTTTCAATAATTTTAGGTTCTTTATTTGCTAAATTACCCCTCATTTCAAAATTGGTTTTTGGCATTAATAAACTATTTTTAATTTCCATATATTACTCCTAAATAAAAAATCCTTAGATTAATCTAAGGACGCAATCAACGTGGTACCACCTTAGTTATAGTAAAATTACTATCACTCATTAGTTATAAAAATCATGAAGTGATATTCACTTAGAACTAATTAGTAATTTTCACCAAACATTACATTCTCTAAAATTAGTTTTCTTAATGAACTTGTCTTCGTAAAATTATTTTATCAAAAAATAATAAATTATCAATAAAGAAGAATGATTAATATTTGATAGTAACGTGCTTAAGATTATCTTTACTATTAATATAATCATCAATTTTGTCATTATTTCTATTTATTGCTTCATTAATTATTTTACTTAAAAAAGAGTACGTTGAATCAGTAATTTTTGAATAACCAAATTTTATAGCAATAAGTCTAATTAAATCGTCAAATGACAAATCATTTTGAATCATTAAAATATCATTTATCACTACTTTGAATTCTTCAATAGGAATATTTTCTAAGGATCTTTCTAAATAAGAAGATTTTCGATAATATTCAATTTTAAAATTAGGTACATCAATTGGCCAATAAAATTCTTTTTCTAGAGTTTTTGATATTTTTGCTTCAATTCCTCTAAAATTAATAATGAATAAATTTTCAACATTATTACCCCATTTTTTAACATTAATATAATCTTTAAATCGATCTTTGATTATATCTAATGATATAGGGCCTTCATTATTAATGAGATTTTGTAAGAACTTTTTGAGTTCTTCATGATAGTAAATTTCATTTATATAACGATTTTTATAATCATACTCGTTTGTCGCTTGATATTTATAATAAGCACGGCTATTATCAATAAAATTTTGCTCCTTTTTTGAAAAATTTAAGTTAGACCTATTTATATTAAATGAATTATCACTAAATTTAATTCGATCAATATTTTGTATTACGTTTATTAGTTCGTTAATTACTTTCTTTGGATTTTTATAATAATCGATAGTCCAAATATGATAAATTTTCCAATTAAGCTTATTACACATTGAATTTTGTATAACATTTCTATCGCGACAGGTTTTTGCATTATTATATGATTCACTATCGCACATAACACCTAATATATAATTATTACTATTATCTTTTACCCCTAAATCTATTCTAAATTTAGATTCACCAATACCAATATCACTTCTATATCCTTTTTCAAGTAAATCTTGTTGAATAAATTTTTCAACTCCAAATTTGTGATTAATCACATTCGAGTTAGTTGCTATCAAGGTAGAATAACCTTTTTCAGCATAATTTAAAAAATTTTTAAGTGCTAATGCACCATAATTTTTAGCTTTGTCTGAATTTATATCAGAGGATTTAATCGAAGAAAATACTATCATTTCTTCTCGAGCGCGTGTTATTGCAACATTAAGTCTTCTTTCACCTTTATCAAGTGATAATGGTCCAAAAAATAAATTTAATTTCCCTTTATTGTTTTTGCTAAAGCCAATAGAAAAAAGAATGACATCTCTTTCATCACCTTGAACATTTTCTAAATTTTTAACAAATAATTGATCAGGGTTATTCTCATTAATAATTGAATATTGTGGATTTAAATCGAAGAAATCATTAATTAAATCAGAAATATATTCCTGTTGTTTAATATTAAAAGTAACAATTCCAATTGTTTTATGTTGAAGATTTTTATCTTTGAATCTTTTACTTACTTCATTCAAAATGGCTCTCCCAACTTCCTTATTAACTCCGTTATTATTGACTCCTAATGGAATATAATTAAATTTTACATTTGACATATTATTCGTAGGACTTGGAAAAGTATAAAGTGAATTATCATAAAAATAATTATTTGAAAAAGCAATTAATGACTCATGCTTTGAGCGATAATGCCACAAAAGACGATTGCTTTTAATACCTAAAGCAAGACAATCATCAAGGAGACTTTCTAAATCTTCATAATTAGTTAAGTTTTGATAATTATCATAACTCATATCATCATCACTATTATTTTTAAAGAAATTTGTTGGTGGAAGTTGTTCTGGATCACCAGCAACAATTAAATTATTACCTCTTGCAATAGCACCAATTGCCTCGTATGTTGGTATTTGACTTGCTTCATCAAAAATTACAATATCAAATTTTTTCGAATCAATCTTTAAGTATTGAGCAGCACTTAATGGCGACATTAAAAAGCAAGGGCAAAGTGTCCTAATAAGTCCTTCAAAATCAGCAAGCATATTTCTAATTGAAGTTTTATAACCACCGTTTTTAATTAACTTATTAAGTTTATAAACATCGGTTGATTGAGCATAATCAACATTTGAAACTGGAAAGTGACTGCTTATTCTACTTGCAGTTTCTTCTATAACCAGCAAAGAATACTTATTTAATATCTTTTTATATTCATCAATAGCATCATTAAATAATAAACCATTAAATGTTGAAAAATACTCATCTTTAAAATATTGCATTATTATCTGTTTATATAAACTAGAATCATAATATTTAACAAGATCATCTTCTAATAAAATACCTTGCCTATACATTATAATGAAGTCAGTAGAAAACTTAAGATTATTTAAATTAGATAGAATTTTATTATAAATTAAAATATCTTCGAAATAATCTAAATTAGATAATTCAAGTTTTATTAAATTTATATAACATTTGAAATATTCATCTTTTTTATTATATAAATTTATATCGAATTTATATCTTTCATTCATACTTGATTCTAATATTTTTAGTTTGTTAAACAAATCATTAAATTTATTAAAAGAGTATATTAGAAATTCATCTTTATTATCGTAAATTACTTCTACCTTTTTGAAGAAATTATATTTACTATTATCTAATAATTCTAAAGCATTTATTTCTTTATAAAAGCTAATTGAGTCTAAATATATTTCCTTATATTCATTTAAATTTTCACTTATTTCACTTATATTTAATTTTAAAAAATGTATTAGAATAGTTGAGTTTTTATTTATAAAATCGAGATTTTCATAATAAATATTAGCATTTGTTATAACATCGAGAACGTTCTTTTTATTTAATTTGAACTCTTTTTTGTTAATTAATAATTTTTTTAATGACTTATAAGCAATTTTAATAATTTTCCTTTTTTCGCGATCATTCGAACTATTGTATTCACTAAGAAATTCACTAGATTTAAACATTTCTAAGCGATTTATAAAATGGGATAGATAAGTGTTATAAATTTCATTATTTTCGTCTAACAAACTAAAAATTTTTAAATTTAAATCATGAAATTTTATAGCATTTTCAGATTCAGTAATGTTGAATATAATTTTCTTTTTAAAAACAATATTTAAAATTTTATTAATAGTTTCAATTTTTTTGCGATCATAAATAATTTCAAAATCTAATTTATTATTTAACTCATCAAAAGTATATGAGATTTTTGTCAATAAATCTAGAAGATTAATCAATTCAATATTTAGTTCATCTTTAGTATTATTACTCATTTTCTCTAATTTAAATACATAAAAAGGGTTGTCAATAAAAGGACCTTTATCATTATATAAAATGATAAGTTTTTTTAAGTTAGCTCTTACCTCTTCATCTTTATTTTTATCTAAAGAAAGAATAAACTCTTCAGTTACATTTATTTTATCAGCATATTCCTTTACTTCTTCGTATTTTAAAATAGAATCATATAAAGATGCAAAATATTTATTTTCATGCATTTTATTTATAAATAAATTTAATTCAGATTTTTTATTTAATAGTTTATCAGCAATCAATTTAAATTCTTCTGGCGAACGAGATTGCTCAAAGTTTTTTGCCTCCTCTAATTGAGACAATACAGATCTTTTTGTTGCCTTATTGCTATGGAGTTCTAAGACAAATTTATCTAATCCAATTTCTTTTATTCTTTTATAAACTACTTCTAGTGCAGCCATTTTTTCGGCAACAAATAAAACCGTTTTGCCGTGATATAAGGCATTAACAATCATGTTCACAATAGTTTGAGATTTTCCTGTTCCAGGAGGACCATCTAAAACAAATGTCTCTCCTAAACTCGCTTCAATAATAGCTTTTATCTGACTACTATCGGCACTTAATGGAATCGCTATATCACTAGGTATATAAGAATCATCATTAATACATTGTTGATTATTAGAATAAAAATTTGTACCATTGACAAGGCTATTAATAACATTGTTTTCCATTAATTGACTTTTTCTATTTTTAATATCGTCCCATAAAATAAAATTTCCAAAACTGAAATTTCCAATAAAAGTCGCGTTTTCATCTACAACAATTTGACATTCTTTTGTTGATTTAGTTCTTATAGTATTAAATACTAAACTAAGTTTATTTAAATCTCCATTATCAATAGTTCCAGAAAGTTCCGAAAAATCAATATTTGCATTTAATTTTAAAAATTCAAATAAGGTAATATTTAAAAAAGCATTATCAATATCTAATTCAATCTCAAATAAATTGTTACTTTTTTTAATTTTTCCACGTATAGGTATTAATAATAATGGAGCATAGTATATTTTTTTTGAATTATCAAAGTTATATCTTATGAGTCCGATAGTTACATATAAAGGGTTAGCTCCAGTTTCTTCTACACTATCAAGCGATTTTTTTATTGTCTTTTTATAATCTTTTTCAGTTGAATATACCTTTAAGATTCCTTTAGACAAAGAATCCTCTATGATTCTTTTATTTTCATCACCATTAAAAGCAAAATATAAAGTGTCACTATTTTTTTGAAATTCTTGGTTTAAAAGAACTTTAAAATTTGTTTTTTCACTTAAATGTTTTAATAGAGATTTATAGTCACTAGTTGCAACTTGCAATAAAGAATTATTAAATTTCAAATTAATTAACTTGTTTTTACCATTTAGGTCAAGAAGCTTTCTTTCCCAATATGTAAATTTATTTTCTTCTTTGCTTGGCTTTAAAATGATATCTGCTTTATTTAAATCCGTAATTTCTAATTTTTCATTTTTGCCTTCTGTTAAGAGATTAAATTCAATTTTGTTATCAATAGAAGGGGTTGGTATAGCTTTATAAAATGACTTATGACAAGAAAAAACATCAATAGCCTTAAAAAAATTTACATTATCTTTTGTTAATTCACTCGCCGTTTTAACTGCAAGATTAAAGTCAGCATATTTATCGATTGTAAATTGTGTACATTCGACTAAGCATAAATTATTATTTCCAAAAGTTGAATTATTATAAATATTGGAAGCATCGTCTGATATCTTGTCAACAAAAGAATCATCTTCATTCAAAAAACATCCAGCATAAGCGTGTGAATTAGTAATTATTAAAATTGGATGAAGTCCGATATTTTCCAAGCAAGCACAATATAAAATAGATAAATCTAAACAAGTTCCTTTATGCATATTTAAAACACATTGAGGGATGCGAATTTTTTGAAATTTTTCAAAACTTGCAGGAGGATTTGAATAAGCTATTTTATAATTATTAAGAGCATTAAATATAGCCATCATTTCAGCTATTATATATGAGCTTTTAGTATTTTGATATCCTATAAACTTTTTTTCACCATTGATTTTCTCTAATTCATTCAAAAAAAGTGGTTCTAATTTATCAATATAGCAATCATTAGGGGTTATGAAACAGCTCAATAATTCAGGAAATTTATAGGTATATTCTGATTGTAAAAACGAAAATAATTGACAAATAATATTATCTTTGATTAGAATTTGGTCACCATTTGTTAGGCTCATAGTTAGAACAATGTTAATAAGTTCAGTGATGTCATATAATTTTTCAAAATCTATTATTGGATCTAATTCATCAATAAAAATATTTTGATCAGGATTAAGAAATTCAATAAATGTATCATTAAATTTAATAAAGTTTATATTTGATTCGATATGTAATATTAAATTAGAATATTCATTAAGCGAAATATTTGTTATTTTTAATTCTTCAATAAGTGAAAAAACATTATTTTTATTCGATTTGTTAATTCTTTTAAAGGTAAGACTTGTTTGATATAAAATAAAATCATAGCTTTCCTTACATTTTAAATTAATTAAAAACAAATCATTTGCAATCTTCTTTTCCATATATACTCCTTTTTTATAATAACACTATTTCTATTATTTTTCTTTATTTTTTTAAAAAAATAATTTTTCCAAAAAAATTCATATAATCAATCTAAAAGCCCTCTATTTTCGTATATTTTTAATTTTTTTAAAAAATTTAACGACATAAATTTGCTTTAATAAACATGCACTAGTGCAAATATGTTATAATATCAAAATGTTAAATTATTTAATTAATCTTGAAGGTTTTACTAATAAAGAAATTGACTATGGGTTTAATATATATAAAATTGTGCGCCCTGTAATCACTAAAGAGAGTAAATTATATTGCTCTTTATATTTTAATGTAGAATTAAATGACCATAATATAAACTTTATTGGTGATTTTTATTTCAATTTAAGCGGAAAAATTACCTGCAAAAATTGTAATTCTTATAATCGTTATCTCATTGTTACTTCAATTTATATAATTTATTATAGGAATTTATGTTTTCAAATAAAAGAAGAGATTAATCGTAAAAAATTAGAGTTAAGTGAAAAAAACATCTACAATAAATTAAATTTATTCATGAATTTTTCAATTATTAACTTTGACATATTTCCTATTTATTTTGATTACCTAAAAGAAAATAATATTTTTCAACAAAAATATGTTAATTATCTTATCGAAAATTTTAAATTGATTTCCGAAGCAGACTTAGTTAGATTTTCGGTTCTAATTTCATATTTAGACATGTCCAACCTTTCTTTTGATTTTAATATTTTTCTTGAAAAAATTACTAACTTTTTTAATAAAACAAATGATATGAAAGCTGTATCATTGATATTTGAAAAAATAAAATCAATTACTGCAAATAATACTACATTTAAAAAATTGTTTTTAAATACTCTTTTAAATGATATTAATAACCCTACTTCTATTTCTTATATAATAAATTATTTTTGTAATAATATTGTAGATTTTTTCTCACCTATATATATAAATTCTATTGCTCCTAAATTAAATAAGGAACTCCTTAATAATAACGTCATTATAAAATATTTTTGTAATGAAGATGAATCTCATTTATTAAAATTAATTAACAATGAAATAAGTCAATTAAAAAATTATTATGATTCTGATGGTCTAATTATTTTTATAAAAAATAACATCAATAAATTAAACAATGAATTTTTTATAAGCAAATTAATTCCAGAAATAATTGACTTTTCCAAATTTAGTAATGAAGTTGCTATATGTTTTATAGTAAAATGTTTGGATTTATTTTCAGAACAATTAATTAAATCGTTGAATTTTAATAACTTTCGAAATAAATTATCTTCTAATGAGATTTTTGCTTTAAATGTATATTACAAAATTATAAGCGTTGGTGATTATAATGATATAGATATTTCATACACAAACTATCTTTCAGGTTTTTCTAAAAAATTTAAACTAACTAATGATAAAAATTATTTGTATAACTTAATTAAAACATTATTGAAAACTTCATCATTAACTAATCTACTAGAATTAATTTATTTATATAAAAACTCATTTAAAATTAATGAAATTGAAAATGAAATTGAAAAAAATATTGAAGCATTTCCAATTGATATTGATAAATTTTGTATGCAAAAAAACGATTATAAATATCAACTTTTAACTTTGCTAAATGATCTTGATCTAACTTATAAAATAGGGATATTCAAATATTAAATATGTATTTAAAAAATTTAAACATTGACACATATACTTTAAAAATTATTTTAAGTTATAATAATCTTAGTTTTGATTATTTTAATACAGTAGCTTTTAAAATTTTTATATATTATAATCAAAGCAAAGATATTATTACATACTTTTATATTTCTAACGAGAAAGAATTAAATTTTTGTCAATTTTCTATCTCAGAAACACAAATTTTTGATGAAAAATTTAATCGAGCTTTTGAAAATTATAAATTTAGTAATATTAATAGAGACGACGCTTTTAGATTTTTATTAATTTACTATTTAAAAAACAAGGAAAAATCAGAAAGTATTGAAACTCTAATAAAAAGATATTTTTTTCTTCCTAAGAAAACACTTGAATTTTATTCTCAATCTCAAGATAAAATTGACACATTAAGAAATTTCAAGATAAATTTGCAAAAAATAATTGAAAATGATGAAAACGATAATAAAATAATTGTCGAATATCCTTCATTAAATAAAAAGTTAAATCTTAATTTGTACTTAGAAAATGATAATTTTAACAATGAAGATACAATAGATAAAAATAATTCCCAAATCGATAATCTTTCTTTAAAAGACACTTTATTATGCCTAAAAATTGGGATTAATAAATTTGTTTATATAAAAGATATTAATCAATTTTTATGTGATGTAAATTCTTATAAAAATGTCAGTTATTCAAAAGAATTATCAAATATTATTATATCAATAGATTCTTTTAATGATCCATATAAATCACTAATTGATATATTAAATAAAGTAATAATTACAAAATATAATTTAAATATAGTTAGCAAAAAATATATTACTATTGACGAATATTATTTATCAAAAATATTATTACTTTTTAACAATAATTATATCTTTTTTAATAACTTACTTTATTATGTTACTTTTTCTGAAGAAAATATAAATTTTGAATTTGAAAAAGATAAACTTAAGTTTTATCCTAGTTTACAAGATGGGGAAAAAATAAATATTGTTGATAATTTTATTTTAATAATAAATAAAAAGTTAAAGCGAATAAACATTTATAAAGCAAATAATAAATCGCAAGCTATGTTATTTGTTTTATTACTAAATAGCAATATTTCTATTAAGGAAATAGAATCTATTATTTCTAAAGATCAAATCACTAAGCTTTATGAATTAATGATAAATAAAAATAATATCAAAAACATCAATGATTTTATAATTAATTATTATATAGATTTTGATGATGATTATAATTTTATATTTAAAACTATTTATAAAAAAGGTAATGAAATAATTGACTACAATAAAATCATGATAAATCCCCTATTTTCTGCCACTTCTTCTATATTCAAAAAGACTTTAAAAAATTATAATCTTATCGAAAACGGGACAATAAAAGACAAATCATTTATTAAGACAATTTTAACAATAGATTTTACCGAGTTAAATAAATTATGTAACGTCTATATCAATGAAAAAATAAAGCAATTTCAAATTAAAAAAACATCAAGATTTACAATTAATGTGACTAAAAAAGATAATGATTGGTTTGATATTAATATTACAAATGATGAATATAACAAAGAAGAAATTCAACAAATTATAAATTCTTACAAGCAAAAGAAAAAATATATTATTATTAAAAATAATTTCATTGATTTTACTAATGATAATAATTTAAACTCAATTATCGATTTTGTAGAAAATAATAATATTGAAAATCTTCATAAAAATATCCAACTTGTTGATATATTAAAAATTAATAATAGTAATGTTGATAACTTGAACTTAAATTATGATAAAGATTTACAATCGATATTATATGAGATTAAAAATTTTCAAAATGCAAAGATAAATCTCTCTGAATTTTATAATTCTATTTTAAAGCCTTACCAAATTAGTGCTATAAAGTGGCTTTTCACCCTTTCTAAATTTAAACTCCAAGGTATTTTAGCAGACGATATGGGATTAGGAAAAACACTTGAAACGATTGCTTTTATTTCATTATTAAATGAAAAAAAGCCAATACTTGTCATTTGCCCAAAAAGTTTAGCATACAACTGGCAATTTGAGTTTGCAAAATGGAAATCAGATAAAAAAGTATTCGTAATAGATGGTAATAAAGAAAGGAGAACGTTAATTATAAACAATATCAATCGTGATTATAATGACGTTTATATTATTAGTTATGACACTTTAAAAAATGATTTAGATTTACTAACAAATATCACATTTTCTTTAATTCTTGCTGATGAAGCTCAATATATCAAAAATTCAGAATCTTTAAAATTTAAAGCTATAAAAAAATTAACCTCTACTTTACGATTCGCTTTAACTGGAACTCCTATTGAAAATAGTTTATTAGATTTATGGTCAATATTTGATTTTTTAATGCCTAATTATCTTTTATCAAAAAATAGTTTTAAACAAGATTATGAAAAAAATTTCTTAGAAGGCGATGAATTAACAAAGAAAAAATTAATTGCTAAAATAACGCCTTTTATTCTTCGAAGAACAAAAAAAGAAGTTTTAAAAGAACTCCCACCTAAAGAAGTATTAATAACAAGAATCGAGATGGATAAATCACAAAAAGAACTTTATGATGCGTATTTATATAAAGCAAAAATGGAATTTAGATCAAAAAATATTACTAACAAAAAATTTCAAACATTATCATTATTAACTAGATTACGTCAGATTTGTATCGATCCATCTTCATTTTTAGAAAATTATACATCAATAACAAATAAGCTTCTTTATACGGTTGATTTAGTAAAAACTTCTATTTTAAATAAACATAAAATTTTAATTTTTTCTCAATTTACATCTGTATTAGAACACGTTAAGCAATTACTTAAAGATGAAAATATTTTAACCTATTATATAAATGGAAATGTAAAGTCAAAAGAAAGATTAGAAATCTCAAATAAATTTAATAAAAATGATGATATAAAAGTCACATTAATCAGTTTAAAAGCTGGGGGTACAGGTTTAAATCTTAACGGTGCAGACATTGTAATACATTTAGATCCTTGGTGGAATTTCGCAAGTGAAGAGCAAGCTACAGATAGAGCCTATCGTATTGGACAAAATAACCCAATCACAGTTTATAAATTAATAAATTATAACTCAATAGAAGAAAAAATAATTAGTCTTCAAGAGTATAAAAAGGATATTTATAATCAACTAATAAAAGAAGGTAATTCAAAAATTAGTGAACTCTCCGATGAAGATATTGACTTCATTTTATCTTAAAAAAACTTATGAATATATCATAAGTTTTTTTATATAAGTTAATATTAAATAATATTATAATTAAAAGCTTTTACCCTCTAAAAAATTTGGAATTATATCAGCTTCTTCATTTTTATTAGAATCATCTTCTTTCTTATCATCATTAGAAATTATAGGATTTATAGTCTTATTAATTGCAAAAGCATCTTTAGAAGGGGCTGTAAAAATAATATCATTATTATAATGACTAGCAATTATAGATACTAGCATCTGATCACTTAATTGATCATTTTCTGACATACCAAATTTAATATCTAATGTATTTCCACTAGCTTCTGTTATACGATTAATGCATTCTTCGCAAGCTAATAACCCAACTTTTGGGCCATAAGTAATATGACATATCGCACGTTGAGCGCCACAAATAGATTGTTCAATTAAAGGGCAACTTAATGCAGAATCAGCAGCCTGAATAGCAGCATTTTCACCTTCACCCTCACCAAAGCCAATGAAGGTAACCCCACTATCTTTTAAAACATTTCGAACATCAGCAAAATCTAAATTAATTAATGAAGGCATTAAAATCAATTCAGTAACAGTCCTAACACTTCTAGCTAAGACTTTATCAGCTTCACTAAAAGCATCACTGATAGTATTATTACCATTATTCATAAGTAATTTATCATTGCTTACAACAATTAGTCCATCAACATTTTCTTTTAAATTATTTAAACCATCAATACTATATTGTATCTTTTTATTACCTTCAAAATGGAAAGGTCGAGTAACAATAGCAATTGTTAAGCATCCTTCTTCTTTAGCAATTTTTCCAATAATAGGGGCAGCTCCAGTACCTGTACCACCACCCATTCCAGCAGCTATAAAAACCAAATTAGCACCTTTTACAATGCTTCTAATATCAGCTTCGCTTGATTCAGCAGCTTCTTTTCCTACATTAGGTTCTCCTCCAGCACCAAGACCATTAGTTAAATTTTCACCTAAAATTAATCTATTTGGAGCTTTACTTAATGATAAAGCCTGTTTATCAGTATTAGCAACATAAAAATCAACATTACTAATTTGTTCATCAATCATTCTATTAACAGCATTATTACCAGCACCACCGACACCAATTACAATAATCTTTACAACTGGCTCGAAATTATCTAAATCATCATTCATTCCTATTACCCCCTGTTCTAGTTAAATTATTTAATACACTTGAATTTGGTTTTTTAATAATCTCACGATAATTATCTTCCAAATCTTCATTCAATGTAATAGCACCTAATAAACTAGCATAATCACTTATATTAGCACCAATTACATTATCTTCTAAAAAATAAACGTTATTACGAATAAAATTCTTTAAAATTCTATCTTTTAAGCCATTAAGTCGGAGTCCATTCCCGTTAAAAACAAGAGAAATTGTATCGATATAATCTTGATTCTCAGACATCAATGATTTAATACAATTAGATAAATAAGCTATCCATTCATTAATAAAATTATTAACAACGACATACAAATTTTCACTATTTACAATAACCTCATTAGATTCTTTTATAGACTTGCATATGATTGGCTTATATGTATGGTTTGAATTATCAAGACCAAATACATTTCTAATTTCAATAGCCTTATTAGAATCTATACCGAATTCATCAGTTAAAGAATCAACTAAATTGTCTAAGCCAATATTAATAAAATTACAAGCACATACTTTAAATTCATTAATTACAGTTAATGTAGTGTTCTTACTTCCGACATCTATGTAAATAAATGTATTGTCTTTAAATTTGCTATTTTTTAGATAATTTGCCACACAAATAGTATTAACAAAGGTTTTATTTATCTTTAAATTAGCATTTAAAACTGCTCGCTTTATATCATCAACCATTTTAAAAGGCAAAGTATAAACATTTGCATCTAAAGATAAAATATTACTATTAACTCCTAATGGAGCCTTTTCATATCTTTTTTCATCTTCAGTAAAAAAATAATTTGGTATTATAGATACTATAACATTAGAATTAGGTACATTTTCTTTTTCAATTAAACTATTAACATTTTTCACATCAATATGATTTATTCCAGAATTTGTTGAATCGATAGTATTTGTAACTTTTTTAACGCGATAGACATCTAATCCATATGGTGGTAAAACTAAAATTATATCATCTATATTATATTGAATTCCAACTTCTTTCTTTATTGCAGTCATAGCATTTAAAATATCATTAGAAAGTATACCAACATCAAGTACATCGCCATCATTTAAAGGTATACTAAGTGAAAATTTTTTGCTACAAATGACTTTAATATTATTCTCATATAAATAGCCAATTAATACTCTCAATGACTTATTTTTTACTTCTAAAACTTTAATCACTTTTTTCATATATTAATTATAAACTTTGCTAATTTTATTATCAATTTAAAACAAACGATTTTTTTATTATTTTTTAGTAGTTTTATAGTATTTTTCTAGTTATAAATTGGTAAATTAAAAGTAGGCTTACGCCTACATTTAATAAAGGAGGGATCTATAAATACGCGAACTTATTTAATTTAAAACTAAGATTTTTTCAGGTATTGTAATAGTTTTATCAATTTTACGTTCAACATCAAAATTTCTAATGTTATAAACAGTAGTCGATTTATTATTATTTACTAAATTCATGCTTAAAGGAATTGCAGCAATTATTGTTCCAAATAAAATTACACTACTACAAATCACAATTCTTCTTAAATTATAAAATTTTTGTGTTCTATTTAATTTGTACAATTTGTCTTTCATATACTAATCACCTTACTTTTTCAATTGCTCTTAGCTTTGCACTTCTAGCTCTATGATTATTAATAATTTCTTTTTCTGTTGGAATGATAACCTTTTTATTTACTAAAGCAAATTCAGGCTTTTTTTCTTCGCTTGGCATCACATAGTCATTTAGTCTATTACCTTCAATTACTGAATTTTCTTTGAATATTCTTTTTACTATTTTATCCTCTAATGATTGAAACGTTATAACAACAATACGTCCATGTAATTTAAGTAATTTTAATGACTTCTTGATTGCTTCTTCTAAAACATTAAGTTCATCGTTTACTTCTATTCTTAAAGCTTGAAATACTTGTTTAGCAGGATGTCCAGGTTTTCTTAATTCCTTATCTGGTTTACTTTTTTTTATAATATCAACTAATTCAAATGTAGTTTCAATTTTTTTGTTTTCTCTTGCTTTTATAATATTTCTTGCTATTGAATAAGAGAATTTTTCTTCGCCATAATTTTTAAAGATATTAATTAATTTCTCTAAAGAATAATTATTAACTATATCATAAGCTGTCAAAGAACGATTTAAATCCATTCTCATATCGAGTTTACTATCCATTCGATACGAGAATCCACGATAATCTTCATCAAATTGTGGTGAACTAACACCTAAATCGAATAAAATTCCATCAACTTCTTTAATGTTTAATTCGTTGAGTATTTCATCAATTCTATAAAAATTTGATTTTACTAATTTGAAAGATTTTCCAATCTTTTCTAACTCATGTTGACTAAACTTTAAAGCCTCTTCGTCTTGATCAATTCCAATTAATAAACCCTTACTATTTAATTTGCTTAGAATTGCTTTACTATGACCTGCTCTTCCTAAAGTCATATCAACATATATTCCATCTTCTTTAATATTTAACAAATCAATTGCCTCATTAAGTAAAACGGAAACATGATAATCACTATTATTCATCACTTAATAAATCCTCAGCATTCTTTTCAAATTCAAGTTCATTCTCATCAATATAATTTTGATAAGTACCTTTGTCCCAAATCTCTAAATGATCTAGCATACCAATAATCATTATTTCTTTATTAACAAGTGAATACTTATTAATAACTGTCTTTGGAATTAATAAACGACCTTGCTTATCAATAACTAACTCTTGAACTGAACTCAACAGGACTCTTTGATGAAGTCTAGCTTTTTCTTTTTCAAATGGGAGATTTTCAAGTTTTTCGATAAACTTATTAAAACTTTCTTCTGGATATATTGATATACATCCATCATATCCTTTTAACAAGTAAACGGTGTTTCCTAAACTATTTCTAAGTTTTGCCGGAATTACGACTCTTCCTTTATCATCAAGTTGATATTCATAACTTCCAAATAGCATTCCACTTTACTCCACTTTCTTCCACTTGTAATTATATTCTATATATATTTTTAAAAATGAGCAATAGTAAAATTTAATTTTTTTAATTTTTTGTCAATTTTAAATTAGTAAAGAAAAAAGACCCTAACTACTGATTAGAGTCTAAAATTTTATTATGATGAATATTAAAATTTTGTTAGAAATCTACTATGTTAATTATTTCACTACTTGTTAATGCTTAAATCATTTAAAACACTATTAACAAGTAGAAAAAAATCAAGATCAATAATTTCACCTAAGGCTAGTTTTTTTGACAATGGTTCCTCAAACTTTTTCGAAACAAAATCAATAATTTGATTAATATCAAAAGAATTTATATCAAAATTTTTTGAAATCGGTGAAACATAATCAATTAAAAACTTGATTGTATTAAAATGAAAATTCATAGTATAAGTTATAAATCATCACGTGTCATATGTTTTACACGATCATGTTCTTCACTTCTTTTACCATCATTGAATCTATCAAGAGTTCCAACTAGATACCCAGTTATACGTCTTATTCTTTCAAAAGGTATAGTTTCAAAATGATATGTCAAGTCAACATAATCACCATCAACTTTTACGTCTAAAGATTTTAACTGTTTTCCATCGCTATGTTTTAAAGCATACTCCCAATAAGCATTCTTTTCATTATCACTTAATTTACCATTTATTACATTTACTGTCATATGATACCTCCTCGTTGCTACATCATAATAAAATAAATCAATAAAATAATTTTAATAATTTTAATATTTAGACTAAATAACACCTATTTAGTAGATTTTTAGTAAAAGAAATTTATTACATTTTATTTAATTTAATCATAATATTTAATTTAAAAAAATAAAAAACATCCGACTGAATCGAATGTTTTTCTAATTAGTAAATAAATATCACTTATCTAAATCGATTTCATCCAAGATGTCAAATGGTGAAGATTTTGATTTTTCAGTTTCTAATTCTTCTTCCTTAATTACACGATATCCTTCTCCAACAATTATACCTTTTTCATTAGGAGCATGAATATTTATCGGTATATTTGTTATTAATAAACTATAAATTAAATTATCTATATCTATAAATCCTTCGATAAATTCAGTATCTTCACTTTTATATTCTTCGTTATTTGTAAAATATAAAGTCTCATTGATCTCATAGTCTTCATCAAATTTCTTTAAAGATAACGAGCTAGTTAAATTCAAATTAGCTAAAATATGTATATCAAAAATATAAATACTATTTACCTTATTAATAATTATTTCACCATTAATTGAATTAAATTTATTTATAATGTCATTAGAATATAGTTTGTTAAAATTATTTAAGTCTAATCTTATTGGTAAAATAATTGGTCTATTAATATCAATAAATTCAAATTTCATATTAACCCCTTAATTTTAATGATAATTTAGAAGTAATTGCAAATTTTATTTTTTCATCAATGTTCATAATTTCTTCATTTTTAAAAGATGCAACATTATTTTCTAAAATTACAGATATCGTTAATGTGTTTTCATAAATATCCATTAATTTTATATCTTTAATAAAAGAACTAGATTTTTTAATTTCTTTAATTAAATCAATATAAGGTATATGCAAATCATTAATAATATTATAATCACGGCTAACAGTTGGAAATTTCGTAAATTCTTTAAATTTATTATTTCCACTTCTTAAAGTTAATAAAGAAGTCAAATTTAATTCCATAATTAATACAGGATATTTTTTAAAACTATAATTGGATTTAAAAGTAGGATGTAATTCACCTAAAACACCAAGTAATTTATTATCCAAATAAACATAAGCACTTCTATTAGGATGAAATTCATTAGTATTAGTAATTCTTTCGTATTTAATTCTTGATTCATTAATATTAAACAACTTAAAAATTGAAGTTAAATATCCTTTTAAATCATAAAAATTAAATTCTCTTGATTTAAATAACTCTTGATTTAACTTAGATCCACATAATCCAATAGATAAATGAATTTCATCTTTTTTCTTAGTCTGAATATTGCTTATTTCGAATAACGAGAAATTTCTATTTTGATGTGAATAATTATAGTCAAGAGAATTCATTAAACTAGAAAGTAAATTTCTTCTTATAATTTTATGATCTTCTGTTAAAGGATTTAAAATAATATATGGATCATCTTTGTTTATGTAATTTAATATAGAATTATCTTTTTCATTAATCAACGTATATGTTAATATTTCATCTATTCCTTGATTAAGTAGATAATCTCTTATGACATTCAATTTATTATCTTCTAAAGACCTTTGACCAATTGTCGTTTCCATTAGTGGTAATGCTGATTTAACATTATCGAATCCAAGATAACGAATTACTTCTTCACTTAAGTCAGCCTTCCCCTCAACATCTATTCTAAAATCTGGAACAATTGCAATAAACTTATTATCATCAATTTCTTTAATATCAAAATATAATGTTTTTAAAGTATCTAAAATTGTTATTTTATCAAAATTTGTGCCTAAACGATTATTGATATATTGAATAGAACACTCAATTTCTTTTCTTTGATGATCGATAGTATCAAAGACAATAGATTCACTAATCTTTTGAGCATTAGCAATATCTTTTACTAAATTAGAAGCAATAATTAAGACCTTCTTTAAATTGTCCTTATCTATGCCCTTAATAAATCTAATTGAACTATCACTACTCAATCCTAATCTAGAACTTGTTTTTCTAATACGTGGACCATAAAATGTGGCTGCCTCCATAACTATATTTTTAGTTTCATTAGTGACCTCGACATTTTTAAGTCCCATAATCCCAGCAATAGAAACAATATTGTTACCACTAGTTACAACTAAATCGCCATTTTCTATTGAATAACTATTATCATCTAAAGCGACAACTTCATCATTTAAGTTATCTTTTACAATCAAATTATGTGCTAATAGCTTATCTAAATCATACATATGTACAGGTTGCCCAGTTAAAAGCATCACATAATTTCCAATATCAACTATATTATTAATACTTCTAATTCCTTCGCTCCTTAACACTTCTTTTAACCATTTAGGTGAGTCTTTAATTTCGATATCTTTAAAAATACGAACTAAAAAACTGTCACATAAAGAAGTTTCACTACTAACTTTAAAATCTTCATCAATATAATTAGCATTATCTTCATAATGAGGTAAGTTTAATTTTCTTTTAAATAAAGCAGCAATTTCTCTAGCAACATTAAATAAACCATTACAATCACTACGATTAGCTAACAACTTCAAGTCTAAAATAGTATCATCAAGTCCTAGATAGTTTAAAACATCTGTAGAACCAATTGGAGCATCATCAGGAAGTTCTTCAATTCCTTCAATTTGTTCCTTCTTTAAATATTTTTCTTCGACACCGAGTTCATTTAATGCACAAAGCATTCCATTGCTTTCATGTCCTAATAATGAACCTTTTTTAATTTCACCTTTAGGCAATTTTGCCCCAACTTTAGCAACAATAACGTTCAAACCAACTCTTGCATTAGGAGCGCCACAAACAATATCCAAAATCTCACTTTTAATATCGACTTTACAAGTGTGCAAATGGTTACTACCTTCAACAGGATCACACTTAATAATTTTACCAATAACTAAATTAGTAGCATTTGCTAAAGTTTTTATTTCTTCAACTTCTATTCCGGCAAAAGTAAGTCTATTAGCAATCTCTTGGTCACTAATGTCATTTAAATCAACATATTTTCTAATTTCTTTAAGCGATACTAACATAATTAATCCTCAACTTTTTTGTTAAATTCTTCGATAAAGCGAATATCATTTTGATAAAATTTTCGTATATCATCAATTCCATACCTTAGCATTGCAACTCGTTCAATCCCAATTCCAAAAGCAAAACCACTATAAATATCAGGATCGTATCCAGACATTTTTAAAACATTTGGATGAACCATACCTGCGCCTAAAATTTCTATCCAGCCACTACCCTTACAAATCTTACAACCTTTGCCATGGCAAGCAAAACAGCTCACATCGACTTCAACACTAGGTTCTGTAAATGGAAAATAGCTACTTCTAAAACGAATTTTACTATCTTTAGAAAACATTTTTTTAGCAAACAATTCTAAAGTAGCTTTTAGGTTTCCTAAATTAATGTTTTTATCAATAACTAAACCTTCAACTTGAGCAAATTGATGAGAATGTGTCATATCATCATCATCACGACGATAAGTTTTACCAGGACAAATAATTTTAATTGGTTTCCCTTTAGCTTTTTCCATAACATGAGCTTGAACTGCTGAAGTGTGACTTCTTAATAATGTTTCATTATCAATATATAAAGTATCTTGCATATCTCTAGCAGGATGATCTTTTGGAATATTTAACAACTCAAATACATAATGATCTTTATCAACTTCAGGACCTTTTTCAACTGTATATCCCATCCCAATAAAAATTTCTTCAATTTCATCTATAATTTTATAAAAAGGATTTTCAAAACCTGAGCTTAAACTATTACCAGGTAACGTAATATCAATTGTTTCTTCTTTTAATTTAGCATTAAGTTTTTCTTCTTCTAAAACTTTAATTTTCGCATTTATCGAATTTTCAACATAATTCTTAGCATCATTAAGTTGCTTACCAAATACTCTTTTTTCTTCATTTGATAATTCTTTCATTTTAGACATTAAGACACTAAGTTTACCTTTTTTTGATAAATAAGCATTTTTTGTTTCAATAAGTTTATCTAACGTCAAATCTTTTTCAATTTCATCTTTTGCTTCTTTTAAAAGTTGTTCAATTTCTTCCATTATTTATCCTCCTAAATAAAAAAGAATTAGTCTAGGAACGAAAATAATTCCGCGGTACCATCCTAATTCTTCTGCACTCAATTTACTCTATTTAACGAATAGATTCGGTATTCCTACTTGCTCCAAGACGAATTCACTAAGATACTTAGAAGATGTTCTCACTTATCATCTCTCCCTTTGCAAAGTATTTCTTAATTACTACTTCTTTTCCACGCATTAAAATTATAACATTTTATAAATTTAAATATAATATCGAATTTAATAAATAAATATAAATGTGAATTCTTAAAGTAAAT
>DJQS01000019.1 GCA_002438785.1 Caryophanales bacterium UBA6380 | reverse complement strand
ACAATATGTAAATTAACCAATTTTTATAACTTATAATTTTTTTATATGTAAATAATTAGTAAAATTTGGTAATATAATAACGTTTTAGAGGAGAGCTTATGATAAAAGATATTCTAGTTTTCTCACTTTCAAGCAATGAACACCTTACTGACAAGGTGTGCTCAGCCTTGGGTATTGAAAGAAGCCAAGCTGATGTATTACATTTCGCTGATGGTGAGTGTCTTGCCACAAGTAAAGTAGATGTGCGCGGAAAAAAGGTTTACGTTATACAATCTACTTGTAGTCCTGTTAATGATCGTATAATGGAGTTGTTAATTTTTATCGATGGAATTAAAAGAGCAAACTGTCGTGAAATTTCTTTAATAATTCCATATTATGGATATGCTAGACAAGATCGAATTGCACACATAAACGAGCCAATTAGCGCAAGAATGGTTGCAGATCTATTTTCTAATGCCGGAGTAAAAAGAGTTTTAACAATTGAACTTCATACTCCTCAAATTCAAGGATTTTTTAGTGTACCTCTTGATAATTTGTCTCCAACTTCTATTTTTGCTAAATATTTAAATAAGAAATTCCAAGAACTTGGCATTTCTTCAAATGAAATTGCTGTTGTATCACCTGATCATGGAGCTATGTATCGTGCTAGAGATTTGGCAAATTTCATTCCAAATTCTTCCATAGTTGTTATAGATAAAAGAAGACCAAAACCTAATGTTGCAGAGATCACAAATATTGTTGGTGATATACAAGATAAAATTTGTATCATGGTTGATGATATAATTGATACTGGAGGAACAATTTTAGCTGGTGCTCATACCTTAAAAGAGAAAGGTGCAAAAGCAGTATATATTTGTGCAAGTCACGCATTATTCTCTCACAATGCTTTAGAAAAATTTGAAGTTAATAATGATGTAACCGAAGTCTTAGTGACGGATACAATAGAACATCCTGAATTTTCAAATTCCAAAAAAATTAAAGTTGTTTCAATTTGTGATATGATTGCAGATGTTATTAAATCGCATGAGTCACATGAGAAAATTAAAGATAAATACACTAGATTTCATTAGTTAAAAAAAGGCGATTTAAAATCGCCTTTTTAATATAATAGATTATTAATTATTTTAAGCACCTAATACTTGTGATAAAAGTGCAAAAAATAAAAATATAATTCCAAAACCTAAAGTCAAATAGGAAATGATTAATTCACTACCACGTTCCTTAGTTTTTACAAAAACATTTAATCCTCCACCAGTAATAGCACCTGAAGCACCTTCTGATTTACCACCTTGGAGTAAGCTTAAAACAATTATAATAAAACAAATTACCCAAAATACATAATCATACCAAGCCATAAAATAACCTCCACGCTTTATAAATATTAAACTAATGATATTTTTTTTACAAGCAATATATTTTAATTGCAAAGATATAAATATCTTATAAAATTTATAAAAACTCTTTATTTTTTATAAAAACCCTTTAAAAAGTAATTATTATTTTAATATTGAAATAGAAATTGGCTTAACATTTTCTTTAAACTCTTCAATGAATGCCTGAATAGAACCATCTTTTTTGTCGGTGCATTTAAAGACAACTCTTAATACTTTTTTATTTTCTAAATCGGTAATAGATGTATCAAAACTTTTGTAAGAAATATCGTACTTATCAAGTAAGGAAATTAATTCTTTCATTAGAGGTTTATCTTCTTCTATTACTATTAGAATATTTGTATTATTTTTACTAAACCATGTTTCAAATTTTTGGAAACTGACTAAACATAAAATTGAAATTATAACGGTAAATAAAGATATAACAAAATAACCAGATCCTGCAGCCATCCCGATGGCCATAGTAACCCATATAGAAGCAGCGGTAGTAAGACCTTTGATTGAAACACCATTTTTAATAATTGAACCAGCTCCTAAAAAGCCAATACCTGTTACACCAGCAGCAGCAAGACGCATTGGGTCTCTATTAGAGTTTCCTGGAATTCCATATATTGAAATAATCATAATTAGGGCACTTCCTAAGGAAATAAGAATATGCGTTCTAAATCCAGCTGCATGCCCGCTAACTTCTCTTTGATAACCGAGAATGCCTCCGAAAATGGTAGCTAAGATTAAAGAAAGCATAATAAGTATAAGATTACCCCACCATCCTAGGTTATTGAAAAAATTAATAATTAATGTGTCGATGCCTTCAGGGGTATTGAAACCATCTGATAAAATATTTATGTAATTCATATGTATACTTATTATAACAATATTTAGATAAAAAGCCCACTTACAAATCTTGAATTTAATTAATTTTTATTATAAATAAATAAGTTTAATTTTTTATCAAAATAACTGAAACTAAATTAAATGATTATTTAATCAATATAACGACCTTAAAGTAGTTTTTTAAGAATATAACCTTCTTAATAAAAAAATCCCCTAATTAGCTTTGATAAACAAATATTTGGGGAATCATGACAATAATGGTGACCTTGAGGCGACTCGAACGCCTGACCCACAGCTTAGAAGGCTGTTGCTCTATCCAACTGAGCTACAAGGCCGCGTTAAATATATTAGCATTTACTATAAAGAAAAGTAAATACTAATTTAATTTTAATATAAAAAAGTTTATTAATGTAGTAAAATGTTTTCGTTTAAAAGGAGTTTACAACATGTCTGAAATTATAACTACATTGAAATCTATAATAAATGAGTCTTTAAAAAGACTATATGATGATAATTTTGAAGATAAAATAATTATAGAAGTTCCAAAAGATAAAGAGCATGGTGATTTTTCAACAAATATAGCTATGAAGTTAGCCAAAGAATTACATAATTCACCATTGAACATTGCAAAAAGTTTAGTTTCAGATTTAAAAACTAATCAACTATTTAATAAAGTTGATATTGCTGGCCCTGGATTTATTAACTTTTTTATAAAAGAAGAAAGTTTTACGACGTTTATTAAGGAAATTATTAATGAAAATGAAGAATATGGAAAATCAAATTTTGGAAAAAACGAGAAAGTAATGGTTGAATATGTTAGTGCAAATCCTACAGGAGATTTGCACTTAGGTCATGCTCGAGGTGCTGCGTTTGGTGATAGTTTGACCCGTGTTTTAAAATTTACTGGTTTTGATTGCTTACGTGAATATTATGTTAATGATGCCGGGCACCAAGTAGATGTATTGGCATTATCTTTGTTTAATCGCTATAAAGAAGCTCTTGGCCAAGAAATTAATTTAGAAGAAATCGGTTATCAAGGGAAAGATGTTATTAATCTTGCTAAAGAGATTGCACTGAAAGATGGTGATAAATATTTAAAAATGCCACTTAACGAAGCAATTACATATTTTAAAAACATTGGCATCGAACTTGAATTAAATAAAATTAAAAAGGATTTAGATTTATTTAGAGTTCATTTCGACCATTTTTCTAGTGAACGTCTTTTATATAAAGAAAATAAAGTTTCTAATACTTTAATGAAATTGAAAGAAAGTGGATATACTTACGAAAAAGATGGTGCTTTATGGCTTAAAACAACTGATTTTGGTGACGATAAAGATCGTGTTTTAGTTAAAAGTGATGGAAGTTATACATATTTATTACCAGATATAGCTTATCATAAGGATAAGTTTGATCGTGGATATGATCATTTAATAAATTTATTTGGAGCCGATCATCATGGTTATATTATTAGACTAAAAGCAGGATTATCTATTTTAGGTTATGATTCATCTAAGCTTGATATTTTAATTATTCAAATGGTTCGATTAATGGAAGGCGATAAAGAATTAAAAATGTCAAAACGTACTGGTAATGCAATAACTATAAGAGAGTTGTGTGATGATGTTGGTGTAGATGTAGCTAGATATTTCTTTTTATCTAGACCTTTAGATTCACAATTTGATTTTGATTTAGAGGTAGCAAGAAAAAATAGTAATGAAAATCCTATTTATTACATCCAATATGCTTATGCAAGAATGTGTTCCGTACTTAAAAAGAATAGCAATTATGAAATTAAAGACAAATATAATTTATTAAATAGTGAGAAGGAAATTTCTTTATTAAAGACTTTAAGTGAATTTAAAAAATTAGTTGTCGATGTTTCTATTAGTAAGGAAGTTAATCGTTTAACAAATTATGCTTATAAACTCGCTATGGAGTTTCATTCTTTATATAATGATACAAAATTTATTGTTAATGATAATGATAAATTGACTGGTGAAAGGCTTGCTTTAGTTAAGGCTTCAAGTATAGTTTTAAAGAACACATTATTCTTGCTCGGAATTGAAGCTAAAGAAACAATGTAAATAAGAAAAAAATAAAAAAATTTTGAGACTAATTTCACTTAGAAATTAGTCTTTTTTTGATTAAAAAAGTTTAATTTATTTTAAAAAATAATAAATTTTAAAAAAATTCGATTGTATCAATATTTTTAAATAAAAAATATCTTCAAAATTTGGTATAAAAAGTTCTAATTTTTTAATTTAAAAAAAATTTTATTGATTTAAGTGAAAAATTAATTATAATTTTTTTGTTTTAAAAACTTTATTTCATTTTTTTGGAGGTATTAAAATGGAAGAAAATAATTATATTATTGATCTAAAAAATGTTAGTAAAATTTTTGACGGAGTTACTGTTGTAGATAACTTCAATCTCTATGTCAAGAAAGGTGAATTTATTACTTTTTTAGGTCCATCTGGTTGTGGCAAATCTACTACATTACGTATGATTGCTGGATTTGAATTTCCTAGTAAAGGAGAAATTCTACTTAAAGGAAAAGATATAACTAATCTTCCTCCTAATAAAAGGCCAATTAATATGGTTTTTCAAAGATATGCATTATTTCCTCATCTTGATGTTTATGATAATGTAGCTTTTGGATTACGTCTTAAAAAGATTCCTATTGAACTTAAAGATAAATCCGGTAATAACATTTTTAAAATTAATAAGGAGAAAATTAGACTTATTAAATCTGATATTCGTGCTACAAAAAAGAATAAAAATTTAACAAATGAAGAAAAAGAGACTAAGTTAGCAGACTTAAATATTAAATTAAATACTTTATTAAATACACCAGAACAAGCATATAAGTTTAGAAAATTAAGTGCTAAAGAAATTGATAATAAGGTTGCTAGAGCTTTAAAAATAGTTGATTTAGATTCCTTAGAAGATCGTGATATAACTACTTTGAGTGGTGGTCAACAACAACGTGTTGCTATTGCTAGAGCTATTGTTAACGAACCAGAAATATTGCTTCTTGATGAACCATTGGGTGCTCTTGATTTAAAAATGAGAAAGGATATGCAAATTGAATTAAAAGAAATGCATTCAAAGCTTGGAATTACTTTTATTTATGTAACTCATGATCAAGAGGAAGCCTTAACGATGAGTGATACAATCGTTGTCATGAAGGACGGAGAGATTCAACAAATTGGAACACCAAAAATGATTTACGATGAACCAAAAAATGCTTTTGTTGCTGATTTTATCGGTGAAAGTAACATTTATAATGCAACAATGGTTGGTAAATTAAAAGTTAGATTTTTAAATACAGTTTTTGATTGCCTAGACGATTATCCATTAAATGATAAGGTCGATGTTGTTGTTCGACCTGAGGATATCAAGATTGTTGAAGCCAATAAAGGAAATTTAAATGGTACTATTTATAGTCGTATATTTAAAGGTATGAATTATGAATATACTATAATGATTAATAAGAATGAATTATTAGTTAAAGATACAAAAGAATTTGAACTTGGTCTAGAGGTTGGCTTAGTTATTGAACCTGATAGTATTCATATTATGCAAAAAGATTTTGTTACTAATATTTATACTGATGCTTATATTGATAAAGATGGTTTCTTAGAAATTGATGATAAGCCTTTTGAATGTGATTTAACTCAACTTATTCCAGATAGCATTTTAGATGAAGATGGAACGCTTTTTGTGAAATCCACAAATAAACATTATGATGTTAAAGGTGCAACAGTTGTTGCTGAAGTTGACATTAATAATGTTGATTTAATAGACGATATTAATTCTAATGATGCTCAAGCTGTCGGTGAAATTGTTGATATAGTTTATAAAGGCGATCATTATCAATTAATTGTTAGAACTGATACTGAAGAGGATTTTGTATGTACAACTCCATATACATATAATTTAAATGATAAAATCGGTGTTCATATAGATAAAAAGAATATAAGAATGAGACTAAAAAAGGAAATTAGCGAATATGAAATTTAGGTTTAAAAGAAAATATTTATGTATCCCATATTTTCTTTTCTTAATTTTATTTGTTGTTATTCCAATTTTATTGATTGTATATTATGCATTTACTGATGGGAATGGCAACTTCACTTGGGATGCTCTTGTTGGGTTTTTTAGTAGTACAAAAAAATTAAATGTTTTATTAGTTTCACTTTTATTTGGAGTGTTAAATACAATAATTTGTTTAATTATTGGTTATCCGATTGCGTATTTATTAGCTAACAAGAAATATAATTCAAATTATGTAATTGTGATGTTATTTGTTATGCCAATGTGGATAAATTTCGTTTTAAGAACAGGAGCCACAAGGGATGTTCTTAATTGGATTGGTATAAGTGGGGGTGAACATCCTTATATAGCAACAATGATTGGATTAGTTTACAATTATTTACCTTTTGTTATTTTGCCTTTATATTCAACGATGTTGAAATTAGATAAATATCAAATCGAAGCTGCTATTGATTTAGGCTGTAATCGTATACAAGTATTTACCAAAAATATAATTCCACAATCTATCCCTGGTGTTATTAGTGCTGCAATGATGGTCTTTATGCCAACTATGTCTAGCTATGTTATACCAGAAGTTCTTAGTGAAGGGAAAATAGTCTTATTTGGGAATTCTATATATTTAAATTATAGTAATTATCAATGGGGAGATGGTTCTTTTATGGCATTAGTTATGCTTTTTATTATAGGAATAACAATGTTAGCTACTAGAAATTTTTCTGAAAAAGAAGATGGAGGTGCAGCAACATGGTAAAAAAGGTTTTTGCATATGTTTATATATATTTAATTTTATTATTAATGTATATACCAGTATTAGTTTTGATAGCATTTTCTTTTACAAATTCTACTTATATTGGAGAATGGAATGGTTTTTCGTTTAATTTATATGGTGCATTATTTAAAGATAAAGAAATAATGGTAGCATTAGGAAACACGATCATAATCGCTATTATTTCGAGTGTTGTTTCAACTTTATTAGGTACATTTGGAGCTATCGGTGCTTTTTATAGTAAAAAAAGAAGTCGTGCATTATTAGAAAATTTGAATCAAATTCCTGTTGTTAATGCTGAAATTGTTATAGCACTTAGCTTAACTGTGATGTTTGTCTTTTTAGGTAATGTTATATTTAAAAATAATATTTTTTCATTCTGGACATTATTGATAGGTCATATTGTTATTAGTGCGCCTTTTGTTTATTTAAATGTTAAACCTAAATTATCACAATTAGATCCAAATTTATATGAAGCAGCTCTTGATTTAGGGTGCTCACCTAATCAAGCTTTAAGAAAAATAATGTTGCCACAAATTTATCCTGGAATTTTATCAGGGTTCTTATTAGCAATTACTTTATCATTAGATGATTTTATTGTTACTGCTTTTACTCGTGGTGCTGGTTTACTCAGTGGTGAGGCTAATATTGAAACATTATCAACTCTCATTCAAGCTAAAATTAAAAAAGGACCAATTCCTATGAATATGCGTCCATTAACCACGCTCATTTTTATTGTTGTGTTGGTTGCGGCAATTTTAGTTACTATTTATCAAAATAGAAATAAAAATAAATCAAAAACTAGAAAAGGGAGAGACTAAAATGAAATTTAAATTACTAAATATTTTTAGTTTAGGTCTTTTATCATTATTAACAATTACTAGTTGTGCTAGTAAAGATGTAGTTTCAAGTGAAGATGATGGGATTACATATCTTCATGTTTTAAATGCGGAAGACTATATAGATGAAGAATTGTTGACTCAATTTGAAGAAGAAAATCCTGGTGTTAAGATAATCTATGAGACATTTGACACTAATGAGACAATGTATAATCAACTTCAAACAGGAAAAGCTGAGTATGATCTTATTAATTGTAGCGAATATATGGTTCAAAGATTAGCGAGTGAAAAACTTATTCAAAAAGTAGAAGGACTTAAAACTTATTATAAAAATGTTTCTAAATTTCTTGTAAATGAAGATACAAATAATCCTGGAAAGATTGATAAAATTTCTGTATATAGTAAAACGAATAATGAATATTTAGGTAAGTTAAGTGAGTATGCCATTGGATACATGTGGGGTACGTTAGGAATTGTATATAATCCTTATTATGATAAGTTTGTAGAAAGAGATTTGAATAAGGATTATTTAGTTGAATTATTGAATAGCAATGATGGATGGTCTTCTTTTTGGAATAAAAAATTTAAAGGAGTTCAATCTATAAAAGATAGTATGCGTGACACGTATGCTTTAGGTATTTTAGAAGTTTATAAAGACAAATTTAATAATCCTAATCTTTCTTTAGAAGATAAGAATAAAATTTTCAATTCCCACGATAAAGAAACAATTGAATTGGTAAAAAATAGTCTTATTGATTTAAAAAGCAATATTTTTGGTTTTGAAGTCGATAGTGGTAAAAACGATATTGTCACTAAAAAAATAGGAATGAATTTAGCTTGGAGTGGTGATGCTTGTTTTTCTATTTTAAAAGGAGAATTTTATCCTGGAGATGATGAGTCTTATGAAGAAGAAAAGCCAGAAAGTGAAAAAACAAAATTATATTATGCTTTACCAAAAACTGGAGCAAATATATGGTTTGATGCTTGGTGCATGCCAAAAAATGTTAAAAAAGGGTCAAAAAACTATGATTATTCAATTAAATTTTTAGATTTTTTGAGTGAAATAGATAGTGTAACAAGTAATATGAGTTATACAGGTTATACTTCTTTTATGTCAGGCGAGAATAATGAAATTTTTGATTATATTAATGAAGAATTTGGACAAGATGAATCTGAAAAAACAATTAAGTATGATATAAGTTATTTCTTTAACGGAAATAAAGGGGATTATGTTTTAGATGTTGATCCTGATAGTTTTGAAGGTCGTACTATGAAAGCTCAATATCCAACAATTGATGAAATTAACAATTTGTTTGTTATGGAAGATTTTGGTAATGATAATAATAAAATTGTTCAAATGTGGGAAGATGTTAAAGTTAATCCTCTTCCAACATTCGTAATTGTTTTATTGGTTGCATTTTTTGTAATTACCCTTGGTTATTTAGGAACATATCAACTAGTTAAAAAATACAAAGTTAAGAAAAGAAAAGAGCTTAGAAAAAATTAAAAGCCTTTATAAGCCCTATGAACCCTTAAATTTTG
>DJQS01000014.1 GCA_002438785.1 Caryophanales bacterium UBA6380 | reverse complement strand
AATTTACTTTAAGAATTCACAAGATAATTTTAAATATAATAACTATTGACAAGATTGTTTAAAATTTACTATAATACTTGCGTTGACTAAAAATTTATTTTTTAGTAATATGAATGATACACCAGGTATTGTGTAATAAGGAGAGAGAAAATGCCAACTATTAATCAATTAGTTAGACAGGGAAGAAAGTCCCCAACATTCAAATCAAAAGCTCCTGCATTATTAAAAAGATTTAATTCTTTAGCAAAAAAAGAAACAAATCAAAATAGTGCTCAAAAAAGAGGCGTTTGTACCCGTGTTGGAACTATGACCCCTAAAAAACCAAACTCAGCTTTAAGAAAATACGCTAGAGTTAAGCTCAGTAACGGTTATGAAGTTACTGCTTATATCGGAGGAGAAGGACATAACTTACAAGAACACTCCACCGTTATGATTCGTGGAGGTAGAGTTAAAGACCTCCCAGGTGTTAGATATCATATTATTAGAGGTACACTTGATTGTGCAGGAATTGAATCCCGTAGACAAGGTAGATCTTTATATGGTACTAAAAAACCAAAAGAAAAGAAAGATTAGGAGGTAAGTTATGCCACGTAAGGGTAATGTAAGTAAGCGTGATGTTTTACCAGATCCAATTTATAATTCAAAATTAGTTACTCGATTAATTAATAAGATTATGATTGATGGTAAAAAAGGAACTGCTCAAACAATTTTATATAATGCTTTTAAAATTATTGAAGCTAAAACAGAAAAGCCAGCAATGGATGTTTTTGCTACTGCAATAAATAATATTATGCCTGAAGTTGAATTGAAGGCAAAAAGAATTGGTGCTGCTAACTATCAAGTTCCAACTGAGGTTTCTAAAGAAAGAAGAGTAACTTTAGGACTTAGATGGCTTGTCAATTATGCTCGTTTAAGAAAAGAAAAATCAATGGAAGAAAGACTTGCTAACGAAATTATTGATGCTGCTAATGGAACTGGTGCTGCAGTTAAGAAAAGAGAAGATACACATAAAATGGCAGAAGCTAATAAAGCTTATGCACATTATAAATGGTAATTTAAAGGAGAACTTATGGCTAATAGAGAGTATGATTTAGAGCATACTAGAAATATTGGCATCATGGCTCATATTGATGCTGGTAAGACTACTACAACCGAAAGAATCCTTTACTTTACTGGTAAAATTCATAAAATCGGAGAAGTCCATGAAGGTGCTGCTACTATGGACTGGATGGCTCAAGAGCAAGAAAGAGGTATTACTATTACGAGTGCAGCTACAACTTGTTTTTGGAAAGGTAATCGAATTAATATCATTGATACTCCTGGGCACGTCGACTTTACAGTCGAAGTTGAACGTTCTTTAAGAGTCCTTGATGGTGCTATTACTGTTCTTGATGGAAAAAATGGTGTTGAGCCACAAACTGAAACAGTTTGGAGACAAGGATCTAAATATGGCGTTCCACGTATAGTTTTTGTTAATAAACTTGATGCTATTGGTGCTGATTATGATATGAGTGTTGCTTCTTTAAAAGAGAAGTTAGGAGCTTGTGCTAAAGCTGTTCAATATCCAATTGGTATTTCAAATACATTAAGTGGTGTAATTGATATTATCAAAATGAAAGCTTATGATTACACTGGTTGTAAAGAACATGAGATGCCACATGAAGTTGAACTTCCTGCTGAATATGTAGAAAAATGCAAGGCTTTAAGAGAAGATCTTATTGAAACTTTAGCTGGATTTGATGATGATTTGATGATGAAAGTTCTTGATGGTCAAGAACCTACAATCGAAGAAATAAAAAATGTTATTCGTAAGGCAACTTTAACAGGTGAGTTCCACCCTGTTTTCTGTGGTAGTGCTTATAAAAATAAAGGTATTCAACTTCTCCTTGATGGGGTTGTTGATTATCTTCCATCACCTATTGAAATTCCTCATGCTAAAGGTGAAACTCCTGATGGAAAAGAATATATCTGCGAACCAGATGATAGTAAACCATTAGTTGCTCTAGCTTTTAAGATTGCTACTGATCCATTTATTGGACGTTTAGCTTACGTAAGAATTTATAGTGGTACCTTAAAAAGCGGTAGTTATGTTCTAAATAGTAATAAGGGCGTTAAAGAAAGAATTGCTCGTCTTGTTTTAATGCATAGTAATCATCGTCAAGAAGTTGATGAACTTCATGCTGGTGATATTGGTGCTGTTATCGGTTTAAAAAATACTACTACTGGTGAAACTTTATGTGATGAGAACATTGATGTAGTACTTGAAAAGATGGAATTCCCAGAACCAGTTATCGAAGAAGCTGTTGAACCAAAAACAAAAGCTGATCAAGAAAAGATGTCTTTAGCTTTATCAAAACTTGCTGAAGAAGATCCTACATTTAAAGTTCATACAAATCCTGAAACAGGACAAACAATTATCGCTGGTGTTGGTGAACTTCACCTCGATATTATTGTTGATAGAATGAAACGTGAATTTAATGTACAAGTTAATGTTGGTAAACCACAAGTTGGATATCGTGAAACAATTAGAAGATCTGCTGATTGTGAAGGTAAATATATTAGACAATCTGGTGGTAGAGGTCAATATGGCCATGTTTGGATTAAATTTGAACCAAATCCAGGAAAGGGCTTTGAATTTGTCAATGCTATTGTTGGAGGAAGTATTCCAAAAGAATATATTAAACCTACCCAAGATGGATTAGTTGATGCTATGGAAAAAGGCTTAATTGCTGGTTATCCTGCAATTGATATTAAAGCTACTTTATTTGATGGTTCATATCACGATGTCGACTCAAGCGAAGCTGCTTATAAGATTGCTGCTAGTATGGCATTAAAAGAGGCTGCAAAGCGTTGTGATCCTGTAATTTTAGAGCCTATTATGAAAGTTGAAGTTACAGTACCTGAGCAATATTATGGTGATACTATCGGTGATATTTCACGTCGTAGAGGCCAAATGACTGGTGAAAGTCAAAGAGGCAATGCTAAGATTATTGAAGCGGAAGTACCACTTGCAGAAATGTTTGGCTATGTTACTGATTTACGTAGCTTTACTCAAGGTAGAGGAAATTATACGATGGAATTTGATCATTTTGGTGAAACACCAAAATTCATTCAAGAAGAAATCGTTAAGAAATCAGGAATGTCTAATCGTTAATTATTTTTAATAATTATTGATTATAAATAAATATTGCTATAAAATATTTACATTGCAGAATGCATATTATAGGAGGAAAAAAATATGGCAAAAGAGAAGTTTGATAGAAGCAAAGTTCATATGAATATTGGTACCATAGGACACGTTGACCATGGTAAAACTACATTAACTGCTGCTATTACTCACGTTTTAGCTAAACAAGGACTTGCTGCTGTTAAGGATTATGATCAAATCGATGCTGCACCAGAAGAAAAAGCAAGAGGTATTACAATTAATACTGCTCACATCGAATATTCTACAAAAAAGAGACACTATGCACACGTTGATTGTCCAGGGCACGCTGACTATGTTAAAAACATGATCACTGGTGCTGCTCAAATGGATGGTGCTATCCTTGTTGTTGCTGCTACTGATGGTGTTATGCCACAAACCCGTGAACATATCTTACTTGCTAGACAAGTTGGTGTTCCATATATTGTTGTTTTCTTAAACAAATGTGACTTAGTTGATGATCCTGAATTAATCGATTTAGTTGAAATGGATGTAAGAGACTTACTTAATAAATATGGCTATCCTGGTGATGAAGTACCAGTTATTAGAGGTAGTGCTCGTAAAGCTCTTGATGGTGATCCAGAAGCTGAAAAACAAATTTTAGCTTTAATGGACGCTGTTGATACTTACATTCCTGATCCAGTTCGTGATACTGATAAACCATTCTTATTACCAATTGAAGACGTTTTAACAATTACTGGTCGTGGTACAGTTGTTACTGGTAGAGTTGAAAGAGGTATGTTAAAACTCAACGATGAAGTCGAAATTGTTGGTATTAAACCTACAATTAAGAGTGTTGTTACTGGTATTGAAATGTTCCGTAAATTACTTGATTTTGCAGAAGCTGGTGATAATGTTGGTGTCTTATTAAGAGGTGTCAATAGAGATCAAGTCGTTAGAGGACAAGTTCTTGCTAAACCAGGTAGTGTTACTCCACATACTAAATTTACTTGTAACGTCTATGTTTTAACTAAAGAAGAAGGTGGAAGACATACTGCTTTCTTAACTAACTATAGACCACAATTCTATTTCCATACAACAGATATTACTGGAACTATTACTCTTCCAGCTGGTACTGATATGGTTATGCCAGGTGATAATGTTTCATTCACTGTTGAACTTATTCACCCAGTCGCAATTGAAAAAGGTACTAAATTCTCTATCCGTGAAGGTGGTAGAACTGTTGGTGCTGGTACAGTTAGCGAAATTATTAAGTAATTTTCAATATTTAAAATTATTGATTAATAGAAAAGTAGAGAAATCTACTTTTCTTTTTTTTATATAAAATTTCTATTATAATAATAAAAGGTAAGATATATGAAAATAGGTATATTAGGACAAGGTGTAAGCGGTGTAATCTTAGCTATAATGCTTAAAAAGAAAGATTCAAGTTTAGATATTACAATTTTTGATCATAATGATAAAACAAACAAAAAATTATTAGCAACGGGTAATGGCAGATGTAATTTAGGGAATTTAAATATTGATGATAAAAGTTATAATAACGAATTTGCTTATAGTCTTTATAACGATTTTGATATCAATAAACAAAGAGAATTTTATGATTCAATTGGTATTATGACTCGTGTATTAAATGAAAATTTAGTTTATCCATTTTCTTTAAGTTCACAACAAATAGTGTCTTATTTAAATAAATTAATTAAAGAGTTTAAAATAAAATTAATTAATAATGTTAATTTAGATAGTTATAATGTCAATGATAATCGAGTGGAAGTAATAATTAAAAATAAATTATATATTTTTGACAAATTTATATTTGCAACTGGAGGAAAAAGCAAAGAGGCATTAGGAAGCGATGGAACTGTCTTTAAATTACTTAAAAAACATGGATATTTAATAAAAGAGTTAAAGCCTGGACTATCTCCAATTAGAGTATATGAAAATACTAAAGGCATAGAGAACGAACGTTTGAAAGGAAAAATCAGTTTACTTATAGACAAAAAAATTGTTTACCAAGAATTTGGTGAAATTTTAGTAAAAAAAGATGGGCTTAGTGGAATATGTATTATGAATTGTTCATCAATAATTTTACGCAGCAAAAATTTTAAAAAAGCGATTATTAGTATAGATTTATTTAACGAATTTACACTTGAAGAACTTGAAAATAAATTTAAAAAATATAACGATTTAGCAGGTTTTTCTTTTCTAGAAGGGATTTTTACACTTAAGATGTCTGAATTTATTAGAAAGAATAGCGGAGCAAAAAACTTATATAAGTTTGATAATCGTGATGTTAAAAATATAGTTAGCTATGTTAAAAATGTGACTTTCACATATAAAGAAAATTATGGATTTGATGATTCTCAAGTTACAATTGGTGGTATCGATTTATCTTATTTAAAAGAAACATTAGAAAGCAAGATAGAAAAAAATATTTATTTTGTTGGAGAAATGCTTGATGTTGATGGACTTTGTGGTGGTTATAATTTAATGCTTTGCCTTGCATCAAGTAGTCGAGTATTTACTAGTCTAAATTAATTTCTTCAAATTTATATATTATATTTTTATTGTTATCGATAATTAGCAATAAATAAGAACCTTTATTTGAGTCTCTAGGACGAGTTAAACTCCCTGGATTAAAAACATATGTATTGTCAATTTTTAATGCTATTTTTTTATGAATATGGCCGAATAAAAATATATCACAATGTTTACTAATTATATAGTTATCAAAATCAGAATAATTTATTTTATCTCCATGTTCTAAATGTATTTTTAACCCACCAATAACAATATCTTTATAAAGATTATTTTCTACTAAATAATCACAATTACCTTTAACAAATAAAAATGAACTCATTAGATATGTTGGAAGTTCAAAATCACCAAGATGTATAAAGTAATCAGCATCATAATTTTTATTTAAAATTTCTTGCAATAATGTAAGATTTCCATGTGAATCACTAACGACGACAATTTTCATAAAAATATTTTAACATTTTTTAATAAAAGTATTTATTTTTAATAAAAATAAATTATACTTTTTATTGCAATGGATAAAGAATTTTTAAAAGAACAAAAAAAGACGCCTTATATAGACGCTTATAAAGAATATTTATCTGAAAAGAATACAGCTTTTGATGTTCCTGGGCATCATCAAGGAAATATAAAAACTGACTTTGATAAAATTTTTCCTCATGCTGTTTATAGGGCAGACATTAATTGTCCAAGAGGATTAGACAATATTTTGCATCCTTCTGGATGTATTAAGGAAGCAGAAGAGCTATTTGCTAAAGCTTGCCATGCTAAAAAAGCTCGCTTTTTAATTAATGGGTCAACTAGCGGTAATTTGATTATGTTGATGGCAACATTAAAAGCTCATCAGAAAATTATTTTGCCACGAAATGTTCATAAGTCTGTTATAAATGGTTTAATTTTATCTGGAGCTGTTCCTGTGTTTGTAATGCCAGTAATCGATAAGGAAACAGAAATTGTAAACCAAATTCAATATAAAGATTGGAAGCGAGTTATTGACCAAAATCCGGATGCTAGAGCAATTTTTATTATTAATCCAACATATTTTGGTGCTACATGTAATCTTAAAAAAATAACTGATTATGCTCATAGTAAAGGTATGGTAGTGCTTTGCGATGAGGCACACGGAGCACATTTTTATTTTTCTAAGCATTTACCAATGAGCGCTATGGATGCAGGATGTGATATGTCAACATTATCAGTTCATAAAACTGGTGGAAGTTTAACACAATCAAGTGTCTTACTTATAAATACTGATTTAGTTAGTCCTTATGAAATCACAAAATCATATAATTTGATAACTACGACTTCTCCATCATCTATTTTAATAGCATCATTAGATGGTGCAAGAAAATATTTAGTCTTTCATGGTTCTAGGAGAATTTGGAATTGTATTAAATTAGCTCGAGAGGCTATTGATGAAATTAATCAAATTAAAGGCTTTAAAGCACATGGAAAGAAATATTTTCAAAATGGATTAGCTTTTGATTATGATGAAACTAAAGTTGTTGTTGAACTTGATAATCTATCAATTAATGGCTTTGATCTTTATAAAATTTTAAAAGATGAATATAGAATCCAAATAGAGCTTGCAGAGACATATGTTTTATTATTATTATTCACAGTTGGCACTCGTAAAAAAGATTCAGATAAGATAGTAGCTGCGTTAAAAGATATAAGTCGTAGATTTTATAAAGAAGGCATGAAATATCCTGATCATCATTTTATTACTGAACTTCCTCAAATGATAGTTCGACCTCGTGTTGCGTTTCACGCCCCACTTAAAGTTATAAGTTTAGAAGACTCTTTAAATAAAATATCAAAAGAAATGATTATGATTTACCCACCTGGGATTCCATTAATAATTCCTGGTGAAAAATTTTCAAACAATGTTATTAAACAAATTGAATATTATAAGAGTACTGGTGTATCAGTGTTTAGTGATTATGAGGGTACATCACAAGTGAGTGTTATAGATGAAAGTGATGAAAACTTTAATGAAATTATAAGAAGAAATTAAAAAAATATTCAATTTCTGTAGCTTTTTATAAAAAAATAAGGAGAAAATATGAAAATAACTATAATTAGACATGCTGATCCTGATTATGAAAATAATACATTAACTCCTATAGGATTTAAAGAAAGAGAAGCTTTAGGGAAACATTTTAAAATGGAGCCTCATAGTGAAGTTTATGTTTCACCTTTAGCTAGAGCTCGTCTTACTGCTGAAGCTATAACAAAGAAATTTATGATATGTGATTGGCTTCAAGAGTTTGTTTACCCTGTCTATATGAAGGAAACTAATGAGGAGCATTTAACATGGGATTTTCTACCTAGTTTTTATTTAAATAAGAAAGAATTGTATGATATTGATAAATATCTTGATACAGATTTAATGAAATCCGGTAATATAAAGCACTATTATGAACATGTTTGTAATGAATTTGATAAGATTTTAGCAAAGCATGGATATATTAGAAAGAATAATTATTATGAAGTTAAAAAGGAAAGCTTAGATGAAGTTATTTTTGTTTGTCACTTTGGGATGATGACTGTTTTAATGTCACATTTAATGAATATTCCACATACGATTTTAGGTATGACTACTTGTTGTGCGCCAACTGGTATTACCAGATTTGTTTCCGAAGAAAGAGAAAAAGGAATTTCTCACTTTAGATGTTTATGTTTTAGTGATACTTCACATTTAGCTTTAGAAGGATATTCTCCAAGTTTTGCAGGCAGATTTTGTGAAATTTTTACATCTAATGACAGGCATTAAAAAAACTTCGTAAAAACGAAGTTAACATTTTCTTTGGTGGGCGTAACAAGAATCGAACTTGCATGCCGTTAAGCACAAGATTCTAAGTCTTGCGTGTCTACCAATTTCACCATACGCCCGTATTAAATATAATATTATTTTTGAATCGTTAAGTAAATTAAAAAAAGTAATTTTTATAAATAAGAGGTATTATTATGAAAAACGATGATTTATTAAAAGAAAAGCAAATATCAAGTGAAGAGATTTATAAAGGAAAAATAATTGATGTTTATAAAGATAAGGTTGTTTGCCCTAATGGGCATATTAGTACAAGAGAATTAATTCGCCATTGTAAGGCAAGTTGTGTTTTAGCTATTACAAATGACAATAAAGTTTTGATTGAAAGACAATATCGTTATCCTTATGATGAAGTAATTTATGAGTTTCCTGCTGGTAAATGTGATAAAAACGAGAATCCTAAAGATACCGCCCTTAGAGAATTAGAAGAAGAAACAGGATATCGAGCTAACGACATTACATATTTAGGCAAAATGTACCCATCATGTGCATATACTGATGAAATTATTTATTTATATTTGTGTAAAGATTTAGTTAAAACTCATCAACATTTAGATGAAAATGAAGCTTTAGAAATAATCAAATTGGACTTTGATGATATTAAGAAACTGGTAAGTAATGGAGAGCTAGTCGATGCTAAAAGCTTATGCGCTTTGACTTATTATCTAATTAAAAATAATAAATAATTTGCTAAACTTATTTATTTTATTGAATTATTTAAAACTAATCTATCTAGTATTAGATACTAATATTTGATTGCTTATATTTACTTATTTTTTAATGTTTGCTAAAATTATTTCATGTGGAACTTGGTTGATATAGCAAATTTTTTCGATGTGGCGATAGCTATAGCATTATTTATTTTTCTAACACTTAGCTTCTATTATATTTTATATTTTATTGAAGCTTATCGAAAGCCTACTAAATTTGAAAAAGGGAAAATTAAATATAAATTTGCTGTATTAATCCCAGCAAGAAACGAAGATAATGTTATTACTAATATATTAAATTCTTTAAAAAATCAAACTTATGATAAAGATTTATTTGATGTTTATGTTATTATTGAAAGTAAAGATGATCCTACCTTTAATATTGTAAAAAAATTTAAATATAACATAATAATTAGAGAGAATTTAGTTAATAGGCGAACTAAAGGTTATGCTTTACAAGAAGCAATCGACTATATAACTAAGAATAATAAAACTTATGATTCTGTAATCATTTTTGATGCTGATAATATAGTTAGTCCTGATTATATTTCATTAATGAATGATGTAAAAAATCAAGGTTACCAAGTAGGTGTTGGGTATAGAAATTTTACAAATTCTAGAAAAAATTGGATTAGCGCTTGTAGTGCTACATTGTTTTCATTCATGAATCAGTTTACAAGTAAAGGCAGAAGTAGATATTTTAATAAAGCAACTCTAACAGGAACTGGTTATTATATCGATATGCAAGTTATTAAAGATGCTGGTGGTTGGATCTGGACTGGATTTACAGAAGATGTTGCTTTAACTACGTATTGTTATTATCATAATGTCTCGATGCATTATTACCCTTATGCAATTTATTATGATGAACAACCTACAAAATATAAAATACTTCATACGCAACATATAAGATGGGTTTTTGGCTATTTTGAAGATCGCTCAAAATATAAGATTGGTGGAGTAATTTATAACAAAGATCATATGGTTATTAGAAGGATTGGAATTATGGAATATTCTTTATCTATTTTTCCATTTATAACATTTATAATCACAGAAGGTGTTGCTTGTGTTGTTATGCTTATATTATTCATAGTTGCTATTTGTATTAACGAACCTAATGCAATGTGGATAGGATTTCATTGTTTATTTAACTTTTCGTTATTATATTTATCATTTGTTCTTACTGCTTCGATTGCAATTTTAATTGATCATAAAAATTTAAAATTTGGTTTTTGGAAGACTTTACTTGTTCTTGTTTCATATTTCTTTTTCTTTTTTGATTTTTTGTCGGCTTTTTGTGATGGTCTTGTTCATCAAAAGAAAAGAACGCAATGGTCAAAGATTGAACATAATGGTGAGCTTATTAATAAAGAAGTGATGGAGATTGAAAATGGTAAAGCGAGAAAAAATTAATGGAAAAACATATTGTTTTTATGAAGATTCTTCTAAAGATGATTTCATGAAAACTAATTTACCTAGACCTGAAGTTCCATTAAATTATAAGTATATAAGAAATAATCCGATTAATGTATTTTTTTCAAATATTTTATATTATTTAATAGCTAAACCAATTTTAGGTTTGTATTGCATTTTAAGAGGTGTAAAAGTAAAGAATAGAAAAAACTTAAAAGAAGTACGAAAAAAAGGATGTTTTATTTATGCTAATCATACTTCGATATTTGATATGTTCGATATTCAATCCCTTGTTATTAGAGGAAAAAGAACATACCTTATAGGTTATAGTGATATGACAAGTGTGCCTATTGCTGTAAATATCTGTAATGCATTAGGCTATTTGCCACTACCATTGAATGATTTTAGATGTGCTAGAAAATTCTTAGATAGTCTTGATTATTATGTTAATAAAAAGCACCAAAATGTTTTAATATACCCTGAAGCTCATGTTTGGCCTTTCTATACTAAAATACGAGATTTTCCTTCTGCATCATTTCATTATCCAGCAAAATTAAATGCACCAGTTATTCCAATTGTAACAACTTATAGAAAAGTTTTATTTTTTAAAAAGCCAAGACTTACAATTAATGTAGGAAGGGTTATTTATCCTAAAGAAGGTGCAACAATAAAAGAAAATCGTGATTATTTATATAATGAATGTTATAAACAAATGGTTAATATTTCAAGTAGCGTTAAACAACCAAATTATTTTAAATATGTTAAAACTTTAAAAGAAAATTGATATAATATTTTCATGCCAAATTAGCTTAGTTGGTAGAGCAACTCATTCGTAATGAGTAGGTCGTAGGTTCGATCCCTATATTTGGCACCAATCTTTCTATAATTTTTCATATCATATTGTTTATATAAAGTTCGAATACTGATGTTAAAATTTATAAGTTAGCTCTTTTACAAACAAGATTTAAGGTATGATTACAAATAAATGTTGATTTATAAAGAATAGTTTGCTATTATTATTAAGCACTTGGGCAGTTAGCTCAGCTGGGAGAGCATCTGTTTGACGTACAGAAGGTCATAGGTTCGAGCCCTATACTGCCCACCATATGTGTACTATAAGGCTTTGGCCTTTTTTCTTTTTATTTTGAATTATTTTTGATAAAATAAAAACACGCTTCAGTAGTTCAGTGGTAGAACACTAGCTTCCCAAGCTAGGTATACGGGTTCGATTCCCGCCTGGAGCTCCATTAAGAAGTAATAGGTTTGATGCAAATTACGCTAGTCAAGAAAAGTAGACATGTGTTAAACTTAATTTGATACCAATTCAGATTTACATTGAATTGGTTTTTATATTGTAATGAATGAGAAGGCTGCTCATTGTAATAGTAATTAACGTAACCGATAATAGATTGCATTACATCTAAAGGATGACCCAAATCGAAATCTAAAAATAATTCCTTTTTATCCTATCCATTTAAGGATTCATATACGAGATTATCTATAGGAGATTCAAAACGAAACATAGGCTTTTAATGTTACAAGGCGATTACAAGACATACAACCGAGTTGATTATACGTTTTTTAAGGTAGTATTTCGAGCTTATAAAACAGCATAATATCTAACTGATAAATTACGTATTTAACCTGAATTTTGTAACGATAATTATAATGCTTGTTGTTCTATTTTTACTTCACCTTATAGTTAGATTTGAGGTCGATTTATATTTAGATTGTCAAGTTTTTTAAGCAATATAATGGAATATCAAAACCAAAGGTAGAAGTTTACATTGATGATATCCTACTTAATGTAATATAAAAAGGCTAAAAATTGAAATTTTAGGCATATTGCTCTAAAAATAATTTGAAATTTTCGGCATATTTATTGTTACAAAATTTGAAATTTTCGGCAAGACATCATATAATGAAGTAAAAATTGGGGGCATAAAATGACTGAAAGAATATTTGAACGCAAAATATACCAGAAAATGCTAAATTGGAAAAGAGACTCTAATGGCAAAACAGCACTTTTGATTAAGGGAGCAAGACGTGTTGGAAAATCCACAGTAGCAGAAGAATTCGCTCAAAAAGAGTATTCTAGTTACGTTCTTATTGACTTTTCTATTGCACCTAAAGAAGTTCATGATTTATTTAGGGATTTATCTGATTTGAATTATTTGTTTTTGCGTCTTCAACTAATTTATCATGTAAATCTAGAAAACAGAAGGTCTGTTATTATTTTCGATGAAGTTCAAAGAGAACCTCTTGCTAGACAAGCAATAAAACATTTAGTAAAGGATGGAAGATATGATTATATTGAAACAGGCTCGTTGCTGTCTATAAAGAAAAACGTTGGAAACATCATTATTCCGAGTGAGGAAACACGTCTTGAAATGGTTCCTATGGACTATGATGAGTTTCGTTGGGCATTAGGTGATAAGGCCACAATTCCTATACTAAAAACTGCATTTGAAAATAAAATTTCATTGGGTGATGATGTAAATCGTAGAATGATGCGAGATTTCCGATTGTATATGTTGGTTGGCGGAATGCCGCAAGCCGTGAACGAATATATAGATACAAATAATTTCAGCAAAGTTGATCAGATAAAACGTTCTATCTTGGAACTTTATCAAGATGATTTTAGAAAGATTGACCCTACAGGTAGAGCATCGCTAATGTTTTCAGCAATTCCATCTGAACTTGCCAAAAATTCTTCTAGATATCAAATATCAAGCGTTATACCTAATGAGAAGCATGACAGAGTAATTGGAATTGTTGCTGATATGAAAGATTCATTAACTGTTAATTTAGCTTATCATACAAATGATCCAAGTGCAGGAATGCCACTGCATGGAGACATTTTTAAATATAAAATGTTTCTTTGTGATACAGGTTTATTTACTACACTTGCATTTATGGATAAAGACTTTACCGAAAATATTATCTATGAAAAACTTTTGAGTGATAAACTAGATACCAATTTAGGATATATGTATGAGAATATCGTTGCTCAAATGTTATATGCATCAGGGAATAAATTGTTCTACTATACATTTTCTAAAGAAAATTCGAGTCATAATTATGAAGTTGATTTCTTGCTTGCGAAAAGAAACAAAGTATGCCCTATCGAAGTAAAGTCATCAGGATATAAAACACATGCATCACTCGATGCGTTTGTAAACAAGTTTTCAAGCAAAACAGGACAACGATATTTAGTGTATACAAAGGATTTAAGAAAAGATGGTGATCTTTTTTGTATACCGATTTATATGGCAATGTTTTTATAAGAAAATTGGTCAGTTTAAGAAAAATTAAATATTAAATCAAAAACATTAAACCAATTACATTTAGGCTCATAAACAGCAAGGGAATTGCAGTTAAAAATGTAGTTTTTTGAGCTTTTTATGGCTCAATTTTTGCAAGCAATCTAGAATGCTTAGGTCATAGACTATTATTTACTCGTGAGATTGAATCGTTGGCAGTGAAGTGCACTAGGACCAGTTAAAATGCTAGCACCAACATTTGGTAATGAAAACAGTTATAGACCTTCTATTTGCTGCAGGGGCTCTTTTTAGACTGTACGCACTTTTTAAAGAGTTTATGCAAATTTTATCATGTAGGTAGTTGCACACATAAAAGTTATTAATGTTCGATACATTTAATAGGGTTTCAAATTTTTTAATTATAGCGAATATACCACAATTTAGATTATAGAAATGTCTGCACTCTCTTAAGTAGTTTGAGAAAACTGGTCAAAAATAGAATGGTAAGGCTTTATGTACAAATTCAAACAAATTGAAGTTTGAATATTTATATAAGTTTATTCTAATGATAAAATAGTAAACATGGAAGATTTAAGAAGTAGATATAAAATTAAAACAACAACGTTTATTAATAATAGTGATTATAACGAATTTCTTTACACTTTATATTTGCCTTTAATAGGTTATAAAGCTGTTTTTTTATATGAGTTATTAATAAATTTGGTTAAATATGGGATAAAGGAAATCTATTTAGATGATTTAATTAAAGAAACAACATTATCAACTCAAGATTTTTTCTTTGAAAGAAAAGTCTTAGAGAGTATCTCTCTAATTAGCTTTTATAAAAAAAGTGATTTAGAATATATGATTATCATTAACGGAATTCATAGTCCAAAAAATTTTTTTAATGATGACATATTTAAGGGGTTATTAATTAATAGAATAGGTGAAGATAAGGTATTATCATTAATGGAACATTATAAAATTGATGATGATACAACATCTTATAAAAATATTTCTAGTTCAATAAATGATAATTTTATAGTTGACTTTGATTATAATAGTTTAAAAGTTGGTGAAGATATAAAATTAGTTTCAAATAATAAGGCACAAATTAAGGATGATTTTAGTGATAGCATTTTTTTTAATTATCTAAAAGAGAAGTCTAATATTAACCCTAGCGCTATTACTTTAGAAGAGCTGAAAAAGATTCATAATTGTGGTGTAATTTACGATTTAAATGAAAAGATAATGGCTCAAATTACAATTGATTCTATTGATTTAGAGAAAAAAATAGGAGAAAAAGTTGATATTAGCAAGGTTTTTGATAGAGCAAAAAAAGAAATTGTTGCTGCAAAACATTATAATAAAAAAATTTATAAAAATAATAATGCAATAGTTTCTGGCAATAGTGACATTGCTAAGGATGTTCAATATTATCAAACTATTTCTCCTAGAGCTTTATTAAGGGAAAGGCAAAACGGAGTTGAACCAGTAGCAAGTGATATATCCATAATTGATTATTTAGAGTTAAATATGGATTTACCTATTCCAGTTATTAACGTTATTATTGACTATACTTTGAAGCGATTAGACAATAAATTAAATCGTGCTTATATTGAAAAAGTCGCTGCTAGTTTAAAAAGAAAAAAATGTGAAACTGCATTAGATGCTATGGAAATTTTGTATAAGAAAAATGATAATAAAAGAAATTATGGATCTAATGTATCTAATGTAAATGTTACTAACAATGAGAATTTTGTAAAAGAAAATAATGATGAAGAAGTTGATGATGATTGGGATTTTGACGATTTATGGAAAAAATAAATAAAGTATTAAATAATGAAACTTTTGATGATGATAAAGATTATGCAAAAGAATTGTATAAAAAATTTATTAATGATGATGAATTATATAAAGAAGTAATTGATGATGGGTTTTCAAACGAAGAAATATATAATCACATCGGACTTTTTAATGACTTAAAAGAAAATCGTGATATCGATAGACGCATTACTTCACTAAATGATTGCTATTATTATAATCATTTCTTTTATTTTAAAATTATTAGAAACGGCATATCTTTTGATAAAGTCTATTCAGCTAATAAATATTATGCAGAATTTTTAAAATATTCATCACGTTTTATTTATAAAGATTTCGATGATGCTTTTAATAATATAAAAATGAAAAGTATTGATAATAAAAGAGCTGGGAAATTGATTCAAAATTGTTATAAAAATAGATATTGGATTTATTTATATGGCCCATTTAGAAGCGGGAAAACTTATCTAGCTATTTCTTTTGTAAATTCAATAATAGAGCATGAAAATTATAAAGTTGCTTTTATAAATACTATAACTAGATTCGATGAACTAATTGGATTATATTTTAAAAATCGTAACGAGTTTTATGAAAAAATTGAAGGTTTAAAAAAAGTAGATTTATTAGTATTAGATAATTTTGGTAGTGAATATAAAAATAACTATATTAGAGATTTAATTTTAAAACCTATTTTAATCTATAGAAGTCAATTTGATAATTTAATTACCGTTTTTACTAGTCAATATAGGTATAATGATGTTATAAAAATGTATGAATTCAATCAAAATAATAATAATTCTAATTTAGGTGTGAGCGAACTTATTTATTTATTTTCTAGCAAAGTTAAAGAAGAAATTGTTGTAAGTACTCTTCAAAAATATTAGTCTAGATTGCTATCTATTTTCTTAAATAAGTCTTCTAAATCCCCATTATTTTCTATAAGTACGATTTTACTTGATGTAGAATTATATTTAAAATCATTATTTAATTTTAATAATTTTTCTTTATTTTTTTCGCCCCTTGCAATTAAATTTAAAAGTTGTTTTTCTTTGGTTAACTTAATAACAAATATTTTTTTAAACATATATTCAAAGTGCGCTTTAAAAAGTAATGGAACTTCATAGGCGACCTTTTCGTAAGAATTTAAAGAAGATAACAATGCTTGTTCTAATTTTGGATAAATAAAGTTTTCGACTTCAGATTTTATAGTTGGATTATTAATAAGTATACTTCGTGCAAGCTCTCTCTTTTTATTATCATCGACATTAAAATCAGTTTTTAATATTTTAGAAATCTTAACTCTTATTGATTCATCTTTATAAAGTGTATGAATGATTTCGTCTGCACTTAATGTAAAATATCCTTTCTTTTTCAAATGATTTAATATTTGAGTTTTTCCAGATCCAACTGGTCCAGTAATTCCAATTGCTTTTTCTAAATGTTTATTTATCTGACAATTAGGACAAAAAGTTGTTCCTCGTCCTCCTATAAAATCTTTATGAAAAAGCGTTCCGCATCTTGGACATGGTTTACCCTCTTTTCCATAGCATTTTAATAGAACTTGAAATTTACCATCAACGCCTTCACTTGGATGGAAGGAATGAATAGTAGAGCCGCCTTTTGTTATTGCTTGATTTAAGATAATTTTGGCATTACTTACAATATTATTTATATCTAATTGATTTAATTCAGAACCCATGGTGAATGGATTAATATATGAGGCATATAATATTTCATCTGCATAAATGTTTCCTATACCAGTTAATATTGTTTGATCTAGTAATAATTCTTTAATTTTTTTATTTCTATTAAATTTTTTATAAAGGATAGGTAAGTCACTTACTAAAACATTATTAGCCTCGATACCTAATTTTGTAAGCATTGGTAATTTATATATATCGTTTTTATTTGTTAGATACATTAATCCAAATTTTCTAGTATCATCATATGATAGAGCAGAAGAATCAGTAAAATAAAATACAGCACTAGTTGATTTTATTCTAAAATCATGAGTTGTATAACGAAATTTACCCTCCATTCTTAAATGTGAAATTAATATCAAATCGTTTGTCAAATTAAAGAATAGATATTTACCATAACGATTCATAGATAAAATCGTTTGTCCAGCTAATTCTTGCTTAAAATTTGTTAAATCGCTTTGAACTAAGCGGTCATAAAAAACTTCAACCTTTTCTATTTTTTTATTTTTTATTAAAGGTTCTAATATTTTTTTTACTGTTTCTACTTCAGGTAATTCTGGCATAACATAACCTCCTTATTTAGCATCAAACCATGTTTTTCCATAACCACCATCAACCTTTAATTTAACTTTTAGTTTAACACAATTCTCCATTGCATCCTTAACTAATTTATATACAATATCTTTTTCATTATCTTCAACTTTTAAAATAATTTCATCATGTATCTGATTGATAATTTTAGCTTTTAAGTTATTTTCTTTTAAAACTTTAGAGACATTAATCATTGCAATTTTGATTAAATCAGCAGCACTACCTTGAATAGGAGCATTCATTGCTGCTCTTTTGGCAAATTCTCTTTTTTGAAACTCAGAGCTATTTAATTCTGGTAAATATCGACGTCTATTAAACATTGTTGTTGCATATCCCTTTTCTTTAGCACTTTCAACTAGACCATTTAAATAGGACTTAATTTCTGGAAATTCATTATAAAAACTACTTATAATTTCTTTAGATTCTTTTATAGGAATATCCAATTGTTCGCTTAAGCCCCAATCACTAATGCCATATATTATTCCAAAATTTACTGCTTTAGCTTTTCGTCTTAAAGAAGAATCTAATTCACCATTTACCTTGAATACTTTTCTTGCTGTAGCAGCATGAATATCTTCATCGTTATTAAAAACATCTATTAGTGTTTGACTGTTAGATAAATGAGCAAGTATTCTTAATTCAATTTGAGAGTAATCTAATGATAAAATATTTAAATTTTCCTCGTTATAATGAAAAGCTTTGCGAATTTGCTTAGATTCTTCATCTCTGACGCTGATATTTTGTAAATTAGGCTCGCTACTTGATAGTCTCCCAGTCGAAGTTAAAGCTTGATTAAAGGTTGCGTGAACCTTTCCATCATTATGAATGAAAGGAATTAAACCATCCACATATGTCGTTAATAATTTTGTGTATTTCCTATATTCTAAAATTTTTGAAATAATTGGGTGTTCGTTGACAATTTCCTTTAAAAAATCGATTGATGTTGACCCTTTTTTATTACTTGTTAGTTTTAATTTTTCAAAGAGAATGAAACTAACTTGTTTAGGGGAAGAGATATTGAAATTTTCACCAGCTAAATTATAAATTTCTTGTTCAAGTTGTTTAATTTTGCTTTTATAACCTTCACCCAATTTCACCAAATAATCTTTATCTAAAGGGAAGCCTTCAAATTCCATATTTTCTAAGACAATAGTTAAAGGCTCTTCGATATTAATTAATAAATCATATTGTTCTTTTTCTATTAATTTTGTTTTTACATCTTTAGATAAATTTAAACTATAATAAGACTCAATAGCTGATAATAAAGGATTAGAATTAGTAAATAATGCATTGTCGTTATTTATTGCGTAAGAAATGTCAATTCCAAAATACGTAAGAACGCTTTCTATATTAGGAGATAGTGATGAATTTAATAAATAAGATGCGAGTAATAAATCAAAATAAAGACCATTAATTTCGATATTATTTTTATTTAAAACATACATAATTTTTTTAAAATCAAAGCAATACTTATATATATTTTTATTTTTTAATGCTTGTAAAATATTATCATTATAAATTTCTTTATTATTAATATAAAAATTATCATTATTAATTGTTAATATTATTCCTAATAAATTTGCATTATGATAGTTATCATCATCCACGTCAATAGATATACCAATTTCATTTTGAATTTCTAACTTAGAAATTTCATCACTATTAATTTCTTTAAAACTAATTTTATTATCAGTGTGTTTAGTTTGCCTTAAAGTAAGAGGAAGTTTATTAACTAGTGTTTTTAAATCATATTTATGTGAAAAATCGTTTATATTATTAAAATCAAAACCATGATAAATAATATCACTAATTTTTATTGGCAAATCATCATCAGTTTTAATAAAAGCTAGATGCTTACAAAGTAGTCCATTTTTTTGATGTTCAATGATTGATTCTCCAACTTTAGAATTAAAATTAGGAGCATTTTTAATGATATTTTCTAATGAGCCATATTCAAGAATTAATTTTTTTGCAGTTTTATCGCCAACTTTAGGTATACCTTTTAAATTATCACTTGGATCACCCATCAATCCTTTATAATCGACAATTTGAATTGGATTAAAACCCCATTCATTAATAAATGAAATGGGAGTCATATCTTTTATGTCCTTAAGCCCCTTCTTAATTAATTTAATTGTTATTTTGTCATCAATTAATTGTAAATAGTCCTTATCGCTGGTATAGATTTCAACATTATATCCATCGTTTTCAGCTTTTTTAGCAATATTGCCAGCAATATCATCAGCCTCTATATTTTCATTTTCATAATATTTAATATTTAATGATTTTAAAAATTCTCTAACTATTGGCATTTGAATTAATAAATCATTTGGACATGGTGGACGATTAGCTTTATATTCAGCAAATTCCTTGTGTCTAAAAGTATGTTTACCAGCATCAAAAGCTACAAATATTCCATCACCTTTTTTTAAATCTTTTAATAAACTTGCGATCATATTTGAAAATGCAAATAGAGCATTTGTTGGGACTCCATCGTGATTTCTCATAAGTTTAGAAGAATCAGGATTAAAAGTTGCATAGTAAGATCTAAAAAGTAATGAATTTCCATCAATAATAATAATTTTAGACATTTTTATTCCTCCAATAATTTCATAGTTTCTACAATAAAGGATGTTCTATTATTATAACTATTTTCATATTTTCCATGACAAATAATTGGTTGATCAATTTTTAAGGAAGATTGATATATAGAATAATAATTTGTAAAGAAAGTTAATGATAATTCTTCATTATTTTCATTATATATATCTACAAAAGCCATCGGTTCACCTGAATGTTTTCCTTGTTTGATTGTTATAATCTTTATATTTTTAATTATACCAATGACATTATAAACATTATTATTCTTCAGATCATTAAACGGCGTAATGGTGATATCTTTTGGGATATTTAAATGAGTAAACGGATTATAAACAATAGATATCCCCAATGCTTCTAATTCCTTTTTCATATTTTCTTTTTTATTATCAATTATGTTAGGGTAAGTAAAAGATAATCCAAATGTTGCTAATAGATTTCCTTCTTGATAGATGCAATTTGATGCATAACGCATTGCAGGGGTAACTGAGGCACGTAATTGAGATCGATTTTTATTAAATTCATCAAAGCAGCCTGCATTTATTAAACTTAAAAGTTGCAATTCACTAATTTTGTCTTCAACATTAATCATACGTGCAACAAAATCTAAAAAGCTCTTAAATGGGCCATGTAAATTTCGCTCATTTATGATAGAGATAGCAGATCTAGATGGTAATCCAGAAATATTAATTAAAGGTAATAGAAGTGTATCTTTATAAATTTTAAATTGAAGTTCTGACTCATTTATATTTGGAACCGATAATTTAATTTTTAATTTTTTTATTTCAGAAATATAATTTATAAATTTAGTGTTATTATTACCATATTGTGAGCCTAAGATAGCACAATAAAATTCTAATGGATAATAAGTTTTTAAATAAGCCATACGCATACTTATTATGCTATATGCGACAGAATGTGATTTATTAAATCCATAACTAGCAAATTTTAATATTAAATTAAATATATTTTCTATAACATGATCGTTATGACCATTATTTTTAGCACCTTTAATAAATTGCTGCTTGATTTTTATAAGTTCATCACGATTTTTTTTGCTTACTGCTCTTCGAAAAATATCGGCGTCTGCAAATGAAAACCCTGCAAAAACCCTAGCAATTTGCATAATTTGTTCTTGATAAATTATAATGCCATATGTATTTTTTAAAATTGGAATAAGAGATTTATCTAAATAAACGATTTTTGTTTTTCCTTCTTTTCTATTAGCATAAAGTGGTATTTGTTCCATAGGACCAGGTCTATCAAGTGCTAATAAGTCAACTATATCTTTAAATTCTCTTGGCTTAACATAAGAAATGCCTTTTTTTGCAGCACTTGTATCTAATTGGAATATTCCCATTGTTTGTAAGTTTCTTATTACTTCAAAAGACTTTGGATCATCATAAGGAATATCAGAAATACGAATATCGATTCCTTTATAAAACTTTATATAATTCAAAGTTTGCTGAATAGTACTTAATGCTGTCAAACCTAATAAATCCATTTTTAAAAATCCCTGAGATTCTAAAAAATCTTTTTCGTATTGTGTTACAAAACTATTTTCGCTTAAAGGAGATAACGGGGTAATGTTAAACAAAGATTCATCATTAATTATAACACCAGCAGCATGTAAACCTTTTTGCCTAGGGAAACCTTCAATTAATTTGGCTTTATCAAAAATTTCTTTATTTTTTGGATCTTTTATTAAATTTTTAAATGATGGTATCATTTGTGCACATAAATCAAGATTATAATTATTTTGATTAAAATTATTAGGAATTGCTTTTGAAAGTTGATCGATATCACTTGCAGAATAATGGAAAACACGGCCAATATCTCTTAAAGCTTGTTTTGGACCAATCGTTTGAAATGCAATTACTCGAGCTGTTCTTTCTTTTCCATATTTATTTATAATATAATTAATGACTTTATCTCGCTCTACATCACTAAAATCGATATCGATATCAGGCATAGATTTACGATTAGGATTCAAAAATCTTTCAAATAATAAATCATCAAATTTTAAAGGATCAATCTCAGTTATATCTAATAAAAAAGCAATGAGACTACCAGCTGCGCTACCTCTACCTGGTCCAACAGGAATATTATTATTTTTAGCGTATAAAACATAATCTTGAACAATTAAAAAATAGTCACAGAACCCCATTTTATCGATAATCAAAAATTCTTTATTAAGTCTAGTTCGATAATTTGGCGACTTTTCTAAATTGATATTATGCTTATTTAAGCCTTCTAATATTTTTGCTTTTAGTAAATCTTTACTTGTTGTTTCCATGTTTGATGTAAAATTTAACAATTTGCCACGCTTTATATCAAAATCAAAATTAATCAAAGAAACTAATTCATTTAAAAATTTTAAATCGTTTACTTCATATAATTTTTTAATTTCATCATTCGATCTTAGATAATAATCTTTTGAAATAGTATCAATAACAGTCTCTATACCAGTATCTTCAGCAATAGAATTAAGTATTCCTAAGATTAAATAATCTTCTTTGTTTAGATATTTAATAGTTGGGAAAGCTATACAATTAATGTTATAAAATGATGCAAACTCTCGTATAAGTTTTGCTTTTGAAATATCTAATGCATTGTAAATTTCTAATCCAATATAAAAATATTTAAAGTAACTTGAAAATTTTAATATTTTATTATTAAATAATTCTTCATTTACATGGAGAAAAGAAGAACTGGATTTGGTTGAAATAACACAAATTAAATCACCAAGAAAGTCCTTAATATCTTCAAAATCGTTGCAAATTCCATTTCTTTTTTCTAAAAACGTAGAAATTTCACAAAGATTTCGATAGCCATTTTCATTTATTATAAATAAAGAAAATAGATCGCCATTTATTTTAATATCTAATCCAAAAATAGATTTTATCCCATTTTTTAAATTTTCTTTATAAAAAGAAGGGAATCCATACATAACATTTAGATCAGATAAGCCAACTATATTATATTTTTCTAAATTTAATTTATTTACTAATCTATCAAATGTAATTCCACTATTTAAAAATGTATAAGCACTATTAATGTGAAGAGGAATAAAATCCATATTCTATTTATTACTATCAATTAAATCATCTAAAGCTTTTATAAATGTAGGAAGTTCTGATAAATCCTTAATTTGAGCTCCAGCAGCTTGAGCGTGTCCTCCGCCTTTAAACATTTTAGCAACTTCGTTTATAGTATAATTTCTACTTCTAATAGAAATTCTAAAACATGGCTCAGTTATATCTTCAGTAATTGAACACCAAATATTTACACCATCTAAATTTGAGAATAAATTGATATTCTCTTTACCACGATCACATGTAATTCCAAGTTTTAATAAATCTTCGTTTTTTAAAACATAATAAGCTACCCCATTATTAGAAATTTTATAATTATTTAAAACAAATTTAGTAATTTCTAAATCGCTAATTTTTTTAGAATACATTCTACCATAAATATCAGTCAAATTAATTCCAGTTACAACAAGAGCTTCTGCAATTGCAAATGTATGAGCTGTAGTAGATGAGTATTGGAAACGACCACTATCACCTACTAAAGCGATATATAAATATTGAGCAGCTAAAATAGTTAATGTATATTTTTTTTGCATTAAAATGAAGTTGGTTACAAGTTCACTAGCAGCTGCAAGAGATGTATCGACGATAGATACATCGAAAATCTGATCTGTTTCAGGGTGATGATCTAACTTAATTTTAAATGTCGCTTTCATAAATCGTGGGTCAGCAATTCGTTTTTTATCACCGACATCAACTATAATTGCTAAAAATGGTTCATTAAACCAACTGTCACTGATCTTGTCAGTTTCAGGAAATAATTTGCCAGTAAATACATCATGATTATCTCCTAGAACAACTACATCTTTATTTGGAAAATTATCTTTAATGAAAGTAGATAAACCAAATTGTGTACCTAGACAATCAAAATCAGGAGAAATATGACGAAAAATAGCGATACGATCGAATTCTTTTATTTTATCTAGCAATACGTCATATTTATCTTTAAATTTTTTTGCTTCTTCTTTTATAAACTTATTCATCGTTAAAAACCTATTTTAATAACATATTATAAGCATCACGAGCAATCATAACTTCTTCATCAGTTGGAATAACAACTACCTTTATTGCACTATCCTTACTGGAAATTACTTTTTCAACTCCGCAAGCTTCATTATTAGCATTTTCATCAATTTTAACATTAAGAGCTTCTTTAATATTATCTAAAGCGAGTTTTCTAAAAGGAGCACTATTTTCTCCGATACCTGCGCTAAAAATAATTAAATCACATCCACCTAATCTAACATAATATTGTCCAATAAAATCTGCTACCCTTCTAGCCCATAATTTACTAGCTAATATTGCTCTAGGATTACCTTTTTTAATTGCTTCAATGATATCTCTAGCATCACTAGATATTCCACTTACGCCTACTAATCCACTTTTCTTATTAAATTCTTGATAAATTTCTTCACTCGTTTTATTTGTTTTACTTACACAATAATTAAAAACGCTTGGATCTAAATCACCAGTACGAGTTCCCATCATTATTCCTCCTAAAGGAGTAAGACCCATACTTGTAGCAACACATTTTCCATGATTTGTGGCAGTAATAGAAGCTCCACTTCCTAAATGACAAATAATCATTCTATCATGCCCTTTATTACAATAAGCTTCGCCTTTTTCACTTAAATATTTATGAGAAGTGCCGTGAGCACCGTATCTTCTTATTTGATATTTTTCACTATATTCATATGGAATTGGATAAGTATAATCTTCAGGTTCCATAGTTTGATGAAAAGCTGTGTCAAAAGCACATATTCCAGGAGTATTAGGCAAAACGTGCATGAATGCTTCAATTCCAATTAATTCAGCTTGATTATGTAAAGGAGAAAGAGGTATTAAATCTCTAACTTTATTTAAAGTATCACTATTTATGATTGCACTATTAGCAAAATAGCTACCACCTTGAACAATACGATGACCAGTAGCTTTTATCTCATCATAATTTTTGATTATTTTAAAATTTATCAAAGCATCTAAAAGGAGTTTAACAGCTTCACTATGATTTTTAACAGGTTGAATTGTTTGATGTTTTTCCCCGTTATACTTTATTTGAAAAATAGCATCATCAAATCCAATTCGCTCGACAATTCCTGAACATATAACAATCTCTTCAGGCATTTCGTATAATTTAAATTTTAAACTAGAACTTCCAGCATTAACTGCCATTACTTTTTTCATAAAAAACCTCACTTGCTTTATTATACCTATTTTATCTTTATACTTAAACTTAATTTTATGAATTGAAAAAAAGATATTATATAAATATAATATTTCTTGTTACGAGGTGTATTATGAAACTTCAATTGACTAGCAAAGATATACTCAATAAAGAATTTAGTAAAGATGTAAAAGGGTATAGTGCGAATGAAGTAGATTCTTTTCTTGATAAAGTATTAAATGATTACCGAATGATTGATGGTGTTGTAAAAGGCTTAGAATCACAGTTAATTGAATTAAAAAAGCAAAATCAAACCCTTCGATTAGAAATAAGCAAAAAGGATGCTGAATTAAGTGGAAATCATAATCAATTTTTAGCTAATCCAGATATAGTTCATCTCGATAATCTCGATTTACTTAAAAAAATAAGCAAATATGAAAAAAAGTTGTATCAAATGGGAGTAGATCCGAGTAAAATTAAATAGATTTCAGTCTATGCAATCGCTAGTTTATAACTAGAGGAAAGTCCATGCTCGCACTATCTGAGATGATAGTAGTGATTGTGCTAGGAGAAAAAATAATCCTAGGTACTAGGGAGCTAGTAACGGCTATTTTTGGGCCTAAAGGTATACCTATGGCTTAAAAGAGTAAAGTGCCACAGAGACGATTTTATTTGAAAAAATAAAGTGAAACGAGGTAAACCCCGCAAGCGAGAAACTCAAATTTTGGTAGAGGAAGTTGATAGGAGAAATTGAATCTAACTCAGCAAGGAAACTTAGATAAATGGTTGCATAAAACAGAACATGGCTTATGGACTGATACTCATTTCGGAGAATTTGATGAAAACAAAAATTAATTTACCTACAAAAATTACTATTTCACGAATTGTTTTATCTTTTTTACTTATTTTAACTATAGTTTTAATTTACATTTTTGATGAGTTTAAACCATTTGTTAATAAAGCAAACATTTATCTTAATAATGATGGTACTTATGTAAATTACATAATGATCATATTATTTGGAATTTTTCTTTTGACATCATTGACTGATTTTTTAGATGGATATTTAGCAAGAAAAAATAATGAAGTTACTGATTTAGGAAAATTCCTTGATCCTATTGCTGATAAAATGTTAGTAAATTCAATGCTTATATTTCTTTCAATAAATTTTAAAAGTATTTCTAATAGTCATAGTTCTATTCCGTTTTTTTGTGTTATCTTAATGATAATTAGAGATTTAATAGTTGATGGACTTAGATTGATGGCTGCAAATAAGCAGATTGTTATCAGCGCGAATATTTTCGGAAAATTAAAGACAGTATTTCAAATGATTACTATCTCGCTTGTGATGCTAAATGGCTTTCCTTTTAATTTGCTTGACAATTTGTGGATGCGTTATTTACATATTTCCGATATAATGTGTTATATAACAACTATTATTTCGTTATTAAGTGGTACTATATATATCACAAAAAATATACATGTTATAATTGGAGGAAAAAATAATGAATAATGCTGAACAGTTAGTTGATGTATTAACTAGAAAGGGATTAACCCTTGGAAGTGTTGAATCTTTTACTGGTGGTTTGTTTGCAAAAAAGATTACTGATGTTAGCGGAGCAAGCAAGTGTTTTGTTGGTGCTTTAGTTACTTATTCTACAGAATTAAAGATTAAATTATTAGGCATCGATAAAGATTTTATTGAGGATAATGGTGTCGTTAGTTGGGGCGTAGCTCAGCAAATGGCTATTAAAGGAAAAAAAGTATTAGGAACTGACATTTGCGTCTCATTTACAGGAAATGCTGGTCCTAATGTATGTCCAGGTGAGGCTTCTGTTGGTGAAGTTTATATGGGCATATTCTATGATAATAAAATTTGGGCAATTCCTTTAAAACTTGATTATGATAGAGAAAAAGTTAGAGAAGTTGCAGTTAATAGCGTAATTGATGCACTTTTATCAATTATTGGAAAATAATTTTAATTTTATCCCCCAAATAATCTATTTTCATTACGACTTGAATTATTGAAGGGGTATTTTATGCAAAAAGATAATTTAAATGATGTTTCTAATAAAATTGAAGATGTTTTAAAAGATGTTAAACGCACTTTTGGTAGTGGCTCAATAATGCGACTTGGTGATAGACCTTGTGTTGATGTTGATGCTATTTCAAGTGGCTCTATTTTGCTAGATAAATGTTTAGGAATTGGTGGCTATCCAAAAGGTCGTATTGTTGAAATCTATGGTCCAGAAAGTAGTGGCAAAACAACTTTAGCTTTAACTGCTATTGCTGAATGTCAAAAAAATGGTGGACTTTGTGCTTATATTGATGCAGAGCAATCAATAGATCCTATTTATGCAAAAGCACTTGGGGTAGATATAGATGAACTTATTCTTTCTCAGCCTGATAGTGGGGAAGAAGCATTACAAATTGTAGAAATTTTAGCAAAAAAAGGTTGCTTTCAACTTATTGTTGTTGATAGCGTTGCTGCTTTAGTTCCTCAGCAAGAATTAGATGGTATGATGACGGATTCAACTGTCGGGTTACAGGCTCGTATGATGTCAAAAGCTATGAGAAAAATTACTGCAGTATTAAATAAAGGTAATTGCACAGTGATTTTTATTAACCAGTTACGTGAAAAAGTAGGTGTTATTTATGGAAGTAACGAAACTACAACAGGTGGCAGGGCTTTAAAATTTTTTACTACAGTTCGAGTTGATATTCGCCGTAGTGAAGCTATAAAACAAAATGGTCAATTAATTGGAAATACAGTTTGTGTTAAGGTTGTTAAAAACAAAGTAGCTCCACCATTTAAATCTTGTTATTTAGATATCATTTACGGTAAAGGAATTTCTAAAGAGGGAGAACTTTTAGACTTAGGAGTTTCTTATGGTATTATTAAAAAAAGTGGATCATGGTATGAGGTTTATAATGAAAGAATCGGACAAGGGCGCGACACTGCGAAGCAATTTTTAATTGATAATCCAGATATTTTTAATAAAATAAAAGAAGACATAAAGAAAAAAGATGAAGAAAATTCTCAAATTAGTAGAGATGTAGCAAAATAATAATGTTTAATATCATGCCCCTTTTTGGTATAATTATAGAGTATCTTTGATACGATTAAATTTATTCTTTACATTTTTTATAAATAAATAAAAATAAATTGATTATACGTAGGGGGTTTATTATGTTTTTTATTGATGCTATTAGCATAGGTTTTATTTGTATAAGTGTTGTTTTATTTTTTATTATTTTAGTATTAGGTTTTTTCCTTTTAAAAGGAAAAAAAGCAAAAATTAAATCAACTAAATTAGTTAGTGATGCTCAAATTAAGGCTGAACATATTCTTAAAAATGCTGAACTTGATGGAAAAGAATTGGTTTCTAAAATGAAAGATGCAGCAGATAGAGAAATAAAGGAAAGAAAACTCGAAATTACTGCAAATGAAAATAAGTTAATGCAACGTGAACAGTCAATAGATTTAAGAGATGCCCAATTACTAAAAAAAGAAAATAATTTAGAACAAAAAGAGTTATTAATTGACCAACAAATTGAAGAAAATAAAAAAAGAAAAGAGAATCTTCAAGTTCAACTTGATGGAATAATTTCTGAATTGCAAAAAGTTTCTCAAATGTCTATGAAAGAAGCTAAGGATGAAATTATGAAAAGAGTTGAAGAAAAATGCCAACGTGATATAGCTTTATATCTAAAAAACAAAGAGGAAGAAGCTGAGGATAATGCTCAAGAAAAAGCACGTGAAATATTGGCTAATTCGATGTTTAGGCAAGCTCAAGAAGTTACAACTGATCGAACAATAACCGTTATTAATTTGCCTAGTGATGAAATGAAAGGCCGAATTATTGGCAGAGAAGGTCGAAACATAAAGTCATTAGAACAATTACTAGGAGTGGATATTCTTATTGATGATACTCCTGAAGCATTAACTGTAAGTTGCTTTAATCCTATTCGCCGTGAAATAGCAGCTAGGACTCTCAACACTTTAATTAAAGATGGTCGTATTCAACCTGGGCGAATTGAAGAAGTTGCAAATAAATGTAAAAATGATGTTGAAGAAACAATAAAAAAAGCTGGCCAAGATGCAATATTTAGACTTGGCATTGGCAATATGAATAAAGAGCTAGTTTATTATGTAGGACGTTTAAAATATAGAACTAGTTATGGGCAAAATCAACTTGAACACTCGATTGAAACAGCAAGATTAGCTGGAGCCATGGCTGCTGAACTTGGATTAGATGAAAATCAAGCTAAAAGAGCCGGTTTATTACATGATATAGGTAAAGCTTGTGATTTTGAATATGAAGGAAGCCATGTTGAAATTGGCGCTCGATTAGCAAAAAAATATGGTGAAAGTGAAATTGTAATTAACGCTATTGAATCTCATCATGGTGATGTTCCTGCAAAATTTGTTATTTCTTATCTAGTAGCTGCTGCTGATACTTTAAGCGCTGCAAGACCAGGTGCTAGAAGTGAAACATTAGAAACTTATATTAAAAGAATTGAACAACTTGAAACAATATGTAAGTCATATGATGGCGTTTTGCAGTGTTACGCAATGCAATCTGGTAGAGAAGTGCGTGTTATGGTAATACCTGAAAAGATCGATGATTTAGCTGCTTTTAAATTAGCTCACGATATAAAAGAGCGAATTGAAAAAGAAATGACTTATCCTGGTCAAATCAAAGTTAATGTAATTAGAGAATATCGAGCGGTAGAAACAGCAAAATAATGAATATTTTATTTATTGGAGATATTGTTGGCAAATTAGGTAGAAAGGCTCTTGATAAGAACCTTTCTTTGCTTATTAAGAAATATAAAATTGACTTTGTAATTGCTAATGGAGAAAATATAACTAATGGTAAGGGAATTTCACCTACTCATTATAATTATTTAATTTCACAAGGTGTTAATTGTATCACTCTGGGAAATCATTATAATCACTGGGATGAAACATATAAAATATTGGATAACGATGACATTTTAAGGCCTTTAAATATACCTTCTGAAAAATATGGTTCAGGTACTCGCTTATTTGATGTTGATGGGGTTATTGTTCGAGTTACAAATTTAATTGGAACAGTGAATGCTAATTTTCAAATTTCTGATCCATATACTGAAATTTTAAAAGTTATTGAAAAGGATACAAGCGATATTCATATTATAGATTTTCACGCTGAATATACTGGTGAAAAGAAGGCGTTAGCTTATAGTTTAAAAAATACAGTTAGTGCTATTTTAGGGACACATACGCATGTACAAACAAGGGATTATCAAAAATTGATTACAGGTCCGTTATATATTAGCGATGTTGGAATGTGTGGACTTTATGACTCAGTATTGGGAGTAGAATATAATAGTTGTGTAGAAAGAATAATATTAAAAAATGAAAAAGCACGTTTTAAACAATTAGATAAAGGAAAAACTTTATTTTCGGCTGTTGTCTTAAAATTTGATAATTATTCATTTGAAGGAAAAGAAATTATACCGATTTATATTATTGATGAGGATTGATATGAAAAAAGAGATTGTGTGGTTAGATAAGCCAAATATGGATGATGCTCGTAAAAGGGTAAATAAAATAGAGACATTAAATTTTAAAATTGATTTAAAAGACAAAAATTTAATGCTTTATAAGAATAAGAAATTTTTTATTAGGACATATGGATGTCAAGCAAACATTCGTGATGAAGAAATCATGACAGGGATTTTAGAAGAACTTTCGATGGTTAAAAGTGATACTATTGAAAATAGCGATGTAGTTATTTTAAATACTTGTGCTGTTAGAGAAAATGCTGAAGATAAGGTTTTTGGTCAAATTGGTGATTTGAAGAATTTAAAAGCTCGAAATAAAGATATGCTTATTCTTATTTGTGGATGTATGATTGAACAAAAACATATTTTAGAAAAGATTTTAAATGTTTTCCCCTACGTTGATGGTTTATTAGGCACTCACAATATTAAGGATTTGCCTACAATCCTTCATTTATTTAAAGAAGATAATAAAAGATATGTTTGTGTCTCTAGTAAAGAAGGGGAAATTATTGAAAACCTTCCAAGTTCTAGATTAGAAACTTATCGCGCTTATGTAAATATAAGTTATGGGTGCGATAAATTTTGCACGTATTGTATTGTTCCTTATACTAGAGGAAAAGAAAGAAGTAGAAACGAATCAGATATCTTAAAAGAATGCAAAGATCTCGTAGACAAAGGATATCAAGAAATTACTTTACTTGGACAAAATGTTGATTCTTATGGAAAAGATTTAAAAAATGGAACGACTTTTGCAGGCTTATTAGATAAAGTAGCTAGTTTGAACATTCCACGCTTAAGATTTTTAACTTCTTATCCTAGTGATTTTAAAGATGATGTAATTGATGTTATGGCTAAACATTCAAATATTATGAAATTTATCCATTTACCTGTTCAAAGTGGAAGTAATGGTGTGCTAAAGCGAATGGCTCGTCGATATACTAAAGAAGAATATGTAAACTTAGTTAATAAGATAAGAGAAAAAATTCCAAACATCGAATTTTCGACTGATATTATTGTTGGGTTTCCTAATGAGACTTATGATGAGTTTTTAGAAACTTTGGATTTAGTAAAAGAAATACATTATACAAGTGCTTTTACATTTATCTATTCACCTCGAGTTGGAACTCCTGCTGCAAAATTAAAAGATGATGTAAGCTACAATGAAAAAGTTAGTAGATTTAAAAAACTTGTTTCTACACTTGAAGTTGATATTAATAAAATTGCTGATTCAATGGTAGGAAAAACATATGAAGTTTTAGTTGAAGAAATTAGTAAAAAGAATAGTTCTCTTTTAACTGGTTATACTGAGAATATGAAGGTAGTTCATTTTAAAGGTGATAAAAATTTGATAGGAAAAATTGTTAAAGTAAAAATTTTGGAAAATCATTTATATGCTTTAATGGGAGAAATTGTTAATGAATGATAAAATTGGGAAATGCATTGATGATATTGTAATTCTATTAAAAAAAGAACCTATTTTTTGCGATTTTCTTAAAGCAGATAATGATATTAAAAAAAATAAAATGCTCCATAATAAAATAAATGAAATGAATTTTTATAAGAAATGTGCCTCTACAATAGAAAATACAAAAAGTATAAGTGATTTTAACGAAATAAAAACTTCATTATCTTATAAAAATTATATTTTAAAAAAAACTGAGGCTTATGACTTGCTAAACCAAATTAAGGAAATAATTCTAAAATGATATTTGCTATAATTGGACCTACTGCTTCGAATAAATCTTTTTTGGTTGATGAGTTTGTATCTTATTTGAATAATGATGTTCTAGTTATAAATTTTGATGCCTATCAAATTTATAAACAAATGAATATCGGCACTGCTAAACCAAGTAAGGAATTTTTAAAATTACATAAGAATTATCTTATGTATGATTTTGTTGATGTTAATCAAAAATTTGATGTTTGTTCTTATCAAAAAATAGTACGTAAAATAATTGATGATAATATAAATAAAAATATAATCTTAGTCGGGGGGACAGGTTTTTATCTTAAATCACTTTTGTATGATTACAAATATATAGAGGAACCTCCTATGAGCGAAGATTACTTACGTGATTTAACAAATGAAGAATTATACAATAATCTTTTTTTAGTTGATCCTATTGATGCAAATAAAATAACTATGCATAATCGAAAAAGACTTTTACGAGCGCTTTATGTTTACGAAGTTCATAAAAAATCCAAAACCGAACTTAATAATAACGGAAAGAATAAATTATTGTATCCAGATGTAGTTTTTATTGGCATTTCACCTAATAGAAATTTGCTATATGAAAATATAAATAACCGAGTGGATAAAATGATAAAAGATGGGTTAGTTAATGAAGTTAATCTTTTAAAAAAAGAATATCCATTTAAAAATCAAGCTCTTGAAGCGATTGGTTATAAGGAATTCTTTTATGGTTTGAGTCTTAATGACACCATAGAACTTATCAAAAAAAATACTAGACATTATGCTAAAAGGCAATTAACATATTTTAAGCATCAATTTGAAAATGTACTATGGTTTGAAGATGCTGAGAGTGCACTTAAATTTTTAAAGCAAAAGTATTAATATGATTGACCAATTTTCTCGAACTAAATTATTATATGGACAGATAGAAATTGAATCTTTGAAAAAATATCACATTGCTGTTTTTGGTATTGGTGGTGTTGGAGGATATGCGACCGATTCCTTAGCAAGGAGTGGCATATTTAATTTTTCTTTATTTGATAATGATAATGTTTCTATTACAAATTGTAATCGCCAAATAATAGCTAACATGAATAATGTAGGTAAATTAAAAGTTGATTTAATGAAGGAAAGAATTTTGAGTATTAATCCACTTGCTAAAGTGAAGTGTTACAATTTTTTCGTAAATAAGGGAAATATTAACGAAATTGATTTTTCCGAATTTGACTACGTAATTGACGCTATAGACACTATTACATCTAAAGTTCTTATAATTAAAAAATGTAACGAATTAAACATACCAATTATATCAAGCATGGGTGCTGGTAATAAACTTAATCCGATGGGATTTATAGTTACCGATATATATAAAACAGAAGTTGACCCATTAGCTAAAGTTATGCGAAATTTATTAAGAAAAGAGGGAATAAAAAAATTAAAAGTTGTTTTTTCTAAAGAAACTATTACAAAACCAATAAATATTCTTGATGAAAATGAAGAAAGTTCTAAACGTGAAATTCCAGGAAGTAATGCATTTGTTCCTGCTGCATGTGGCTTATTAATAGGGTCTACTGTATTAAATGATCTTATAAGGAAGACAAAAAATGATTTATTTTGATTATGCCGCTAATTATCCAGCAAAAAAAGAGGTTTTAGAAACTTTAATTGAAACCGAAAAAAATTATTTTGGTAATTATAATTCATCACATTTTTTAGGTAAAAAAACAAAAGAATTTGTAAAACTATGTACTGAAAATATTTTAAAAATAATGGGATTTAGCAATGATTTTGAAATTATTTATACTTCTTCGGCTACAGAATCGAATAATTTAGCTATAAAAGGCATTTCAAGAGCTTATTCTGGTTATGGAAAAAAGATATTGGTTAGTGAACTTGAACATAGTTCAAATAATGCAACATTAGGTTATTTAAAAGAACTCGGCTATGCAATTGAGCTTATTAAAACAACTAATTCTGGTGAATTTGATTTTAATGATTTAAAAAGTAAATTAACAGACGATGTAATTCTTGTCTGCTGTATTTTAGTAGATGGTGAAACTGGATTTATTCATGATATTAAAAGAACATATGAGATTATAAAAACTTCTAAAAATGCTAAATTATTAGTTGATGCAACACAAGGTGTCGGTAAACTTAAAGTTGATTTAAATTACGCAGATTTAGTTTCTTTTACACCTCATAAATTTGGTGGAATTATTGGTAGTGGTTTGCTAATTAAAAGGAAAAATATACCTTTAATCCCTTTAATTCATGGTGGTGAAAGTAGTTCATTATATCGTAGTGGTTCTGTACCTGTTGGTATTATTGCTAGTGATTTAAAAGCTATTGAAATTGCTTATTCTAACATTGATAAAAATTATAATTATGTAAAAGAAATTAATAATTATTTAATAAATAAATTAAAAAAAATAAATAATGTCACTATAAATTCTTTTAATAACCCATATATTGTTAATATATCAATAAAAAATATTTTAGGTGCAAAAATCGTTGAATATTTGAGTGATAATGGCATCTGTGTAAGTCAAAAATCTGCTTGTTCGATAAAAAATACTCCAAGTAAAATTATAATGGCGATATATAAAGATAGAAAAAGAGCACTTACTTCATTTAGAATTTCTTTATCAGAATTGACAACAAAGGATGAGATAGATATATTAATAAAACGAATAGAGGAATTAGCAAAATGATAGATGAATATGAAAAGTCAATTACAACAAAATACCGTTCTAAACTTTGGTCAAAATTTGTTGCTGCTATAAAAAAATATAAATTAATTGAACCAAATGATCATATATGTGTTTGTATATCAGGTGGGAAAGATTCTATGCTTATGGCTCGACTTTTTATGCAATTACAAAAACACTCTGACTTTTATTTTGAGGTTGAATATTTAGTGATGAATCCAGGATATAATGAGATTAATTTGCAGACCATTAAAAATAATTTAGAAATTTTATCAATTCCAGCTACAATAGTTGAAACTGATATCTTTGAAATTGCAAATTCACAATTAAAAAGTCCATGTTTTCTTTGTGCAAAAATGAGACGTGGCGCTTTATATAATTTTGCAAAAAAAATGGGCTGCAATAAAATTGCTTTGGGTCATCATTATGATGATGTAATTGAAACTACTTTGATGAATATGTTAAATTCAGGGTCGTTTCAAACAATGCTCCCCAAGTTAAAATCAACAAATTACTCTAATATGGAGCTAATTAGGCCAATGTATTTAATTAGGGAGAAAGATATTATTTCTTGGAAGAATTATCATAATTTAAGATTTATACAATGTGCATGTAGATTTACTGAAAATTGCGCTGTTTGTGATAATGGTGGTGGTGGTTCACAAAGATATGCTACTAAACTATTGATTCAAGAATTGAAAAAAAATTATAATGATCAAGTCGAAAAAAATATATTTAAAGCAGCTGACAATGTTACTCTTGATATGATATTAGGGTATAAATATAAAGGCAAACATTACGAATATATAAATGAATATGACTCAGATAATCAAAAAAATATTGATAAATTAAAGAATTAAGTAATTAATTTCTTTATTTTCGAACATACTTAAAATATAATTACATAGCTCGAGTGTCTTGCCCATGACTAACCACTCGTAAAATTTAACAGGGGGTATTTTTATGAAAAAAGAATCAAATTCAAATGATTCAAGCATTTCTTTATGGCTTAAAAAAAATTTTAACACTAGAACTATTAGCTTTAATGCGATTATTGCTGCACTATATGCTGTTGTTACAATTATTTGCGGTCCATTGTCTTATGAATTTGCTCAATTTAGGATTAGTGAAATCCTTAATTTAATGGTTTTCTTTAATCCAACCTACACATTGGGATTAACCTTAGGATGCTTGATTGCTAATTTAGCATCAACTGTCGGCCTTTATGACATTATATTTGGGACTTTAGCTACTCTTGTCAGTTGTTTATTAATAGTAATTTTTTCAAGGTTTATTAAAAGCTTATTTTTGGCTGGTTTAATTCCTTCTATAATTAATGCGATAATAGTGCCTTTTATTATTTATATAAGTTCAATGAATACAGCTGATGCCTTTTCATTAAAAAACATGTATTGGATTATGTTTGGATGGGTGTTTTTAGGCGAATTTACTTGTATAATATGTATTGGATATCCTTTGTTTTATTTTCTTATAAAGAAAGTAAAAAAAGTTCCACAAATATTATGTTTTTATAAAAACTTAGATTTTAAATGGTAGGTTAGTATGAGCGCGAAAGAGTTTTATTTGGAAATATTACATGTTGATAAAAATTGCGGAGCTAGATACGGAATTTTGCATACTCCTCATGGGAATGTTGAGGTACCATGTTTTATGCCAGTTGGTACTTTAGCTACTGTAAAAACTCTTTCACCAGAAGAACTAAAGGAAATCGGCTCTGGAATTATTTTAGCTAATACATATCATTTACATCTTAGACCTGGCGAAGATATTGTTGAGAAAGCAGGTGGAGTCCAAAATTTTATGAATTACCATGGGCCAATGTTAACAGATAGTGGTGGATTTCAAGTATTTTCATTAGCTGAAAGAAGAAATATAACTGAGGATGGTGTAACTTTTAAATCGCATTTAAATGGAGACAAGATATTTTTTTCACCAGAAATTGTAATTGGAATTGAAGAAAAAATAGGTGCTGACATAATTATGAGCTTTGATGAATGCATACCATATCCTGTTAGTTATGAATACGCAAAAGAATCAACATTAAGAACTTTGAGATGGGCAAAACGAGGTCTTAATGCTCATAAAAAAGAAAATCAAGCATTATTTGGCATTGTTCAAGGTGGTGAGTTTGAGGATTTGCGTAAGTATTGTGCTGAAGAACTAGCAAAAATGGATTTTGATGGATATTCAATTGGAGGAACATCTATTGGTGAGCCTAAAGATGTGTGCTTTAAAATGATTGATATGGCTATTAATTATTTGCCTTTTGATAAGCCACGTTATTTAATGGGAGTTGGTAGCTTAGATTATATATTAGAAGGTATTGCTAAAGGCGTTGATATGATGGATTGTGTTTTACCAACGCGAATTGCTCGACATGGCACATTGATGACTCATAATGGTCGTGTGAATATTAAAAACGAAAAATATAAAGAAGATTTTACTTCATTAGATAATGAGTGTGATTGTTATACTTGCAAAAATTATACTAAAGCATACTTAAGACATTTATATGTTTCTAATGAAACGTTTGGGCAAAGATTAATGTCTATACATAATTTAAGATTTTTAATTTCAATCGTTGAAGGAGCTCGCAAGGCTATAAAAGAAGATAGATTTTTAGAATATAAGGATGAAATACTTAAAAAATACGGGGATTCTAGAGGCTTTTAGTATGAATGTTGAACTTTTTAATTATAATTTACCAGAAGAACTTATTGCTCAAACACCTTCAAAAATTCGTGATAAATGTCGTATGTTAACTGTTGATCGTGAGCATCGAACTTTTTTAGATGAACATTTTTATGACATTATTAAGTATTTCAAAAAAGGTGATGTTTTAGTTAGAAATAATACTAAGGTTATACCTGCAAGATTATTTGGAATAAAAGATATTACTGGTGCTAAAGTAGAAGTTTTATTACTTAAAGATTTAGGAAATGATACTTGGGAATGCTTGTGTGGAAATGCTAAAGCAATAAAAGAAGGAACATTGATTCATTTTAAGGATGATATTTTAAAAGCACAGTGTGTAAAAGTACTTGGTGAAGGAATAAGATATTTTAAATTTTTTTATAAGGGAATTTTTCTTGAAGAATTGGATAAGGTAGGTTTAATGCCATTACCACCTTATATTCATACACAGTGTGAAAATAATGATGAATATCAAACTATTTATGCAAGAATTAGTGGCAGTGCTGCCGCACCAACTGCTGGATTTCATTTTACCGAAGAAATTTTAACTAAATTAAAAGAAATGGGTGTAATTATAGTCGACATTACCTTAAATATTGGACTTGGTACATTTCGACCTATAAAAGTTGATGATACTAAAAATCATGTTATGCATAGCGAAACTTATGAAATATCTAAGGATGTATGTGACATTTTAAATTTAGCAAAAAAGGAAGGACGTAGAATAATTGCAACAGGTACAACTTCTGTTCGTACATTAGAAGCCAATATTTCTAAATATAATGTGTTTACACCGACAAAAGAGGCAACTAATATTTTTATCTATCCAGGATATAAATTTAAAGGTGTTGATGCTTTGATTACAAATTTTCATTTACCTAAATCAACATTAATAATGCTAATTAGCGCTTTTATGGGTCGCGAATTTACCTTAAAATGTTATGAACATGCAGTTAAAGAAAAATATAGATTTTTTTCTTTTGGTGATTGCATGTTTATATATGGAAAATATGATTACAAAGAAGAATAATTACTTTATTGAAGGGTTGAAAGAAATTAAAAAATTAAAATATAATGGTTCAACACCTAATTTATTATTGCATGTTTGTTGTGGTGCATGTTCTTGTTATCCACTATTATTTTTAATAGGACTTTTTAAGATAACAATATTTTTTTCAAATTCTAATATTTATCCGTTTTCAGAGTATCAAAAAAGATTAAACGCTTTAAAAAAATATGTAGAATATCTTAACTTGAAGTTTAATGCATCTATAGAATTAATAGAAGATGAATATAATTACGAAACATTTTATCCTTATTTAGAAAAATATAAAGATGAAGAAGAAGGACAGAGCAGATGTAAAATTTGCATTGCAAAAAGAATGAACAGATTATTTGAATATGCTTCTAATCACGATTATCATCTTGTAAGCACTGTAATGACTGTAAGCAGAAATAAAGATGTAAACTATATAAATGAATTAGGAAAAGCATTATCTTATAAATTTAAAGATATTAATTTTTTAGTTTTTGATTTTAAAAAAAACAATGGTCAAGATGTTGGTGTTGAAATTTCTAAAAAAATTAAAATTTATCGACAAGATTATTGTGGATGTGAATTTTCTTTAAGGAATAAATATGATAAAAATTAGTGTTATTATTCCCATACATGATCAAAATAATGAATTAGATAAATGCTTATATAGCGTTTGTAATCAAATTTTCAATGAAGAATATGAAATTCTTTGTATACTTGACTCTCCAAATTATGAATGTATAAAAATTGTAAATAAGTATAAAAATAATTATTCAAATCTTATAAAAACATATTATTGTGAAAATCATGATGTTGGATTGACTAGAAATTTAGGAATAGATAAAGCTAAGGGAAAGTATTTATTTTTTCTTGATGGTGATGATTTTATTACTTTTAATTGTTTAAGCACGCTATTTTTTAAATCAGAAGAAACTAAAGCTGATTTAACGATGGCAAATTATTCTTTATATATGAAAAATAATAAAATTAAAAACTTTAATTTTATGAAATTATTAAAATGTGGTGTTTATAATAGTTCTGATTTAATAGATAATGTTATAGAGGATACAAAAATTCGTGGATTTATTTGGAACAAACTATTTAAAAAAGATATGATTATAAATAACAAAATACGATTTCTTCCATATAATTTAGTGATTGAAGATAGACCATTCTTACTTTTATCTATTATCAAATCTAAAAATATTTGCGTATTAGATGAAAATACCTATTTTTATGTACAACATAAGAATTCAATTGTAAATTCTACGAATAAAATGATTTTTTTGCAAAAATATATAAATAGTGATTTTCTATGCAAAATAATATTAAAAGAAAATAGTTTATATAATGCTAAAAAGTTTAATCACTTATTAATGTATCGATTAATTTCAATCAAAAATAAAGCTAAACGATTAGATAAAAAATATAAATTAAATAATGAGTTTTATAATAATGTGTTATTGGAAATAAAATTACTTTTAAATGACAAATTATTTATTAAAAATACACCATGGGAAAAAGTCATTAAGTGTTATAATTGTTCCTTTGAAAATTTTAGTGAAAATGTTCCTTTCAATATTAAAGACTTAGGTGATTTTTTATGAAGAAAATTTACTGGTTCTTACAACAATTAAAAGACTTAGGCGGAACCGAGACTGCAACAATTTCAATAGCTAACCTATTAGTATCTAATTATGATATAACATTAGTTATAACTTCTAATGAACCTAATTCTATACCTTATAATATTGATAAAAAAATTAAAATTATTTATTTAAATAATGATAATTCATCTAAAATAGATGAAAAAATATTAAGATTTTGCAGTGAAAAAAAATATTTTAAGGTTTTATTTTTAATATTTAAAAATATTTATTTTGTCCTATTTGGTAAATATAAATATAGAAAAATAGTCAAAAATATGACTACGCCTTATGACATATTAATCGCTTCTTCTTTGGATAATTATTTAATAATACCGAAAAAAAGAAAATATATTTATCATTATCATTATAATTATAATTTTTTTAAATCTTTTAATGAGAGATTTATGTTTAGATTTTATAATAAAGCTAACGAATACGTTTTTTTAAATGAGAAAATATTTGATGATATAAATGCAAAATATTCTTTTTTTGTTGACAAATCACTATATATTTTAAATCCAATAAAAACTTCATTTAAAAAGGATTTTAATTATTATGATAATTCATTAATTTTTATTGGAAGATTTGCTGATCAAAAAAATCCATTAATGCTTATTGATGTAGCAAAAATACTAAAAGATAAAAAGTTAAATTTTAAATTAGAACTATATGGTGATGGCAAACTACTTGAATCTTTAATAAGAAAAATAAATGACTATAAATTAAATGACGTAGTCTCCATTTGTAAACCTATAAAGAATATCGAAATAGCATTACGTAATAAAGATGTTTTGTTATTAACAAGTTTATATGAAGGCACACCACTTGTAATTAATGAAGCTTTTTCTCAAAGTGTTACATGTGTTACAACAAATTTTGGTGATTCAACCTTAAGTAGCGTTCCTTTAGGCACAGGAATAATAATTGATTCCTTTGACCCTGAAATTTTTGCTGATAAATTATTTGAATTTTTATCAAATAAAAACAAACTTATAAATTATAAGATAAATGCTTATAAATACTCCTTACATTATTCAAATTCGATAATCAAAGAAAAATGGATTAAATTAATAGAAAGTTTATAATTTTGTTTCTTATCATGTAAAAAATAGATAAAATAAGAAAAAGGAGACTAATGTGGAAGAATTAAATTTTATTAATAGTTATAATGATGCTTTAACTGGAACTAAATGGCAAATAGATAATCCTCGCGCTAACGTTATTTTAGTAACAGGAATGGCCGAACACTCAAAAAGGTATAATGATTTTGCAATGTTTTTAAATAAAAATAATTATTCGGTGTATTGTCTAGATCACTATGGCCAAGGAAATAATGGAGAATTAGGTAAACCTGGGGAAAATTATTTTTTTAAGATGATAGAAACAGTTAAAGAACTAGCAATTTTGCTAAAAAACGAATACAATTTACCGATATTTTTATTTGCTCATTCAATGGGAAGCTTTGTAACCCAAGGTGTTATTGAAAAATATAGTAATGAATTCGATAAAGTTGTTTTATGTGGAAGTAATGGTAAAACTATAAACTTCAAAATAGCAAATATGTTAGCACATTTATTGGTAAATAAAAGAAATTATAATAAGGAGTCGCATTTATTAGCTAAATTGTCAATTGGTGCTTTTGAAAAGAAATTTATTTTAGAAGGAAATAATGCTTGGATTAGTAAAAGCAAGAAAAATGTCGAAACTTATGAAAGTGATCCTTTTTGTGGTTATAAATGTTCTAATGGATTTTATTATGAATTTTTTAAAGGTTTAGCAAGTCTCCACAATAAGAAAAGATTATTAAATATTAATAAGAATTTGGCAGTTTTAATAATAGGTGGAGATAAAGATCCGGTAGGAAATATGGGAAAAGGTTTAATAAAATTGGATGAAGAATATCGAAAATATGGGATTAATACAAAACTAATTTTATATAAAGGATTAAGACATGAAATACTAAACGAGGATGAAAAAGAAGTAATTTATACGGATATTTTAAATTTTTATAACTTTGTTAATTTACAAATCATTC
>DJQS01000020.1 GCA_002438785.1 Caryophanales bacterium UBA6380 | reverse complement strand
CATATCATCTGTTATAGTACAGTCTCGAATTTTTCATGCTTTTTTAAGCGTAGTTCTCCACTTATCTCGTATCACTGGTTGCAACGTTGAAAAGAAAAGCCAATCGAGGCTGGAGCGCGGCATGTTCTATATGCGTTTTATCGCCTCTTTTGGCTTGATTTTCATGGGTGGTCGAACGTATCAACTCAACCGATATGGGCAAATACCTCAACCTTGAAGGATTTGCCTAGCCTCTTCTCGAGGTATCCTTTTTCATTCTTTTCAAAGCTGAAATGCTTGTAAAAGTACTCAAATTCAATGATTTTCTCTAATTTTGGCTCGTTTGGCGTTGTAGCAACACCACCGTCTCAACATGATACGTTCTAGGAAACATATCTACAAAATCTATAGATTTTACTATATAAAATTCTTTTAAAATGGATAAATCCCTAGCTAATGTACCAACATCACAAGATATATAAATAATCTTTTTAGGAGATGATTTAATTAATGAATCAATAAACTTATCATCTAATCCTTTTCTAGGAGGGTCAACAAATACACAATCAAATTTTTCTTTAAACATGTATTCACTTGCATCTAAACAATAAAAATAAGCATTATTAATATTATTAATTTTAGCGTTTAATTTAGCATCTTTAATCGCATCACTAACAATTTCAACACCAACTACTTTTTTTAAAAACCTTGCAGAAGTTAATCCAATTGTTCCAATTCCACAATAAGCATCTAGAATTACATCATCTTTAGATAAATTAGCTTTTTCAAAAGCTAATTTATATAAAACTTCACATTGATCATGGTTTACTTGATAAAATGATTTAGAAGATATTCTGAATTTAATACCTAATAAATAATCTTCAATATATCCTTTTCCATATAATACTTCTTCTTTTTCTCCTAGTATTACATTAGTTTTACGTTCATTAATATTTAATAACAGTGTAGTAATATTAGGACAAGCTTTAATTAAAGCTTTAGAAAAAGTATTTTTATTTTTAAAGCGGTTATTACTAACTACTAGAGTAACCATTATTTCTTTAGATATTTTACCAACTCTAATTAAAACATGTCTAAGATCTCCATTCAATCGATCTTCGTCATAAGCTTTAATATTTAGTTCTTTCATTAGTCTAGCAATGTTTTCTAAGATCTTAACATGACACTCATCTTCAATCACACATTCTTTAATAGGGACAATATCATGACTTTTAAATTTATAAAATCCATAAACTAAACGATGTTGTTTATCATAGCCAAAGGGGATTTGTATCTTATTACGATAAAAATAAGGATATTCCATACCATGAATTGGAATATCCTTAAAATTAAATTTTCCAATTTTATTGATAGTATTAGTCGCAATTATTTTTTTATATTCTAATTCTTTGTGATAATCTAAATTTTGGAAAGAACATCCTCCACAACTAGTAGAACATTTACATTTTGGATTTATACGAAATGGACTTGTCTTAGTTAATTTAATAATTTTCCCAACATCATATTCTTTTTTTCGATATAAAATAGCAACATCCGCTTCTTCATCAATTAATAAAGAAGGAACAAAAATAGTTCTATTATTATATTTAGCTAAACCTTGTCCATCGAATGTAAAATCTACACATTTAACGTGGACAACATCTAAATTATTATTAATCTTCATTAAATAATTTACCAACTTCAACTATTTTATCTAAATATTCCTGAGTAATACTATCTTTATTTTTGATGTTACCAAATACAATATCTTCTGTATTATTTAAAGAATATTTAAAACAAATGTTTTTAAATAACAAACGATTCATTTTATAATCAAGTGAAATAGAACTTTCACCAATTTGTATCAAAATAAATTTTGGATGATTAATTAATTCATTTTTATTAAATTTAAATAAATTAGAAAATGACGTTGTATTATTTGCAAATATTACAACCACATCTTTATTTAAGAAATGTTTATAAATATTTAAATCTTTATCATCATAAAATAAACCTTCTATATAATAATTGTTTTCTAATAAATATTTTTTAAATTTATCTATTAAAGGTTTAATTGTGTCATATATTGACTTGTCAATTAATACTAAAATGTTTTTCATATTTTACCTGCTCACATATTATAACTAATTAATTATTTATGACAATATAATGTTTTATTTTTATATTAAAAAATATAAAATATCAATATGTCTAAATTTTCGATAAAAAAATTTTCAAAATGGTTCTTTTTAGGTCTTTTTATTGCTTGTTCTTTAACAATTTTAATTGAAAGTGGTATTGATGGTACAAACAGTGCTAATCAATCAAATGCAATAACTGATCAAGTTCAAGATGCTATTGATAAAAATCATGATAAAAATACAATTAAAGAAATAGAAGATTTTTCGGTTAAATTTACTAATGCTAATGACGATAATATCTATTACGTTAATGATACTTTAACTTATGATTTTTCTTTTACTCCAATAGATACTAGTTTTAAAGATGTTGAAATTGAAAACTCAAATTCTACTGTTTTATCGATTAAAGAAGAAAGTAAAACCATTGTTTTTAATAATCCTGGTGTTTCTAAAATTACTTTTACAAGTTCAAGAAAAAACTCTTTATCGAAGGAATTTATTTTTAGTGTTAAAAAAATAGATGTTCAAGAAATAAAAATAGCAAATAAAATTGATTATAATTTAAATATTGGTGAAACTTATAAATTAGAAACCACCATCTTTCCTACTAATGCAACAAATACTAATATCAATTATTACTCAAGTAATACTAAAGTAGCTTCAATTGATTCTAATACTGGAACTATTATTGCTCATAATGGAGGTGAAACAACTATTAGCGTAGTTTCAAGTGATAATGAAAAAATTAAAGATACACTTTTAATTAAAGTTAATAGCGCTCAAGAAACTAATTATTACATAAAAGACGTCAATATAAAGCAAACTAATCAAATATTTACTACTAAATATAAATTAATAACTCTTAATGGAACTTATAATGATATCTATGCTGATTTCGATATTAATAAATTAAAATTAACTTTAGATGATCAAAATAATTATTTGAATATTTTAGAAAAAAAGTTAACTTCTAAAGGAAATTTTTCTATTAAAATTAGTTTAAATGAAAATAAAATTGAAGATATTAATCAATTAGATAATTATAAAATTAAATTGTTTTATTCTTATGATGATTTAGTCGATACTCAAAATAAATCAATTGAATTAACAATATCTAAATTATTAGACGTTACAATTAATGAAATTGATAATGTCAATACATCCGAGAAAAATTTAAAATATATTCACTATCAAGTATATGAAAATGAAACTACAATAATCAAAGATAATTTAAAAATATCTATTCCTTTTACTATAGATAAAAATCTTTATAATTTTAACTACGCTTGGGAATTTTATTTACTAGATGAGACTACTTCTTATCCTTTAGATACATATTTTAAAATTATCAAATCATATGAATCAATAAACTTAACTCCTATATCAAATGACCTTCCTCCTAAAGGTATTGTTAGATATATCCCTAATGTTAATTATAATAATGAATACATAGACTTTATATTCAGTTATTCTTCAGAGATTGATAATTCAAGTAAAATTACTGATTTTGGGTTTAATAAATTCAATCCAGGAGAAAATAACAAAACATTGTTTTTAGTTAATAGCAATGATGAATATAATAAAATATTTTCTACATTTATCACTACTTCAACTAATACATTATCAAGTATTAAAAATACATTAGTTAATTCCAAATTAAACATCGAAATTATTGGTAACGAATCAAATATAGCCGAATTTATTAAAGATGAATTAGGAAATTATACAGGTATTAAATTTAATAAATTAGGTTCTATTAAAATTAAATTATCTTCCGAAATCGCTAATGATTTAGAGGCTAAAACTTATTATTTTGAAAGTGTTGCTACACCAAATCAAGCCTCCTTAATAGTTGATGATATAGCCATAAATAAAAGCAATAACAATCTTACAATAAACAAAGATCAAATAATGATTTTTGATGCAAAATGTTCTTTTGTTACTAAATTTATAGATAATACATCAATTAGTATCGATTTAACTCCTACCTTAGAATGGAAATATAATAATAAAGAAAATAATTTAATCTTTATTGATGAAACACATTCAATTCAAGGATTAAGTCAAACAAATACTAATATATCGACCAGAATTGATTTTACACTAAAATATAATCAAATAGATATCACTAATTTGCTTGAAGTTTCAAATGTAAATATTAAAGTTAATTATGTTTTAGTTAATAAAAATATATTTGACTTTAGTTTTACATTAATTTCAACATCAAATGAATACAATAAGCCTAGTGATGACTTTTTATATGTACCAGTTGATACAATATTTGATATTAAACCTATTATTAATGATGATGCTACAAATAAAAAAGTTTTATTTTCTTCTGATGATTTAGATTTACTATCGATAGATAGTGAAACTGGTTTATCAAAAGCTAATAAAGCTGGAACGATAAAAATAACAATGACTAGTCTAGATGACTTATCAATATCTAAAACTAAGACCATAAATATAATTGATACAACTTCTCCTTTTATTATTGATGAAACAAAATTTAAACCATTATCGATAAAAGAAATTAAAAAAGATGATACTATTGGTTATTATGATATCGATTTAGATTTTGGCGTATCATATCAACTTTATATAAAACCATTATTTGAATGTACCTCTAAACAATTAAGTTATGTTAATTTAGATGAAGAGGACTATTGTAAACACAGTGTTTATATCAATGCCTCTGGCAATATAACTACTAAAAATATTGGTACTGATTATATAAAAGTAATATATGGAAATCCTAAACATAATGCTTATACACAAATTTTACATATAAACGTAATTAGAAATACACGTTTCACCTTTAATCAATTATCACTAATTATTAGAAAGTCACTTGGTCATTTTGGCTTATTTGCTTTTACATCTCTACTTGGTTCAATTTATATATTCTTAGCATTTAAAAAAGATTTAAATAAAATTTATGCAACATTAATTAGTATGGTTATTGGCTTTTCATTAGCAGGATTTAGCGAATTAATTCAAAAATTTACACCAGGTAGATTTTGTTCATTTAGGGATGTTTTGATTGATAGTTTTGGTTATGCTTGTGGGGTCACTTTCACTTTATTAATAATTGTTTCAATAATAATTTATAAGAATTTTAAAAGTAAAAAAATAGCAAAAGACAAAAATAAAATAGAGAATTAAAAACTCTCTATTTTTTTAAAAAGTCTACAAATCCTAACTATTTTTTATTATTTATCATCAATCCTTTAACAAATTCAACATCATCATTATTAAGTCTAGGGAATAAAACTTCACCTTTGCTAACCTTCTTATTTGCTAATAAATTAGTATCAAATATTCTATTATAATCTCTTTCTTCATCGCTTAATGACAAATAATCAAATACTTTATCAGCTTTAGTTACTAAAACAGGTTTTAGCATCATTGAGGTTATTGAAATTACATAAGCTAAGTGAGCCATTACTGATTTAAGATTATTTAATTTAGAAGAATCCTTACTCAAAGCCCATGGTGCATTATCTTCAATATATTTATTTGCTAAACTTAATAAATTCATTACATCCATATAAGCTTCACTAATGTGTAGATCATCCATTTTTTGTTCAAATGAAATTTTAGTTTGCTTAGCAAGGTCTTCTAATTCTTTATCATTAGAATTTATATTTTCAACGTAAGGAGGTATAATTCCATCAAAATATTTAATAATCATAGATAACGTTCTACTTACAAGATTCCCATAATTATTAGCTAAATCCATATTAATTCTTTCGATAAATTGTTCAGGAGTAAATTGACCATCTTGCCCGAATATTATTTCTCTAGCAAAATAATAACGAAGAGCATCAACCCCATAGCGGTCAATTAAAGGAAATGGAGAAACAACATTACCTTTAGATTTAGACATTTTGCCATCTTTCATCATTAATAAGCCATGTACAAAAACCTTATCAGGTAATCTTAAATGTAAAGCACTTAAGAACTCTGGCCAATAAATGGTATGAAATCTAGTTATATCTGCGCCAATAACATGAATAATTTCACTCTCTTCGCTTTCCCAAAATTTTTTATATAATGAATCATCCTCGCTACGATATCCTAGAGCACTTAGATAATTAAAAAGAGCATCGAGCCAAACATAAGCAACATGTTTCTTATTTTCTAAAATAGGTATACCCCAAGAAAAAGATGTTCTACTGACACATAAGTCTTCTAATCCAGGCTTAATAAAATTATTTTCCATTTCATGCTTTCTACTAACAGGACAAATAGCATCTGGTATTTCAAAATATTTTTTTAATTCAGGTAAATATTTTTTGGTTTTAAAAAAATAACATTCTTCAACTTCTTTTTGAACTGGACGACCACAATCAGGGCATAAATGATTTTCCCCGACTTGAGTATCTGTCCAGAAAGATTCACAAGGGGTGCAGTACCATCCTTCATATTTTCCTAAATAAACATCATCATTTTTAATAAAATCACTGAAAACACTTTGAACTACATGAATATGTCTTTCATCTGTTGTTCTAATAAAGTCATCATTAGAAATTTTCATCGCATCCCATAACTTTTTAAATCTAGCAACTATTTCATCAACATATTCTTTTGGGGTTTTATTTGCAGCTTTAGCGTTTTTTTCAATTTTTAGCCCGTGTTCATCAGTTCCTGTTAAAAAATACACTTCAAAATGTCTAGATCTTTTATATCGAGCAAAAATATCGCACATTGTTGTGCAATAAGCGTGCCCAATATGCGCGTTACCACTAGGATAGTAAATAGGTGTAGTTATATAAAATCTTTTTTTCTCCATAATGACTCCTTAAAAACAAAAGCCATCCATTAGAGGATGGCTCATTTTTCTTATTTCTTTTTGCTATCAACGGTTTTTGACCATTTCTTATTGAAACGAGCAACTTGGCCATCATTTTGAGCAAATCTTTGTTTACCAGTATAAAATGGATGACAATTACTACAAGTATCAACACGAATTTCATCTAATGTTGATTCTGTTTCAAATGTATTACCACATGAAATGCAAGTAACTTTACATTTGTGATAATTTGGATGTATTCCTTCTTTCATATTTTTACTCCTTCCGCCTTGAATTACTAAATCTTTATTCAAAGAAAGCAATTCATATTATATAAATTGTTTTCTTATTTAACAAGGGTTTTATTTTTCTTTTCATTATACACTTCATTATAGATAGCTTTTAGTTTTAATCCAATTTTTTCAATTTGTCGTTCTTTAACAACTTCATAACCATTTTTAGTTATAGTTGTATTATCGTTATTCAAAATAAATTTTAATTTATTAATAAATTCCATAATAGAATTTGCTTTATAACAATTAACACCATCCTCTAGCCATTCTTTATAAGTAGGTATATTACTAACTAATACCGGTGTATAACTTGCTAAAGCTTCTAAAACCACAATTCCTTCAGTTTCTTCTTTAGTAGGAAACAAAAAACATGAAGCGTATTGTAAAGCGCCTTTTAAAATATCATTATCCATATATCCAGGCATAATTACATTACGAGGCCTATTTTTAATAGCTTTATTAATTTTACGAGGTAAACATATTTTAGCCATATCTCCAAACCAAATAAAAGTAACATCATTAAACTCTTTTGCTATTCTAAAAAATTCTAATATACCTTTTCTTTCAAAAGGAATCCCTATCCCAATAACAACTTTTTTATTATCTTTAATGTTGAAACAAGCTTTAAATAATTCTATTTTTTCATCATCATAAGCATATTCTTTAAGATCTATACCATTACTTACAGCATACACTTTACATTTTACGCATTTATAAGATTCGATGATTCTTTTGCTATACTCTGTTGGAGTTATAATAGCGTCCGCATATTTAAAACATTTTTTAATAGATATCTTAGAAAATATTGATAGAATTTGCCACATACGAAAACTATTTTTCATATCACTAAAAATAGAATGCCCATGAACTATCAATGGTATATTTTGCTTTTTAATAAAGCGTTCTATTTTATGTGATTTAGGCCAAAGTGTGTTAATATGAGCAATATCAAAATTATCTCTAATATCAAGAGTTATATCAACTCCAGCTGATTTTAAAGCTTTTGTTTGCAAATATAAAGCACGCCCAATACCACTTTTTCTAATAATTCCTTGTGCTTGGAAATATAAAAACACTTTCATATTATTCTTAATTATATTTATTTTAAAAATAAAATAAAGCATTATAATGTTTACTAAAGGAGAATAAACATGTTAAATGAAAAATTAGCACAAGAAATTATAAATCTTTCATTAGAGACCGGATGTGATTTTGCTGAACTATACTATGAAGATACATTTAATCAAATGATCAGTGTAGAAAATGGCTTGGTTGATAATATTTCTACATCAATAGTTAGCGGTGTTGGCTTAAGATTATTGAAAGACTTAAAATGTATTTATGGATATACAAACGATGTCAGTAAAAAAGGATTAGAGAAATTAGCTTTGAATCTAAGGGCATCTTTTGATGATAATCGAAAAAAAGAAAAAATACATAATTTTAGCAAGGTTTTTGTTAATAATTTCCATAAAAAATGTACTTCACTTTTAGCAATAAATAAAAGTGAAATAGTGAATTTATTAAAAAAAGCAAATCAAATAGTTAGAGATTCTAGCGATAAAATTGTCAAATGTAATACTGGATTTTTAATATCTACTACTAAAACTTTTATTTATAATAGTAACGCTAAAACCTTCAACAATCACCGTGAATATGGGCGCTTTTTTATAAGTTCTGTCGCTAGCGATAATGGAAAAATTGAAACACGCTTTGATGGTCCTGGATCTCAAGGAGGATGGGAGTATTTTACAAAGCAATTAAATATTGATGACTTAGCAAAAGAACATGCTAAAAAACTTATACTAATGTTAAATGCAAGGGAATGTCCAAGTGGAAAATTCCCTGTCATTATAGGAAATGGTTGGGGTGGAGTTATATTCCATGAAGCATGTGGACATCAACTAGAAGCAAGTAGTGTCAGTAAGGGTTTATCTGTTTTTAGCGGAATGTTGAATAAAAAAATTGCTAATGATTGTGTGACTGCTTATGATGATGGAACAATTCCTAATGAGTGGGGTAGTAATCTTATTGATGATGAAGGTAAAGAAACACACAAAAATCTTTTAATAGAAAATGGTATTTTAAAAGGTTACTTAATTGATGATTTTAATGGTCGTAGAATGAATATGCCAGGAAATGGAGCTTGTCGAAGACAAAGCTATAAATTTACTCCTACCTCAAGAATGTCTAATACATATATCGCTCCTGGAAAATATACGCCTGAAGAAATTATTAAAAACACTAAATTAGGACTTTATGCTGTAAGTTTTAATGGTGGTAGTGTTAATCCTGCAACAGGTGAATTTAATTTTGGATGTAGTGAAGCTTATATTGTAAAAAATGGTAAAATTCTTGAACCTGTACGTGGCGCAACTTTAGTTGGCAAAGCAACTGAAATCTTAAAACATATCGATATGATTGGTAATGATTTAGCTTTTGGCCAAGGTAATTGTGGAGCTGCAAGTGGTTCGATTCCAGTTGATGTTGGGCAGCCTACAATTAGAGTTGATGAAATTACAGTTGGTGGAAGAGGAGGAAGTATCGATGAATATAAATAAATTATTTGAATTAGCTAAAAATAATAATATAGAAGCGCTTGAATTGGATGTTAATAAAAGTACATCGTTTTCTGTTTCTTTATTTAGAGGTGAAATAGATAATTATGAGTTATCAACTGTTGGAAAAATTTTAGCTCGTGGAATTTATCAAAATAAATTAGGGTTTTGTGCAACAGAAAAAGATGACAAAAGCACTCCTTCTTTCATCATTAATTCAATTAAAGATTCTGCTTCATTAATTGAAAAAAAGGAAATACCTGAAATTTTTAAAGGTAGTGAAAAATATTCTAAAAAGAATATGTTTTCTAAATCCTTAGAATCCACTACTGCAGAAGAAAAAATTGATTTGTTACGTAAGCTATATAATTACACAAAGACATTAGATCCTAGAATTAGTGAAGTTGAAGTTTCTTATAACGAATCTATGGATGAAAGATTATTTGCTAATTCTTATGGATTAAAATTAAAAGACAAATCAAATTATTTTGTCGTTTATTGCAATGTTTATGTTAAAGACAATAACGAAACAAAAGATCATTATGAGTATTTTATTGGTAATGATCTTACGAAATTTGATTATATGTCACTAGCAAATAAAGCAACTAAAAAAGCATTAGAGACTCTTCACGGCTCAAATGTCGCTAATGGAACTTATAACGTGGTTATGAATAACGATTGTGTCTCTAGTTTGCTAATGGCATTATTAAGTAATTTATCAGCGGAAGCTATTCAAAAACATACATCTAAATTCGAAGGAAAATTGAATACACAAATTGTTTCTAATAAACTCACTATTGCTGAAAAACCTCTTACTAACAATATATATAGACATTATTTTGATGATGAAGGTGTTGCTTGTAAAAATAAAGTCATAATAAATAAAGGAAAGTTACAAACTTATTTCTATAATTTAGAAACTGCAAAAAAAGATGGTGTAGAATCAACAGGTAATGCTTATAGAGCAGGTGGAAAAATGAGCATTGCTTTTAGTGGAATTAATGTTAAACCAGGTAAATTAACTGAAGAACAATTGTTTCAAAAAATAAAAAATGGACTATATATTACTGATTTATCTGGATTACATGCAGGATTAAATCCTAATAGCGGAGATTTTTCATTAGAGTCTAATGGTTTTAAAATTATTAATGGCAAAAAAGATGGTCCATTAGGATTATTTGTTCTAAGTGGTAATATCTTTGAATTATTCAATAACGTTATTGCTGTAGGAAATAATCTTACTTTATTAATTAGTAGTAATAATGTTCCTTCCATTGCTTTCAAAAATTTAAAATATTCAGCTGAATAAAAAAATAAAAAGACTTTATAAATTAATTTTTTATTTTAATATAAAGTCTTTTTTTATTTAAAAACAAAGCGAAACTAAATTATTTTTTTGAATTTAATATATATAATATACCAATAGTTTTTGGACCGCAGTGAGAGCAAACAGTACAACCTGCTTCAGTTATATGAATATTTTCTTTTGGAATATATTTAGAGATTTCATCATAAATATATTTATCAAAGCCATCAATTCTTCCACTATGAGTAATAAATACACAACTTGTATCCATATTTGGTAAATCATGTTTAAATTCCTCTATTTGCTCATTAACAGCATTGACATATTTGCCGCGTGGCTTTTTATATACAACTAATTTATTGTTAATAACTTTAGCAACTGGATGAATTTTTAAAGCGTGTGCTAATAACATTGTCATTCCTGAACATCTGCCACCTTTATATAAATAATCTAATCGATCAATACAAAATTTTGCACTTACTAATGGAACTAATTTTTCGACTTTGCTTTTTATTTCTTGTATAGAATCACCTTCATCTCTAAATTTACAGGCCTTTAATACCAATAAACCAGTTCCAGTTGATAAATTTTGACCATCAACTATTGCAAAGCGAGATTCATCATTAAACTCCTTACTTGCTAGTAAAGCATTATTATAAGAGCTAGATAGGCCACTTCCTATACCTATATAAAATATATCATTGCCTTTATTATATTCTTCTTTAAAAGCTTTAATAAATTCAGAAACATTTATTGCACCTGTTTTAGGCAAAGTATTTAATTCTTCTTGTTTTTTATAAACATCTTCGCTAAATATATCTACACCATCAAGATATTGTCCGCCATTATCAAAAGTAACATGTAATGGTATAACTTTAATTTTGTTTTGATCAATTAAATCTTTAGATAAATCACATGTAGAGTCTGTAAAAATTATAATTTCTTTTTCCATAACTTACCGCCTTAATAAAATTATATCAAAAGTCCTAATTAAGTTTAATAAATTTTAAATTTAACATGTTATAATATGAATCACGGAGGCATTTATGAAAAAAATTAAAATAAAAAAAGTTAAAATAATTGAAGAATTTAAGGCTTTTATCTCTCGCGGTAGCGTTCTTGATATGGCTATTGGCGTTATTGTTGGTTCAGCTTTTACAGCTATTGTTAACGCTTTAGTCAAAGGAATTTTAATGCCTATAATTTCTCTTGCTGTTCCTGCTGGTCTTGATGGACTCGTAACAGTTTTGAATCCAGAAAAAGCAAAATTTATTGAAGGGACAACTGATGTTGCAAATAAAGTTACCTATTGGGGCGTTTCATATGATAAAACATTAGTAAACGTAATTGATTGGGGTTCATTTATTAATGCAATTATTAATTTCTTATTAATCGCTTTAGTACTTTTTACAATATTAAAAGTTTTTACTTATATGAATAATAAAAGAAAAGCTCTTAAAGAAAAAATGGAAGAAAAAGAAAAAGAAGCACCAAAGCAAGAACCAGTTATTCCTGAAGACATATTATTATTAAGAGAAATTAGAGATTCATTAAAAAAAGATGAAAAGAATAAATAACCTATTTTAAATTTAATCTTTTTTTAACATCATCTAATAATTTAATTTCTTCGTCTTTTTCACCAGGTAATAAACGTTTAAGTATTTTATTACTTCTATCTAAAGCACGTTCGACTTCGCTCGTGCTTTTTTCTATTCTTAAAGCATAAAATAAATAATATCTAATCGAAAACATGTCATTACACAACTTTATATATTTTTTATCTTCATCAGATAAATTATTATACATTTTTAAGGCTTCCTCATTATCGTTATTTAAAAAATAAATATAAGATTTTTTAATTTTTGCATCTCTTAATGTTGTTTTAGTAATATTCTTTTCATGTATTATTACATCATCTAAGATATCAATAGCTTTATTTTTATTTTTATCTGCATAATTAAGTGCACTTAAAATATTAACTTTTGCTGTAAAATCACTAGAAACAGTAAAAGTTTTTATATCACCATAATCAATTCCAAGTAACTTATCACCATTAACTCTTAATAATTCATTATAAGCATCTATATTAATCTTTTTATTTAATAAAATTAAACGATAACCATCATTCATTGAATCTAATTTTGCAGGAAAATAATTATATATATTTATCATTGCTCCAACACATGTAACAATAAAAAATCCATATTTTATAAGTAGTAACATTTCGCTTGCTTGATTATCAATGATGAAGTTGAAAGTAAATACACATACAGCAATTTCAATTAAAAATAAAATAATAGGTAAAAAGATGTATAAAATTGGATTAGCATGATCTTTTTTTGGTGTAATTATTGTCTCACCAGTTAATCCATTAAAAGTTTTAAAAACTCCAAATGTAGTTTTAAGTTTATCATTATCTTTTTGTTTAAAAAAAGAAAAAGATAAAACATTAAAGGATAATATTGTATACCCACCTATTTTAGCACCAATTAAATGTCCTAATTCAATTAATAGTCCATTTAAAACAATACCAATAAATAAGCATATAATTAAAAATAAAAAAGAACTCCCTCCATCAGGAATATATCCAGCTTCAATTGCTGGTTTTATCATTGTTACTCCTACAATAATTGCGAATGCTATCATTATTAAGTAGACTAGTAAACTAATTAAATCATCTTTAGTCATAATTTCTCCCTTGCTACAAAAAGTATGCTCGAGAATTACTTATTTATAATATCAAACTTCGGTAAATAAATAAACTTATTTACAATATGTTTTAATAAAATTAGAAAAATTATTGAAAATTGAATTAAGATTCAAACTAAAATTTTTATAATTAAAAGATTCAGTTTTAAATAAATCTAAAGTAATTTCTGTCGCCCCTTTTGTAAAAAAAATTATAAAATCTTTACTATTTTTATACTCATAATTAATAGTTTTAAGAACTCTATAATAATAAGAATTAATAAATTCAGTTAATATAGATTCAGCAAATGTATTAATAATTGATATACATAAAACTCTGTTATTTTCTAAAAAAGTTTGCAATTTAAAGATATTTTCTTTAAAACTACTATTATTATCTATTTCCAATTTCATTTCATAAAATATCGAATATATAAGATCATATAAACTTTGATAATGATAATAGAACGTTTGTCGCTCCATATTTAAAGCATTACAAAGCATTGATACAGAAATACTTTCAATTGGCTTACTAGCTAACAAATTTAAAAATGTCTCTTGTATTTTCTTTTCACTTTTACTCATATTTTATCGCCTTTAAATATCTTTTTAATATTTTTATAAAAAGTTGTTAAAACAAACACGATAAGCATTGCTATAAATGAAATAGCTAATAAAACAATTAAAGTTATAATATAACTTGAATCCTTTAATAAATATATTTCTAATAGATTAAATTTTGAATACAAAGAGATTATAAACATTAAAGACATAGTTAATGCACTTCCAATTAATATCAAAATTCGATAAAAATTATACTTATAACACGTTTGCATTAAAACAAAAAACGATGTTATGGAAATAAAATAAACCGATATTGTAATAGAATCATCAATAGAATCTAAACCTTTTGTAGAATATGTATAAATAAATAAAGCCATTATTGTAATAGAAATAATTAGTCCATTTGGTATTGATTTTTTAAATATATTTAATAAAAAATTACCTTCAAGTTTTTCATTATTTGGCTCTAAAGCTAGTAAAAATGCTGCAATACCAATCGTAATGATCTCCCAAGCATAAAAATTATTAGTTAAAAAAGGCCACGTCACTGGTTGATTTAATTTATTTAATGTAATGATACTATAAAGAATGAAGAATATATTTAGTGAAATACTAAAAATTGTTTTTGTTAAAAATAAAGAACATGTTCTTTGGAGATTATTAATAACTCTTCTTCCTTGAGAAACTATTTCTGGCAAAGATTCAAAGTCATTATTTGTTAAAACTAGACTAGCGATATCTCTAGCAGCTCTACAGCCACTTTTAACGCTAATACTAACATCAGCACTTTTCATTGCTAATATATCATTTACTCCATCGCCAAACATTGCCACATTATGTTTATTTTCTCTAAGTGTTTTAATTATCACTTCTTTTTGTTCAGGTGTTACTCTACCAAAAACATTGTAATTCTCAACAATTTTTTTAACTTCATCTAATTCAATTCCTTCTAAAGAAATATATCTATCAGCATTAACGATTCCAACTTGCTCAGCAATATTACTAACAGTCAATGGATTATCTCCGCTAATTACCTTAATATTTACATTATTTTTAATAAACCAATTTATAGTTTCTTTAGCTTTATTTCTAATTCTATCTTGAATAATAATTAAGGCAATTGGAGTAATTTTATTAGGAATTTTATCATTTTTTATATCCTTATTCGAATATCCAACAACAAGTACTCTAAATCCATGTTTACTATAATTTTCTATTTTTTCTTTTATAAGTTTATCATTTATTAAATCGATAAAACCATAAGCTCCATAAATAATAGTACCAACATCTTCTAATGTTGCAGCGGTATATTTAATAGAACTATCAAATGGAATGTAATTTTTACATCTAAATATTTCTTTTCTCCCTAAATAATCTTCTAAAGCTTTAGCAGTAAAGTTATCATCTTGAGTTGCAAACAAAATAGAAGAGATACATGCTTCAATTTTACCTTTAGGAAATCTTTTATTATCTATTACTTCTATTTTATTAATAGACATACTCCCATCTGTAATTGTTCCTGTTTTGTCAATACATAATGTATCCACTCTTGCTAAAGTTTCAGTTGAATATAAATCTCTAACTAAAACATTCTTTTTTGTAAGAGCAATTGTTCCAACTGCTAAACTAGTAGAAGCTAATAGATACATTCCCGAAGGAATCATAGAAATTAAACTTCCAGCAATTTGCCCAATATTATTTACAAAATGCTCCCAACTAGAAAAGGCATCTTCCATTATTCCTTTTTCAATTAATACAACAAAACCTATCAAAATAACAATGATTGAAATAATTTTGAATAAATAATTGAGTTTTGCATAGATTTGAGATTTAGGACGACGATATTCTTTTGATTTTGATTGTAATTGTTGAATGTAGTTGTCAGCTCCAACCTTATCAACACGCGCTCTTAAACTTCCAGAAACAACATATGTACCACTATAAATATAATCCCCTGCAATCTTTTTAATTGGTATTGATTCACCGGTAATTAACGATTCATTAACAGTGGCCTGGCCTGATAATATTCTTGAATCACAAGGAATAGAATCATCATTTTTTAAGATCAAAACATCATCTAATACAATTTCATCAGGATCAATTTCTTTTATTTTTCCTTCACGCATAATTTTTGATTTTGTTTTATCTGTCAACGATAACTTATCAACCATTATTTTAGCGCGTATATCTTGAATTAAACCAATTGAAGTATTGGCAAATAAAATTATTAAAAATACACAACTTGTCCATAACCCAGCTGCAAGTAAAATTATTCCTATTATAACTAATAAAATATTAAAAAATGTAAATAAATTTTTGATAATAATATCTAAATAACTACGATTAACTTTTACATTCGATTTGTTATTTAATCCTTGAGAATTTCTCAAATTTACTTGATAAATAGAGAGTCCAAAATCCGACCTAGATAAAATCCTTTTAACATTAGAACTTGTGTTTATTTTATTATCTTCTTTTTTCATTTTATTCACTTCTTAAAGCTATAACTGGATCCTTTTTAGCAGCAATTCTAGAAGGAATTAATCCACTAATTAAGGTTAAAATAATTGAAATAATAATAAGTATTAATGCATGTAATGGATTTAATAGTGCAATACTACCTAAATTATATTCTGGATAAATTGAATTTAAAATCTGATTAATTGGTATACATATTATATAAGAAGCCAAGCAACCTATAATTCCTGCTAAAGCGCCAATAATACAACTTTCTGCTACAAAAAGTCTTGCAACATCTTTTTTTCTAGCACCTAAAGCTCTTAATATACCTATTTCTTTAGTTCTTTCAATTACTGAAACATAAGTAATAATTCCAGTCATTACCGAACTAACAAGCAACGAAATAGAAGCAAATATAATCAAAACAATTGAAATTACATTAATCATTTGTCCTAACCCATCAGTTAAATCGCCAGCAATATCAGTATAATAAACTTGTTCAGATGCTTTGCTAGCATGATATTGATCATTTTCTTTTATATTATTAAATTCATCTAAAGAATTTAATAATTCTTTTTTACTAGTTAAATTTTTAGGAAAAACTATAATTGATTGTATTGAACTATAAGTATTAATATAGCCAATAAGGCCAAGTAATTCTTTATAAGCATCATTAACTTCTTCATCTGAAGCATCATTAGTAAATCCTAAAGATATTTTATCTAATATCGTCTTTAAATAAAGCATATTAGATAATCCATTATTCATTAATTCATCACTAACAATATTAACTCCTAGATTACTAGCGACACTTAAAAACGCGGAAACTCCATTACTATAATAACCTAGTTTATCTTTAGAACTGTTATAAGCATAAAAAGTAAAGTATTTATTTATGATTTTATTTATTTCACTATATATCCCACTTATTTCATCAATATTTTTTAAATTAGTATATAAATTAGTTAATTCAGTTATAAAATCATTAAATTCATATGGTTTATTTTCACTATCTTTTTTATTAAAAGAAAAATTATTAATATAATTCTTAGAAATGCTCGCTTCTTCATTTTTTGAAGTTAAAATATCTTGTAAATCTTTTAAATAGCACAAGCCGTTAGCCATTAAGCCAATTGAGCTGCTTTTATTTATTCTTAAAACACCAGTAATTTTTAATTCCATACCTAAATTAGAATCATTAAACATATCTTTATAATCTAATGCATTATTATATGTATATATATTCCTATCATGTCCATAATTATCAGTTGTTTTATTATCTTTAATTATGCTTTCTTTATAAAATTCTTGATTATTAAAAATTTTAAATTTCTTTTTGTATAAATCTTCAAACTTGATAGGTTCCATATTTTTAACATCAGTATCTTCACTATAAAAACCTAAAGCTTTCAAAGTATCTGGTGAAATACGATTATATTGATCAATTACTAAGACTAATTCGTTAGCATTTTTTGGATACGTTCCATCAATTAAATCATAGGACTCTTTAATGTATTCTTCTTTTCCATATAAAACATGAAATAATGTTGTAGGTAAGCCAGTTAAAGAATTTAATGTTGAACCCATTGAAACAACATTTTTATTTTCAACTATTTTATAACTCCCATCAGGAAAATCAGTCATTAAATTATATGAATAGGAGTTTCCATAGCTAATTATATAATCATTAATTAATCCTTTATCATCGCGAAGATGTTTTAAATAATTTATATATTTCTCACTAAAAACATTATATGAATAAGTAACTTTACTGACATTACTTTGATAAGGATAAACTAAATTAGTATCACCAAATTTTGGGGGAAGTTCAACACTTTCATCTTGTTCATACTTAACTGTATAAGAAGGTATATTTATTGGCATCATCGAAGCAGTTTGACTCTCAACACGTTCAATATAATTATTAAATCCATTAGATAAGGCTAATACTAAAGCAACACCAATAATACCAAAACTTGCTGCTGTACTAGTTAAAATTGTTCGCCCTTTTTTAGTAATTAAATTTTTAAAAGAAATTTTAATTGCAGATAAAAAATACATTGACGTTTTATTTTTTCTTTCGTCTTTATGATTATTTTTCTTAATTATAATTTTATTATCTTTCTTATCATCACTTTCAATCACACCATCTTTAATCATAATAATTCTAGTAGCATACTTAGTTGCTAATTCCTTATTATGAGTTACCATGATAACTAACTTCGTTTTGGAAATTTCTTTTAATATATTCATTACTTGAATTGAAGTTACACTATCAAGAGCACCAGTTGGTTCATCAGCTAAAATGATTTCAGGATCATTTACTAGTGCTCTAGCAATAGCAACTCTTTGCATTTGACCACCACTTAATTGATTCGGTTTTTTGCTTAAAAAATCAAATAAACCTACAGTTTCCAAAGATTTTTTAGCTTTTTTAATTCTAGATTTCTTACTCACACCACTTAAAGTTAATGACATTTCTACATTTTCTAATATTGATAAATGAGGTATTAAATTATAACTTTGAAAAACAAATCCGATTTTTTTATTACGATAATTATCCCAATCTTTATCTTTATATTCTTTTGTAGATATTCCATCAATTTGTAAATCTCCACTAGTATATTTATCTAATCCACCAATGATATTAAGTAAGGTTGTCTTGCCACAACCACTAGCTCCTAATATTGCACATAATTCACCAGAATTCGGAAATTCTAAATTGACATGCTTTAAAGCTGGAAATGCTTTTTTATCAATTATATAATTCTTAGAAACATCAATTAATTTAAGCATATTTTTACCTCAAAAAAAGTATACATTAATTATATTTTTTTACATAGTAAAATTATATTAAAATTATCTTATTTTATTAAAGAAATTTGATAGTAAAATACTTATCTCATCACTTAAAATATTTCCTTTTACTTCAATATTATTATCAAATAAATAATCAGATAAATATTTTAGACTTAATTCATTAAACGTTGATTCAACACCATAATAAATAGATTTAATTCTAGATTGCAAAATAGCACTAGAACACATTAAACAAGGCTCTACTGTTATATAAATTTTACATTCATCAAGATGCCATGATTTTAATTTTTTAGAAGCTTTTTTAATTGCTAAAATTTCAGCATGAGCAGTAACATCATTGCACTTATTTTTTTTATTATGGGCTCTAGCTATAACTTTATTATCTTTATCTAAAATTATAGCTCCAACAGGAATTTCATTTTCTTTATAAGCTTTTAAAGCTTCTAGATATGCATAATGCATAAATTTTTCATGTTCGTTCATAATCTATAATTACTTAAATAAAATAAAACCATTGCACAGTTAGCGAAATTCTTAAGGCTGCTATGTTCCCATCCTGACCTGGTTCGAAAGACTAACTCGCAATGGCTCTATTATTATACATTATTTTTTAATAGGTTTAAGTACTTTTATTCCACCCATGTAAGGTTGCAATACTTCAGGAACTAAAACACTACCATCTTCTTGTTGATATTGCTCTAATATTGCAGGAAATACACGACTTGTTGCTAAGCCAGATCCATTTAATGTATGCATAAAATGCATTTTTCCGTTTTCGTCTTTATAACGCATTCTTCCTCTACGAGCTTGATAATCTCTAGCATTAGAAACACTAGAAACTTCTTTATAAATATTAAGGGAAGGTAAATAAACTTCTAAATCATATGTTCTAGCCATTGAATGTGAACAATCAGCGGCTGCAAGTTTGGAAATACGATAATGTAATCCTAATCCTTCTAATAATCTCTTAGCTTTATTTAATAATTCTTCAAAAGCTCTATCACTATCATCATCTTTAGTGTATTCAACCATCTCAACTTTATTAAATTGATATCCACGAATCATTCCTCTTTCTTCGCTACGATAGCTTCCTGCTTCCTTACGATAACAAGGCGTATAAGCAAAATATTTTTTAGGTAATTCATCACTTGATAATACCTCATCACGATGTAAATTAACTAAAGCAGTCTCAGCAGTAGGCAATAAAAATTTCTTAGGTGTAACATCAGCTATTTCAAAGACATCTTTTTCAAATTTAGGAAATTGACCAGCAGTGAATCCACTTTCATAATTTAATAAATGTGGAGGAAGGATAAAGGTAAATCCATCTTTTAAGTGATTAGCAATAAAATAATTTATTAAAGCCCATTCAAGTAAGGCACCTTGATTTGTATAAATCCATGTACCATGGCCACTAATTTTTGCAGCCCTATCATAATCAATAAGACCTAACGATTCAGCAAGTTCAACATGATTTTTAATTTTAAAGTTGAATTTAGGTTGCTCTTTATAAAAATAAATTGGTTTGTTATTTTCTTTACCACCAGAAAGAAGATCTTCATCAGGTAAATTAGGTAAGGCAAATGCAATCGAATTAATTTTTTCTTCTAAATTGGCTAGTTTCTCTTCTTTATCTTTATTTTGCTCGCCTAACTCTTTAACTTCTTTAAAAATTTTTGAAACATCTCCGCCTTCCTTTTTAACTTGAGGAACTGATTTTGATAATTTATTTTGAAGTGCCTTATTTGATTCAACTTCAACAATCAATTTTTTCTTTTCCTTAATTAAATTAACAAGTTCATTTAAATCAACGTCATATTCTTTTCTTTTAAGAAGTTCTTGAACATGTTCTTGATGCTCTATTAAATAATTTAAATCTAACATAATTTTCTCCTTTTTTATTTAACTTCTGCAGGCTTTTCTACTAATTCGTCACTATTTTCTGTATTTTGATTTTCTTCTTCATGAGGAATAATTGTAAAACTTGAAACAGATTCTTTCTCTTTTAAATTTATTACTTTTACTCCTTGAGAATTACGTCCACATTCTCTAACTTGTGATAATGGTGTTCTAATAACAGTTCCATTATTAGTAATTATAACAACATCTTCATCACCATGAACAATATTCATTCCAACAAGTTTGCCAGTTTTTTCAGTTACTTTGATAGTTATAACACCACCAGCGCCACGATTTGTTTGTCGATATTCACTTAATGGTGATAATTTACCTAATCCATTTTCACTAAGTACAAAGACTTTATCACCACTTAAAGAAGTAGCTAAAGCAATAACTGTCGCTCCTTTAGTGTTAATACCTTTAACACCAGAAGCAGTTCTACCCATAGATCTAACACTATTTTCATTAAATAAACAAAGTTGACCTTCATCAGTTGCTAAAGCAATAAGAGCATTTCCATTTGTTACAGAGACATTTAATAAGCTATCATCTTCTTTAAAAGTAATTGCATATTTCCCGTTAGTATTTATTCTTTCAAATTCTTCAAGCGATGTACGTTTAACGATTCCGTTTTTTGTAGCAAAGAATAAGTATTTATTTTTATAATCATCACATCCAATTAGCGATACTACTCTTTCACCTTTTTCTAAATCTATAAGATTCCCAACAGGAATTCCTTTACCTTGTCTTGAAGTAGAAATTATTTCATGCCCTCTACGTCTATATACTCGGCCTTTATTAGTAAAGAATAAAATATCTGTATGAGTATTGCTACTTACCATCATTATAACTTCATCATCCTCGTAAACAGTCATGCCTTTAACACCCATTCCACCACGATTTTGTGCTCTGAATTCATCATTAGACATTCTTTTAATATAGCCTTTTTCAGTTAAAGTAATAACAATATCTTCTTCAGGGATTAAATCTTCGTCATCAATTGAAGTTATTTCAGTGCTTATCGAACTACGTCTATCATCACCATATTTCTTTTTAACTTCTTCTAAATCTTTAATGACTTCAGCTAATAAATTTTCATAACTTGATAAAATGAAAGTATAACGTTCAATATTAGCAATAAGCATTTTTTCTTCATCAAGAAGTTTTTGAGTTTCAAGTCCAGTAAGTCTACCTAAAGTCATAGCAACAACAGCTTTAGATTGAGGCTCACTTAAGCCAAATTGACTCATTAATTTATTGCCAAAATCTGTTGGGCTTGCACTATTTTTTGCTAAATGAACAACTTCATCAATATTGTCATGAACCTTTAATAATCCTTCAACAATATGTTTTCTATCTTCATCTTTTTTCTTCAAAAATTTAATTTTTCTTTCTTCAACATTAGTTTGATGATCTAAATAATCTTTAATTAAATCTTTTAATGATAAAATTTTTGGAGCGCCATTACTTATACATAAATTAATAACGCCATAACTTACTTCAAGTTGAGTATTTTTAAATAATTGATTTAAAACAACTTGTGGAACTACATCTCTACGACATTCAATTTCAATATGAACATTGCCTTTAGAATAATCTTTAATAGAAGTAATTCCATCAATTATTTTATCTCTAGCTAATTCCCCAATTTTACTAACTAAAACAGCTTTATTTACTTGATAAGGAATTTCAGTAATTGTAATTTTACTTTTTCCATTAGCCATTTCACTAATTTCAGTTCTAGCTCTTAATCTAAAAGTACCTCTACCTTTTTCATAAGCATCCCTTACGCCACCTAAACCATAAATTATTCCACCAGTTGGAAAATCTGGTGCTTTAATAAATTTCATTAATTCCTCAGTAGTAATGTCATTATTTTTACTATAAGCAACAATACCATCAATAACTTCTTTTAGGTTATGTGGTGGCATTTTTGTTGCCATACCAACAGCGATTCCATCACTACCATTTATTAATAAATTAGGAATTTTGGATGGTAAAACAGAAGGTTCTTCAAGTGAACCATCATAATTAGGAACAAAGTCCACCGTATCTAAATTGATATCTCTTACCATTTCTAAAGCAATTTTAGACATACGACATTCAGTGTAACGCATAGCAGCTGCTTCATCGCCATCCATACTACCAAAATTACCATGACCATCAGCTAAGGTATAACGCATCGAGAAGGGTTGAGCTAATCTAACGATTGTATTATAAATTGCGCTATCACCATGAGGATGATATTTTCCCATGACATCACCAACAATCCTAGCAGATTTAACAAATGGTTTGTCGCTAGTATAGCCAGCATCATACATTCCGAAAATACATCTTCTATGAACAGGTTTTAAGCCATCTCTAACATCAGGAATCGCTCTTGAAACAATGACACTCATTGCATAATCTAAGAAACTATTTTTAACTTCACTTGATATCTCAGTATCTTTTAAAGAAGGAACAATACCTGCTTCGTATGAAGCGTTTTCTTGCTTTAATTTTTCTTCTTCATCAATATTTACATCATCTTTTTTTATTTCATCAGCCATAAATAATCTCCTTAAATATCAAGATTTTTAACAAATTTTGCATTCTTTTCAATGAATTCAGTACGTGGAGCAACCTCTTCTCCCATTAAATCACTAAAGACTTGATCAGCAAGCATTGCATCATCAACAGTTACTCGAAGCATTTTGCGTTTTGCTGGATCCATTGTTGTTTCTTCAAGTTGATCTGCATCCATTTCACCAAGTCCTTTATATCTTTGATAAGGATAACCTGGCTTTAGTTCAAGCTTTGCTCTTACTCTTTCTAATTGTTCATCACTATAGCAATAATAAGGGGTGCCTTTATATTCAACTTTATATAACGGAGGTTGAGCAATATAAATATAACCGTGATCAATTAAAGGCTTCATAAACCTATGGAAGAATGTTAAAAGTAAGATTCGAATATGCGAACCATCAACATCAGCATCAGTCATAATAACAATTTTATGGTATCTAATTTTAGCAATATCAAAATCTTCTCCAAATCCTGCACCAATAGCAGCAATCATATTACCAATTTCTGCATTATCATAAATTCGATGAATTTGAGCTTTTTGAACATTTAAAATTTTACCTCTTAAAGGCAAAATTGCTTGAGTCTTACTATCTCTACCTGCTTTAGCGCTTCCTCCTGCAGAATTACCTTCAACAATAAATAATTCACATTCCTCAGGATTATTTGAACTACAATCAGCTAATTTACCAGGTAATGTATTAATTTCTAAAACATTTTTACGACGAATATTTTCTTTAGCAGCTCTAGCAGCAAGTCTAGCTTCATAAGCGCTTTTAATTTTATTCATAATAATCGTGGCGATTGGCTTATTCTCTAACAAGAATTTTTCAAGTTTTTCGCCAACAACATTACTTACTAATTTTTTAACTTCTAAATTGCCTAATTTTCCTTTAGTTTGCCCTTCATATTGAGGATTAGGATGTTTAACACTAATAATAGCGGTTAATCCTTCTTTACAATCATCTACAGTTATTTTTTCTTTATCATTATCTTTTAAGAATTTATTATTACGAGCATAATTGTTGAAGACACGAACAATAGCTAAATTAAACCCATCTTCATGCATACCACCATCACCAGTAGAAACATTATTACAATAACTGTAAATTTTATCGTTATATGAACTAGTGTATTGCATGGCAACTTCAACATAAATTAGTTCTTTAACATCGTTTTCAATAAATTCTTGAGCACCATCACAATAAATTACATCGTCGAATAATCTATTAGCGTCTTTATCTAAATATTGTACATATTCTTTAATTCCGCCTTCATAATGATATGAAACATTAACATTTGGTGTAACTCTTAAATCGTGTAAATTAATGCGAACTCCTTTGTTTAAGAAAGCCATTTGTCTTAATCTATTATTTACGATATCAAAATTAAAAACGGTGGTTTCTTTAAAAATTTTAGGATCAGGTTTAAATGTAACAATTGTTCCAGTATCATTACATTCACCGACTATTTTAAGTCGATCGACAGCATGTCCACCATTTTCAAATCTTATATAGAAAATCTTTCCATCACGATGAACATAAATATCAACAAAACTGCTTAATGCATTAACAACACTAGCGCCAACACCATGCAAACCACCAGAAACTTTATATCCGCCACCACCAAATTTACCTCCAGCATGCAAAACAGTATAAACAGTTTCAACAGCACTTAAACCAGTTTTTTCAACAATATCACAAGGAATACCACGGCCATTATCTTTAACAGTTATTGAATTATCAGGATTTATAGAAACATCAATTTCATTACAATATCCTGCTAGAGCTTCATCGATACCATTATCAACAATTTCCCAGACTAAATGATGAAGACCAGTCGCACTAGTTGAACCAATATACATACCAGGTCTTTTTCTTACAGCATCCAAACCATCTAAAACAGTTATATCTTTACCTGTGTAATCTTTTTTTGCTTTTTCTAAATCTTTTTCGTCAATATTAGTAATAATTTCACTAGATAAATTATTATCTACATTTTTTTCTTGCTCATTAAAACCTTCTGATTCATCAATTAATTGATTATCAGGATTTTCTTTACTTAAATCAGTTTGTACTAATTTATCTTTCTCTCCCATTTCTATTCCTCCATTAATTCAATATTATTATTAGAAACGTAATATTTATGCATTATTCTTTCTTTATCACTAGTTCCAGTGATAAATACTTGATCAAAATTCTTTAAAAATTCTATTAACAAATATTTATGATTTTCATCTAATTCACTTAAAACATCATCTAAAATAATAATCGGTTTAAGATTAAATTCGCTTTTTAAATAATAACTAGATAATTTTAAAGATAAAACAGTCATTCTATTTTCACCTTGTGAACCGTATAACCCAACATTTTTATTGTTTAATAAAATTATAAAATCTTCTTTATGTACTCCAATTGTAGTTGTTTTTTTTAAGATATCTAAATCAAGTGACTCTTTATATTTTAATCTAGCAATTGTTTTAAAATCAGGATTACTAATAAAACTTTTATAAATTACTTTAATACTGAAATTTCGATTATCGATTTTTGCAAAAATTTTAGAAATTAATGTATTTATATCCTCAATATATTTTTTTCGATACGAATAAATTATTTGAGAATATTCGATTAATTGATTTGTTAAGACATTTAATAAATCATGATCGATTTGATCCTTTTTCAATAAATCATTTCGACTTTTTAAAATTTTATTATAATTTAATAGCGAAATTTGGTATTCTTTAGATAACTTAGATATTGTTAAATTTAAGAATAATCTTCGTTCACTAGGTGAATCTTTTAATAAATTAACATCTTTTGGAGTAAAAACAATTGTGTTAATAAAATTAGATAATTCACTTACTTTATTGATATGTTGCTTATCAATATTTATTTTTTTGCCATCTTTATCTAAATATATTTCAATAAAATCTTTTTTGAAATCATTTTCAATATTTGAAGCAATATAAGCGTAAGTCTCATTAGTTTTTATTAAAGTAGTTAAATCGTTAGTTTTAAAACTACGACATAATGATAAAAAATTAATAGCCTCTACTAAATTTGTTTTGCCTGCACCATTATTACCATAAAAATAATTAATTCCTTTAAAAAAAGATATTTTTAATTCTTTATAATTTCGATAATTAATTAAATTGATATTTTGTAAAATCATTATTTGCTTATTTCAAAAAACACTGAGTTATTAATATTTATTTTATCGTGTTCATGTAGTTTTTTGCCACGTTCTTTAGTTAAAACGTCATTAACAAATATATTGTTATTTAAAATAAAATGTTTTGCTTCACCTCCGTTATTTATTACATTAGTAAATTTTAAAAATTGTCCTAAAGTAATGTAATCAGAAGAAATTTTAATCAACATATTTTTTTGTTCTAACATAAAAATAACTCCTTTAATATTATATATTAAAGGAAGTTAATTTAAAAGAAAATTTGAGATTTTTAGAACTTAATAAGTTCTTACTGGAGTAATCAACTGAATAACAGAATTATCATTTTTATTTAAAATAGTAAAAGGCTTCATTTCACCTAAAAAATTAATAGTTACATCTTCACAATTTAAAGCTTTGATAGCACTTTTAACATATTCATTATTAAAAGAAATTTCTAATCTTTCACCTTTATATTTAAAATTTGTAATTGTTTCAACACCGCTACCAGTTTGTTGAGATTTTGAGCTTACTTCAACTTTATTTTCACTCATTGTTAATTTAACAATAAATTCACGCTCACTAGAAAATAAAGATACTCTTTCCATAGCATTAATTAATTCGTTACTATTAACTTCAAGAGTGTAATAAGAAACCTTAGGTATTATGTTTTTTGTATTTGGATAATCACCAGCAATCAAAGTAGATTGTATTAAAGTGTTATCAAGTTTGAATAAAACTTTTTTATCACTTATATAAAATTCAATACTATTTTCAGTTGTAATAGTTCTTAAAACTTCTTGTAATGTTTTACCTGGAATATTAGAATTTAATTTTTCTTTTACCTCTACCTCTAATTCTTTTCTAGCGAGTCTAGCACCGTCTGTTGCTGTAAATACTAAACAAGAAGTATCACTTTCTACATTAACTGCAGTAAGTTGTGGTCTATTATCTTTTGTTGAAACAGCAAACGATACTTGATTTATTGTTTCAATAAAAGTTTTCGATAATAAAACAATACGAGCGCCTTCTTCATCAAAGTCTATATCTCTAAATTCTTCAATTCTAATACCATTTAATTTAAAATTAGATTTCTCATTTTCAATTTTAACAATTGAATCATCAATAACTTCAAAAGATACTTCATCACCATCAATTCTTTTAATAATTTCAGTCAATAAAAATGAATTTACTAAAATACCTCCATAAACCATATCTCGAATTATTTGCTTATCGTTTAGAATTATTGGAAGATAATGGCGGATAGAAATTATTCCATTAGTTCCAGTTAAATATAAACCGGTATTTAATAATTCAATTTTTAAATTTGTAATAATTGGATCAGTACTCTTTTGTGGGCAGATTCTAGAAGCAATTAGTAATGCTTTTAGAAAATTATCTCTGATTATTTTAAATTTCATATTTATATATCTCCTTTTATTTATAATATTTAATAATAATAATAAGTAATGTGGAAATGTGGAAAACTAGTTTAAATATTAAAAAACAAGTGATTGAATCATGTAATTTGTTTTTTTAATTTGTTGATAACTGTTAACATTTCTTTATCAGTTTTCAACATTTTTTCAACTTTATTATAACTATACATAATTGTTGCGTGATCTCTATTTGAAAAAATCTCCCCGATTCGAACAAAAGAAATGTCGAGCATACTTCTAATTAAATAAATTGCAATATGTCTAGCAATAGCTATTTGACTCGTTTTTATCTTACCTGTAATTTGAGATACACTAACAGAATAATAAGATGAAACAATGTTTAAAATTTTTTGTTCACTGATTGCAGATTTATTCTTTTTGGTGTCAATTAAAGAAGATAAAGCGTCATTTGTTATATCTAAATTAATATGAGTGACGTGATTAATTGAAGAATAAAAAATCAATCTATTTAATGCACCTTCTAAATTTCTAATACTGTTTTTAAAGTTAAAAGAAATAAATTTAATTACATCATCATCAAAATTATTTAAAGAAAGTCCACTATTCTCGATTTTTTTCTTTAAAATTTCCTCACATAATTCAGGAGTTGGTGATTTTATTGCAATAGTTAAACCTTTTAAAAATCTCGTAACCAAACGTTTATCTAATCCGTTTAATTCATCTGGTAAGCGATCACATGTTAAAACTATTTGTTTATTAGATCTTGTCAATAATTCAAAAATACTGAAGAAGAATTCTTCGGTTTTAGTTTTATCTTGAAGCATTTGAACATCGTCGATTAATAAAATATCAAAACTTAAAATATAATCTTTTAAATTAGATTCACTTTTTTCACCATTCACATATTTTATATATTCATCTACAAAATCTTGTGATGAACAAAACAATATCTTTTTTGTAGGTGATTTCTCTTTTACATAATTTCCTATAGCATTTAATAAATGTGTTTTTCCAAGTCCGGATTGACTATAAATAAATAATGGATTATATAATTCACCTGGTGATGAAGCAACTATTAAAGCAGCTCTTTGAGCTTCTTCATTAGTCGGCCCAACAACATAATTATCAAAGTTATATGAAGGTTCTAAATAGTTATTTTCAAAAAATGCAGGTTTTTTAAACAATTCTTTATTAATTTCTTCTTTACTTTTTAAATTATCGTTAGAATCAAAATACAATTTAAAATTTGTTCCACTGACATCTGATGTAATATTTGTTAACAAATTACAATATTTATTATTAAGAATGTTAGAAGACAAAGAATTTGGACAAGAAATAATCATCTTGTCACCATCAATTTTAAAAATGTATGTATCTTTAAAAAAAGCATCGAAAATCCTATCTTCATTAATCGATATTTTTACACTTTCTAAAATTCGCTTCCAAAGCTTATTTATTTCACTAACATTAGATAAATTCATAACTTTCCTTAAATTATTTTACTAGTATGTGGAAAAAATAGAAAGTAAAAAAAGATCCTTATAAAGTTTTCCACATTTTTATAAGTAAAAAAGCGTGAAACAGTGGTAAAAATTAGTTCTCCACAACTTATAAATGTGGATAAATGTGCAAACTTTTCCACAAAATATAAAAAATGTGAATAACTATAAAACTTTTCCACATTTCTACATATGTAATAATTAAAAATTTAATGATTCATTCAGATAAAATAAAACTTTTCCACATTTTTATTTTTGTGTTTCCCACATACTGTGAAAAAGTGGAAAACTTACTTTAAAATTTTTACACAATAAAATGACGAAAACTTTAAATGTTTGACATATATGTATAAATACATATATAATTTTCTTTGCTTATTATTAGGAGGATTATACAATGAAAAGAACATATCAACCAAGCAAATTACATTATGCAAGAGTTAGTGGATTTAGAGCAAGAATGTCTTCTCCAACAGGAAGAAAAGTTTTAGCTAATAGAAGAGCTAAAGGTAGAAAAGTCTTAGTTGGCTAGTTAATGAAGAAAGTAAATACAGTCAAGAAATATCGTGAATTTAAAGAAATCCTTAACTTAAGAAATTTTTATAAAAACGAATTGTTTTGTGTTTATTATAGAAAAAATGATTTTAGTTATACTCGAGTTGGCTTATTAGTCACAAAAAAGAATGGTATAGCTGTTATTAGAAATAAAATTAAAAGACAAGTTCGAAGTATTATTGATGGCGTGTTAGATTATGATAAATATGCTCTCGATATAATTGTTGTTATTAACAAACGATATGATACAGATAATTATTTATATAACAAAGAAAATCTAGAAAAAATATTTCGTCGCTTGTTAGGAGAAAAAAATGAAAAATAATAAAAATAGAAAGAAATTTTTCGGTATAGCTGGGCTTCTAGGATTTTTAACACTTATTTTAACAAGTTGTAATAGTTTTTGTAGTGCTTTAGATAGTGCTACCTATCGTTACGCTTATGATCCTATTAATACTCAATTTTTTGATACACAAAATAACGCTGAGAAATTTGTTTATAACGCTTTAACCGATAATGGAAAAAAAGAAGTTTATTATAAAAAAGATAAAAATTCTTTATTAACGTTAGAAAATGTTGCTTCTGCTATTACTACTACAGTTTTTGATGAAACTACTAAAGAGTTAAAAGAAGAAACGGTAATAACTAAAAATGAAGGCTTTTTTGAAAGTGCACCTTTGAAAACTAGCGATGAATTATATTATGTTAGAAGTTCAAATATTACAACATACAGTTATTCTACTGATAAAGATGGCAAAGATATATGGACTAGTTCATCTACTACTTTTAGTAAAAATAGTTTTGTTTTATCAACTGACACATCAGCTAGAAGCAACAATGTTTCTTTACCAACTGACGAATTTTGGAATGAATTAGATAAGAAATCAATTTCTTATTTTTTTGAAAAAGCTAAAGATTATATAACTTCTGTTGAATATAATTCTACATACGAATTATTTTATGGATATTCAAGTGAAGAATATAATGATTATAAAAATGAACCAACTAAAGATAAAGAAAATATATTGTTAAATGGCGGAGAATACGATATTAATGGTAAAACTACCCATGTATTAGGGAGAAATAATTCCTTATTTGTTAAATTTGGAAAATATAAATATATCTCTACTGACACTGAATCCAAAGTAGAAATGAGTGATGGTGACTATTGGTCTAATATTAATTCTTGGAATAATGAGATTTCAGAATCTAAAAATTTAGGTGATGGTTATAATATGGGAAGTGATTATTTTTCTTTATATAAATCAGCAATGAACACCAAAGTTTCAACTTTAAAGAGCTGCTTCACAATTGATGATGGCTTTTATGGACATTTAAATGATGATCCACTTCGTGATACTGTTCAATTTACAAATAAAACTAAATGGAGCGATGCATGGAGTCATGGATGGATTGAAGGTTTGTTAGTTTACCCTGTTGCTTATATGACAGAATATTTTTCACATACATTCGGAATGAACGGGTGGGGACAAATTTCTGCTGTTTTACTTGTTACTGTAATTGTCAGAGGTTTATTTATGCTCATCTCATTTAAATCGACATTATCGCAACAAAAAATGCAATATTTGCAACCAGAAATTGCTAAACTTCAAGAAAAATACCCAAATAGTAATACGAATCAATACGAGAAACAAAGACTTGCTCAAGCACAAATGAACTTATATAAACGATATAAGATTCATCCTTTTGGTTCAATATTAATTATGATTGTTCAATTCCCTGTATTTATTGCTGTTTGGAATGGACTAAGTGCGGCTGCTAGTTTATCTAGAGATGCTGTTTTAGGATTAAGACTTAGTGACACTATTTCAAGTGTTTTATTTAATTTGTCTAATTGGCCAGGACTTCAATGTTGGACTGCTTTGATATTAATTGTATTAATGTCAGCAACACAAATTTTATCTATGCAATTACCTCAATGGTTAAGTAAAAAACGTACGAAAAATGTTACTAAAATGTATAAAAATCCTGCTGCTAATAGTTCACAAAAGCAAATGAAAATTGTCTCGTGGGTTATGACTATTTTTATTATTATAATGGGCTTCACTCTTCCAGCTGCTATGGGTGTTTATTGGTTTGCTGGGGCATTATTCTCAATGATTCAAACAGTTATTATGCATTTTATATTACAAAAGAAAGGTGACCTTTCAAAAAAAGGAGATAAGTAAGTATGAAAAAAATAGTAGAAAAAACTCTCGATGAAGCTATTAAAACCGCTTGCAAAGAGATGGAATGTGAACAAAATGATTTAATGTATGATGTTGTTGAAGAAAAGAAAGGTTTATTTAAAAAAGCAATAATTAATGTTTATGATGTTGCTGATGTTATAGAATATGCAGAAAATTACATAAAAGATGTTATTTCTGCTTTAGGACTTGAAGTTTCTTTACAAACATTTTATCGTGATGGTATCGCTAAAATTTTAATCGAGACTAATAAAAATTCATTAATTATTGGCGCTAATGGTGGTACTCTTCAATCGTTAAATGAACTTGTAAAACTTGCTGTTAATACTAAATTTAAAAAGAAATTTAGAATTTTATTAGATATCAGTGATTATAAAGATAAAAAATACCGCAAAGCGATATCTATTGCTAAACGTGTTGCTAAAGAAGTGTTAAAAACTCATGTAGATGTTAAGTTAGATCCTATGACACCTGATGAAAGAAAGAAGGTTCATACCGCCTTAGCATCTTTTAAAAACATTAAAACTGAATCTATTGGTGATGGTAAAGATAGAGCAATTGTAGTTAAATATATTAGTTCTGAAATAGATAATAATGGAAATACTACAACTGAAGTAATTGAAACTAAAGAATAATAAGATAATATGTTTGAGACCATTGTTGCTTTAGCTACACCTCCTTTAAGAAGTGCTTTAGCTATTGTTAGGTTGAGTGGTAATGATTGTTTCAATGTTGTATCTAATTTTTATTCAAAAAATTTAATAGGACTAACTCAAAACTCGTTGCTACATGGATATATAAAAGATGGCGACAATTTAGTTGATGAAGTAGTCCTTCTTTTGTATAAAGGACCTAAGTCTTTTACTGGAGAAGACAGCGTTGAAATTATATGCCATGGTTCACCACTTATATTTAATAAGATTATTAATTTAGCTATAAAATATGGTGCACGTATGGCAGAAAGAGGAGAATATTCATCTCGTGCTTTTTTAAATGGAAAACTAGATTTAATACAAGCTGAATCTATAAACGATTTAATAAATGCTGAAACTGAAGAAAGTAAGAATGTATCATTACTTGCATTAAAAGGGGATACTTCTAAATTAATATTACCAATAAAAAAGGAAATTGGTGATATGCTTTCTACAATCGAAGCTAATATCGATTATTCAGAATACACCGATATAGAAGAAATGAATTCTAAAGAAATAATTGAGTTTTGCAATGATATTAGCAGAAAAATTAATATTTTAATAGCGAACGGTAGGAAAGGCAAGCTTATTAAATATGGTATTAATGTAGTAATTGTAGGACGCCCTAATGTCGGAAAATCTTCAATTTTTAATTCGTTATTAAAAGAAGATAAAGCAATTGTCAGCAACATAAAAGGCACTACTCGTGATATTGTAGAAGGGAAAATTAACTTAAACGGAATTCTTATTAATCTATATGATACAGCTGGTATAAGAGATTCAAACGATTATATTGAATCATTAGGAATAAATAAAAGTAAGAAGATTTTAGAAATTGCTGATATTGTTATTGTTGTTTTTGATAATGAAAAATTAAATGATGAAGATTTATCTATTTTAAATATTGTTAAAAACAAAAATATTATTGAAGTTTATAATAAAAGTGATTTGAATAATTATAAAAAAGGTATTTTAACTACGAATGCTTTAAAGCATAATGTTAATTTATTGTATGATGAGATTTTAAAGAAATTGAATTTAAAAGACGATGACTACAAAACACCTTCTTTAGCCAATACTAGAGAAATTGGATTATTAGAATCGTGTTTAGAAGAAATTAATTTAACTAAAAAATTAGCTTTAAATGGTGAAACTATTGATATTTTAAGTGAGCACATTAAAACTTCCTATTTAAAAATTTTAGCAATAACTGGTGAAAATTATGATTTCGACATGGCAAAAGAGATATTTTCACGTTTTTGTTTAGGTAAATAATATGATTTTCGATACACATATCCATCTTAATGATGATAAATTTTCTTCCAATTTAGATGAGTATATTCAAGATGCTATTAATAATGGTGTTAAATGCTTTCTTTGTGTTGGTTACGATATTAAAAGTAGCAAAAAAGCCATTGAAATAGCTAATAAATACAATGAAGTTTATGCATCTATTGGAGTTATTCCTACTGAACATAAATCCTATAATAATTCTACTATTACTGCATTAAAAGAATTATTTCTGCAATCAAAAAAAGTAATTGCGATTGGAGAAATTGGATTGGATTATTATTGGGAGAATGATCAAACAATAAAAAATAAACAAAAAAGGATGTTTATAGAACAAATTAAATTAGCTAATGAATTAAATTTACCTATATTAATACATGCACGTGAATCTTTACAAGACACTTATGACATACTTAAAAATAATATTTGCCTAAATAGTGGAATAATGCATTGCTTTAGTGGTTCTTTAGAAATGGCAAAAGAATTTATTAAATTAGGATATGAAATTGCTTTTGGAGGAACTTTAACTTTTAAAAATTCGATTAAACCAAAAGAAGTTATATTAAATATTCCGTTAACTTCCATTGTTTTTGAAACCGATGCTCCTTATTTAGCTCCTACACCTTATAGAGGAAAAGTTAATTTGCCAAAATACATAAATAATACTGTTGAATTTGCTGCTAATATATTACATATTAACAAAAAAGAATTAGAAGACATTTCGTTTGAAAATTCTTTAAAAATATTAAAATTAAAAAATGAAAAGAAAAATTGATGCTTTAATAGTTGTCGAAGGAAAAACAGATATAGATTTTTTATCTAGCTTTTTGGATGCTAATTTTTATAGTGTTAATGGCAGCGCTATATCTCCTAATGATTTAAATTTTTTAATGAAAGTGAGTAAAAAAAACAAAATCATTGTGCTAACTGATCCAGATTATCCAGGAATGCGAATAAGAAACATCATAAACTCTAAAATTACAAAAAATATCTATAATGCTTATGTGCGCAAAGAATTTTCAATTAAGAAACATAAAGTTGGTGTTGCAGAGTCTACTATTGAGGAAGTCAATAAAGCTTTAGATAATTTAGTAGAGTTTACTTCAAGTAATTTATTAAAATCTAATTTAACCTTAAATGATTTATACGAATTAAAATTGGTTGGTAATGAAAATAGTAAAAAATATAGAGAAATTTTAGAAAAAAAATTACATATTGGTTATTCCAATGGGAAACAATTATTAAATAAATTAAAAATGCTTAATGTAGATAAAAAAGAAATTATGGAGATTTTAAAGAATGTTAAATGAAAATGAGATTAAAGACTATTTTTTACTTGTAAATTCTCACGCAAAAAAGGAACTTGGGCAAAATTTTTTAATTGATGAAAATGTAGCAACAACAATTTGTGAGAATTTAGAACTTAAATCTGATGATTTACTTTTAGAAATTGGCCCTGGCCTAGGAGCATTAACATCTTTTTTAATTAATACGACAAAAAAATATACAGCTGTTGAATATGATGAAAAGTTTGTAAAATTTTTAAATATGAGCTATCAAAATTCTAATATTAAAATAATAAAAAATAATATATTAAAATTTAAAGATTATGATTTTAATAAGATTGTAGGTAATTTACCTTATTATATTTCAACGGATATTTTAGAATATATACTTACAAATTTTAAAAAAATTGAATTAGCTGTTTTTATGACACAAAAAGAATTTTATGATCGAATCACAACAAAAAACAAAAGAGATATTGGACCAATTAATTATCTTATAGATTATTGTTTTAATATAACAAAGATCTTAGTCGTACCTTACACTTCTTTTTTTCCTATGCCAACAGTCGCTTCTGTAGTTTTTAAAATTACAAAAAAATATGAAAAAAATATTGATTTTGCAGTGTTTTTATATAAAATAGCCTGTATTTTATATAAAAATAGAAGGAAAAATATTGCAAATAATTTAAAAAGTATTCTTAATAATGATGAAATTGAATTTGTTTTAAGCGAAAGCAAGCTTGACAAAAATTTAAGAGGTGAAGATATTAATTTAGAAAATCTAGAAAAAATATCAAATGCTATATTGAAAGTTAAAAATAGAAATTTATAATATTATTACTATGATAGTTAAAGCACATGCTAAAATTAATCTTGGATTAAATGTTTTAGATAAAAGAGATGATGGTTATCATAATCTTGAAACTATAATGCTTCCTTTATCACTACATGACTCATTAGATATTTCAATTTTGCCTAATAATGATAGCGATGATTTCGTTACTTGCGATGAATGCTCTTTAAAAATTAATAAATATAATTTGTGTCATAAAGCTATTGATGCATTACGTGAAAAATTCAAATTTAAACAAAAAATAAGAATTGATATTCATAAATCTATTTTTATTCAATCTGGTCTTGGTGGCGGAAGCGCTGATGCTGCAGCAACTATTAAGGGAGTTGCTAAATTATTGAAATTAAATATTACTGATCAAGATATGATAGATATTGCTATAAAAATTGGTTCTGATGTTCCTTGGGCAATATTTGAAAAGCCAGCTATTGTTGAATCAAAAGGAAATAAAATTAATTTCTTTGAACATAATAATAATTTTAATATACTTATTATTCAACCACATTTTGGTTTATCCACAGTCGAAGTATTCCATGAATATGATAAATTCGAACCTTTGCCACATTGTGATATACAAGCAGTTAAAAGCTCATTTATTAATGATGATGGAAAATTAAATGAACTTTGCATTAATAATTTACAAGAGCCTGCTTTTAAAATGCTACCACAATTAAAAGAATTATATGATTTAGTAAAAAAAGAAAATGTAGACTTTGTTTCTATGACTGGTGCAGGAAGTGCTATTTATTGTTTTATAAAAGATAAAAAAATGTCAAAAAAACTAGAAGATAAGTATTATAAATTAGGATATAATGTAGAATTAACGACTTTTTTTAATGAAAAAGAAGAAAAAAAGCATCATTTATTTTAATTTGATTTGTCAACAAAACTTATTACTTTGTTTGGATATCCAACTAATGGTCTTAGCCATTCAATAAATTCTTTGCTTACATTATATTTGTCGCTAGACATAAAATGTTCTGGAAATTTTGATTCGTTTAACATTACTTCATTAATAGGGATAAGAATTGGCTCAATTTTATAAGGGAAGGATGAAATTCTTTTAATTCCAACCATATAACCATTTTTTCCTGCTAACACTGTATCAACAGATATTTTGCCCATTAATTGTGCTTCTTCTAAATCTAATTCGCTCACTAGTGATGATGAACATCTACATAATAGTCCTGGCTTTTCACTTCGCGCTTTGATACCAAGTTTTGAAATTACAAGAGTTTGCAGATAACTAGCTACATCTCCAAAATATGTTGCTCTTTCTGTTTTATAAATTGGTTTTACAATTGGATTACCGTTTTTATCTACAAGTCCTTCACTTGCTACAACAATAACACCTTTATATTTTTCGTGCTTCTCTTTAACTAGCTTTAGAAATTTTTCTTCGTCAAACGGAATTTCTGGAAATAAAATAATATGAGGTGCATCATCTTCGTTAATTCTAGCTAGTGCACTACTCGCTGCTAACCAACCTGCATTTCTTCCCATTACCTCTATAATTGAAACATGTATAGGCAATCCCTTAATATCTTGTGCACAATCAGAAACACTTTGCATAATAAATTTTGCACAACTAATAAAACCAGGAGCATGATCGGTTAGTGCTATATCATTATCGACCGTTTTTGGTATTCCTCCACAAATGATTTCATAATTTCTTTTTAAAGCATGTTTATAAATGTTGCCGATTGTATCCATGCTTCCGTTTCCACCTGTAAATAATACATAACCAATATCGTTTTTTATAAGAATATCTATAATTTTTTCATATTCTTTATCATAGAGAGGAAAACGAGATGTTCCGATGGCACTCCCCGGAGTGTGTATTAACAGTTCAATATCCTTATCAGAAACGTTAGTAAGATCTATAAAATCTTCATTTAATAGACCAGCACTACCAAAACGAGGTGCTAATATTTTTCCTTTAAAATTTTTATTTTTTAATTCTTTAATTGCACCAGCTAAAGAAGCATTTATAACACTTGTTGGTCCTCCACCATGAGCGATAACTAAATTTTTCATAATTTGTAATCCTTTCGATAATAACATTTACCATTAATGTATGTTTCTAATAAATTATAGTTTTCATCTAAAACGAGGAAATCTGCATTTTTATCAATTTCTAAAGTTCCTATATTTTTAATTAAATGTAGAAGTTCTGCAGGGTTTTTGCTCCAAATATGACTTGCCTCAAGATCGGCGCAATTTAGAAATTTTTTATAATTTAAAAATCCTTGAAAGGCATTTAAAGTTGAACCAGCTCTTACACTGCTTCCTACTATTTTACAATCATGATTTTGAACATAAATCGGTGTAAACCCTATAAAATAATTTCCATCAGGTAATCCTGCAGCCATTAATGAGTCAGTGATACCAATTACCTTATTTTCACCTTTAATTTTCCTTATTAGAGCAACCATTTCTGGATGAACATGAATGCCGTCTAGAATAACTTCGTTATAACAAAAATCGTAAAACCAAGCTGCAGCTAAAATAGACGGTTTATGTTGATGAATAGGAGCCATAGCATTCATTACATGAGTGAAACTAGTAGCTCCTTCTTTTATTGCTACTGTCGCTTCATCAAAAGTGGCGCCAGAGTGTCCTAGTGAAACTACAATGTTTTGACTTATTAAAAATTTAACAAACTCTTTACAATTAGGTAATTCTGGAGAAATAGTAATGTATTTTATTAGTCCGTGCGCATAATTTTGATATTCTAAAAACTTGTCTTTATTAAAAGGTTGAAGGCAACTTTCAAGTTGAGCTCCCTTATATTCTTTACTTAAAAAAGGGCCTTCCATATGTATTCCTTTTATAATTGGATTTGTCTTACTTAGCTCATAAATCATTGCTAATTTTTCTTTATAAACTTCATCACTATCAGTTAAAAGTGTAGGTAAAACAGATGTAACACCACAAGAAATATAAAAATCGATAATTTTTTGCATTTCTGAAATGCTTTTAGCATTGTTAAAATCAAAACCAGCGGCACCATGTGTGTGAATGTCAAAAAAACCTGGAATGATTTTCTTATTTTCATAGTTAAGACCAGTAGATTTCAATTTTTTTAAATTTAAAATTTTATCTTCAAATTCAAAATCACTTTTTAAGTAACCATTTTCAGTTAAGATATAACAATTTTTAAAAATCATTATGTCAAACTCCTTTAAAAATTTCTTTCATTATAGCATACTTTAAATGAGGAAAATCAAATAGTAAAGATATCTTTATTTTAAGATTTCGAGTGTAAGCATAAGAGGTTTTATATGGAATATATTGCAAATGATTTGTTTAAAATTACTGTTAATAATATAGGTGGATCTTTGACTTCTATTTTAGATTTAAAAAATAATAGAGAATTAATTCATCAAATTGATGACGGAGGTTGGAAATTTCAAGATGTAATGATATTTCCTATTATTGGACAATACGAGTATAGTGTGAATGATAAAACTTATAATATACCTTCAAGACATGGCTTTATTAGAGAAAAAGAATTCGAATTTAGAAAACTAAATTCAACAACATTAATTGCAACATATGTTAGCTCAAAAATAGATTTAGATTATTATCCTTATAAATTTATTTATGAAATAAAATATGAACTTATTTATAATAAATATCGTGTTACATTTAAAATTATAAATTTGTCAGATATTAATATGTTTTTTTCTCTAGGAAATCATTTAGGAATAAAAATAGACAATTCTTCTTACATAGATTTAAATAACAATATTACATATTTGCCTATCATTAACGGAAATATTTTATTAAGTGAAAAAACATTAAATTTTGATAAAATAAGTCTAAATAACAATGTTTTTGATGAATTAGACACGATTATTTTATTAAATAAAACAAAAAAAATAACACTACATACAGATTTTTATAATTTCGATTATGATTTAAATTCACCTTTAGTCGCTTTGTGGCAAAATCCAAAAACCAATAACTTCATTTGTGTTGAACCTTGGTGGGGGATAGCCTCCTATAATAACGAACCTAAAACCCTAAATAATAGATTATATATAAATAAGTTGTCTCCAAATGAATCAGCTATATACTCGTTTTCAATCACAATAAATAAAATTAATTAACTATATCTACTTTGATATTTTTACCTTTAAAATAACTAAGGTAATCGCTTGAAATATTATTATCTGTTATAATTCTCGAAACACTTGATGGAGAAAATTGGACTAAAATACCCATTTTGTTGAATTTGGATGAATCTGTTAGCATAACAATATGTCTAGCAGACTCAGCCATATTTTGTATTGCTTCCGTTCTTAAACTATCACTACCCATGAAACCTATTTCTTTTACAAAACCATCTGTTCCTAAAAATATTTTGTCTACAAAGTATTGTTTTGCATTAAGCCTTACTAAAGGACCAACCATAACTTGTGAATCGTTTTGATATTCTCCACCAAAAAGAATAATTTTGTTATTGCCTAATTTTGATGCGTGCTCAACGATGTAAATTGAATGAGTTAAAATTGTTACGTTTGGCTTAGTACGAGCAATTTCTTCTGCAAGTAATGCACATGTAGAACCACTACCAATAATAATAGTTTCATTAAAATTAATTAACTGAGCAGCCTTTTTAGCAATTTTTTGTTTAAGATCATAACTTATTGATAGTCTATTTCTAATATCAACACTATTCTTTTTAATAGCAAAACCATGCTCTCTTATGATAATTCCATAATTTGAAAGTAAAGTTAAATCTTTTCTAATTGTTACCTCGCTTACATTTAATTTTTTTGCTAAGGTAGTTACCGAGATTTTTGTAGTATTATTTACAAGATTTACAATGGTTGATTGCCTTTTATTCATATTTTATACCTCGTTAAAATAATTATAGCGTTTCGAAAGTTAAATTTAAACGAAAAAAAATAATTATATTCGAAAGGTATAATTACTAATTTTTAATTATATAAATTGACATAATGAACATAAATTTTATGAATGTTTCGAATGAAATGCAAATTTATTACATTTGAAAAGAAACGCGTAATATTTTTTTCTTATTCGAAATTAATTTATTGTAATTAAGTAAAATAATTGATAAATTATGAAAATGTAAGGGCTTACATTATGAAAAAAATATATCTAAACTTAAAAAGATTCGACATTCCTAGATGTTTTGGTGGAGTTAATGATTTAGGCGAAAAAGAAGAATATGCTAAAAAAATTACATCTTTTATTGATTCTTTAAATGATTTTAAATATACAATTTTTTTTCAAGAATCTAATTTAATTCCGGCTTTGAAAGTTGCAAAAAATATTTATATAGGATGTCAGGGTGTTCACTATGATGATGTAGAAATTGGTCACAATTTTGGTGCCTTTACTACTTTTAGAACTGCGAAATCAATGACTTCAATTGGAGTTAATGATGTTATTATTGGACATTGTGAAGAAAGAAAGCACTTAAATTATTTAGTTTCTTTAGGTGGAAATAATGGAGATATCAATTTGATTCTTAATGAAGAAATTAAAAGAGCCACAAGTCAAAAAATGAATGTTTTATATTGCATTGGAGAAAAAATTGAAGAACAGAATAATAAATATGAAATATTAAAAAAGCAAATACTTACTGGATTAAAAGATGTTGACTTAAAGTATATTACAATTGCTTATGAGCCTATATGGGCTATTGGTCCTGGAAAGGTTCCTCCAAATAAAGAATATATCGAAGATATTGTTAAATATATTAAAACTATCGTATGTGTTGATGTTGTTTATGGCGGCGGATTAAAAGAAGACAATGCGAAAATGATTGCTTCTATTAAAGATCTTGATGGTGGTTTGATAGCTTTAACAAGGTTTGGAAAAGATTTTGGCTTTTATTTAGATGATTTCAAAAAGATCATTGACACATATAAAGGAGGGTTATAAATGGAAGTTAAACTAGAATATGGTGATGGACAAATAAATGTAAAATTGCCAAATGAGAATGTTGATATATTTGAAATAGGTGTTACTAAAAAAGATCCAAAAGGCTTAGATGATGTAAAAAAAGCTACTCTTGAAGCTATTTTGAATCCAATCGGTATTGAACCTATTTCTAAACAAGTCCATAAAGGTAGTAAAATAGTTATTGTTTTTCCGGATAAAGTAAAAGGTGGATTTCAAGAAGATTCACATCGTAAAACTTCTATTCCTTTAGTTATCAACGAATGTTTAAAAAATGGTGTTGAAGAAAAAGATATTATGCTTATTTGTTCTAATGGTCTACATAGAAAAAATAAGCCTGATGAGATTAAAAAGATTTTAGGTGAAGAAATTTTTAATCGCTTTTATCCTAAGGGTCAAATTATTAATCATGATTCAGAAGATTGGGAACATCTAGTGGATTTAGGTTATGAACCACAATTTCATTCTAAAGTAGTTATAAATAAGTATGTTTATGATGCAGATGTTGCTTTTTTGATTGGCCATGTTCAGGGAAACCCATATGGAGGGTATAGCGGTGGATACAAACATTGTGCAACTGGTATTTCTAATTGGGAATGTATATCGGCTCATCATTGCCCAAAGGTAATGCATCGAAAGGATTTTGTTCCAGTAACTTCCCACTCTTTAATGAGACAAAAATTTGATGCTATAGGAGAATGGATGGAAGAATCAATGGGAAAAAAATTCTTCACAATTGATGCAGTTTTAGATAGTTTTTCACATCAAATAGCAGTTTTTGCTGGTTACGCAAAACTTATTGAGCCATTATCATGGAAAATTGCAGATAAAAGAACATATGTTAAATGGGCTGATAAAAAATACGATATTGTAATATTTGGATTACCTAATGATTTTCAATATGGTTCTAGACAAGGAAGAAATCCTATCTTGGTTGAACAAGCTATAAGCGCACAAATTATAAGACTTAAAAGAGTCTTAAATGATAACCCAGTAGTAATTGCTTTAGCTCAATGCGATGGTGACTTTGGAAATGAAGAATTTCCAGCAATGAAGCCTGTTTATGATTATTTTCAAGAACATGGCAATACACTTCCTGAAATTGAAGAATATTATAAAGTAATGAATAATCAAAAATATTTTGATTTATATCGCTTCAATTACGCTTTTCATCCTTACCACTGCTTCTCAATGATTTCTTGTGCTCATATTGCCGAAAGAGATTGCAAAGCAATTTATATAATTGGAGCAAAAAAACCAGGTTCTGCAAGGGAAATGGGGATGAAAACAAGAACTACAGTTATGGAAGCTATAGATGATGCAAAAAAATATGTTGGTAAAAATCCTAATATTTTAGTGCTTCCAATGACATTTAAAAGGCCTAGTGTGCACCTTTGTATGAAAGATAGTAAGGAGTTCGATTAATTATGATTGATAAAAGTTTTCTTGATATAAAAGGTGAAAATATAAAAAAAGGGAAAATTCCAATCGATTTATTTAATAATAAAGAAGATACTTTTTTAGCTATGGCTAAGGAAATGTATGAATGCATTGTAAATAATAATAAAAATCATAAAAAAACATTATTTATTTGTCCATTAGGCCCTGTAGGTCAATATAAGTATTTTGTTGAACTCATTAATACAAATAAGATTTCTTTAAAAAATGTTACTTTTATAAATATGGATGAATATTTAGATGAAAATAATGACATAATGCCATCTTCTAATCCTTTATCCTTTAAAGGAATTATGTATAAACTTTGCTATGACAAAATTGATAAAAACTTAATTATGGATGAATCTCAACGTATTTTTCCTACAAAAGACAATTCTTCATTAATTGATAAAGTAATTCTTGAACATGGTGGTGTTGATATTTGTTTTGGGGGAATTGGGATTACTGGTCATATGGCCTTTAATGAACCACCATTTGAAAATGAAGATATTAGTTATGAGGATTTTATTAATTCTACGACGCGAGTTCAAAAAATTAGCGAGGAGACTAAAGTTGTTAATTCAATGGATGAATATAATGGTGCATATTATTTAATGCCAAAATATTGTGTAACAATTGGATTAAAACAGATATTAAATAGTAAAAAAATACGTTTATATTGTTTTAGAGATTGGCATAAATCTGTAATTCGAAGAGCGAGCTTCGGTCCTTGTTCAATAGATTTTCCTGCTTCATTACTGCAAAAACATAATGATGCAAGAATTGGAGTTGCAAGAGAATTAGCAGAATAGTAAGGAGTTATTATGAAATTACCAAAAATTAAAATTGATTTTATTGAAAAAATAAAAGAGAAGAAACAAGAAGAAATCAATAATATTGATTTGACTAAATTATCTCGACCAGTAAATGATGTAGCTACAAGTGGTCCTAAAAAAATGAAAGACTTTTCTTTATGGCCAACATGGAAAAATGTTGTTGTTGGTATTTGTGGTGTCTTATTTATAATCTTTTTATGGTGGCTATATTCATTTATTGCACAAAGTAAGGGTGAAACAAGTTGGCTAAGTGATCCTGCGACAGTATTTAATAGATTTATTAAAATGGCTGGTCCAGAAGGAAACTATTATTTATGGTTACACTTAGGCTACAGTGCTCAAAGAGTTGTTGTTGGCTATTTAATTGCGATAGTTGCTTCAATTCCAATTGCTTTTATTATGGCATGGTATCGTCCATTTAGAGCATTTTTAGATCCTTCAATACAATTTTTAAGATGTATTCCTCCAATTGCTTATGTTCCTATTGTTGTTGCCGCTTTTAGTGCAATGGGTAGTGAATCTCCTAAATATTTTATAATTTTCTTAGCATGTTTTTTAACAATGACAGTCACTATTTACCAAGGCGTAAGAAATGTAGATTTAACACTTGTTAAAGCAGCATATACTTTCGGTGCTAAAGATAAAAATTTATTTATGGGAGTTATTGTTCCTAGTTCTTTCCCATTTATTTTAACTGCTATGAGGCTTGGTGTTGGAGCCGCAATGACTACTCTTGTTGCTAGTGAATTAACTGGTACAACTTATGGCTTAGGTTCATTTATTAATACAAAAGGTAGTAATCTTGAAATGGACTATGCCGTTATGGGAATTATTGTGTTAGGAATTTGTGGTATTTTACTTGATAAAATCTTACTTTTTACTGAAAAAAGATTAACGAGATGGAAGTAATTGAGGTATCAATATGAGTGAAAAAAATGTTGTTATTAAAATTGATAATGTTAAAAAAATATATCCTGTACAAAATGGGGATGATGTTATTGCTCTTAATGGAGTTAATTTAGAAATAAAAAAGAATGAATTTATTTGTGTTGTTGGACCAAGTGGATGTGGGAAAACTACTTTATTAAATATTATATCTGGACTAGAACAACCTACTGAAGGAAGCGCAATGATTCATGGTAGACCTATTTTAGGTCCAGGACCTGATAGAGGTGTTATATTTCAACAATATGCTCTATTTCCTTGGCTTACAGTCAAAAAGAATGTTATGTATGCAACTAAATTTATTAAGCATTTAGTCCCTGTATATAAGAAAAATAAGGCAACTAAAGAAATTGAACAAGTTATGACAACTGATAAAAATGGTGAAATCGTACCTTTAATGAAAAAGGCTAGATACACTAAAGCTGAACGAGAGGCTATTACACAAAAATATATTAACATGGTTCAGCTTAATGGATTTGAAAACAAATATCCTAAGGAATTATCTGGCGGTATGAAACAACGTGTCGCTATAGCAAGAGCTTATGCATTAAACAGTGAAGTTCTACTTCTTGATGAGCCATTTGGAGCTTTAGATGCTCAGACAAGATCGCAACTTCAAGAAGATCTATTAAAAACTTGGGAAAAAGAAAGAAAAACATGTTTCTTTATTACTCATGATGTTGATGAATGTGTATTATTAGCCTCAAGAGTAATTATTATGAGTGCTCGACCAGGACAAGTAAAAGAAATTATCGATATTGATTTACCTTATCCAAGAAGTCAAGCAACAAAATTAGATCCTAAATTCCAAGAATATCGTAATCATATTTGGGATGTAGTTTACAAGATGTACCTAGATAGTGGTCATCATTAATTAAGTAATAACAATTAAAATTGTTAAAATAATTTAAGTTTAGGAGGATAATATGAAAAAAATTAAATTATTAATGGCATTAGTTGGCACTAGTTTAATAGGTAGTGCTATGACAGGTTGTAGTAATGATAATAAAGATCCATCATTACCAACAGTTAAAATCGGCTTGCATAGTAACTTAGGTGCAGGTGCTGGATATTCAGCTTATTATCAAAATTTCTTTAAAGATGCTGGTGTTAACGTTGAATTTGAAGTTGGTGCTGGTCCTGCTTTAGCAACTAAAGTTGTTGCTGGTGATCTTAATGTTTCATTCATGGGCGGAGGTGTTGCTTGGAATTATTTTACAACTAATCAAGAAATTAAGATTGCTGCATTAGATAATTTAACTGATGATGATCGTTTAATTGCATCTTTAACTGGAAAGGGAAAAGATTTAACAACAAGTTCATCATTAAATGAAATTGGAAATGTTTTAAAAGGTAGCACAGTTGCCTTAGATTTTACTACTAATCCATTTACATGGTTTACCACTTCTTTATTACCAGCAATTAATGAAACATTTGAAGATGGTGATAAAATTTGGTATACAGATTTAGAAGGCAAAAATTTACCTGAAGGATTAACATCATATGATGCTGAGGATAAAGTTAATTTAGAAAATGTTTTAAATTCTAATTTAACTCAAACAATGGAAGGTGCAAAATATGATTTTGCTGTTTCTTTTGCTCCAGTTGCTACAGCTTTAGAAAAGCAAACTTCAAAGTTTAAAACAGTTGCTAGAACTTCTACTCATTTATCTGATGCATATCAACCATCAACATGGGCTGTTAATACAAAATGGTTAAATGAAAACGAAGATACTTTTAAGAAATTTATGGTCGGCCTTGTTAAAGGTATGAATTATCGTCATAATAATCCTGAAAAGACCTGTGAAGATATTGAAAAAGGCACCGCTGGAGCAGTTAGTGCAAGTTCATTAAATACAGATATTGCTATTTGGCTTAATGCTGAGCAACAATTAGAACTTTATAATAATGGAAAAATGATGCAATATACCGAAAATATTAGACAAGGTAAATTAAGTAACGAAAAAGTAGATAAAAATATTACTGCTGAAAAAGCAAGTGTATTTAAATACTTAATTGATGCATGTAATACTGTTTTAGGTAAATAATAAAAGTGTAAAATAATTAATAGGGGTTCCAAATACCCCTATTAATTATTAAACTTTTAAAGTATGTATTATTTAATTTTTTCATTAATTGTTTTATTAGCTGGAACATTAGGTAGTTTAGCTGGAATTGGCGGTGGAGTAATTATTAGGCCAGCGCTAGATGCTTTTAATTATTACGATAATGCGAATGTTGCTAATTTTCTTAGTTCTTTTTGTGTATTAGCAGTTGCTCTAACTAGTGTAATTAAAAGTATTATAACTAAACAGAAAATAGATAATTATAAAGCATCAATATTTCTAGGGGTTGGATCAATTATTGGAGGAATTGCTGGGAATTTTTTATTTGATTTAGTAAAAACATATTCGAATAAAAATTGGCTTATTATTATTCAATCAATTGTCTTAATCTTGTTACTTGTTTTTGTTATTTTCTATATGTTATTTTTAAAGAAAAAAGATGTTTCTTTAAAAATAGAAAATTGGTTATTAATAATAATTATAGGTTTAGTTCTTGGCATCATTTCTTCGTTTTTAGGAATTGGAGGAGGTCCAATTAATGTTGCGATATTATGCTTTTTCTTTTCAATGAATATGAAACAAGCCGCAATTAATTCGCTAATAGTTATTATATTTTCTCAAACTTCAAAAATAATTACTACTTTAATTAATGGCTCTTTATTAGCTAGTTCTACAAATATGGATTGGTATATGTTACTTTGTTTAATTCCAGTAGCTATTATTGGATCGCTATTAGGTTCTTTTATTAATAAAAAAGTAAATGACAAAGTTATATTGTATGTTTATATCATAACAATCTTTGTTATTATTGGAATTAATGCTTATAATATTGTGATTAATTCTATTGCATTATCTTGATAATTTAATAAAAAACATTGCAAATATTAGGTATTTTTAAATAAATTACTTATTTATATTTATTAATAAATCGCAATTTTTAAAAATATTATAATAATCAAAATATTTATTTTCTAAAGGAATCCATTTATTAATAAAGTTATCAATATTAATATTTTCTCTTACCTTAAGCCTATTTAATTGAATAATAGGATCTATATGGAGACATATTGAAAAGTTGTAATATTTTCCAAAATATGGATGTAAAGAATAACTGCCTTCAACAATTGTTAATTTGTTATGAGAGATAATTTGTTTATCTTTAAATGATTTGGTTTTACAATCAAAAGCTTCTAGAACTAAATCTTTACCTAAGTTTTTAATTATATCATCATAAAATTTTTCAAAATTAATATTGCCACCAGGCATTAATAATCTTTCTTTAGTTCTTTTATTTAATGGTAAGAAATAATCATCCATATGGATTACGTTACAGTTATATATCTTTTTTAATTGATTAGCCAATGTTGTTTTTCCACTACAACTATTACCATCAATAGCTATAACTATATTAGGTGAGGTTTTAAATAATTCATCTATTATTATTCTTATTTTATTTAGTGAGTTCACTTACATTTATTCCTTCAACATTTCCTTTTTGATAAATATATTTTTGAAGAATTTTAGCCTTATATAAAAAGATAATAATAGATGGTATTAAAAATAGCTGAATTAAAATGCCAGGCCATGCATTTAATAATACTCCATTAATAAATATTGACCAATTAAAAGTAATTTTACTACTTATGAGCATTAAAATGCTCATAACTATTGCATATATAACTCTTCCTAAAATTAAACTAGAAATAAGTGAAATATATATATTAAAATAAATATTTATTTTATTAAACTTTCTATAAATTAATTGGAACAGGAAGCCAGCTACAAAACCATATGTTGCTAATTCAAAAGCCATACTAATAGATGTTGGAAATAATGGAGGCATTCCAAATATTAAAGATCTTGTTATTGGAGTTATAAAACCAAGTAATAGCCCATACCATGGACCTAAAATAAAACCTGCTAATAGAATAGGGAAATGCATAGGTAAAAACATACTTCCTATTTGCTGAATTTGGCCAGTTATAAAAGGCATAAGCCAGCCTAAAGCCAAAAATAAAGATGATAAACAAATTTTACTTATTTGTAGTTGAGTTTTCGTCATAATGAAATTCCTTTCGTTTTTAGTTTCGAATATATTATAAATAGTTTTGCTTAATTATTTCAATAAGAATTTATAAAAAACAATAAATAATTTAAGTATTTATAATTTACTATTTTATTCGAAACAATCATGTCTTTTTAAAAACGATAAGAAAATTTTATAAATAATTTTGTTCGAAATAGATTTATATTTTATTCAAAAGATTTATTGCTTTTTTATAGTAAAAAACTAGAATTTTCTTTCGTTTTATGTTGTTTTTATATTTTTATATTTATATTATAAAGAAAAAAGGAGAATACAATGCCTTATATTGAATCTAAAAAAATCTTAAAATATGCACGTGACCATAAAATAGCTCATGGAGCGTTTAATATTAATATGCCTTGCCAAGCTGAGGCTATAATTGAAGCTTGCGAAGAAATTAGATCTGCGGCCATCATTCAAGTTGCTGAACCTGGGTTAGCATTTATTGGAGGAAATACTGACTTTTTAAATGGCACTTTATTAGATAAGAAAAAAGGTGCTAAATTAATTGCTAACTATGTTAAAAGATTAGCAAATAAATCTAATATACCTGTATCACTACATTTAGACCATGGAAGGAGTTATGAATCCTGTAAGATTGCAATTGATGCTGGATTTAATAGTGTAATGATTGATGGAAGCTCACTTCCTTATGATGAAAATGTAAAACTAACTAAAAAAGTTGTAAGTTACGCTCATAAGCACGGAGTTAGTGTAGAAGCTGAACTTGGTGTTTTAGCTGGTGTTGAAGATCATGTTTTCTCTTCTAAGTCTACATATACTAATCCAATGTTAGTTGTAGATTTTTTTAAAAAAACAAATTGCGATTCGCTTGCTTTAAGTTATGGCACTAAACATGGAGCTGTTAAAGGTGATAATGTTGTACTAAGAAAGGAAATTGTTATTGCAAGTATGGAAAATATGCTTCATTCAGAGATTGATGGAACATTAGTAAGTCATGGATCAAGTTTAGTTCCACAATATATTGTTAATGAAATTAATGAATTAGGTGGACTTGTTAAAGGACATGGTATTCCACTTGAACAATTAAAAGAAGTAATACCTTCTGGAATTAGTAAAATTAATATTGATACCGATATTAGATTAGCTGTTACTAGAAACATAAAAGAGTATTTTGCTAAAAATAACGAAAAAATTACTGATAGTAAAATTTATAAATATTTGATAGAAAAGCCAGAAGCATTTGAATATAGATATTATTTAAAAGAGTATATTAATGAATTAACGACAGATAATTTACGTTCTAATGAAATTAAGCAAATTGTTCCTTTAATTAAAAAAGGGGTAAAAGAAATAGTATTAACTGCATCAATTGAGTTCGGTAGTGTGGGAGACGCACATTATATCAAATAAAAGAAAAAGCCTTCAATTAGAAGGCTTTTTATTATTTTTAAACACTTAATTATTCGTGTTTTTTATTTTTTTCTCTTTGTAAGAGAATTTCAGCTTGAGCAGCAGCTAATCTTGCAATTGGAACTCTAAATGGTGAGCAAGAAACATAATCTAAGCCAACTCTATTAAAGAATTCAATAGATTTAGGATCTCCACCATGTTCTCCACAAACACCAGTTAATAATGTAGGTCTTGTGGCTTTTCCATCAGCAACAGCCATCTTAATTAATTTGCCAACACCTTTTTGATCAACAGTTTGGAATGGATCTTCCTCAAAAATCTTATTAGCATAATAATCTGGTAAGAATTTTGTAGCATCATCACGGCTGAAACCGAAAGTCATTTGAGTTAAATCGTTTGTACCAAAGCTATAGAATTCAGCTTCACTAGCGATTTCACTACTTAATAAAGCAGCACGAGGAATTTCAATCATAGTACCAACATGATATTTCATCTTGAAATTATTTTCTGCTAAGACTTTTTCAACTTCATCAACAATAATCTTTTTAACAAATTTAAATTCTTTAAGATCTAAGGTTAATGGAACCATAATTTCAGGTTCGATGTCTTTTTTAAGATCTTTACTTGCTTTAATTGCAGCTTCAATAATTGCTCTAGCTTGCATTCTACCAATTTCAGGATAAGAAACATCAAGTCTACAGCCTCTATGACCCATCATAGGATTAAATTCATGTAAATAAGCGATACGATCTTTAATTTCTTGAACTGTCTTATTTAAAGCCTTTGCTAATTCTTCAATTTTATCTTCTTCTTGTGGTAAGAATTCATGTAGTGGTGGATCTAATAATCTAACATTAACTTCGATTCTCTTTAGATCTCCCATTGCCATATATAATCCATAGAAATCATCTCTTTGATATGGAAGAAGTTCAGCTAAAGCTGCTTCTCTTTCTTCTACAGTATCACTAAGAATCATTTTTCTCATATGGAAAATTCTATCTTTATCGAAGAACATATGTTCAGTTCTACATAAACCGATACCTTGAGCACCAAATTTAGCAGCTTGAACAGCGTCACGAGGAGTATCAGCATTTGTTCTGATTTCTAATCTCTTATATTTATCAGCAGCTTTCATCATTCTGCCAAAGTTTCCATCTAAACTTGCTGGAACTAATTTAATAGCACCTTCGAAAACTTCACCAGTACTACCATTAAGAGAAATTACATCATTAACACCATATGTTTTTCCATTAATTTTTAAAGTCTTATTTTCTTCATCAACAATTGCAGCACTACATCCAGTAACACAGCATTTGCCCATACCACGAGCAACAACTGCAGCGTGAGAAGTCATACCACCACGCATTGTTAAGATACCTTCAGCAGCAACCATACCTTCAATATCTTCTGGGGATGTTTCAGCTCTTACTAAAACAACCTTTTCACCATTAGCATGTCTTTCTTCAGCTTCTTTAGCATCGAAAGCAATTTTACCAACAGCAGCACCTGGAGATGCAGGGTTACCAATAGCGATAGCATCAGCTTCTTTTAAAGCTTTAACATCAAATGTTGGGTGAAGTAATGTATCTAATAATTTAGGTTCAACTCTTAAGACAGCTTCATCTTCAGTGATAACACCTTCGTCAACTAAATCCCAAGCAATTTGTAATGCAGCAGCAGCAGTTCTTTTACCATTTCTAGTTTGTAAGAAATAGAGTTTACCATTTTCAACAGTATATTCCATATCTTGCATATCTTTATAATGAGCTTCCATCATCTTGATGGTTTTTTCAAATTGATCATAAACTTCAGGAAGTCTCTTCTTTAATTCGTTAATATGTAATGGAGTTCTAATACCTGCAACAACATCTTCCCCTTGAGCATTTGGTAAATATTCCGCATAAATTTCTTTCTTACCAGTAGATGGATCACGTGAGAAAGCGACACCAGTACCTGATTGTTCATTTAAGTTACCGAAAACCATTGATTGAACATTAACAGCAGTACCCCATTCATATGGAATACCATTCATCTTACGATAAACGTTAGCTCTTGGGTTATCCCAACTTCTAAATACTGCAGTGACTGCTTCATGTAATTGAACATATGGATCAGTTGGGAAATCTTCACCAAAAGTCTTTTTATAATATTCTTTATATTTTTTAACTAATTCTTTTAATTGATCAGCTGTAACTTCTGTATCAAGTTTATAGCCATGCTCTTTTTTAATATCATCGAGCATTTTATCCATATCAGTTCTTGGATGACCTTTAGCAATGTTTGTGAACATTAAAATGAATCTACGATAACTATCGTAAGCAAATCTTTCATTTTTATTATCTTCACCTGCTAATAATTTAACTGTCTTATCATTTAAACCTAAGTTTAATATGGTATCCATCATACCAGGCATAGAAACTCTTGCACCACTACGAACAGATACAAGTAATGGAGTTTTTCCGTTTTCTCCTCCAAATGATTTACCAGTTTCCTTTTCAACTTCTTTAATACCTGCATCGATTTGTTTAATTAAATCTTCAGGCATTTTTTTACCACTTTGATAATAAAGTGTACAAGCTTCAGTTGTGATTGTAAAACCTTGTGGAATTGGTACGCCAATATAAGTCATTTCAGCTAAGCCAGCGCCTTTACCACCAAGAAGCTCTTTGCCTAAACCATGAGCATCTTTAAATAGGTAAACATATTTTTTTGCCATTTTTTTCCTCCTAAAAATCGTTGTTTCTACAACTTCTTTATGATTATATCATAAAGTAAAAAGTAATAGTATAAAAAGAAAAATGTGCAATCATTTTAATAAACAAAAATTTATAATTTTTAGTGACAATAAGTTATAATTAAAGAATGGAAAATAAAGATTTGGTAATTACTATTGATTATGGAACTCAATCAGTAAGAGTTTCAATAATTGATGAAAATGGACATTTTTTAGCTATAGAACAAGAAAAATATAAGGAACCATATTTTTCTAATAAACCTGGTTATTGCGAACAATGGCCTGATTATTATTATGATTGTATGAAGAAAGCTTCAAATAGGCTAATGGATAAAAATAAATATTTAATTCCGAGAATTAAAGCAATTAGTTCTACTTGTTTTCGAGATACAGCAGCTTACTTAGATGAAAATTATAAGCCAATTAGACCATCCATTTTATGGCTTGATCAACGAGAAGGTAAATCAAAGAAAAAATTACCTCTTGTTTATAGATTAGTTTATCATCTTATAGGCATGTCAAATACAGTTGATTTAAATAGAAAAAGAACACCTGCTATATGGATGCAAGAAAATGAACCAGAAAACTATAATAAAATAAAATTTTACGCTCCATTAAATTTTTATTTTAATTATAAGATGCTTGGTATTCTAACTGATTCTTCATCAAATATTATTGGCCATTATCCAGTTGGCTTTAAAACTGGGAAAATTCATTTTAAATATCATCCTATTGGCATTGTTTATGGGATTAATCCTAAATTAATACCAACAATTTCTAAAGTAGGTGAATGTATTGGCTATATTACTCATGAATGTAGTCTTGAAACTGGATTACCTGAAAATTTACCATATATTACTACAGGAAATGATAAATCTTGTGAATCCTTAGGAAGCGGAACAATTGATGCAAAAACTGCACATATTAGTTATGGAACTGCAAGTTCTATTTCTACTTTTACTAAAAGATATTTTTCTCCAGAAACTTTTTTACCTAGCTACACCTCTTGTGTGAAAAAATATTATAATTCGGAGGTACAAATTTATCGAGGATATTGGATGCTTCAGTGGTTTGTTAAAGAATTTGCTGAAACTGAAAATGTTGAAGCTAAAATAGAAAATCTAGCTGTTGAAGATATTTTAAATAAAAAATTGATGGAAATTAATCCTGGTTGCGATGGATTAATTTTGCAACCATATTGGGGTCCAGGTTTAAAAAGACCTTTAGCAAAAGGAAGTATTTTGGGTTTTTATGATACACATACTAAATATCACGTGTATCGTGCAATTATTGAAGGAATTGCTTTTGCTTTATTAGAAGGATTAAAAAGTATTGAAAAACATGGACTACTTCATATTAATAAATTGACAATAAGTGGTGGTGGTAGTAAAAGTGATGCAATATGTCAAATTACTAGTGATATATTCAATCTACCAGTTTATAAACCTGAATCATATGAAGCATCAAGTTTAGGTTGCGCAATGAGTTTATTTATTTCTTTAGGTGTTTATGAAAATCCTTTAGAAGCTAAAAATAAAATGATTCGATATGTAAAGGTTTTTATGCCTAATAAGGATGCAAGTTATAAATATAAAATTTTATATAAAAATGTTTATAAAAAGATTTATCCTCAGTTAAAAGGTATTTATAAAAACTTGACAATATATCAACACGAAATAGTTCAAAAAGATCAAAAATGATATAAATAAAAAGTACTAATTTAAATAGTACTTTTTTAAAAAAATAATTGACATTAAGATGGTTATGAACTCAAATCATCATTATTTTCATATTTTATGCCGCTAAATTGAGAGTTATATAAATCAGCATAAAAACCATTTTTAGCAAGTAGTTCTTGATGATTACCTATTTCAACAATGTGACCTTTATTTAAAACAATTATCATTTTAGCATTTTTAATTGTTGATAACCTGTGAGCAATAACAAAACTAGTTTTATTATACATAATCTTATCTAAAGCATCTTGAATTTGCTTTTCAGTACGAGTATCAACACTACTTGTTGCTTCATCTAAGATCATAATTTTTGGTTTAGAAATAATTGCTCTAGCAATGGTTAATAATTGTCTTTGTCCTTGGGAAATGTTAGTTCCATCTTCATTTAAAATAAAGTCAAAACCACCAGGTAAAGTTTGGATAAAATGATAAATATGTGCTTGTTTACAAGCATCAATAATGTCTTCTGTTGACGCATTATGATCTCCATATAACAAATTATCTTTGATAGTTCCTCTAAATAGCCAAGTATCTTGTAAAACCATACCAATAGAACTTCTTAAACAACTTCTAGTATAATTTCTTGTATCAATGTTATCTAAAGCTATTTCGCCAGAATTTATTTCATAAAACCTCATGATAAGATTAACTAAAGTAGTTTTTCCAGCACCTGTAGGTCCAACAATAGCAACCATATCCCCTTTATTAACTTTAAGATTAAAATTTTCAATTAGAGGTTTATCTTTACTATATGAAAAGAATACATTTTTAAAAGTAAAACTTCCTTGAATAATATTTTCATCATTTATAGCATCTTTAGTGTCTGGAACAAATTCCTCTTCATCTAATAATTTAAATATTCTTTCTTCACTAGCTAAAACTGATTGAATAATATTCATAATTTGACCAACTTGTTGAAATGGACGTGAAAATAAATTTAAAAAGATGAAAAATGTTATCATTTGAGCTGCATTATTCAATAATCCACCAACAACAGCAATTCCAACATATGCTACATTATAGATAAAGTTTGTTAATGGAAAAATAAGACCTGATAAAAATTGAGAAATTTTATCACTATGAGCCATTTTTTCATTTGTTATATCAAAATCTTTTATAAAATCATTCTGTTTATTAAACAATTTAATAATTAAATAACCTGAATAACTTTCTTCGACCTTACCATTTAATTCACCTAAATCTTTACGATAATTTGTAAATTGTTTTTGAGAAAATTTAGATATTAGAATTACTACTAAAATAGTAAAAGGAAGGGAACTAATAGCTACTAAACTTAACTGCCAACAACTTATTAACATAGCAATAAGCGTACCTAGAAATAATGTTACACCATTAAAAATATTTACGATAATTGTTTGCAAGTTTCTAGCAACATTATCAACATCATTAGTGCCGATAGATAAAGTATCTCCATAAGGAACTTTATCAAAATAAGATAGAGGTAATTTGTCTAATTTTTTCTTAATAGAATCGCGAATTCTAAATGCATATGAATTTGAAATACTTACAGCTAAAAATTCTGCAAGCCACATAAAAAATGCGCTAAAAGTATAAATTAAAATTAATAAACTAAATTTTTTAAAAAAATATGACCAATTTATAGTAATTTTAAAAGTTTGTGTAATAGTGTCTTGAATAATTTTTATCATATCACTATTTGTACTTAAAGCTGAATTAAGAAAATCTTGAAGAACTATAGGGGCATAAATAGTCAAAATGGCAGAAAAAATTGATAACATTATGACAATGATGATTAAAAATTTTTCATTTTTAAAATCTTTGATTGTTCTTTTTAAAGTTTTTGAATAATTTTGAGGTTTGGCAATTGTTCTAAAATTCATTCTAGGCATCTTTATTTCCTCCCTCGTTTAATACTCTTTCTTTGAGTTTTAAGGTTTTTTCAATTTCATCTTTATCAAGTTGGGAAGCAACAATGTCTTGATAAACCTTACATCTTTTAAGAAGATCTTCGTGTCTACCTTGATCAACAATTTCTCCTTCATTTAATACGATAATGTTATCAGCATCTAGAATTGAAGAAACTCTTTGAGCTACCACAATTACACTAGAATCTTTAGTGTAATTCTTTAATGCTGCTCTAAGTTTAGCATCTGTCTTAAAATCTAAAGCACTAAATGAGTCATCAAAAATGTAAATTTCGGCTTTCTTTATTAAAGAACGAGCAATACATAATCTTTGCTTTTGTCCTCCACTAAAATTTTTACCAGATTGAGATACAAAAGAATTGATGCCATCAGGTAATTTTGATACAAAATTATAAGCTTGGGCGATCTTTAATATATTGATTATTTCATCATCACTTGCTTCTTTATTTCCAAATAATAAATTAGATTTAATAGAACCTTTAAATAAAAGTGCTGTTTGAGGAACAAAACCAATTTTGTCTCTAACAATATCTGCTGGGAGTTCATTAATATTAACCCCATCTAATAGAATTTCCCCACTTGTAACTTTATAAAATTTTGGAATTAAATTTACTACTGTTGACTTTCCACTTCCAGTTGAGCCAATTATTGCTGTTGTTTCTCCGATATTTGTTTTAAAACTAATATTTTTAATACATGGAACATCAGTATCTGGGTAAGAAAAACTGACGTTTTTATATTCAATAATACCTTTTAAATTGTGATTTTTAAATTTATCATTAATAATATTTTCTTTTTGAGAAGAAGAAAGATTTTGTGTAACATTATGACGATATTTTGCTCTAACTTCCTTTCTTTTTAGGTGATATTTATTATGAATTTTATTATATTCATTAAAATATTTCTTTAAAGAAGAATGTTCATAATCTTTTTCAGTCATTATAGAAATTTGATATTTAATCAAATCGTAATTAAATTTTTTATGATATTCAGATTCAAATTTTTTAATTAATGGTTGTAATTTTTTATTTTCTTCATCATATAAGGAATCTAATTCATTTTGATAATTTGAATAATCAGGTGAAAAAGCAAGTATTTCTTCATTATCCTTATTAGTATCAATATTAATAATTTCAACTGCACGTTTAATGCTAGCAGAAGCTTGAGGCAACATAATGAATAACATTGCAAACATAACAAAAGATTGCATTATCTGCATACAATATTGTGCAACAACTGAAATATTTGTTATCGTATTAGTTACTTTCTCTGTAATAAAATTTACATTACAACTTATATTATTAATTAAATAAAAACCTAAACCATATATCCCAATAAAGCAAAAATTGAAAAGAATTTGCACGAAAGGATTTGCAAAAGATAAAATACGATTAACTTTAATATAAGTATTAGTCAAATCTTTATTAGTAATATCAAACTTCTTATATTCAAAATCTTCTTGATTATAAGCTCTAACTACTCTTATACCCGTTAAGCCCTCTCTAAAGACAATTGTTAAATTATCGATTTTTTCTTGTATTTTTTTAAATAACGGACTTGCTAAGTATAAAAGTAAAATCATTCCTAGAATTATTGTAATTAACGAAATAAGTAAAATAAGTAAAAGAGAAGATTGAACATTTATTGTTTTAACTAGAGCAATAATCATCATAGTCGGTGACATGATTAAAATTCTTATACCCATAAGCATGAAATTTTTAATTTGTTCGACATCGTTTGTAGTTCTTGTAATTAAAGTAGCGGTTCCATATTTATTATAATCAGCTAATGATATTGAATTTACTTTTGAATACATCTCTTCTCTTAATTTTTTACCAACATAACTCGATACATAAGAAGCACAATAAAATTGTATAAAAGCAAGAATAACTACAGAAAAGGAGATTAAAATCATCCAACCTCCTTCAATTAATATCTTATTAGTATTATTACTAGAATCACTTATAAGCTTTTGAATATTGCCCATTTTTTCAGGAAGCAATAATTGCATATAACATTGAGTAATAATCGCTAATGCTGCTATAAATAATAAATACCACTTACTCCATAAGAATTTAAGTAGCTTATTCATTATTAAATAAGACCTTATTTATTAAAAATATTTAATACTGCTTCTAAACTTGGTAAGGTAAAAGCTTTTTTGTATTTGATTTTACTATAAGCTAGACCTTCTAATGCACTATAATATAAAGTTACTAAATCTTTAGCATCAAGATTTATAAATCTACCATTATTTTTTTCTTCTTCGATGCTCTTTAATAAATAAGAATATGACTTAATATCCCACTTATCGTCATTTAAAGCGACTTTTTGTAAATTTATAGTTAATAGTAAATAAATATAGTATGCTTTAGCATCACTACCTTGAAGATTAGTAAGATAAAATTCAGTTAATCCCTTAATAAATTCGAATCCACCGACATTATTATCTATTAATGAAGTAACATTTTTTCCAAATGTTTCTCTACCTTTTTCAATAATACCATTTATTAAATCTTCTTTATCAGTAAAGTAATGGTAAAATAAACCATGAGATATACGCATGACTTGAGCAATATCATCGATACTAATGTTTTCTATTCCTTTTAATGCAAATTGTTTTAGAGCTGTTTCCATAATTGCATTTTTTCTTTTTTCTCTAATTAATGCATTTTGTAAAGCTGTTTTTGGCATAAAATAACCTCCTTAATTAATATGATATATAATATATTCAAAATGTCAATTAAGTCAATAACAAAAAAACTTATAAATTTTAAAATTTAAGAATTTGTTTTAAAAAAATAATAATTTTAGTTAGATTTTGCGTTGTTTTTGAAACACTCGTGTTTTAAAAGAAGATAACCTATTAAAATTCCAACGACAAATAAAGGTATTCCTAATGATAGTTCTAATGTTAATTTACCACTGCCGTTTGACCATTCAATATATGTATTAAAAATATCTGGATTAAAAAACATCGTTAATATGGATCCAATCACAAAACCAAAGATCATAAAGAAACATGGTATCTTATGATTTTTAAAAAGTAATGTTATTAATTTTGATATAATGAACAAACCAATAGCAAAGCCAACAAGTAAACAAAATAAAATTAATATATAAAAAGGATTATTTTTAATTGCTGTAAAACTTATTATGCTCATAATTTTTTTGAAGTAACCAATTGACATTAAAAATGATGTAGCACTGAGACCTGGAATTAATTGCGTAATTGCGATTACAAAACCAATTAAGATACAAATTATATATTCATACCAAACGATATTATCAAAGCTAGAACCTGAATTAGCTTTAAATAATGTTGAAAAAATACTAATTAGTAATGGAATTAATATTCCTAATATAAATAAAAATATTCTTATCGGAGTTACGTTTTCATTTTTAATTTCATTTTTAATTGATGGAGCACTTCCACACATTAATCCAGCAAATAAGCAAACTATAGAGAAAGGGATTATTTTTATTAATTCTTTAATTGTAAAGAATCCTAATAAAATTCCTAACAATCCACCTACAATTATTGGAAGCAAAAATAAAAAGCATAATTTAAATTTTTTAAATATATTTGAAATTGAATACAATAATTTATCATATAGTTTAAAAATTATTGATATAGTGGAACCACTAATTCCGGGTACAATTACAGCTAATCCGATAAAAAAACCAAGTAAAGAAGATTTAAGCCATGACTTTAAATTGTAGGGAACTAGCACTTCTTCATTATTATTTATTTCTTTATTTTCCATTTAAAAACTCCTTTAATAATTATAAGACAAATAGTAATATGATAAAAGTTATGAATAATTTATATTTAATTGTTGGTTTAGGAAATCCTGGTAAAGAGTACGAACATACTCGTCACAATATGGGTTTTGATTCTGTTGATTTATTTGCTGAAAGTTTAGGTATCTCAATAGATAAAGAAGGCTTTCACTCTCTATATATAAAAACTAAATATTTTGATAAAGATGTTATTATCATGAAGCCTTTAACTTATATGAATGAAAGTGGCAAAGCTATTAAAGAAATTTCAGATTATTTTAAAATACCTTTAGATAATATATTAGTGATTTATGATGATATGGATTTTGAACCTGGAATTATCAAATTAAAAGAAAGCGGTTCTAGCGCAGGACATAATGGAATTAAATCGATTATCAATAGCTTTGGTAGTGATAAATTTAAGCGTATTAGAATAGGAACTGGAAAATTTAAGTATAATATAGTTGATTATGTTTTATCAAAGCCATCAAAAGATGAAGCTCCTTTAATAAAGAGTGCTCTTATAAATTCTGTAGATGCCATTAAGACATATTTAAAGGAAGGTTTTAATAAAGCAATGAATCATTTTAATCAAAAAGATGAAAGAAATTAATTTATTAGAATATTGTTTATCAAGATTTGACTTAACTAAAGATTATAAAAATTATGTTTGTGATGAATTTATTGGATCACTTTTTTTAGTGTATAAATTATTCAAAAATTCTAATGATAATATTTTTTTAATAACGCCATCTAATAATGAATCAACTAAGATAATTAATATATTGACAAATTTCATATCATTAGATGATTTGATTTTGATGCCAAGTGATGAACTTATTCGAGTTGAATATTTATCTCAATCTAAAGAGATGTTGGCTCAACAATTAGTTGCTTTATATCGAATTGGTCAAGCTAAACATAAAATTATTATTTCTAATATTCAATCACTTTATAGATATTATCCAAGTAAAAAGTTATTTGAAAATTCTATTTTAAATATTAAAGTTAAAGATACTATTTCCTTAGATGATTTAAAAAGTAAATTAGCAACTATTGGATATTTTCGTGTAAATAAAATTGATCAATCCTTGCAATTTGCTTCAAGAGGAGATGTTTTAGATGTTTATTCGTTAAATTATGATAACCCTATTAGAATAGAATTTTTTGGTGAAGAAATAGAATCAATAAGATTTTTTAATTTGAATACACAAACGTCAATAAATAACATAGATGAAGTTAAAATTTTGCCTGCAACTTTAAATTTATTAAATGAAGAAGAATTAAAAAATGCTAAAGAAAAGATATTAAAACAATACGATAATGATATAAAAAATATCAATGATATTAAATATAAAGATATTTTATTGTCAAATATTAATGAAGATTTAGAACAAATTTCTAATAAAGAATATAATTTCAAATTTTATAAATTTATGGGATTTTTGCAAGAAAGACATTATAATTTAACGGAATATTTAGAAAAATGTATTTACATTTTTTCTTCTTTTTCAGCTTTTAAAAGAAGAATTATGGATATTGATAAAGAAGCTACTTCGTTCCTATACGATTTACATAAAGTTGGTAAGACAATTTCTAACTTGTCATATTTTGATTTTAATTCTTCTATTTATTTAAAAGCTAAAGATGTCTATAAATTGGATTCAATTTTTAATGATGAAAAGTCAATTAACTCAAGAATTATTATTCCTACTTATGTTAGAAACAAAGAATCAATCTCTTATAATGTTTTCTCAATGTATCTTAATTTAAATTATAAAGTTATTTGTTCTTTATCAGATTCAATAAATTATAAAAAGACGATTGAACTATTAAAAACTCTTAAATATGAATATAAAGAAATTGATAATTTAAATTTAGATTTAGATGACACCACATCTATTTTTATAACTCAAAATAAATTTCCGCTTGGTCTAGAATTACAAGAATTAAAGCTTGTTTATTTAACTGATAAAGAGTTATTTGGAATAAAAAGGCATTCTTCTACCTTTAAAAATTTATTCAAAGAAGGAACGATTGTCAATAGTTATGAAGATTTATCTATTGACGATTATGTCGTTCATGAAGATTATGGAATAGGACAATATAAAGGGATTACTACTATTGATTTAAATGATATACATCAAGATTATATGGAGATATGGTATTCTGATGGTCAAAAATTGTATGTTCCTTTATATAAATTTGATCTTATTAGAAAATATGTAGGTCGAGAAGGTAAAGTTCCCACGTTAAGTAAATTAAATTCTTCTCAATGGGAAAAAACAAAGAAAAAAATTAAAGAAAGAGTAAATGAATTAGCTGATCGTCTACTTTTACTTTATCAAGAACGTTCAAAAATCAAAGGTTATTCATTTAAAATTGAAGACGATCTCCAAAAGAATTTTGAAAATGAATTTCCTTATGAACTTACTTATGATCAAAAAAGAGCTGTATACGATATAAAAAAAGATATGGAATCTTCCACTCCTATGGATCGATTACTTTGTGGAGATGTTGGATTTGGTAAAACTGAAGTAGCTTTCATTGCTGCTTTTAAAGCTTTAAATAATGGAAAACAAGTTGCTTTATTATGTCCTACAACTTTATTAGCAAAACAACATTATGATTTAGCTAAAATTAGATTTAAAAACTATGATTTTGGCATAGGAATTCTAACAAGATTACAAAAAGATTCTGAAAATAAAAAGACCATCTCTTTATTAAAAAGTGGAGAAATAAATTTTGTAATAGGCACTCATAAACTTTTAAGTAAAAAAGTTGAGTTTAAGGATTTGGGATTACTTATTGTTGATGAAGAACAACGTTTTGGAGTAGAGCAAAAAGAATTAATAAAAGAAAGAACAACTAATATTGATGTATTAACTTTAAGTGCCACTCCAATTCCTAGAACACTTCAATCAACATTAATTGGATTAAAAACTACTTCAACGATTAATACACCACCTAAAGAAAGAATGCCTATTCAAACATATGTCATACCATTTGATTTAGAAGCCATAAAAGAGTTAATTAAAAGAGAATTATCTAGACAAGGTCAAATCTTTTATATTCATAATGAAATTGCAACTATTTATGAAAGAGCTGACTCTTTACAAAATTTAGTTCCAGAATGCCGTATCGCAATAATTCATGCAAAAATGGAAAAATCCGAAATCGAAGATGTTATGCTTCAATTCTATAGTGGAAAAATAGATATGTTAGTATCAACATCTATTGTTGAAAATGGCATTGATGTAAGAAATGCTAATTTAATTATAGTTGAAGATGCTGATAAATTTGGCTTAGCTCAACTTTATCAAATAAAAGGTAGAGTCGGTCGTGGCGATAGAATGGCTTATGCATATTTATTAGTCGATAAAAACAAAAAATTAGGTGACGATGCTTCAAAACGATTAAAAGCGATTAAAGATTTTACAGAATTAGGTAGTGGATTTAAGATTTCTCAAAGAGATTTACTTATTCGCGGGGCAGGAGATATTTTAGGACCAGAACAAGCAGGATTTATTGATTCTATTGGCATAGATATGTATTTAAAAATACTAAATGAAACAATTGAAGAGAAAAAGAATGGATATAAAGAAAATACTAAAAAACGTAATTTTGAATTAAGAGTTGATGGTTACATACCTTCAAATTTTGCTAATGATGAAAATAAGATAAGTCTATATCGAGATATCATTGCTTGTAAAAACGAAGATAAGTTAAACTTATTAAAGCAAGAAATAAAGGATATGTATGGTTATATTCCAAATGAGGTTGAAACTCTTTTAATCAAAAAGAAGATTGAGATACTATCCAATAATAATGCTTTTAGCGATATGAAAGAACTTGAAAATTTTATTTCTTTAACTTTAAGTAAAAGTTTTTCGTGTATTGAAGGAATTGGAAGTGAATTGTTTACCTCGTTACTACCGATAATTAAAAAGGTTAATATTAAATATGAAGATCATTTAATTAAAATTTTAGTATTTAAAAAAGATGATTATATAAACACATTAATGCAAGTGTTAAATATATGCATAAGATTATATAATGTTCATATAGGAGTTGTTGATGAGAATTGATAAATATTTAAAATTGACAAGGTTAATAAAAAGAAGAACTGTGGCAAAGGAATTATCTAGTAGAGAATTATTTAAAATTAATAATAAAATTGCTAAGCCTTCTAGTGAAGTTAAAGTCGGTGATATTCTTACATTAATTTTAGGTCACCATATTTTAACCATAAAAGTAAGTAAAATACTAGATTATGTAAAAAAAGACGAAGCTTCATCATTATATGAAATAATAAAGGAAGAAAATGTTAACGAAACTGAATTTAAATAAAAAAGACAAATACATACTTGGATGTAGTTCAGGTCCTGATTCAATGGCTTTATTCTTCTTGCTTTTAAAAGAAAAATATGACTTCATTGTATGTAACATTGATTATAATTATCGTGATAATAGTATTGAAGAAACTAATTTAGTCAGGAAATATTGTGATGATAATAACATCCCTTTTTACACAAAAAATGTTCTATTTCAAGATATTTATGGAAATTTTGAGGCATGGGCACGAAAAATTCGTTATGATTATTTTGAAGAGATTGGCAATAAATTAAATATAAAAAATGTTTTAATAGCTCACAATATGGATGATCTAATTGAAACTTATCTAATGCAAAAAGAAAGAAAGACAATTTTAGATTATTATGGTTTACATGAGATTTATAAAAGAAATGATATGGTGATTATTAGGCCTTTATTATCGTTTACTAAAAGTCAATTAAAAAATATATGCGTTAATAACAATATAAAATTTATTTTAGATCCAACTAATAATGACATTACATTAAAACGTAATTATATACGACATAAAATATTACCTTTTTATAGTTATGATGAAAAACTTAAAATGGTTGAAAAAATTAAAAAAATAAATATTAAAATTGAAAACGAAATTGAATATGTTAGAAGTTTAATGTGTGATAAATTATCAATTTCAATTGACAATTACACGAAATTAAACACATTACAGAAAAATTATTTATTTCATTTATTATTAAAACATGTATCTACACATTTTAATATTTCAAATGGAATCATTAATGAAATAAATTCTTCTATAGAAAATTCTAATTTTAAATATAAATGTTTTATTAATGATGATTATATTTCATTAGATAATAATTTAGTATCACTCGTAATTAAAAATGTTAAATATAAATATGAATTTAACTCTAACTTTGTTAAATGTGGGCCATTTTTAATAAATTATGATGAATTATTTAAAAATAATAAAGTTACATCTGGTATGATTAGACCTCTTCAAGAATTAAAAACAATAAAAATAAATAATTATGTTAAAAAAGTTAATCGCTTATTCATAGATTGGAAATTACCACACTATCTTCGCTCATTTTGGCCAGCAATCTATGATGAGAATGGAAATTTTATTTATACACCACGCTATCGTAAGGAATTTTTAAAGAAAAATTCAAATAAATTAAATTTTGATATTCATGAAGTAATAAACGAATTAATTTTGTAGTATTTTAGAATAAAATAGTATATGATTTAGTAATCATGTTTTATTATATAAAACATTAAGTGATAAAAACCAAGGAGGTAAAAATGGAAAAGAAAAAATTTAGTTACGGTAAAGTATTAATATTTGGCTTGCTTATTGCGTTAGCTGCTTTTATAGTTGGAAATTTAGTTAGTAATGCCATATCAAAAAAATCTCAAGAAATTAGTGCTAGCAAAGGTATTTCACTTATTACTAATACTGATGATGAGTTTAAAGTAAAACATTTTGGTGTTGTTAAGCAAAACGATAATGGTATTGTTACAATGGATGTAACTGATACAACAACAAATAACACCTTATCTTATACTTTTACAAGTGAATATGACTTTTTATTGAATACAAAATTTTATCCTATTGTTAAAGATACTGAAAAGAGTAATGCTGAAAATAAAACTTATTACAAATTAGATACAAGTAAAGATGCATCATTATTAAGTACTTATCTTTCAAAAGATTTAGAAACGACTTCAAGTATAAATGGAGCTGATTTAGTATCTATTAATACAAGTGTTTATAAAGAAAATTCATTCTTATCATGGCTTCCAACTATTATTTCTTTCTTATTTACCTTATTTATAATTTTCATGCTTTTTAGATTTCTCAGTTCTGCTGCTGGTGGAAATAGTAAGGCTCTTGATTTTAATAAATCTAGAGCAAGAAGGGTCGATGATTCTAAGATTAAATTTAAAGATGTAGCTGGTTGTGATGAAGAAAAAGCTGAAATGATCGAAATTGTTGATTATTTAAAAGAACCTAAGAAGTTTACTAAATTTGGTGCAAAATTACCAAAAGGTATCTTATTAGTTGGTCCTCCAGGAACTGGTAAAACATTATTAGCCAAAGCTGTCGCTGGCGAGGCTGGAGTTCCTTTTTACTCAATTTCAGGTAGTGATTTTGTCGAAATGTTTGTTGGTGTTGGTGCTGGTCGTGTTAGAGATTTATTTAAAACAGCAAAGCAAAACGCTCCTTGTGTAATATTTATCGATGAAATTGATGCTGTTGGAAGACAAAGAGGTGCTGGTCTTGGTGGTGGTAATGATGAAAGAGAGCAAACTCTTAATCAATTATTAGTTGAACTTGATGGCTTTGAAGACAATAGTGGTGTTATTGTTATAGCTGCTACTAATAGAGCAGATGTTCTTGACCCAGCATTACTTAGAGCTGGTAGATTTGATAGACAAATCACTGTTAATTTACCAGATTTAGAAGGTAGAGAAGCTATCTTTAAAGTTCATGCTAGAAATAAAAAATTTGATGAATCAGTTGACTTCCATCAACTTGCTAAACGTACTATTGGTTTTAGTGGTGCTGATATTGCTAATATTTTAAATGAAGCCGCAATTTTAGCAGTTAGAGGTAAACGTGATTCTATAAACATGGCCGATATCGACGAAGCTATAGATAGAAGGATTGCAGGTATTGCAAAATCTGGTAAAGGTTATAGTGCTAAGGAACGTAAACAAATTGCTTTCCATGAGGCAGGACATGCTATAATTGGTTTAACATTAAAAGATTCTGATAAAGTTAGAAAAATTACAATTATTCCACGTGGAAATACAGGTGGACATGTTTTAATGGGACCTGATGAAGATAGATTCCTTGAAACCGAAAGCGAACTTAAAGCTAAGATAGTAGGTTATTTAGGTGGTCGTAGTAGTGAAGAAATATTCTTTAAAGATGTTTCAACTGGTGCTAGTAATGATATTGAAATGGCTACAAGAATTGCTCGCAGTATGGTTGTATATTATGGTATGAGTTCATTAGGACCAATTCAATATGAAAAAGACAATGGTAGTGTATTTTTAGGCAGAGATTATACTAATACTCAAAAGAATTTTTCATTACAAGTTGCTGATGAAATTGATAAAGAAGTAAGAAAAATTATTGACAACGCACATCAAGAGGCTTTAAAGATAATTAATGATCGAAAAGACGATGTTACATTGATTGCTAATACGCTTCTAGAACATGAAACAATCACTGAAGAACAAATTGATTATTTATTAAAAAATAGACAATTGCCACCAGAAACAGTTTCTCAAAAGGATACGGCATTATCTGGTAGTAATAATTTGAAAGATGAAGAAAAATATGATGAAAATTCTGAAAAGCCTGCAGAAAGTTCAGAAAATTCACAAAAAGAATAATTAATGTCGTTTTATATTGGTGATGTCGAAATAAAAAATAAAGTTATCCTTGCTCCTATGGCAGGGATAACTTCTTTTTCTTATAGGAAATTCATGCGCCAATTTGGTGACTTTCTAGTTTACACTGAAATGATTAGTGATTGTGGCCTTATATATGGTAGCCAGGAAACAAAAAGATTATTATTTACTGACAATCATGAAAGTCCAATAGCAATACAATTATTTGGCGGTGATAAAGACAATTTACTTAAGGCTATAGATATATTAAAAAAATCGAATTTTAAATATGATATATTAGATATAAATCTTGCTTGTCCTGTGCCAAAAGTCTTAAAAAGTAAAGCTGGTAGTTTTCTATTACAAGATTTAGATAAATTGTATGATCTCATGAATGCAATTTGCAAAAAATCAACTAAACCAGTTAGTGCGAAAGTTAGACTAGGATTTAATGAAATAAATATTATAAATATATGTAAAATATTAGAAAAGGCGGGTGTTAAGTTTATTTCAATTCATTGTAGAACAAAAAAAGAACTCTATTCTGGTACACCTCATTATGAAGCAATAAGTAACTTAAAAAAAATTATAAATATCCCTTATGGCGTTAGTGGTAATATCTTTAGTGTCGAAGATGCTTTAAATGCTTTAAAAATTACTAATGCTGATGCTGTTTTATTAGCAAGAGGAGGAATTGGTAATCCAGATCTTATTACAAATATTAATAAAGCCTTAAGGAATGAACCATTTAACGAAAATAAAAATTTACAAAGACAATGTAAATACTTATTAGACTTTTCAAAAATGTTGATTGACGAAAAAGGTGAAAAAAGTGCAATTGCAATATTAAAAGGTATTGCTCCAAAATTTTTCGTTGGTTTTAATAATTCTAAAACGATTCGACAAAAAATAGTCTCTAATTGTAATTCTATTGCTGATTTAAAAAGTATTATTAATGAGATATTAAATTATAATTAGTCTAACTTACTTAGTTCGTTTAAATATAAGGTATAATTTGCATCACTAGGCATTCGCCAATCACCTCTAGGAGAAATTGCAACATCAGTTATTTTTATTCCATCAGGTAAGCAACTTCTTTTAAATTGGCTAATAAAAAATCTTTTAATAAATATTTCTAATGTATTTTTAATATAGTTTTTATCATATGAATTATTAAAAGCAAGTTTAGCTAAATAATATATTTTTGAGATTGAAAAATTGTATTTTAAAAAGTAATAAATAAAGAAGTCATGTAATTCATAAACACCTAATTTTTCTTCTGTTTTTTGAGAAATATTATCATTTTCATTTGGTGGCAATAGTTCAGGAGAAATAGGTGTATTTAATATTGAATATAATGTATCTTTTATTTCTTCATGTTGATCAGCATAATCTTTCACCACTGCTTGGATTAATGTTTTAGGCAAAGAAGAGTTTAATCCATAACTAGAAATGTGGTCTCCAGCATAAGTTGTAAAGCCAAGGCATAGCTCACTTAAATCACCAGTACCAATCATTATTGCATTAATATCATTTGAATAATCTAATAAAATCTGAGTTCTTTCACGAGCTTGAGCGTTTTCATAGGTAACATTATGATTATTTATATCATGGTTTATGTCTTTAAAATGGGAAATTAAAGAATTTTTAATATTTATTTCTTTAATTGATGTTCCAAATTCGTTTGCTAATTTTATGGCATTATTATAAGTTAAAGAAGAAGTTCCAAAAGCTGGTAAAGTTATTACTTCAATATCTTTTAAATTTTTACCCATTATTTTAAAAGCTTCGACAGTGGCAATAAGAGCAATAGTAGAATCTAATCCGCCCGATAATCCAATGACAACTTTTTTAGAATGAGTTATTTCCATTCTTTTAATTAAGCCTTTAGCTTGCATGAGAATAATTTCATTACTTTTATTAATTCGCTCTAAATTATTAGATGAAATAAAAGGATGCCTATCTATTTTTAGAAATAATTCATCTTGATTTTCTATATTTAGGTTAAAGAAAACATAATCAAATTTATTATCATTTCTTCTTCTAAATGAGGTATTTTCTTGTCTTAATGATTCTAATGCTTCAACATCAATTTCACTGATAATCATTTTATTTTCAAATAATTTTGTTTCAGTTAAGATTTCTCCATTTTCTGCGATTATATTATGTCCTGAAAAGACAAGATCTGTAGTTGATTCACCATCACCACAACTTGCATAAATATATCCACAGATTAATCGATACGATGTAGCTTTTATTAATGTTCTTCTAACATCATCTTTTTTAATTATCTCATTAGAAGCACTTAAATTTAAAATAATATTTGCACCATTTTTACATAAAGAAATATCGGAGTTATCGCTACCCCATAAATCTTCACATAATTCAACTCCGATTTTTAATTTATTGTATATTGAATTTACAAAAATTAATTTATTTCCAAATGGAACTTCATTTCCATAAAAATTAATTAAATTATTTTCATCGTGCCATTCATTAAAAAATCTTTTTTCATAGAATTCATTATAATTAGGTAAAATTGTTTTAGGAACGATGCCTAATAATTGACCTTTTGAAATTAATACTGCACAATTATATATTTTTGATTCGTATCTAATTGGAGCGCCGACACAAAATAAAATTTCTTTATCTATACTACATTCCTTTAATTTTAAAATAGCTTTATCAGAAGCATTTAGTAAGTTTTCGTTAAAAAATAAATCAGAGCATGTATAACCTGTAATACAAAGTTCATGGAATAATAAAATATTAACTTTATTATTAAGTGCAATATCGATTTGTTTAATGATTTCAGAGAGATTATGATCTACATTAGCAACATCTATTTTTATTGTAGTAGCGGCACACCTAATTAAACCATATATTGAAAGTTGATTTTCAAATAAATTATTTTTAGATAAAATAGTTGAATTTTGCAGTTTTTTTTCTGAAAATGTTAAGTTATCAAAATATTTTGAAGACATAATTACTAAATCTTCATAACCATTTTTTGAAACAAATATAGGTTCGTTGGATTCATTACATAATGATGATATCTTAGTAGTATTTCTAAGATCTTTAATAGGTATAATTTTAGTCATGTCACTATAATAGCATAATTATGTAAAATATATAAGTTATAAATAACTTAAATTTTAAATGTAGAACTGATATTATATTGAATGAGGAAATTTTATGGAAGAAAAATTAAATGATCAAGAATTGATAAGAAGGGAAAAATTAGAAAAATTAAAACAACTCGGAATAGATCCATGGGGTTCTAGATTTGAAAGAACTGATACTAGTGAAACTTGTAAACAAAAAGCTAGTGGAAAAACTAACGAAGAATTAGAAGCAAATCCTATTTTAGTAACTGTTGCAGGAAGAATTATGTCGCTTAGAAAAATGGGGAAGGCATCTTTTTTAAATATTCAAGATAAATTTGGACGTTTACAAGGATATATTTCAATAGATACAGTGGGCGCTGAATCATACGAAGTTTTTAAAATTTGTGATATTGGCGATATTGTTGGTTTACATGGACGTTTAATGCTAACAAGAACTGGTGAGATAACATTAAGAGTAGATAAATTTACTTTTTTAACGAAATCTTTAAAAGTATTACCTGAAAAATTTCATGGCTTAAGTGATGTTGAAGAAAGATATAGACATAGATATGTTGATTTGATAATGAATGAGGATGCAAAACGTGTTGCGTTATTAAGACCTAGAATTTTAAGAAGTATGCAACATTACTTTGACTCTTTAGGATTTGTTGAAGTAGAAACTAGTGTTTTACAACCTATTCTTGGTGGTGCTAATGCTAAGCCATTTATTACTCATCATAATGCTTTAGATAAGGATTTTTATCTTAGAATTGCTACTGAATTACAACTTAAAAGACTTATTGTTGGTGGATTAGAAAAAGTATATGAATTTGGTAGATTATTTAGAAATGAAGGAATGGATATTAAACATAATCCAGAATTTACTACTGTAGAATTATACGAAGCTTATAGTGATTTACAAAGCATGAGAGAACTTTGTGAAGGCGTTATTCGTCATACATGTGAAGAAGTCTTAGGTACAACTAAAATTACATATCTTGATAAAGAAATTGATTTTGCTCCAGAATTTAGATGGGTTTCTATGACTGATTTAGTTAAAGAAAAATGTGGTATTGATTTTAAAGAAGATATTCCATTTGAAAAAGCGTGTGAGTTTGCTAAATCAAAAGGTATCCAAATTGAAAAACATTGGACTAGTAATGGATATATATTAAATGCATTATTTGAAGAATTTTGTGAGCAAGATTTAATTCAACCTACCTTTGTTTATGGGCATCCTATTGAAATTAGTCCATTAACTAAAAAGAGTAAGGATCCTCGATTTACTGAAAGATTTGAATTATACATTAATTCTACTGAATATGCTAATGCTTATAGCGAGTTAAATGATCCAATCGATCAAAAAGAAAGATTTATTGCTCAATTAAAAGCTAAGGAACTTGGTGATGATGAAGCTAATGAGATGGATAATGATTTTATAGAAGCTTTAGAATATGGTATGCCACCAACTGGTGGAATTGGTATTGGATTTGATAGATTTGTTATGCTTTTAGCTAATGAAAGATCAATCAGAGAAGTTATTTTATTCCCTACAATGAAAACGTTGAATGATTCGAATAAATAATTATTTTAAATTAAAAAAATATTATTCTTTTTATAAATTAAATTATTAATTTAAATAAAAATTACCCCCAAATAACTTTATTTATTGGCGACTTGTATATATACGGATTAGTAGGCTATATGTGCAAATTCTTTTATCTTTACATTTTGCTTTAATTTTAATAAAATATATACGCGTTTTAAGTAAACGTTCTTCTCTGTTATATATAAATATAATATAACCAGAAATGACCAAAGGGAGGTAAAGGTATGAAAAAGTACGAAATTATGTACATTCTCAAAGCCGACTTAGATGATGCAGCAAGAAAGGCAGAAATTGAAAAATTAAATGCTATTCTAACTGGTCAAGGAGCAAAAGTTACAAAAGTTAACGAATGGGGTCTCCGCGATTTAGCTTATCCTATTAAAAAACAAAACAAAGGATACTATGTTGTCTTAAAAGTCGAAGCTGATGTAAATGCGACAAAAGAATTTGATCGTCTTACAAAGATCAACAATAATGTACTACGTTATTTAGTTACTGTTGATCAAGAATAATTAAGGAGGATCAATTATGATTAATAGAGTTGTAATAATTGGAAGAATTACTAGAGATCTTGAATTAAGAAAAACTTCAACTGGACGTGCTGTTACTTCAATTACAGTTGCTTGCGATAATGCTACTAAAGATGCAAATGGAAATAAGACTACAAGTTTTATTCCGGTAACTGTTTGGAATCAATCTGCTGAATTTTTATGTAAATATGCAAAAAAAGGAAGCTTAGTTGCTGTTGAAGGGAGATTAACTCAAAGAAGCTATCAAAGAAAAGATGGAACTAATGCTAGTGTTTTAGAGGTTGTTGCCGATGCTGTTAATTTACTTGATTCAAAATCAAATAGTAATAGTACTATTAGTAATGATAATAGTGGCTATGAAGAAGATAAACCATCAAATGCAGATCAAGAACTTGTTTCAGATTTAGCTGATGATGATTTACCATTTTAATTAAAGGAGTATATAAAATGGCCTACGTTAAAAAAAGAATTCGTAAGAAGGTTTGCTACTTCACAAAAAATAAAGTTAAATTTATTGATTATAAAGATGTTGAAACATTAAAGAAATTCATTAGTCCAAGTGGAAAAATTGCTCCACGTAGATTAACTGGAACTAGTGCAAAATATCAAAGAGAATTAGCAAAAGCAATTAAAAACGCACGTTATATGGCATTATTACCATATATTGCTGATTAATAAAAATATATATTTAAGGAATTATCGATAGGTTGATAATTCCTTTTTATTTTACTCAATATAAACTTATTTCTAAAAAATATTAATTATTATATAATTAATAAAAGGTAAAACTATGAACAAAAAAATTAATAGATTTAAGATATTCACTGCAATTATATTTAGTATAGAAATTATTAGTTTAATTATTTTTATGCTTTTATATGTTTTTGATGTATTTTCATTAAAGACTTATATTAAAAGTATTTATTTTTTATATATTACAATTTTCTTTGTAGGCTTAGATTTTATATATGTATTACTTGTGCTATATAGCATTTTTAAAATAAGGCAAAAAAGCGATCTTAGGACAGTAGATATAGTTGGAAATGATATAAAAGAAGCATACAACTTTGGTTGCTTAAGTTTTATTGTTACTGATGAAAACGATATCGTATTATGGGAAAGTGATTTATTACTACAAAAGCAATCTAATATTGTTAATAAAAATGTTTATGATTGGTGTCCTAAGCTTAGAGATTTAATCAATAAAGACATTGGCGATACTATTTTAGTTAATTTAAATGGAACATATTATCAGGTAAAATATCTTAAATCTGCAAAGCTTTATATATTTAAAGACGTAAGTGAATATGAAAATTTATATAATATGTCTAAGGAACAAGCTACTTGTATTGGAATTATCATGATTGATAATTATGCCGATGTTGTTGGCACAAATGATGATAACAACGATTTAATTGCTAGAGTTAAAAATATTATTTTTGAATACGCTAAAGAATACAATGTTTTACTTAGACATTTTAGAAGTGATGCGTATTTTAGTGTTTGTAATTATGAGAGTTTATCTAAAATGGAAGATGATGGTTTTTCAATTTTAGATAAAGTGCGCTCATTAGGCGTTAATGAAAATAGTCAACCTACTTTATCAATTGGTTTTGCTCATGATTTTCCAGATGTTAATAAATTAAACAATATGGCTTCTAATGCAATTGATATTGCTATGAGTAGAGGTGGAGATCAAGCAGTAGTTTCTAAGTTTGGTAGTGAATTAGCTTTTTATGGTGGAAAAACTGAAGCTGTTGAAAAAAGAAATAAAGTAAAAGTTAGAGTGGTTGCTGACTCTTTAATTGGGTTAATTAACCGAGCATCAAATGTTCTTATTATGGGTCATACAGATATGGATATGGATGCTTTTGGTAGCGCCTTAGGTGTTAAAGCAATATGTGATAGTTTTAATAAACCTGCATTAATTGTTTATGACCCAAAATTAGCCGAAAAGAAAGTTCGTACTGCTGTAGCTAGTCAATTTGATAGCGGAGAATTAGAAAATTTAATTATTGCTACAAAAGATGTAAAAGATAAACTTAAGCCTCAAACCTTAGTTATAGTTGTAGATGTTTCTAGACCTTCAATAACAATGTATCCTAAACTACTAGCTTCTGCTGATAAAGTTGTAGTTATTGATCATCATCGTCGTGCTGAAGAATTTATTGATAATCCAGTTTTAAGTTATATTGATCCAAGCGCATCAAGTGCTAGTGAACTTGTCGCAGAACTTATTAAATATTCTAGCTCTAGTTCACAAATTGTTTTACCAAGTAAATTTGCAACATTTATGTTATCTGGTATTTTCTTAGATACTGGATTTTATAAATCTAAAACAGTTGGACTTAGGACATTTGACGCTAGTGCTATTTTAAAAGAATATGGTGCTGATAATGCTTTAGCTGATGATTTATTAAAAGATGAATATGAAGAATATACCTTAGTTAATAGAATCCTAGGAACAATGAAAACGCCTTATTATGGAGTTGTATGTTGTAATAGTGGAGATAGTGATATCATCGAAAGATCTACTTTAGCTAAGGTTGCCAATCAATGTATGCAACTTAAAGGAATTAATGCATGTTTTGTTATAGGAAAAACAGCTCAAGATGAAGTAAGAATAAGTGCACGTAGTGATGGCGGAATCAATGTTCAAATTTTATGTGAAAAGATGGGCGGTGGCGGACATTTTTCAATGGCAGCTGTTAGTTTTAAAGGTAAAACTTGTAAAGAAGTTGAAGATATATTGAAAGAAACGCTTGATGATTATCTACCTCAAGCTAGAACAAGCGAAATGAAGGAGGAAAATTAATATGGAAGTAATTTTATTACAAGATGTAAAAGGAGTTGGAAAAAAAGGTGAAACAGCTTCAGTTAATGATGGATACGCAAATAATTTTTTAATACCTAAAAAATTATGCGTTAAAAAAACTGAAGGTAGCATTGCTACTCTTAATAAACAAATAGAAGAGAAAAAAAGATTAGATGAAGAAAATAAAGAAAAAGCCTTAAGGTTTCAAGATAAATTAAAGGATATAACTTTAGAATTTAAAGCTAAATCTCAAAAAGATGGATCTATGGCTGGGACAATTTCAACAAAGGCAATTGTTGAAAAATTAAAAACTGAATATGGTATTGATGTCGACAAAAGGAAATTTGTCGATAAAATTATCGTTAATGCATTTGGTGTATCTAATTTAAAAATTGAATTATATAAAGGTATAATTGGTGTAATTAAAGTCCACGTTAGTGAGGAAAAATAATAATGCCTACTAAAAAAAGAGAACTACCAAATAATTTCGAAGTGGAAAAAACTATTTTAGGCTTAATGATTATGGATGATCATTTAGCTAATAATCTTTTACCTTCTTTAGAAATCGATGATTTTTATGAAGGAAACCTGCAAAACCGCACTATTTTTTTAGCAATTAAAAGTCTAAAAGAAAAAAATCAACCTGTTGATTTTACTACGGTAGTTAGTGAATTACTTGCTTCGAAACAACTTGATGCTGTTGGGGGATTAGATTATTTAAAAGATTTAACTGACTCTGTTGTTTCTATTTCTAATTATGAATTTTATCTAAATTCTCTTAAGGACTTTACAGTATTAAGAAAATTAATATATAACATGACTGAATTAGTAGATGACTATTATACTCATGGTGTGAATAATGTTAATGATTATGCTAATTTAGTTGATAAAAGAATTACAGAAATAACTAGAAGCCGTCGTGTAAGTGGCTTTAAAAAGACTAAAGAGATTGCTTTAGACGTTACTAGTGACATTTTAAATAGAGTTAATGCTGATTCTAATACCTTAACTGGAATAACAACTGGATTTTCTAATCTTGATACAATAACTGGAGGATTTAAAAAAGGAGAGTTAATTTATTTAGCGGCTAGACCAGCTGTTGGTAAAACTGCCTTAGCACTCAATATTTGCTATAATGCCGCAAATAGAACTAATCGTCCAGTCGCTATTTTTGAACTTGAAATGTCATCGGAGACATTATTTAAAAGATTACTAGCTAATCGAAGTGCAGTTGAAATGGATAAAATTAACAAGGGTTTTTTAAATAAAAACGAAAAACTTAAAATAAAAGAGGCAAGTGATGAAATAGCAAGAGTCCCTTTATATATTGATGATTGTCATGGATCCAATATTGATGATGTTATTGCTAAAAGTCGTAAATTAAAAAATGAATTAGGTGACTTAGCTTTGATCATGGTCGATTATATTGGCATTTTAGGTGACCCAAAGTATATTAATAAGAATGAATCTAGACAAAATTTAATTTCATCTTACTCAAGAAAATTAAAAGAATTATCTTTAGATCTTCAAGTTCCAATCCTTGTTTTATCTCAATTATCAAGAAAAGTTGAAGATAGAGAAAATAAAAAACCTCAATTAAGTGATTTAAGAGAATCAGGTTCACTAGAACAAGATGCAGATCAAGTCTTGTTAATTTATCGTCCAGCATATTATGAAGAGCAAGGTGTGTCTTTAAATGGGCAAAATGATAAATTTAAAAAGAAAGATCCTAATGGAAATATGCCTTTAAGCGCTCAAAAACCTGTTGGTCCAACAAAATGTGCTGATGGTGGCGATTTTGTAACTATTAATTTAGTAAAAAATAGAAATGGTGCTACTGGTATAGCAAATCTATTATTTTTTAAATCTTATGGCCGCTTTACAACTCCAGCAAAAGAAACCGAAAATTTAGTAAGCAGTTTTGAAAGCGATTTAAATAATGATTAAATTACATTGCATTGCTAGCGGGTCAAAAGGCAACGCTGTTATTATTTTTAATAACGACACAACAATATTAATTGATTGTGGGATAACTAGAAGTAGACTTATTGAAGGATTAAACGAAATCAATAAGACAATCGATGATATAAATTTCGCCTTATTTACTCATGATCATAGTGATCATATAAAAGGTGAAAAATTTATTGAAAATGAAAAAAAATATACGGTTTTAGGCGTGTTAAATTTAGAATTAGACCATATTTTAAAGTTTTTTAAAGTTTATAAATTTGGAAGTTTCAATATAACACTACTTAAAACAAGCCATGATGCAACAAACTCATGTGGATTTTTAATTAATGATAACGATGAGTCCTTAGTTTATATTACTGATTCAGGATATTTACCAAGTAAAACTTTAAAAATAATAAAGGATAAAACCTATTATTTTATAGAATCTAATCATGATCTTAATTTATTAGAAAATTCTAATCGACCTAAATATTTAATTGATAGAATCTTATCAAAAAAAGGACATTTATCAAATGAAGATAGTGCTAATTATATGTCTAAATTAATTGGAGTTCATACTAAAGAAATCATTCTAGCTCATCTTAGTGAAGAATGTAATAGAAATGATCTTGCTATCAATACATATAAAACCATTTTTACAAAGAATAACATTAATATTGATAAATTAATTATAAAGTGTGCTGAACAATCTAGGAGTATAGATTTATGATCAAAATTAATTTATTGGTTATTGGTTCTTTAAAAGAAGAATACTTAAAAAATATGTCTAATGAGTACATAAAAAGACTTTCTAAATTTACTAATTTAAATATTATAGAATTTAAAGAATTAGAATTACCTAAAAATTTAAATTCAAATAATATTGATTTACTATTAGAAAAAGAAGATGAACAAATATTAAAACTAATAAAAAAAGAAGATTATTTATTACTTTTAGATCTTCATGGTAAAAGTTTAACTAGTGAAAATTTCGCTAATTTAATTGATAAAACAATATCTAATTTAAGGGGAAGCTTAATAATTGCAATCGGAGGAACCCTAGGAGTAAGCAAATCATTAGTAAATCGAGCCAACTTTCGTTTAAAATTATCTGATTTAACTTTTACACATCAATTTAGTCGTGTCATAATATTAGAGCAATTATATCGTGCATTTAAAATTATTAATAACGAGGCTTATCATCATTAATTATGGAATATGAATTATTTAAAGATTTAGAAAGAATTACTGAAAAAGAAAATCCTTATTGTGGTATTTATAAATATAAGGATGCGATATTTGTAATTGAGCCTAATTTTTATACTCAATTATTAGGTATGAAAGAACATCATCATGATAAGTTTGAACTTATTATGAACAAATTATATGAAATAGTTTTAAATAATAAAAAAGTAATATTTACTGCTGATTATGAATATCCAGCGTGCTATAAAGAAGGATTTATATATCGAGAAATAACTGATATCACTGATCCATTATTAATATTTGTAGAAGATAAATCACGTGGTAGTGATTATGGGGATTAAAAAAAGGGAATGTTCCCTTTTTTTAATTACAATAATAATTATTTAATTATTATAAGCAGGTCTAAGTGATTTAACTGTCATCCACATAACTCTAACGCCAAATGTTACTACATAAAGCATCATTGCCATGTTGGAAATCATAAATCCTAAAATTAAGGAAATTAATCCAGGACATAAGCTTGCATAAAATACAATTAAGAAACATTGGTACCATTTAATAACTCTATTAGGATTATTTTTACCACGAGTCATTAAAAAGACAATTAAACCTAAAAGTAAAGTAAGTCCACCATCAATACCTAAAACAATACCAGATTGAATCAAAACATTTTTAGTTTTTAAATTTTTATACGTTAAATCTAAGAAATTTTTATAATTATTTATTATAGCTTTATTTGGATCTGAATTATTTATATTATTAACAAAATAATCTTCAAGGGATTGATTATCGTTAATATTTAAATATTCATAATCCCCATATATTGAACTAGTACTTGAGCTAGCATTATAAGCATATTTAGAAGTATAAACAACTTTATTACTTATTAATAAATATGAACAATTACGGTTAATAAAACTATCCGCTCCGCTAGTTAATTCTTTTCCATCAAATTTAGTAGTATATTTTGTTAAGTCTTCAATAGCCTTAGCTAAATTATCTTTATTAACAAAATATAAATCGAAATCTTTAACATAAGATGATTTTCCGTTTGAATCAGTGTAAATAGTTTTATGATAACCTAAGTAATAATAATCAATAGAATTAGCTGTTTGGTTAGGAGTGGACTCTTTATCAAAAACAAATTCTTTATTAGTTTTATTAAATTTAATATCGCTTAAATTGCCACTAACTTCGACATAACTAGTACTATCTTTGTTTACAATAGAAGTAATAGCTTCCTCATAGCCATAATTATTTCCACTTAATAAATTAGAACCATTTATTTTACTACTTTGTACTGTTAAAGGAGTCATTGCAGCTAATATAGCAACTATAAAAAATATAATAGCGATATACCAAGTTTTTTTAACACCAACAAAAGAGCCATCAATTGTACTTTTTCCAGTTCCACGATCAATACAAGCTTGATTTGAGAATAATGTTTTAATATAACCTAATATTGAGGCAAAATAATTTTTCTTTTGTTGTGGTTTTTTATTTTTTAAAATAGCTTTCATTTCATTAACCTCACATGCTTTATTAGTTTATACTAATAAAGTCATTTTCTCAATTGAATTATTGAAAGATGCTTAATTGTAGAAAAAATGATATAATTTTAATAACGGGGTTGTTCAGGCTTCGACATAAGAAATTTGGCTTAGATTGCAGTCGAGTTGTGACGTAATCACTAAAACAGATTATCTGGCAACAGAAATCAACAATTTGCATTTGCTGCTTAAGCACTTGTTATCTAATTAGATAAAATGCAACGTACTCTAAGGTTTCATCTTCTCACGCTTAGTAATGTATGTAATACCAAGAAGATAAGGAATTAATATGATTATGTTTAATTCCCGACAAATTTATAATCTAGTGGTGTAAAGTTCGTCAAGATTGATAAGCCATGAAATTACTAACCTTGACTAAACTGTAGTAGTCTTTGTAGGGTTTCTTATGGACCAGGGTTCGACTCCCTGCAGCTCCACCATATTTGAACGATAAGTCTGATACTTCTAGGGGTGTCAGATTTTTTTATTTTTATCCGATAAACAAGCCGTTTTTAAAATTGAAATAGTTTAAGTAGTGCAGATTTTATTCGATTTTTAAAACACTCACTAAACTATTAGGTAGCACTACTTAAACGATTACCACTAGTTAGACGATTACTCGAACTACCTAAACTTTTTATGCACTACCTAAACGATTACTTGCACTAGTTAAACGATTACTCTTGCCTAATAAAATTCTTGTTACGCTCCATAGCTCTTAGAATAGTAGAATATGCAATATGGATTTGCTAATTCATAAAAAACCAATATTTTTTCTAAGAAATGCTGATATGTACTATAACAGATGATATG
>DJQS01000001.1 GCA_002438785.1 Caryophanales bacterium UBA6380 | reverse complement strand
GTATCGGGAATAATTGATTTTACATTACACTCAAACTGAAGTCACTTTTTGAACTATCATAATAAAGTATCGGGAATAATTGATTTTACATTACACTCAAACTGCATCAATTATTATCGGAACTTTAAAACCGTATCGGGAATAATTGATTTTACATTACACTCAAACGGTATCCAAATTATCACAGTCGAAATGCAAGTATCGGGAATAATTGATTTTACATTACACTCAAACAATCAGTATAAAAATGATATGGATTTAATAGTATCGGGAATAATTGATTTTACATTACACTCAAACTTTTACAGAGTTCAATGTCTTACCTGAACCGTATCGGGAATAATTGATTTTACATTACACTCAAACGGTAAGCGTGGTAGAAAAACAAGTTATGAGGTATCGGGAATAATTGATTTTACATTACACTCAAACACTGACATATGGATATTTATTAAAAGTTAGTATCGGGAATAATTGATTTTACATTACACTCAAACCTCAAATCTCAAAGCAAAGTTCAAAGCATGAGAAAGTCTACAAACTTATGTAAAACCATCTATATTTTAATATTCGCAAAGATCATTATCAACGAAAAGATCATCAATATTTTTTAATGGTTTTTTATCAAAAACATATTTTATGTCTAATAATTTAATATTATAAAAAATAAGTTCTTCTTTTAATATCTCTAGGTGATTATCATCAAAATAATGTAGAAAATCGAAGGTTATAACCAATACATTATTTTTAATACGATCTAAGGCTTTTAAATAATTTAAAAAAAGATCAAATAACGATTCATAATTTTCTATACAAAATCTATATTTATAAAGTTCTAAAATTCCAATAATATTTGTTTTAGTTTCATATTCCATCTTTTTATTAGAGTTTAAGGAAATGTCAAACATTAATTCGGATGATAATTGATCTATCTTATTTAATAAATCTTTTTGTTTTATTGATATCTTGCTTTCTATATCTTTATATAATAATTTTATATTATTTTTATCATTTTCATTTAATTGAAAAATATCACTGATTATGGCGACATTTTTAAAAAAAGTCTTTTTCACATTATTAACAGTTAAATAAAAAACATCATCGTAAGAACTTTTAATCATTAAATATAAATCATAAAAAACACTAATATTTGCTATACTCAATGTTTTTATAGATTCTCCTTCTTGAAATGTTATTATGGAGTTAATGTTAGGTAATTTTAATTCAATCATAATTCTATCAATCTATCATCACTTAATTCGACATCACATTCACATTCACCAAGTAAAAAAGACATACTACTAAATTGTTTCTCTGTTATTGATAAAGTAATTATATTTCCTTCTTTAGGAAGTAATCCTCTTAATTTAGTTGTTGTTGCTAAAACACCTTGCATATCAATACTTAATTTCACAAAAACAGATTCTTGAAGTCTATAAAATCCTAAAGATATAATCTCTTTTACAAATTTTCTATAGTCTTTCCTTTGAGTAGATGTTTCAACAGGTAAATCAAAAAATAACAAAGTTCGCATAAATCTAAAATTCATAATCAATAAAAATTATTTCTTTGTTTTTTCCATTTAAAAAATTTGTTAGATTTAGCACATATAAATGAATAGCGTTTTCTAAAAACATTTCATTTCCATTGTATCTAACTTTAAAAGATAATATTGAATTTAAAATTGTTTTATAATTTGTCTCATCAATATGTTTACAAGTTGCATAATAATCAACAATTGTTCTTAAAGGCTCAATAAAATCGTATGTTAAATTAAATGGATTTGTTTCTCCGATATGATGGATACCTATTTCAGTTAAATAACCATCACATTTAATCTCTCGGTTGATAGTTGATGCAATGATTGAATAGCCGTAATTTAAATATTTATTTATACAATTATCAGACCCTCTAGAAAAATCTTTTCCAAAAAGTGAATTAAAATAAACTTTTGCAGCATGCCCTTCTCTATTTGTAACATCGCCTAATTGAACATTATTTAAATAATCTTTTAACTTATCAATTTGTTCCATTTTGTTTAAAAATTCTAATAATTTAATTTCAGTAAAAATTTTTTGTATTATTATTTTTTGCCATAAAAATTTTTTTATTTCGTTTAGCCAATTTATTTGTAAACAAATTTTTGTGAAATTAGAATAATTTTGATAATAGCCAACAAGCTCAGATGAAGGATTATTTTTCTCATCGCAAAAGATTAATTTTATTTTGTTTTCTATTAATTTAGCTATAAGGGCAGACGTTATACATGTCTGTATATTTTGAATTAATAATGTATTAATATCGGACAAAGGTATTTTAATTTCTTCTTCTCCACGCACAACTAAATAGTTTAATGAATATTCTAATTTTGCCCTATTTTTAATAACAACTGTTCTAAAACCCATTATTTTAAACTAATTTCCTTTTTATATAATCCTGTGTTTGATTCAAAAATTATCTTAGCACCAATAGGCAAAACTTTATTTATTTTAATAATACCACATTGTCCTTTTCCTCCAAGAGATATTAAATTTATATCTTTCCTTTCATTGGTCTTTAGGTAATCTAACATTTCACTTATTGTATAAGTTTGAAGTAAAATATTTAAATGTATAAATTTGTTTTTAAGTTCAACTTGCTCATCGATTAATGTTTTAGAAAAAGAGAAGGAAAAGACGTCTTTGTTATACAGTTCAAATAAATAATCAAATACGTTAATTAATTCATTTGTTGTCAATGTTTCGATTTCGCCAATTTTATTTTCTTTAGAAATTAATTCGTTATTTATGTCTTTTATTTTATGGAGATCATTCAAGTTATCAATAGCCTTATTAATGGATTCTTGTTTTTCTACATTAATACCTATTTTATTTAGTTTTAAAAAAATCATAAAATTATCTACTTTTTTAATTATTTTAATTAAATAATATGGGAAGTATCTTTCTATAGAGTTCTTAACAACATAACTGCTACCAGTTTTACCAGTAATAATAAATTGTCTTTTTTCAATTTGAAATTTAGTATTAATTTTTACATTATCTAAATAAATTTCATAATTTTTCTTATATAAATTGTCTAAATATTTACTTACGTTTTTATTAAATACATATGGAACTGGTTCTAATATGAATTTATTATCTTTGGTTTTTATTAAGACGTAGTATCCAAAAGCATATTCTTTAAAACCACCATATTTTTTACAATCTAAATTATTTTTTGTATTAATATTAGCGCAACTATTTGCCGCATAAACTGTTGATTTAGGAAAAAAATCCTTTTTAATATATGTTCTTGTCTTTGTGAAAATAAACTTATAATTATAAATAACATCTTTTAATTCATTAAATTCATCACTTTGATCTTTAACATATTTTTCCATGATTTTAATTGGATTTAATGTATACCTTTTTTCTCTAACGAAAGAAACAAAATCACTATATTTATGTTCATTACTTTCATCAATTCTCCATAATTTAAAAATATTCTTAATCCAAGAATTTACTGCGCTGCCAACAAAAATATTTAAATAAGCATCATGAGCGTGATGAAAATTATTAGCAGTTCTAGATTTAACCAAATCAAAATTATTTCTAAAATCGCTTACATTTTCGGCTTTAGATAAAATAATGTTTTCACTATTAATACTATAATAATCTTCAAACACCTCTTTCAAACCTATTACTGACTGATTGGTTGTACTTAGTTGCTTATTAGCAAAGCCTTCTAATGTGTCATTATCAAGATCTGTATTAGCAGTTAAGGCAATATATTTTCTTTCTGAAATTAAATTATTATCTTTAAGCTTTTTATAAAATTCTAAGGCTTTTTTTCTACCACCATTATATTCCCATAAATCAATTTTAGATAATGGATAGATATTACTTTTTCCATTATTAAACTTCTTTTCAGTTAAAACTTTATTGTCTAAAGAATCATTTTTTATTAATGATCGTGGAATAATGTGATCAACATCATAATTTTCAATAATAGTATTTAAATCAATTTGATCACCAGTATACATATCTTTACCAAGTTGCATAAAATATAAATATAAACTTTCAGCATTTAATTTAGACTTATCATTTTCATATTTTTTTAATTCATTAATTAAAGAATCAACTTGAGATTTTAAGCCACTCTTACTAAGTGTTTCCATTAATTTTTCATAACGAGTTTTTGTTGCTTTTTTGTCACTTTTATTAGTTCTAGCACATTCAATATAAAACTCAAAATCTTCTGAAATATTAGCTTTTAAAGCATGAGCTAATTCTTCTATAATTCTACAAGTTAAAATAGTAGGTCTTTTAGAAATTTTAGGCAAATAAGAATTTTCTATAAAAGAGTCGACACTCTCATTTTCTTCTTCTTTACTATTTTCAATTTTAATTACAGAATCAAAATCATATTCAGAATCTTTACTATTTAATATCTCCATTAATGTAGCTGGTTTATTTTCTGAACCATCATAATCTTTTAATATGGTTAATATTGTTTTATTAATCAAAACTCCATTTTTATCAACTGGTTTAATACCATCAAGAAGTTTTTTACTTAATCTTGAAAATTTATTATAATTAAAACTTTTAATTATCCTAATTTGATCTTTATTTAATTTATATTCGTTTTCTAATCTACTAGCTAAAATACTTTTATCTTCAAATATCGCAATATCACGAATAATATTTTCAATTAAATCAATATTTTTATCAACTTCTTCATAACTGCCAAATACTTTAATAAAGTCAAATAAGGAAGATAAAGAATGTAGATTTGGCTCAACATCTTTATCTTTGCCATTTTTATAGGTTATAACAACTTTTTCTTTTAATTTATTAGATAAATAATCTTGTAACAACTTTTTCGTAATTTTACGATTTTTACTATATAAATTAATTATTAAATCATCCTTATTGTCACTATTAAAATAAAACTTACCATTAACATATAGTGTATTTAATTGTTGATAAACTAAATATTTTTGAAATGTTATTGAATCCTTTGGTAAACAATATTCATTAATTAAGTAAGTACATTTATTTTGCATACGTTGTATGAATTTTTTTGCACTATCTTCTACATTAACAATTTCATCAAAATTCCATGGTCTAATATGTCCTTCTTTTTTTCTTATAATCCAAGCATGATTATTTTCATCACTTTCATCATAATTATTTGATAATGGACCAATATAATATGGGATTTTAAAAGTTAATAAAGATATAATTTTATCTTTATTAACATATCCATTAGAATCTTTTTCATCAAAAAAAGAATAGAATTTTTCTTGATTAATTATTATTTTCTTTAAAACGAAATAATTTAATTGATATGGAAAATTACCATTACCTTTATCACTTTGAGTTAGTAGAAAATCATCCGAATTAATTCTTTCTTTTAATTTCAAGGTTAATTCATCATCTTGATCAAAACTAAATTCATTCTTTAAATAATTAATAAATTCAATTCTACTAAAACTTTTATCATTGGAGATATTAACTTTCGTTTTTTTATCAATGTCGCTACAATAATGTCGGACTAAATGTGGGTAGCTCATTTTATTTTCAATACTATTAAAAACTTCATCATATTTTGTAGAATAATATTTTCTTATATATCCTTTTAATAATTTTAAATCGGTTTTGTAAGTATTAAATCGTTCAACCATTGTTTGTGGCAAACTATTCTGTACGTATTTATTTATATATAAAGCCTGGTATAATCGATATAAATCTTCTATGGAAGAAATAAAATCATCATATTCAGGATATTCTGATCTTAATTCTAAAAATTTTTCGGTTAAATCATCAGTAAAAGAAATCTTAATACTATTTTGTGGGCCATCTTCACCTTTTTTTAGAATCTTATTTAGTTCAACACTACTTCCAGCAAGTAATGAAGCAACGAAATCAATCAAGTTATTTTTCTTTTCTTCTTTATTAAAAATTTTAATAAAATTTTCCTTCTTTGAATTAATACCTTTACTATCTTTATTTGCTTTAATTAAAGACTTTATATCGTTAATATCTAATATAGGTTTATTAAATTTACTATAAATTTCATAACTATTTATAATCTCAAATACTCTTGTTAGCCTTTCCAAAAAATCTAATTCATCAATTTTTGAAGAATAATTATCAGGATTAGATGAATTTAAAAAATTTCCTCTATATTTTATTAAATGTCTAATTGCTAAATAAATAAGTCTAATGTCTTCTTTTTTCTCCGATTCCATTAAATATTTTTGCAGATGATATATCGTATTAAATTTTTTAAAGTAGGTCTTATCATTAAAATTTTTATCAATAAATAAAGTATATTTATCTTTATATTTGCGATCTTCTAATTTTAAAAACGATTCATCAAGTCTTTCAAAAAAGGTCGGATCAATTTTATTTATTTCTGGTGCAAATATTTCGTTAAGATAATTAAGCCTTTCTTTTCTTCTTCTAATTCTTCGCCTAGAGCAACGATAGGTTCTTCTTAATTTATTAGGATCTTTATCTCCTCCGCTAGATTCTTCAAACATTAAAACACCTAATAGTTTCTTTCCCTTTTTCATTATTAATTTATTATTTAAATCAGTAACAGCCCATCCAATTGAATTAGTACCAACATCAAGTCCTATACGATATTTTGCCATAATTATTCCCTCCAATCAAAATTAGTTGACATTATAAATAGTTGTTGTTAATATAAATATGATTTTACATTACAAAGTTCAAATAAGCTTTAAGCGAAATCATAGAGAAGCAGTGCTTCTCATTTTTTTGCTATATTTATTATTGCATAAATAATAAATATAGGAAAGTTAATTGACAAAAATACCTGTTAATCAAAGTAAAATCTAAGCTAAATCGATATATTTCTTAAAATATTCTTCTAGATTTTTATCACAACAATATATATAACAGCCTTTGATTCCTCTAGTCAGTAAGATTCTATACGTATTTAAAATATAATTTTTTAATGTAAGTGTATCAACACTTTTTTTAACATTAATATCATAGAAATTATTTTTATTAATTTCTATGATATTTTTTTCTTTATTAAAAGTTATTTCGTTACCAAAAATTACACCAACATAATTTAAATCATATCCTTGTAATCTATGAACACAACCAATAGTTTCATTTCCACTATTATCTAATATAAAATTATCACTTTTAATATTCCAAATATAACGATTACCATCGATATTTATATCATATTTATTTTCTTTTTTAGCTTCTAATAAAGATAATCCATTACTAATCCATGGCCAAGAATAACCAGCACATACTCTAGATAATCCAAACTTATTATCTAAACTTCTTATTCTATTTACTAAATCATTAACATTAGTAAATATTTTAAAATCAAATATATTTTCATCAAAAGTTAACTTATTAATATCTCTAACATTTAAAATATCATCAATATATTTAATATAGTTTTTATTTCCTTTGCATCTTAATTGATTTTTTAATTCAAAAATTTTTGCATCCTTAGTTAATCTATTAAAATCATCATTAGAAATATCACTCCCTTTAATTGATTGATTTTCATCATAAACTAAAACTGCGTACTTACATGATTTAAGTAACATTTCTAATTGATTTGTTTTTTTATCATCTAAATTTAACAACTTAGCACAATCTTGAAAAGATTTATAATTTTGAATATTTTTTCTAGTAGTTAATCTATGAGATTCATCAATTATTAAAATATCATAAGGTTCATCTATAGATTTAATAGCTTCACTTGGTCCAATAACTAAGCTTTTAGATAATCCACATTTAATATCTTTAAATACCTTGCCTAGAGTTTCTCTTAAAGCAGCCATTGGAGATACATAACCTATTTTTAATTTCTTTGGATAAGCTTTTGCAAATGCTTTTAAAGATAACAAAGTACTTAAATCATAACTTAAAAAAGAATCGTTATCTAAGTCATCATCGTTAATTTCAATATCTTGCCCATTTACTAATTTATATATTAAATTAATTAATAAAATTGTTTTTCCACTACCCGGTTCACCTTTAATAACACTAATTCCATGTAATTTATTATCTAATTTATGAATAATGTCATTAATAATGACATTACAAGCATCATTTTGTTCACTAGTTAAAGCGTGATATGGTGAAAATTTAAAAATGTCATTATTTTGTAATGTTAAAACACTATCTTTAATTTTTAGTCCGTGCTTTTTTAATTCTAACCATATTGAATCTAATTTATTTAAATATAAAGACTTTTGATAATAATTATGATATTTAGATTGACCGTTATTTAAATTTTGCAATCTATAAACATTATCTGCAGAAAATAAATGAATGAGATTTTGTTCTATATCCAAAATAGCCGATTTATTAAATTGTTTATCATATATAATATAAAAATCTTTTAAAGTTCTTCTTTTAGCATTTTGATAATGTTGAATAAATCTAGTGCCAATATTTTGTGTTTCACCGACATATATTTCTTCATTATTTGCAATTAAATAAACTACAGGCCAATTATCGAGTTCATTAAAACTATTAATAATATCTAAACTCTCGTTTTTAAATTCTAATTTAGTTATTGAGCCTATCATTGATTAGTCCTTAATTTATATAACATAAATATAACACTTTTTAGTTATATTTATTAAATTAATTTGTAAATAATTAAAAAATAAAAACAATCAAATAAAGTTTTAAATAATTAAATTTTACTAAAATAACTAATTTCTAAAGACTTATTATTCAAATTATTGGTTTTTACTGAAAATATCATTTATATAAATATAAGAATATTATAAATAACAAATTATTAAAATAAACAATATTAAATATATAGTTTTAGTTAATATTAATAACTATCTAGCATCAATATCTATTAATTCATATTCTAATGAACCAGTTCCTAGTTCATTAGAATAAGTTAAGATTAATTCTCCTTTTCTAGAATTAACTCTTTCTAGAAAATGTTTTAATCCTTTATCATTACTTGCTTTAATTAAATCTAAAGAACATTTATCAATAGCTAAAGGATCATTAGAAATAAGAACACCAATATCTTTTAAACATGGATCTTCAGCAATAGCACAACAATCGCAATCAACACTCATATTTTTTAAAACATTAATGTAAATAACTTTATTTTTAAATAATTTATCTACTGAATAGCTTGCATCCGCCATACTTTTTAAAAAATCTTCTTGTTTAGTTTCCCAAATATTACCACTTGTATCTCCAGCTCCATGAATATATTTTTTACCAAAACTTGAAGCACATCCAATTGCTAATTGCTTTAAAGATCCTCCAAATCCACCCATAGGATGCCCTTTAAAATGGGTAAATACTACTAGCGAATCATAATTTAAAATATCTTTACCAATATAATTCTTTTTAATTTTTAATCCATTAGGAATATCAATTACATAATCTCCATCTTTATCTAATAAATCAAATTTATAGTCTAACCACCCATGTTCTTTTAATAACTTTAAATGTTTAGTAGATGTATCTCTACTTCCTTCATATGCTGTATTACATTCTCCTAAAGTTAAATCTAAATAATTTATTAAGTCCTTAAATAAAGAAGGATGTAAAAAATTTTGGTTTCCTTCTTCTCCACTATGAATTTTACCTAATATTTTTCCTTCTAACTTATAATTATATTTTTTAAATAATCTTAATATACCTTCACTTGATATATCTCTAGTAAACATAATCTTACTCATAATTAATACCTCTACAATTATTTTATCATTAATTAAATTTAATAAGCATGCATATTTAACTTATAAAGAAGTTATTTTTTAATTCAATGATAATATTTATTTATTTTTATAAAATATTTTATTCTTACTTATTAATTATAAAAGTATAACTACCACTATCTATTTTTTTATCAATATTATCAATAATAAAATTAGCTGTGGTATTACTTGGTACTTCTATATTGTAAATAATCTTATTTCCATCCACTTTCCAAGATGATTTAATTAAACCATATATACTATTATATTCACAATTAACATAGGTAAAATGTCCACCAACAACAGGTTTAATTTCAAATTTATTTTCACTAATTACATTAATTCCACACATACTTTTAAAGATCCATTCACAAACTGCACCTTTAGAATAATGATCTAAAGAAGCAATGCCGCCATTAGGAGTAGTATTTCCTTCCCAAGCTTCCCAAATAGTATTAGCTCCGCTTTTAGTCATATATAGCCATCCAGGCATTTCTTCGTTTTCAAGTAATTTATATGCATATTGTGGATTTATTTCTTGTAAAACAAATAAAATTAATGGCGTTGATAAAAAACCAGTTCCTACTCTCCACTTATAATTATCTAAGGCCTTAATTAACCTTTCTTGAGCATATTTTTTATCATTATCATTTAATAAATTAAAATACAATGGTCTAACTAATCGTGCTTGTCGATCAGTATCTAAAGAAAATTTTTTTGTTTTTGAAAGAGCTTGATATGATTTTTTAACATTATGAGCAAAATCAATATATTTTATAGCTTTATCTTTATATCCTAAATAAGAACAAATTTCACTAAATAGACTTAATACATAATAGGTATAAGCAGTTGCAACTTCAGGATGAGGAATAGCACAATCTTTCCAAGTCATATGATGAACATCGTCAGGTTCAGCCCATTCTCCATATGCTTGCCCATAATTTACTAAATATTTCTTATCTTTATGTTTTAAACCAGTATTTTTAGCTGTTATATACCATTTTCCTATTCGTGTTATTAAGAATTTAACATATTTTTCCATTGATACAAAATTATCTTTAATAATCTTATCATCACCATATAATTTCCATATACGATAAGGAATTAATATGCCTGCATCACTCCATCCTGAAGATCCATCCATAAATTTCATATAAAAATCTACACCACCAGATGGGACAATTTGCGTATATTTACCATTTTTCTTTTGTTCATCAACAAGCATATTTTCATATTTTCTAGCAAAAGAATCATAATTAAATAAATACGAAGCAGTATTAACGAAAATTTGAGCATCACCAGTCCAACCATGCCTTTCTCTAGTAGGACAATCTGTTGGTAAATCAGCATGATTATTTTTTGCTGACCATTTAGTAGATTCAACAAGTTTATTTAATAAATAATTTGAAGAATCAAATTTTAATGTTTCTTCAAATGAGGAATATACTGCAATTGCAGTAAAATCTTCTAAATTAAAATCTAAATTAGTGTCAATTAAAACATATTGAAATCCAAATATAGCGAATTTAGTTTTATATTCGTTTAATCCTTCTTTACAAATAATTTTAATTTCTTGTAATGGAGTACGATAGTCTTTCTTCTTAGAAGCGCATTGAATATTTTTTTGTGTAAATTCGCCATTTTTATCAATAAATTCGCCAAATCTTAAATAGATTTTATCTCCATCTTTTGCTTTGATTTTTAATGAAATATAACCTGCAATATTTTGCCCAAAATCTAATACTTTCTTCTTAGAAGGTGTTATTATCATTTTAGGTTTAAAATGTTCATGCTCTTCTAATAAAACATTATTTGATGATGTAGGGGTAATGTTATATTTACTAATTTTAGACATAAATTTATAAGATGGGGTTTTTCTTAAATCAATAATTTCTCCATCTTTATTATCTGCAAATAATATTGGTCCATCGTTACTCCAAGACCATGTATCATCACTAAAAACTGTGCTAATTTCCCCTTTTTTATTATAAATTTCTAGTTGAGCTAAAAATTTTGTTTCTTTGCCATACTGATTTCTAATTCCCCAAGCACCACAAGATCCTCTATACCAACCATCAGCTAATTCAACTTCAATGATATTTTTTCCAATTTTTAATAAATCAGTAACATCAATTGTTTGATATTGAATACGATATTTATAATTAGTAATTCCTGGAGCTAAAACAAAGTTGCCTGCTTTGACTCCATTTATTTTTGCTTCGTATAATCCGCACGAAGTTATATATAATCGTGCTTTTATATTTTCTTTTACCTCAAATTCTTTTTTAAAATAATCAACTGGATAGCGTTTCTTTTTATTTACTTTGTAATTACCACTTACCCATAATGCTTTCCAATCTTCTTTATTTTTTAAACCAATTTCAAAATGAGCTTTTGCTGGATTACTAGGATTATCTAATTCATCATAAGCAACAATCTCCCATTCAACATAATCTCTAGAATTAAATGTCAATGGACAAGTACACCTCATCGAAGAAGAAAATATTTTTCCACTATCCCATTTTTTAATTTTATTAACATAAACTATAATTTGATATGCGGTTTGTTTTTTACAATCTTTAACATTCCATAAAAAAGTTGGTTTAGTAAAATCAACTCCAATTGGATTAAATAAATATTCGGTCATTAATCTAATAACTTTCATTTTAATACCTCACTTCTAATAAACATAAGAATTTAATAGTGATATTTCCTATTCAATTCATCTTGTATTTTTTTATAATAAGACTCGCCTTTTTCTTTTTCTTTAAGCCACATTTTATTATCTTTTTTAGCCTTTAAAGCTAATCTTTCTTCATGTTTTTGAAGTTGTTCTTTTGAAAGATTAGCTAATTTATTAGCTTTCTTTTTTTCTATTTTTTCTTTTTTTGCTAATTCCTTTGCTTCTTTTTGCTTACGAGCATTTTCTTTCTTAATACGATCATTTTCTACTTTTATTTTATATTTATTAAGTTCATCACCAAAATTAAGTTTTTTATTCTTATTGCATTTTTCCTTTAATTCTTCAATAAAATTATTTTCACTTTCAGTAATAAATCTTTCTTCATCTAATGTTGCTTTAATTTCTGGATCAATCCACTCTTCACCATTAGCTAAGCAATTTTCTTTTTGTCTTTCTTTTATAACTAAATGCTTTCTATCGATTGTTTTTTCTACATTAAGGAAAGCTAATAAGATTGCTAAAATAATACCAGTAATTGTTTCAAGTCCAACAAATGAAAAAATAAATAAATTAGAAACAGCGCTATTTTGGTTAAAGGCGATTGTGGTTGTAGAATCAGTTAATTTAGAAATTTCTAAGACACTTAATTGAGTAGTATAACTAGAATATTTACTAGGATTAGATAAAAACTCACCTAAAGTAGTTGGAGCTATATACCCTAAGGAAGTGAGCGCTCCATTAAATATTGCGGTAACAATTCCTACGATAGAAACAGCAATTATATTATAAATAGACATTGAAATTCCATCACATCTAATCCCACTTTTCCATTCAATATGATCTAAGCCATCAGCAAATAATGCCATAAACACATAAGCACATGGTAACCCACCAATATTTTTAATAAATTGACCAATTAACACTAAATATAAATTTGCTGGGGTCATCCAACATAAAGCGCTACCTAATGAATAAATTAAAAAACCTGCTAAAGTGACGTTTCTTTTACCAAATTTTTTTGCCAAAGGCCATACAGCAAATATGCCAATACCCATTGGAATGCCACCTAAAACTGATACAAGAGTTTGTGTGATACCGTCTTGGTAGCTACCTAAAACATAATTGCAATAATAAACTAAGCCAATATTCTTTAATGATGTGCCCAATGAATAAATTAAAAAATAAACAAGTAATAGAATCATGTATTTATCAGTAAAGACAATTTTTAATTGAGTTAAAAAAGGTATTTTATTAGTATCAACATTTTGTTGCTCTTCACTGACTCTTTCTTTAGTAAAATAATATTCTAATAAAGTTAGAGGAAACGCTAATGCAGATAATATTGACATTACTAAAATCCATTTATTTGCATCAACACCAAGAGCAGGCATTATTAACATCGGGAAAACTAAAGCAACTAATATACCACTCATCATAATTGAAGAGATTTGATTAAAAACTGATAATCCTCCTCTTTGAATTGTATTTCTAGTTGATAATGGACACATTAAACTATGTGACATGTTATAAATAGTGAAAGCAAATGAATAAAATAAATTATAAGAAAAAACAATCCATATTAAACCAAATGTTGAATTAGCGTTAGGAACTACAAATAGAGTTATTCCTGATAAAGTTAATAATGGTGCCGATATTAAAAGCCAAGGCCTAGCTTTTCCTTGTTTTGTCTTAGTTCGATCAATAATATAACCCATTACTACATTAGTAAAAGCATCAAATATTTTTGATACTAAAGGAAAAATAACAAGAAATAACCCACCTATTTTTAAAACATCAGTATAATAAATGTTTAAATAAGTACTTAAGACAGCATTTAATAATAACGCCCCACATGGCCCTAATAAATAACCTAACCATCTTTCCTTTCCTGAAACATTTTTTGAATGAATTTTTGAATCAAAAATTCTTCCATTAAATAATTTACCTAAACTCATATTATTTAACCTCCTCATCCGGTAATTTTGGTGCTTTTATTTTAGTAAAAATATTTTTTAATCCTTTAATTATGTGCCCATTAGATAAATCTCTAAAACCACAAGCTATATTGTAAGGTAGAGACTTTCCAGCAGACATTGACATTGTTCTTATTGAATTAGTGTCTAATATTCTTTTAAGGAATATTGCTCCTTTAATTTTATTTTCTTTTTCAACACCATCAGGCATTTTCTTAGCTTTTTTTAAGTCATTTTTTGCTACACTAATAATAGCGTTATATAAGATCTTACCAACAAATGTATTATTCAATTCGCTCATCCTAGACTCTAACGTTATTGGCTTAACACTAGGTAACATAGGTATTTTAATATTAGACATTATTGTAAATAAATCATCATTAATATTATCAAAATCTAAATTTTCATAGGCTTTCTGCACTGTTTTATTATATTGTGAGTCAATTTCTTCTCCTTCTAAAATGATTGATTTAGAAAGTATAACATCATCTGCGTTCTTACAAATTTGAATATCATATTCACCATTTTCTAAAATAAAGCGATCTTCTTTAATAGCCCACGATTTTAAATTATCAATATTAATAATAACTTCAACAGTTTTAGTTTCTTTAGGTAATAAACTAACTTTTGTAAATCCTTTTAATTCTCTAATTGGTGTAAACATCTTAGATGATTTATGCCCAAAATAAACTTGTATAACTTCATCTCCTAAAACTTTCCCAATATTAGTTACATCAACATTAATAATAAGGTCATTATTATTCTTTTTAACATTTAAATTATTATATTTAAAATCAGTATAAGAAAGTCCATAACCAAATGGAAATCTAACTTTTTTTCCTTTAGTCATATAATATCTATAACCAACAAATATAGATTCTTTATAAATTTCTTGTTTTGTTTTAGAAAATGTATCTCCAAAAGGCACATCTTTATATGTTAAAGGCCAAGTTTCTGCAAGCCTTCCAGAAGGATTTTTTATTCCAAATAATAATTCATATGCAGCACTTCCACCATTTTGTCCCGATAAAAACATATCTAATATTCCCTCTACTTCATCATAAAAAGGTAATTCGATAACTCCTCCACCAAATAAAACAATAACAATTTTTTTATTTTCTTTTATTAATCTATTAACTAATGCTAATTGATTAATAGGTAAAGACATTGAATCTCTATCTTTACCTTCACTTTCTTCATAATCAGTTAAACCAATAAATAATAATATATTATTATGTTCTTTAGACTTTAAGATAGCTTCTTCAATCAAGGCTTCATTAACATTATTATCACTTTCGACATATCCTTTTTTATATTCATAATTTATATTATTCTTATCAAACATTTCTTTTATTGAAGTATGATAATAAGGATTAATCATTGAAGAACCAGATCCTTGATATCGCATTTTTTCAAACAATTCTCCAATAATTAAATATTTATCTTCTTTATTTAATGGCAAAACATTATTTTTATTTTTTAATAAAACAGCACCTTCTAAGGCAATATTTTTAGCTAATTCATGATGTTTTAACCAATCAACTTCTTTTACTTTTATTTTATTTTCATGTTTAATGACTAAATTTAAAACATTTCTAACAGCTTTATCTAAATCTTTTATATCTAAAGTTTTATTATTTATCGCATCAAATAGCCATTTTCTATTAATTAAAGTATCTCCAGGCATTTCTAAATCTAAACCAGATTTAATAGATAATACTCGATTATTTGATCCACCCCAATCAGTCATTACTAGCCCATCATAATGAAGTTCTTCTTTTAAAAAATCATTTAATAACCACTTGTTTTCAGAGCAATATATTCCATTAATTTTATTATAAGCAGCCATAATAGAATCTGGCTTACTATTTTTAATTATCCATTCATATTGTCTTAAATAAATTTCTCTAATAGCTCTTTTATCAGCAATTGAATCACCCATAAATCGATAATTTTCTGTGTTATTGAGTGCAAAATGCTTTAAACAAGCCCCAACATTTCTAGATTGAAGCCCTTTAACTTGTTCACTTCCTAATACACTTACTAAATATGGATCTTCACTAAAATATTCAAAATTTCTTCCACAAAGTGGATTTCTTTTAATACAAACTCCAGGTCCTAATAATATATCAATATTATAATAATTAGCCTCTATACCTATAGCTTCTCCCATTTTATTAGCTAAAGTAGGATTAAAAGTATTAGCTAAACATGAAGCTGTTGGAAAGCATGTAGAAGGCATAGAGCCAGTAACTCCATTATCTCCATTTCCATTTTGTACTCTTAAGCCATGGGGGCCATCACTCATTCTAATTGGTTTAATACCAAGTCTATTAACGCTATTAGTAAACATAAAATTATGCCCAGCTACTAATGCAATTTTTTCTTCTAAAGTCAATAAAGATAGAAGTTCTTCTACACTTTTCATATGTATAATCCTTTAATATAATTATCTTATAATTAAATAAAAAATATATCTTATATATTTGTTTCATTTTTATTATAATTGTTTCAAGATGATTAATTTTGAAGGGCTAAAATATATTTCAACTAATTTATCAAATTTATCAGGAATACCTGTAAGAATATATAAAAATGATAAAGAGTTTTTTTATCATTCTTTAGTAAATTTAATTAAAGATCCATTCATATTAGATAAAGTTAATGTTCTTAAAATAAACGATGATGTATCTTATTATCAAAATTCTTACTATTACTATTATGGTATTATTAATTATAAAAAATATAAAATTATACTCGGACCAACTAGACAAATTCCAATTTCTGACCAAGAATTAAGATCTATTTGTTTTTTAATGAATATAAATCCTTCCTTAAATGATGAATTTATTTCTCAAATGAAAACTATAGTCTCATTACCATTAATGACTCTCATTCAAATATTGTGTATGGTTTATTTTGCTTTAAGCGGAGAAAAGAAAAGCATTGAAAATATCATTATTCACGAATCAAAACAAGAAATAATTAAAGATGAAATTGAAAAAGAAAATATAAATAAATTAATTAATAATTTAGAAAATAATAGTGTAGGTCCTTATAATGCTTTTGATACTGAAAACAAGTTATTAGACATGGTGATGAGAGGAGATGTTAGTGCTGTTAATCAATTTATTTCTAATGTTCCATCTATCCGTAGCGGAACAATCGCTCAAGAACAATTAAGACAGGTTAAAAATATCTTTATCGTCACTGCTACATTAGTTTCAAGAGCAGCAATCCGAGGAGGGATGGATATTACATCAGCATTATATTTGTCTGATCAATATATTCAAAAATGTGAATTAGCAACTTCTTTAGATTTAATTGATGAACTTCATTATAGAATGGTCATAGATTATACTGAGAAAGTAGAGAAATTAAAACTAGGTAAAAATTCGTCAATTCTTGTAAATAAAGTATCAAATTATGTTCAAAATAACTTATCAAAACCAATAAAGGTCAACGAAATTGCTAAAACTTTATTTATAGGACGTAGTAGATTATCGACTAATTTTAAAAACGAAACAGGAATTAATATTTCAAATTATATAATAAAGCTTAAAATTGACGAAGCAAAAAGATTACTTAGATATTCTAATAAAACTTTTGCTACTATTGCAAGTTTTCTAGGTTTCTCTAGTCAAAGTCACTTTACTAAGGTCTTTAAAAAACATACAAATTCAACGCCCTTTGATTATCGACAAACTCATAAGCACTATTAAATATAATCTAATAAAAAATGGTTGAAACATTACTTCAACCATTTATTAAATCTTAATATTTCTATCAAAAAACTTTTAAAAATTTACTTATTTATTAGAAATAGACTTTAATATAACCTTATTAAGAGTTTTTGCAAATTGTTCTTTATCTTTAACATCGTATCCTTCAAGTAACATTGCTTCATCATAAAGTAAATTTGCATAATCACTTAATTCATCTTTATTTTTAGCTAATACTTTTATAGCTTTAAATAGTTCATGATCTGGATTAATTTCTAATACTTTAATAGCTTTTGCTTTATCTTCACCAGTATTAGGTAAATCATTAATAACTTTTTCCATTTTTAAAGAAAGACCATCTTTAGTTGAAATACATACAGGTGAATCAACTAGTTTATTTGAAAATGTAACACTATCAATCTTGCCTTTTAAAGCTTCTTGCATATTATCAAGTAATTCTTTATTTTCAGCAACTAAAGTGTCAATTTTATTCTTTTCTTCTTCGGTTAATTCTTCTTTACTTTCACTTGAAATATTTTTAAATTCAACTTTATCATAATCTCTCATTGCCATTAAAGTGAATTCATCAATATTATCATCACAAAGTAAGACATTAATACCTTTTTTCTTATATGATTCTAGTTCAGGTAATAACTTAATTTCATCAATAGAAGAACCTGTTGCATAATAAATATACTTCTGCCCTTCTTTCATTTCATCTTTATAAGCTTTTAATGTTAAATATTTAGTAGAATCATTTAATGTCTTAAAGACAATTAAATCACTTAATAAATCTTTTTTAGCACCATAAGATCCATAAATACCAAATTTGATATAATTTCCATAAATATCAAAGAATTTACTATATTTATTAAAATCATTATCTTTCATTTCTTTTAAATTGGTAACGACTTTATTTTCTACATTATCTCTAATTTTACTTAATTTAGCAGATTCTTGTAACATTTCACGAGAAATATTTAAATTTAAATCACTACTATCAACTAAACCTTTAATAAATTTAAGGTATTCTGGAACTAATTCTTTACATTTAGATTTAATAAATACACCTTTAGAATATAATGCTAAGCCCTTTTCATAATTATCATTATATAAATCGTAAGGAGCATGTGAAGGAATATAGATTAATCCACTATAGGAAATTAAACCTTCTACATTAATATAGATAGATAATAATGGATCTTCTCCATCATAGAAATTATTCTTATAGAATTCATTCATTGCTTCAGTTGTAACATCTTTTTTATTCTTTTTCCATAATGGAATCATTGAATTTAATGTTTTAACTTCAGTTACTTCTTCAAATTCATCTTTAATTTCTTTGCCATCTTTATCTAATTTTGGCTTTTTAGTAATTTCTGTTAATTTAATTGGATATTTAATATAATCACTATATTTCTTAACTAAATCTTCAATTTCATAATATTCAAGAAATTTCGAATAATTTTCTTCTTCAGTATCATCTTTAAAATAAATTTTAATAGTAGTACCAGAATCATCTCTATTACTATCTTCAATTGTATAAGTAGATTCTCCATCACTAGTAAATTTATAAGCTTTATCACTATCATATTTTCTAGTAATAACTTCTACTTTTTTACTTACCATGAATGCACTATAAAATCCAACACCAAATTGACCAATGATATTTAAATCATTAGCATCTTTTGCATCTTTAAATTTAGTTAAAAAATCTTTAGAACCACTTTTGGCAATAGTACCTAAATTATTAACAATATCATCGTGGTTCATACCAATGCCGTTATCAGAGATTATCAATGCATTATCTTTTTTATCTACTGATAAATTAATTACATATTCAGGTTTATTTAAGTATTTTCCATTACTAGTTAAGGCAATATATTTATATTTGTCAATAGCATCGCTAGCATTAGAAATTAGTTCTCTTAAAAATATTTCTTTATTAGAATAAATCGAATTAATCATTAAATTTAATAATTGCTTCGATTCAGCTTCAAATTCTTTTGTTTCCATAATTTTACCTCCAACTAGCACTTACCCTTTACAAGTGCTAAATATATTCTACTACTATTTTTAGCACTTGCAAGTATAGATTGCTAATTTTATAAAATTATTTATTTATTGAATCTAATTTCTTTTGAATTTTACGAATATCGAATTTTAATATTTTTTCTTGAATATTTTGAAGATCAGATTGAATTAAACCATTTAAAATTTCTTTATTTTTGTTATTATATTTTTCAATTTGTAAAGAATTATCATAAGCATCTTTAACATCTTTTTCAAATTTTGTTAAAGGCTTTTCAATATATGTAGTTTTTAAATGTTCAAATAATTCTAGTAATTCTGTACTTGATTTAAATTCTTCTTTTTTGGCTTCGTCAGATTTTAAAAGTTCAGAATATTTATTTGCTAAATTATATAGTAATGATAAGAAAGTAACGAAATATTGTGGCCTAGCTAAATACATTTTCTCATATCCTTGAACCTTTTTAATTGGGGCATCGTTATTACTGCCTTGTTCTAATGTTGAAATAAGTAAAGCATACTCGCAATTTTTCTTTTTTCTATCTTTATCAAGTTTTGCATAATGATCGCTATTTTTCTTTTTATAAATACTATCAATTCCTTCATTTTTAATTTCGCAACATACACTCGTTAATAAATCTTCCTTTTTAAAGTCGTTTGATGAATAAACTTCAAAAATATAATCAGCCTTACTCGCTTTTTCCTCATCTTCATCTTTTAATGCTATATTGTCTTTATACCACTTAGCGTTATTAAAGCCAGTTAAAGCATAACTTTCATATTCTTCATTACACCATTTTTCTAAATCTTCACCCATTTCTTTAGTTCCTAAATGAGTTTTTAAAAGTTTTAATTGTTCAATTTCTTGCTCTTTTCTTGTTATTTCTTCTTTATAAAATGCATCCTTTTTATTTAATGCAATTTCTAACTCTTTTTTATCTAATTCTTTAATATTAGATAATTCATTATTAATTTTATTAAAAATAATTTCATGATCACTATTTAATTTTGCTTTTTCTTTTTCAAAATTAAGTTGTAATTTTTCGTTTTGTAATTTTAATTCATTTTGTAAATTAAAAATTTTTTCTTTATAAGATTCTATTAATTCATTATTTTCTTTAGTTTGTTTATTTTTAAATTCATTGATTGCTATTTTAATTTCATTTTCTTTTTGTAATTTAAATGAATCAAGTTCTTTTTCTAAACTAAGAATGTTATTTTTTAATTTATTAATTTCAATATCATTTTGTTTTTGGTTAGTTGTAACTTCTTTTTCCTTCTCTAATTTAAATATTTTTTCTCGTTCTAACAATTCTTTTTGTAATTTGTCCTTATATGTTTCTTCTATAACCTTATTAATACAATCTTTATCAATAGATGTTAAATTTGATAAGTTTATAAGATCACCCTTATTAGCATCTTCTAATAATTTTAAAGTGTTTTTATTTAAAATTGACACTCTTACTTCTTTTCCTTCCATATTAATTCTCCTTTTTTAAATATTATATCATATTGAAACATATGTGTTTTAAATTTTTAACTAAAACTTGCAAAATAAATAGAAATAAATAATAAGTTTACTAAATTAAATTATTTTTTATTATTTTCATATTTTGTTAATAAATTATCAGTGTCAATTGCAAATTCATCTAAAGCATTTTCAAATTCATGCAATGCTTTTAATATGTCGTCATCTTTACATTCATTGACATTACTAATCTTATTAAATACATACCTTAAAAAGTCAAATACAAAGCGAATTATCGATCTAATTTCTTCTAAATAATCATCATCTTTTTTATTTAATAAATAACCATCTACATGGGAAAATTCAATACTTTTTTTATAAATGTTTAAATTGTACTCATATTCACTTTCATCAACTTTTTTTAATAAATTAGTTACTCGATCAAGATAAGACGAACTTTTAATAATGACTGTTTGTGGATTATCCATTACTTTTGTTTTAAAAACATACTTGTTCATATTTATATATTTAGAAAAAATTAAATAGCAATCATCTAATAGCTCATTAACATTATCTATTTTTTTTGAATAAATAAATTCTTTAGATATCGAATAACTTGATATTTTAAAATACAAACTAATTAAATCATTAAACTTCACATAATCAAAATTAATTGCTGTAAAGAAAATAGCTGCTTTTTCTAAATAAGGTTTAATAGTAATATAGGCTCCACGCTCTTCATTTAGTAGAAACAAAATATGAATGTCTCTTAAATAATTTAAATTAAATAAAAAAATATCAAAATATCTATTATAATAATTTTCTTTTTTATCATTTAATAATTTAGAAAAATCTTTAAATTTATTTTTAAACTTTAGAAATTCACTTTCATAAAAAGATACATAATCATTTGAATTAAGACCTTTAGATATAATCTTTTTATTAAACTCTTTAAAATCATTTTCTTCTTTTTTCATTAAGTCTCTTAATTTTAAATATCGATTTTTAATCTCATTATCGATTGAATTTAAATTATCAAAAGAAATATTATGAATAATTTTGCTATAAAATCTATATGGGTTATCTAAATCTTGATTAATTTCAAATAAATTAATAAGTTTATTAAAATTAATCTCATCGTTTATTACACCATGTAAATAAGTTAATTGAGATGATTTTAGAAAGCTAATAAAATCAATTTTTCTAGACAAAAGTAATTCTTTTTTTAATTTATTTTCCTCATTCTTACCAACAACACGATCTTGTGCCTTAAGTCTAAATAATTGATAATTTACCTTTAATAGTAAATTATCAATTTTAGATAAATTAAATAAAGCCAAGGCTTCAATATAACGGCGAATAAGTATTGAAGTGGTATAAATTGTTAAATTAAAATAATTAGCTATTGCAATTAATTTAAAACAAAAATAAATTTCATATTTAATAGAATTAATAAAAAACCCACGATTATCATTGATAAACTTTGAATCATCGCTTTTTATTGTTTCTAAATAATCAGAAAAAACTCTATAAAGTCTATTTGCTTTATCTTTTTTTGAGGTTTTTTTAACTTTAGACATATCATTTATTATAACATATCTAAAAATAATTAATTAAATTAAACTTGTTTAATTGACAATGAAATTCTCTTTTTTTGTAAATCAATTGCAATAACTTTTACTTTTACAATATCATTAACAGAATAAAGCTCGCTAGGATGTTTAACATATTTTTTTGATAATTCACTAATATGAACTAGGCCATCTTGATGAACGTTGATATCAACAAAAATACCAAAATCCATAATATTACGTACAGTACCATTTAATATCATCCCAATTTTTAAATCTTTTATATCTTTTACTTCATTATTTAATTCAACAATTTCAGCATTTTCTCTAATATCTCGACCTGGCTTTTTAAGTTCATCAATAATATCATCTAAAGTCTCTTTCCCAACATTACTTTCTTTTATAAAATTAGTTTTATTTAATGAATTTAATTTATCTATTATCTCGTTAGGATTATCGCTTTTTAAATTAATCTTGCAAATCTCAATTATTTTTTTAGCAATTGGATAACTTTCAGGATGAATTCCAGTATTATCTAATGGCTCAGTTCCATCGATAATTCTTAAAAATCCGGCACATTGTTCAAATGCTTTATCACCCATTTTTGGAACTAACTTTAAATTTTCTCTATTTTTAAATGGCCCATTTTTTTCTTTATAATCAAAAATTGTTTTTGCTAAACCTTTATTAATTCCTGAAACATATTTTAATAATGAAATTGAAGCACTATTAACATTAACTCCAACTAAATTAACAACGTCTTCAACAGTATTAGTTAAGGCAAAATCGAGTTTTGATTGATCCATATCATGCTGATATTGACCAACTCCAATGGCTTTAGGATCTATTTTAACAAGTTCAGCTAAAGGATCTTGTAATCTTCTAGCTAAAGAAATAGCGCTTCTTTTTTCTACACTCAAATTAGGAAATTCTTCTTCTCCTAATTTAGAAGCACTATAGACACTAGCTCCACTTTCATTGACTATATAAATCTTAATAGCTAGATTATTATCTTTAATTATTTGAGATAAAATTGATTCGCTTTCTCGACTTGCTGTTCCATTACCTAAGGCAATATAATCAATTTTATTTTCTTTTAAAAGTTTTGTTAAATTTTTAATTGATTCTTTAACTTTAGACTCACTATTACTAGTAATTTCACTAACTCCAACAAATAAAGGCTTTCCATATGGATCAACTAAAGCATATTTGCAACCTGTTCTAAATCCAGGATCAAAGCCAAGGACTGTAATGTTTTTTATTGGTGGATACATTAATAATTGATATAAATTCTTTTTAAAAACTTCAATTGATTTATCTTCAGCTACACTAAATAATTCTCCGCGAATTTCGTTATCAACTGAAGGCAAAATTAAGCGTTTTAAACTATCATTTATAATATCTAACATGATATCTTTATTAGGATTTATACTAATTTTTTCTTTTTTTGAAATATACTCTACTAATTCATCGAAATCATAATTTAAAGAAATCTTCAAACTTTTTTCGTTTTCTCCACGATTTAAAGCTAATATTCGATGAGGTGGAATGGATTTAATTGGTTCACTAAAATCGGCATAATGACCATATGTATCTTTTTCATCTTTTTTAATTTCTTTAGAACTAATAAGGCCAAATTTATAAATTTTATCTTTTATATATTTACGATAATTGGCTTTATCGCTTATTTCCTCACTAATAATATCTTTAGCCATGGAAATTGCTTCATTTTCATTATTAATTTTTTTGTCCTTATTAATGAATGTCTTAGCAAATTCAAAAATACCATTTCTACCTTCAATAATTGCTTTTGCTAAAGGTTCAAGTCCTTTTTCTTTAGCAATAAGAGCTCTAGTTTTCTTTTTAGGTTTAAAAGGACGATATAAGTCTTCAAGTTCACTTAAAGTCGAAACATTTTCTATTTCTTTTTTTAGATCATCTGTTAATTTGCCTTGTTCTTCAATACTTTTTAGGATTGTTGACATCCTATCTTCAAGTTTTCTTAAATAAATTAATCTTTCCTCTAATTTTCTTAAATCAGTATCAGTTAAATTATTAGTAGCTTCTTTTCTATAACGAGCAATGAAGGGTATTGTATTGCCTTCATCAATTAATTTTATTGCGCTAGCTACGCTTGTTTCTTTTAAATTTAATTCACTAGCAATTATTTTAATTATATCCATAACTAAATAGCCACAATATTCACAATTCTATTTTTGACTACAATAATTTTTTTAATAGTCTTTCCATCGGTAAATTTTTTGACGTTATTAGAGTTAAAAGCAATTTCTTTAACTTTATCATCGTCAAGATCTTTATCAACTTCAATAGTATCTCTTAATTTACCATTGACTTGAATTGCTATTTTAATTTTATTTAAAATGAGTTTACTTTCATCATAAGTTGGCCATTTTTCATATGTAATTAAGTTTCTATTGCCAAGCATTTCCCAAATTTCTTCGCCAACAAAAGGGCAAATGCAATCAAACATTTTAATAAAGCCTTTTAAATACTCAACATATATCTTTTCTGTTTTATATAGTTCATTGACGAAAATCATCATTTGTGAAATAGCAGTATTAAATTGCAAATTTTCAAAATCATTAGTTACTTTTTTAACTGTAAAATTATAAATATAATCTAAGGAATGATCATTTGTAACAACAATCTTATCAGCTAATCCATCTGTTTCAAATATACGATAAACTCTATCTATAAAACGCTTACTACCTTCAAGTCCTTTATTAGACCAAGGAAGACTAGCTTCTAAAGGTCCCATAAACATTTCATATAATCTTAATGCATCTGCACCATATTGCTTAACTATATCATCAGGATTTATAACATTTCCTCGAGATTTAGACATTTTTTCTCCATTTTCGCCTAAAATCATACCTTGATGAAATAATTTTTTAAAAGGCTCTTTTGAACTAACTAAACCTTTATCATATAAATACTTATGCCAAAATCTAGCATAAAGTAAATGTAAAACAGCATGCTCTTGACCACCTATATATAAATCAACCGGAAGCCAATGATCTAACAATTTTTTATCACCGATTTCTAAGTCATTATGTGGATCAATATAACGAATATAATACCAGCAACTTCCAGCCCATTGAGGCATTGTATTAGTTTCTCTTTTAGCCTTTCTACCATTGACAGTTATATTAACCCAATCTTTAGCATTAACTAATGGAGATTCTCCTGTTCCACTAGGTTTATATTCATCTAATTCAGGTAAAACAAGAGGTAAATCACTATCTTTAACTCTTTCCATAGAATTATCATCTATATAAGTATAAACTGGGATTGGTTCACCCCAATATCTTTGTCTAGAGAATAACCAATCTCTTAGTTTATAATTTATTTTAAAATCACCTTTACCAAGTTCAATAAGTTTTTTAGTAATCGCTTCTTTTGCTTCAGCAATTTTCATACCATTAATAAATCCACTATTAATATGAACTCCATCCTCAGTAAAAGCTTTTTCATTAACATCAGATTCAATAACTTTTTTAATTGGTAAATGATACTTTTTAGCAAATTCATAATCTCGATCATCATGAGCTGGAACCGCCATAACAGCGCCACTTCCATAACTTCCTAGAACATAATCAGCTATAAAAACAGGTACTTCTTCATTATTTATTGGATTTATTGCATATGCACCAGTAAATACACCAGTTTTTTCTTTATTTAATTCAGTACGATCTAAATCTGATTTATGTGAGACTTTTTCTTGATAAGATTTAACTTTATCTAAATTATCTAAAGTTGTAATTTTTAAAACCAATGGATGTTCAGGTGCTAAGCAACAATACGAGCACCCAAATAAAGTATCAGCTCTAGTTGTAAAAACTTCAAAATAATCCTTCGAATTTTTTATATTAAATTTGATAATTGTTCCTTTACTTTTACCAATCCAATTTCTTTGCATTTCGATCGTTGAATTTGGCCAGTCTAAGCCTTCTAAATCACTAGCTAGTCTATCTGCATACTCAGTTATTTTAAGCATCCATTGTCTCATTGGTTTTCTAATAACTGGATAGCCACCTCTTTCACTTTTACCATCAATAACTTCTTCATTAGCTAAAACTGTTCCTAATTCTGGACAAAAATTAACTGGCTTATAACTAACATAGGCTAGATTGTCATCAAACATATGAGCAAAAATATATTGCGTCCATTTATAATACTTTGGGTCACAAGTCATTATTTCGCGATCATAATCATAACTAAATCCAAGCATTTGGATTTGTCTACGGAAATTATTAATGTTTCTAATCGTAAAAGGTTCTGGGTGCTCATTCATTTTAATACTATATTGCTCGGCAGGTAATCCAAACGCATCCCATCCTATAGGATGAAGAACATTAAAGCCTTGCATTCTTTTCATTCTTGCGATTATATCTGTAGCTGTATAGCCTTCAGGATGACCAACATGTAATCCTTGACCACTAGGATAAGGAAACATATCTAATACATAATATTTAGGTTTTGAAAAATCACTTGTATCACATTTATATTCTTTTCTTTCTAACCAAATCTTTGACCATTTCTTTTCAACATTTATAAAATCATAACCCATAAAAAACTCCTAAATAAATCTATTAGTAATTATAACAAAATTTATAACTCTAATTAATTTTTTATTAATAATTTATATTATATATTTTGTTAGTATTTTTTTATTTAAGTATAACAAGTTTAAATAAAATTATTTATTCTATATAAACATTTTTATAAAATTAATCACAATAAAAATTACATTTGTAAAATACGTATGTTTTTTCTTGTTAATTTTATAATATCAATTAAAATAATATTTGGAGGGTATATGAAAAAGGTACAAGCAATATTGTTACTAAATGAATATTTAAACAATGGGAAATTAGTAAATACAGTAATTGTATCTAATGAAATCGGTTGTTCAAAAAGAACTGCTTTAAGATACATTAATGAAATTAGAGAATTTTTTAAAAAATATTTTCCTTACAAAAAAATAATTTACGATAGACAAAGTAAATCATTTATTATTCAAATAGCAAAAAAGTCACAATAATCGTGACTTTTTATATTCTTAGTTTTGACATCCCAGCTTTTGATGTTTCTTTATAACCACTTTTTAAATCTTTACCTGTTTCATACATTGTTTTAACTATTTCATCGAAGTTAATTTTTGATGAGTCCTCATCAATTAATAATGCTAATTCACTACTATTTATCGCTTTTAAAGCATAAATTGCATTTCTTTCAATACAAGGAATTTGAACATACCCTTCAATTGGATCACATGTTAATCCTAAAGAATGTTCAAGAGCAATTTCAGCACCTTGAGCAATTTTTTCATTACTCATATTTAAACAATGTAAAATTAAAGCTGAACCCATACTAGAAGCTACACCAATTTCAGCTTGACATCCTGCTACAGCGCCACTAATAGAAGCATTCCTTTTAATAATTGAGCCAAATAAACCAGCAACACATAAACCTTCAATTATTTTTTCATTACTTATATTCATTAATCTTAAATATTTAATAATACCCGGAATAACGCCTGAACTACCACATGTTGGACTAGTAACCGTTAATCCTCCACTAGCATTTTCTTCACTTGCAGCGAAAGAATATGCCATAATTATAGAATTATTTTTATTAAGAATATTTTCATTTTTTAACGCTTCTTTATAGATAGTAGATGCTTTTCTTTTAACATGAAGTTTCCCAGGTAAATCACCGTCTTTATTTAATCCTCTATTTACACAATCATCCATAATAGTTAAAACATTATTCATATAATTTAAGATATCTTTTTCATGAATTAAAACATATTGAAATAAACTTAAATGATTATTTTTACAATAAAAAAGTATCTCTTTTAAATTATTTTCCTTATAAATCTCAGGTATTTTTTTAAATTTTTGATTTTTAACTTTTATGGATCCACCACCAATAGAATAAATTCTTTCTTTAAAATTTTTATTATTAGAACTAATTATAAAGTCCATTGTATTAGGATGCTTTACTTTAGTAAAATAATCAAAAATAATTTTATGTGGAACATTCTTTAATTTTGAGTTTATAATAACATCAGTTAAATGACCTTTCCCAGTTAAAGCTAAAGATCCATATAAAATAATTTCAATATAGTCAATATTTTTATATTTACTTATTATATATTCTATCGCTTTTAATGGTCCAATTGTGTGAGATGAGCTCGGTCCATTACCAATAATATAAATTTCTTTGATTGAATTCATTTTCCTTAATTTTATTTATTAATTGAACTATATAAATCAAGATATTTTTTAGCAGATAATTTCCAACTATGATTAGCTCTCATTGCATTTAATCTCATCTTTTTAAATAATTCAAAATAATTATTATATAGATCAAAAGCTCTATCAATTGAATTGATAGCTTCATTAGTGTCTAAATCATTAAAGCCTATACCATTAGCACTAAGATAATTAGAATAATCTATATTTAAACAGTTAACAGTGTCAATTAAACCACCAGTTTTTCTAATAATTGGTATAGAACCATAGCGATGAGCAATCATTTGTCCAATTCCACATGGTTCAAATGCACTAGGCATAATAAAGAAATCACTAGCAGCATATAATTTATGAGCTAAATCATCATTATAGCCTATATAAACAAATGAATTATCCTTGTGTTCTTTATATAATTTATTGAAAAAAGACTCGGCTTCAAATTCACCACTACCTAAAATAGCAAAATTCCCACCTTTATTAATAACTTCTAAAGCCATTGGATACATAACGCTTAATCCTTTTTGTTCAGTAAGTCTACTAACTACAACAAATAAAGGAACATCAGGATTTAAACAATTTACCTTGCAAAAATCAACTTTATTTAAAGATTTTAAATTATTAACATTGCTTAAATTATATTTAGAATAGATTTTTTTATCTTTACGTGGATTAAATTCTTTTTCATCAACTCCATTATTAATACCGACAAAATCATATTCTCTTAAAATTAAATCATATTGAAGCCCTTTACTTCCTTCTAAAGTTAAAAGTTCATCACGGTGAGTTATTGAAACCGTAGTAATTTTATCACTAAAAACAATTCCAGATTTTAAAGTAGAAACTAAATTATCAAGTCTAACCTTCCCACAATCAAATAAAGATAATGGTAAATTATATAAATCAAATAAAGATTCTCTAAAAATATAACCTTTAAAAAGTGGATTATGGATTGTCAATACTGTCTTAATTTTACTAAGTACTTTATGATTAGAATATTTAGTTTTTAATAAGCAAGGAATCATTCCAGTTTGCCAATCATGAACATGAACGACATCAATTCTATAAGGAAGTTTTTTAATTAACTCAATAATTGCTAATTGGAAAAATGCAAATCTTTCACCATCATCATAATAACCATATAATCCATTATCACGACCAAAATATTGTTCATTTTTAATTAAGTAAAAGTCAATATTTTCATAATAAATATGATAAACATCACATATATTATTACGCCAATTCATCTTAACATTATAAGATAATACTTTAGTTAGCTTCTTGTTGATTTTGCTTTCTATTCCTTTATAAAAAGGAATTACTAACGAAACATTATTATTTAATTTAGCAAACTCTTTACTTAAACTATAACTAACATCAGCTAGCCCACCAGTTTTAGAAAATGGTAAGGCTTCACTACTAGCCATTAAAATATTCATATTTAAATATTAGCTCCTTGAGGAATATAAATAGGATCATTTTCTTCACCTATAATTTCTGATTTATTTTTAATATTACAATGTTTATCAACAATTACATTTTTTAAATGCATTCCACTATGAATAACCGTATCAGTAAAAATTATTGAATTTTCAACGCTAGCCCCTTCTTCGACAACTACATTTCTAGCTAAAATTGAATGTTTAACTTTCCCATTAATTTTACAACCATTAGCTAAAAAAGAATTACTAACATCGGCTTTTTCACCATATAAAACTGGTGTAGTATTATGAGTAGTTGTATAATAAATCCAATCATCAGTAAAGAATTCTTCAATAGCTTTATCATCATCTAATAATTCAAAACTATAATTAAAATAATCACTTAAACTAGAAAAATAACGGCAATACCCCTTATATTCAATAGCATGAATCTTTTCTTTATATAAACAAACAAAGTGAATTAAATCTTTTAAAGTAAACATTGAAGAAATATCATCAATTTTAGTTAAAAGTTCTCTAAGATAATCAGCATTAAAAATATAAGTCTCCAAAGAAATATAAGCTTCATCACTTTGACCTTCATTTTTATCAAATTTTTGTATATTCCCTAGAGCATCAATTGTAACTTTATCACAATTTAAAAAATATTTTTTTGCTTCAGTGGTCTTTCGATATAAAACACTTACTAATTTATTTGAATTAATATGTTCCTCAATTACATTATTAAAATCAATTTTTGTTACAAATTGAATTGGTACAACAATAACATATTTAGCATTTTTATCGTATAAAAACCAATCATTTTCTTTAATATTTTTAATATCTGTATTAAATGGAGGATTAGTTAAACCATATTCATTAATAAATATTGATTGAAAACCAGTTTTAGGATTTTTTAAATAAGTTGAATCACTCCCTAAATGTTTAATAATACTTCTAGAATGATCTTTTAATAAAATTCCAATATTATCAATTCCACTATTTGTTAAATTACTTAAAGCAAAATCAATAAACGTATAACGACCCAAAAAAGTAGTTGAAGCCATTGGACGAGATTTAGTTAAAACCCCTAATTCTCCACTATTATGCAAATTCACTAAGGCTATTACATTCTTCATTTGGTTAATCCCCTTCCATAATCAATTAAAATAACATCTTCATTATCTTTATTAATAATTTCACCTTTTTTGATAGTTGTTTTAGGACCAATAATTGCATTATTTACATAAGCATCTTCTAAAACATTAACTCCAGGCATTAAAACACTATTAATAACCTTAGCACCTTTAGCAATATAAACTTCATTTGAAATGACAGAAGAATTAACTTCTCCATAAATTTTAGCACCTTGATTTATTAAAGAATTTTTGATCACGGCGCTTTTAGAAATAAATTGAGGTAAAGAATGAGTATCTTCACTATATATTTGCGGAAATTCACCAAATCTAATAGTATCAGAATTACGGTTACTTGGTAAAAGCTCCATATTTGCTTGATGTAATGAATTTAATGTTCCAACATCTCTCCAATAACCACTAAATCTATATGCAACGACTTTTTTATTATTATCTAATAAATAAGGAATAATATTTTTACCAAAATCATGACTTGAATCTTCATCTTTAGCATCTAAAAGTAAAGCCTTTCTTAATTCTTTATATGTAAAAATATAAACACCCATACTAGCTAAATTTGATTTAGGAACTTTTGGTTTTTCAACAAATTTAGTAATGACATCATTATTATCAACTTCTAAAATACCAAATCTACTTGCCTCAGCTAGTGGGACTTCTAAAACGCTTATGGTACAGCTTGCTCCACTTTTAATATGAAGTTCAAGCATATCATTGTAAACAGTTTTATAAATATGATCTCCACTTAAAATAAGTACATATTCAGGATCTTCATCATCTAAAAAATCAATATTTTGATAGATTGCATCAGCAGTTCCCTTATACCAATTAGCACCTTCTTCTGTTTGACGAGGAGATAAGCATAAGCATTTTCCTCCTACACCATTAAAGCCCCATTTTTCGCCATTACCAATATAATTATTTAAGGCAATCGACTCATATTGAATCAATACTCCACAAGTATCAATTCCACTATTTGCTACATTCGATAAAGAAAAATCAATAATACGATATTTTCCACCAAAATAAACCGCAGGTTTAGCAATTTTTTTAGTTAAGGCTTGAAGTCTAGTTCCTTTTCCACCAGCTAAAATCATTGCTACGCACTGTTTAGACATATAAAGACCTCCTATTTAATCTTCTTTTGAATATAAAAGTACACAACTACTATTTTTATCACGGCTTACCAGTAAAGTTTCATCAACAAGTTCAGCAATATCACCAATTTTTTCTGGAGGTGTTGATAAAATAACTTGTAAATTAAATCTTCTTAAAAGCTTAACAGCTTCAACAATTCTTTCTCTATCCATTTTTGAGAAAGCTTCATCGAAAATAATTATACGAATTGTGTTAGAAATTTCGCCTTCATCATGAACGTGATAAAGTTGAGCAAAACTAGCTAATACGGAGATATAGAATGGTGTTTGAGTTTCACCACCAGATTTTTTCTTAATCATCTTTGATAAACGTTGTTCTTCTTTACTATTTTTATTATAAACAATTAAATCGAAATCCAAATAACTACGATAATCAGTGAATTTTTCAATATTTTGTAATAAAGCACTATTCTTTTCATTATTACCAATATCAACAATTTGTCTGAATAAATCTTCCATAACATCTTTATATTTATCTAAGAAAGCTGATTCATCTTCACCAGTTTCTAAAATAATATTATCTTTAAGCATGTCATAATATCTTCTGTAAATTTGAGATGGCTTCACAGTAAAGCGATATAAATCGTTACCAAAACTTGATTCCTTTAATGCTACATTTAAATTAGCAATCTGATCTTCAACATCTTCAATAGCACTTCTAAGTTTATAAATGAAATCATCTTTAAATTGTTGAGTAGCCTTATGATAAGAATCTTCAATTTTCGCTTTATATTGTGGAAGTTTAACTTCTTTAAATTCATTTAACTCGTTATCAAATTCATCATTTGTAACTTTATCTGAATCAAAAGATTGATGATAATCATGTAAATAATCTCTTCTTAATTTAATAAGTTGGCTAAATATATTGTTAGTTACATAATTTAATCTAGTATAACCAGCATTATATTCTTGTTGAATTTGAATATAATTTTTTCTACTATCTAACTCATTTTCTAAAACTGGAATACATTTATCATTAACAAATTCAACATCATAATTATTTGCTAAATTCGTCTCCATTTGAACAATTTTAGATTCTTCTAATTTTATTTTTTCACTCTTTAAAGTCTTAATTTCTGATACTAAATTGCCTTTTTCTAAAATTAATGACTCGTTAGATTTATTAATTGAACTAATATCATCACTAACATCTTTTAATCTCTTATCTAAAGAATTAATTAATGTTGTATCATGCTCACTTAATTCATTTTCAATATATTCTAAAGATGAATTTAATCCTTTAAGTTGTGCTAATTTTTCAATTGTTTTAGTAATATTATTAATTTCATTAGTATTAATTACTTCTAGATTATTAGCCTCAGTAATAACACTATGAAGACCACGGAATATACCTAAATTAGTTAAATTAGAATTAAGTTCGGTACTTTTTTCTTTTAAGAAACGAGCATCAAGTTTACGTCCTATATAACTATTTTGATAAATGCGTGGATTAATTCTATTAAAAGCAAAATTACGATAAACATCGCATTCTTTAGTTATACCATTTCCACTATCTCTAGCTTCTTCGATAGTCGCAGATTTATGAAGTCTACCAATTAAGAAATTAGTATAAGCTCTAGCCCCCTCATGATCTGTTACAATTTCAGTCGCTAATGATCCATCATCTGCTTCAAAATCTCGATCAATGATTTTTTCTTGATCAATTAAAGCAATTCCATAAAGTCTTTGTTGTTCAAGTAAGCGTCTAAATATTTTATATGCATCGATATAATATCTTGGAGCAACAAATAAAGAGAATCTTTGATTACCTAAAAATCCTTCAATTGCATTAGACCAACTTAAATCTTTAATATCAACTAAATCAGCATATATTTCAACAGGTATTTCTTTATTAAACTTTTCTTTTAATTCAGCTTGTAATCTATTTTTAATAATTAATAAATTTTGATCATAAGGTTTAGTACCAGTATCTCTAATTCCTCTTTCTTCCTCTTTTAAACTGCTAATCTTTTTTTCAATATTTTGAATACTACGGGCAATTGAGGTAGCTAATGAGCTGACCTTATTTTTAAAACTAGTTAGATGAGCACGATATTCATCAAGTGTATCTTTATTTAAAGCTATTAAATTATTAATATAATTATCTTTAAATTTCATTGATTCATCAAAAACAACTTGAGCATCATGCTCTAAATCAAGTAATTCACGGTCACGATCTTCATCTAAGAAATTACGATCGAAAGTCGATAATTTTTTAAGTAAAGAATCAGAAGCTTTAATATAATTATCGGTATAGTGAATTAAATTATCCTTAACTAACTTTTCATCAAGTTTAATTTGATCAATTTTTTCTTTAATTTCTCGTTTTTCTTCGATTAATTCATCAGTAATTTTAACTGTATCATTATTTGCTTTATCACTAATTAAATTGGCTCTTCTTCTTTCTAATTCATCTAAATTTGATTTATTTTCATTTAATTCAACTTCAATTTCATTAATTCTTTTAGTTGCTTTTAAGACTTCATTTTTAAAACTATTGAGCTTATCCTTGCTCATTTCAAGATTACATCTTTCAATGATATATTGGGAAACAGTCAATTTTTCCTTATTACTTTCATAAATTTTATAAGTATTACTTATTTCTTCTAATTGATTAACACGAAGTTCGATTGCTTCAGCTTCTTTTTCAAGTTTCTTATATTGAAGAATATTTTCTTGAAGAGATTCAAGATTGATATTTGCTTGTGGATCACAAACATATTCTGTAATAAAAGTTGTAATATCAGTGATTGGAGAAAAACTACTTGCTTTTTTAAGTAAACTAAAATATTTATCTCTCAAACCACCAAATTTATTTTTTAAGAAATCTTGATATTGTCTATTTGAATCAAAGAATTGATAACTATCTTTATTATAATGTTCAGCAAAATATTTTGCTAAATCTTTATATTCCATTGGATATTTATTAACAATATATTCATTATCAAGAATTTTATCATCAGTTGAGAAAAAATGATGTTCTTCACTACCATCACTAGAAGTATCAAAAACAATACCCATAGTGAAATAGGAATCGTGTATATCATCATAAAATTCAAGAACAACGTAAGATGTAAAGCGTCCATTTCTTAAATATTTAAAGTCGCCTTCAGCAGTATCACCAATTTCACCACGTAAATAACCTTTTAATGTACGAGCACTTTTGTCCATTGCAGCTTTATTAAAGAATCTTCCAGTTGTGTCTCCTAATAAAACTAAAGATAAAGCATCAATTAAAGTTGATTTACCAGAAGCATTTTTACCTGTTAAAAACACAATTTGTTTAAATTCAATCGTTTGATTCCAAAAATAATGCCAATTTATAATTTTAGCTTTAGTAAGTGATTTCATTATTTAAGTCCTCCGATTTTTTATTTAATTCATCTAAAATTGCACTCATTGCAATAATCTTATCATTATTTAATGCGTATACTATACTTGGTAAAATATAAAAGCTAACATTGCCTTCATCATAACTTCCACTAACTTTTGTAATAATATTATGATTAGCTAAAAATCTTAATGAACGTGCAAGTCCTCTACCACTAAGCCTTTTCCCAGGCATTATTATATTATGATCTAACATTTCTTTTATAAGCATTGGAGTAGTCATATAAATTGATACACCAGCTTCATTAGATTCTGATTTTTCATTTTCATATATTAATCTTAAAGCAAATAAAACTAAACTAGTTTCACGATCAATTCTTAGTCTATTATCACTATATTCATTACTTAAAGCGATAACACCTAAAATATTATCCTTTTCAACGTGCCATCCACTAAATTTTAAATACCCTTCAAAAATATCAAAATATCTTTCCATAAAACGATAATCTGGATTAACACGCATAATTTTTTCTTTATTATCAAAAATATCACGCACAACAAAGCCTTTTAACAATAAGCGATTACAAACTTCAGCAAATTTACTTTGATCGCCAGCAGGCATTTTTATAAAATCATCACTAAACATAATTAAATACTCTCCTTTCTTTTAAATAAAAAGTGTGGAACACGATAGTGGTTATTAATAATTTTTTTATCATCCACTAGTTCTATATCATAAAAACAATCTTTATTATCTTTTTTAACGGTTGCAAAAATTAAACAAATAAACGCTTCAAAATTAGTTAAAGGCATATCTTCGACTTTTAGCTCATTATTATCCCCAAAACAATTTTCCATAAACTCATAAATTTTTTCGTCAGTATAAATATTCTTAGTTGATTCTAAAAAATCCTTCATTATTTCATCATTAGCAAAATCAAAATCAACAATCTGCATTGGTGATTGATCTTCATTAAATTTCCTTAAAATAGGGAATGTAATTGAATCATTATCGATAAATCCTTGTTCATAAAGATAAATAGAATCTTGCATTTTTGATAAAATCTTTGATAAATTCTTTGGATCATTTATAGATTTAGAATAAGTTTTAAATATATTTTCTAGATGACCTTTAATCGTTTTATCATTATTATTTAAATATAAAATTTTATTGGTAGAAGACTTCGTATAATTACTATTTTCGATATCTATTTTATTGACCGTTTGATTTAAGGATTGATAAGTATCAATAATATAGTTTATTTTAGCAATAATATCTTGCAAAATTTTATCTTTAGAAACATTAGAATTTGTTAAACTTGATAACATTACAAGTTTATTTCTAATTTCAGTATTAGAAAGCCAACCTTCTAAAATCGAAATGATTGGACGCTTAAATTTAATGACACTATCGAATGTTTTTAAAGGATGATAGTATCGATCTAAAATTTTATACTTATAAACATCAAAAAAATCATATAAAACTTCATTAGTTTGAAACATCTTTCCTAATTTTGATTGGAATATTTTAATAGAATGAGATAACGTAATGAGTTCAACTTTTAATTTTTTTGTATTTTCGTAACATCTAACCAAAGTAATAAACATTAAATCATCTTGTTCTTCATTTTCAAGTTTAAGTTCACTATAAGTCGAATGAACTAAACTTAAATATGGAGATTCTTCATCACTAATAATATCTTTAAACGCTTTCAAAATAAAAATAGAATAAACAGGAAGAATAATTGTTTCTTCCATTATTTCATTATCCATAGCAATGTTTATCCATCCTGTTTCTTCAAGTCTACGAACTAAGAAACTAGCTTTAGTAGATAAATTATCAATGATAATATTTTCGTCGGTAGTAAAATCTTCCTCTTCTTCAAGTAAATCTAAGTTTTCTAAATCCTTTTTTCCTTTTTCTTTTAAAGCTTTTATATAATCACTTTTATTAATTATATTTTCATCGTTTTCTAGCATTTCATAAAGGATTAGTAAACTTTCAGCATAAATATAGCGGTTTTTTCCAGAAAAAATTGAGAAGAATTTTGTTGGTAATATATCGAATAAGTTCACTTTAAATTTTCCTCTTAAAAATCTTAGATATTATAACATTTTTGAGGATTAATATTAAATATTATTTAGTCAAATTTAAAAATAATTTTTATTAATAAATTTATAAATCAAAATCAAGACAATCACTAATATCTAATCCGATACTTTTAATCATCTTTTTTCCCATATTAATAAACTTATCATTAAGACATTTTGGATCGTGAGCATCTATTCCTAAAACTATTTTTAATCCATCCTTTTGATATTTTTTAATATATTCAAAAAATATCTTATTAGGATATAAAAGATTATTTTTATAACCCCAAGAATAAGAATTTCTTATTCCATTTATATTAAATTCTAAAGCAACATTATACTTAATAGCATTTAGGCACATTTTATCAATTAATTTCTTAATTTTATCAGTAAATTTTATTTCATTATAATCATTAAAATATGAAACAATAAATAAATCAGGATGAGCAAATATTTTAAATAGGCCGCTTTTAATAGCATTATTTGCAGTAATAAAATATCCTTCGATATTATCATCATTTATTGAAGTAAAAGAATTAATTAATTTCCCATTATAAAGATAAAAATGGATACCTAATATTAAATAATCTAATTTATTTTTTAATTCCTTATAGTAATTAATATCTTCTATAAAAAATTCTGCTTCGCTCCCTTTATAAATTTTAATCTTATCTTTAAAAATTTTCTTTGCTTCTTCTAATTCTTTTAAGTATATGTTATTAAAAGTTTCTTTCGACATATTATAATTTAAAAAATCTTCATGAAGATTATGTTTATTAAAAAAATCTAAATCGAGCGCATTGTGATCGCTTATTCCTATTTCTTTAAAACCTAATGCAATTGCTTCTTTAATATAATCAAAAGTATCACCTTTAGCGTGATTACATAAATGAGTATGCGTGTGATAATTACTAATTATTTTCATAAGAATTATTATTGTTTTTTAATTATAAAAATTCAAGCCAAGTTTATTTTTTTAAATAAAGAACAAAAAAGAACAAAACATATTTTATTTATAATATAATATTTAAGGAGTTTTTATGGAAAAGAAAATTATTTTAACAGGTGATAGACCTACTGGAAAATTACACATCGGACATTATGTTGGTTCTATTAAAAGAAGAGTCGAATTACAAAACGAGGGCAATTTTGATGATATTTTTATTATGATTGCTGATGCACAAGCATTAACTGACAATTTTGATAACCCTTCAAAAGTTCATGACAATATCATTAATGTCGCCCTTGATTATTTAGCATGTGGAATTGATCCTAAAAAATGTCATATATTTATTCAATCTTATGTTAGTGAACTTACCGAATTAACATTTTATTATGCTAATTTAGTTACATTATCAACCTTAGAAAGAAATCCAACTATCAAAAGTGAATTAAAATTACGAGAATTTGGGGAATCAATTCCCGTAGGTTTTTTGACTTATCCAATTAGTCAAACGGCTGATATAACTGCCTTTAAAGCCACTACTGTTCCTGCTGGAATTGATCAAGAACCAATGATTGAACAAGCTCGTGAAATAGTTAGAAAATTTAATACGATTTATGGTGATACATTAATTGAACCTAAAATTTTATTACCAGATAACGATAAATGTTTAAGACTACCTGGAACTGATGGTAAAGCAAAAATGTCAAAATCTTTAAATAATTGTATTTATTTATCTGATGAATTAGATACGATTAAATCAAAAGTCATGGGAATGTTTACTGACCCTAATCATTTAAAGGTTTCAGACCCAGGTAACACAAAAGATAATCCTGTTTTTATTTATCTTGAAGCATTTGCTAATGATGATCATTTTAAAAAATACTTACCCGAATATAAAAATTTAAATGAATTAAAAGCTCATTATGAACGTGGTGGATTAGGAGATGTAAAAGTAAAAAGATTCTTAATTAACGTTTTAAATGATACATTAGAACCTATTCGCAATAAACGTAAAGAATTAGAAAACAATATTCCTTATGTTTATGAAGTTTTAAAAGAAGGATCAATATATGCTAAAAAAATAGCTAGCAATACTTTAAACGAAGTTAAAAAAGCCATGAAAATAAATTATTTTGATAATAATGATTTAATTGAATCATTTAAGAAAAATTAATATGCCTTCAACTCTTACTCATTATACTTTCTTAAAACTAATTGATCCTAATTTAAATAAAATAGCAAATATTGGTGCTCAAGGTCCGGACCCTTTCTTTTTCTATTTTGCTAGTTTAAAAAAAGATAAAAATTCTAAAAAAATTGAAGATATCGGTCATTTTTTACATAACATCGATCCTACTCTGACTTTTTTATTTTTTATTAAATATATAAAAAATTCTAAAAAAGATAGAGATTTAATCTATGATTATTTAAAAGGTTTAGTTGCTCATTATGCTTTAGATTCAATAACCCATCCTTATATATTTTATAAATCAGGTTTTGTGACTAAAGACGATAATAACACAAAAAAATATTTTTTATCTCACGCAGCAATTGAATCAAGTATCGATCGACTTGTTGCAGATCATTTTAATATAAAGAAATCGCCTTCATTTATGCTTAAATCTAATAAAAAAGATTTATTAGTTATTTCAAATATTTATTATGAATATCTTAATAATTATTATCATTTTAATTATATAGAAAAAAACACATTTTACATCGCTACAAAAAGAATGCAGTTTGTTTATAAAATTATTTATTCTCGTTTCCCTTTTAAGAAAAAATTGTTTAGAAAGTTTGCTCATAATTCATCAATTAATGTTTTTTCAACTCCTACTACTAAACAAGTGTTGAACTATGATTTTTTAAATCTTAAACACAATGAATATAAAGATTGCACCGATAACCTAGTATCTTATCACTACGATTTTTATCAATTAATTGAAATAGCTCAAAATTATTATATGAAAATTATTAATTGCATTGATAAAATATTAAAGAATAATGAAAAAGATTCTTCGTTATTTAACGTTATTAATTCTATAAATCATAATGGTTTTAAAATTAATAAAGAAATGAAATATTATGATTTAATATTTAAAAGTAACTATTGAAAACATATTTTAGCGCGTATATAATATTTTAGAACGTAGAAAGAAAAGCGCCTGCTTCTCACCAGATCGAAATATATTGATTGGTTAATAGCTACAAATATTTAATTTTTGTAAACTAACGGGCGCAATGAATTTGCGTCCGTTTTATTTTACTAGGAGGAAACAATTATAGCACAAGCTCAAAATCCTAATAATCAACAGGATATGAAAAATCGCAAAAATGATAAATTTAATGGCGATATTGTTAATGAAAGAATTCACTTTAAAGAAGTCTTAGTTATAGGACCTAATGGTGAATCGCTTGGAAAAATGTCTAGATTCGAAGCTTTTAAAAAAGCAGACGAATATGATTTAGACTTATTATGTGTAGCACCAAATGCAAACCCACCGGTTTGTAAGATTATTAATTATGGTAAATACCGCTTTGAAGCTCAAAAAAAAGCCAAAGAAGCCAAAAAAAATCAAAAAGTAGTCGAAATCAAGGAAGTTCAATTAACTCCTCAAATTGGTGAACACGATATCCAAACAAAAGTCAAAGCTGCTATACGCTTCCTTCAAGAAGGAAATAAAGTTAAAGTTGGCGTTAGATTTAGAGGTCGTCAATTATCTCATGTTGAGATGGGTGAAGACGTCTTAAACAAATTCATCGAATACGTTAAAGACTATGCCGTTGTTGAGAAGCCTGCTTCTTTAGATGGCAAATGGTTAACTTGTTTACTTGCAAGTAAAATTAAAAAGTAGAAAGAAGGAGATTTTTATGCCAAAAATGAAATCAAAAAGAGCTTTAATGAAAAGAGTTAAAGTTACTGGAAGTGGTAAAGTTGTAAGACATCACGCATATGTTTCACACTTAGCACCACACAAAACTCACAAACAAAAGAGACACTTAAGAAAGGCTGCAGTAGTCAGTACTAGCGACATGAAGAGAATTAAGTATCTCATTCAACAATAGGGGGTGACATTATGAGAGTTAAAAATGGACCAACAACACACGCAAGAAGAAAGAAAATATTAAAATCAGCAAAAGGTTATTTTGGAAGTAAACATTTACTTTTTAAAACAGCTAGAGAACAAGTTATGCGTTCTCATATGTATGCCTACATTGATAGAAGAAATATTAAAAGAGATTTTAGAAAACTTTGGATTAAAAGAATCAATGCAGCTTGCAGAATGAACGACATTTCATATAGTAAATTTATGCATGGATTAAAAGTTAGTAAAATCGACATCAATAGAAAGATGCTTAGTGAAATTGCTATCCACGATGAAGCTGGCTTTAAAGAATTAGTAAAAATTGCTAAAGAAGCAAAGTAATTAGTACAATAAAAATTTAAAACCATCGATGGATTCGATGGTTTTTCTTTTATTTAGATTTAATTATTTTGACTTCAGCATTATCAATTGCTTCAGTTAATAAAGGATAAAAATCAAATTTTGATTCAATTATTTCACATTCTTTTAATTTAGGCTTTGTTTTTGGATTTTTATTTGTAAAAATGGTGCAGCAATCTTCATAAGGTCGAATAGAAATATCATAACAGCCAATTTCTTTAGAAATTTTTATGATATCTATTTTATCATAAGTTGCTAATGGTCTAATTATAGGCATATTAGTAACATTATTAATGACATTCATTGATTCAATAGTTTGACTAGCTACTTGTCCAATTGATTCACCATTTGCTAAAGCTAATATATGAAGTTTATTAGCTAGCATTACTGATAATCTATACATCATTCTTCTCATAATTGTAATATGGTAGCCTTCACTAGAAACTTCATAAATTTTTTCTTGTATTTTAGTAAAAGGAATTATATATAAAATAATTTTATCTTGAAAAGTGTTTAATTTAGATAGCAAATCCTCTAATTTAATAATAACCCCAGCGTTTGTATAAGGAGGCGCAGCAAAATGAATACAAGTTACTTCTAATCCTCTTTTCATCATTAAATAAGTAGCAACAGGCGAATCAATTCCACCACTAAGCATCATCAAAACTCGTCCAGTTGATCCTAGTGGATATCCACCAATTCCTTTAATCGTTTTGGTAAACATATAAATCCCATCATTACGTATCTCAATAGATAAAAGGATGCTTGGATTATGTACATCAACTGTTAAATTAGTGTTTTTTAATATATAACCAGCTACTTCTCTATTTATTTCATCACTAATATAAGGGAATGATTTATCAATTCTTTTAGTATAAATCTTAAAAGTTTCACCATTTTCTTTTCTAATTTCATCTAAGGCTAACTTTTTAATATCATCAAGTTCAAATAATTCCTTTTTTAAAGAAAGACTAAAACTTCCAATGCCTGCTATTTCTTTTAATGGAGTATAGTCAAATTCATCTTGTTTCAAAATGTTGATGAATATGTGATCATGTCTAATTGTTAAAGAATAAGCTTCATTAAAACCATTTAAATTACGCTTTATATTTCTTGCTAAACGATTTATAAAATCCTTCCTGTTTTTGCCTTTCGTTGACATTTCACCAAATCTAATAATAATTGTATTATAATCCATAATTAACTCCTTATTCTTTCTAAAATTATTTTAAGTTCATCAATAAAAATTTTGCATTCATCAATATTATTTTCACTACTAAAAGACAATCTAATAGTGTTCTTTGCCTCTAGTTCATTATGAGTTAAATTATAAACAACGTATGAAGGCATTTCTTTTTTACTTGAGCAAGCACTAATACTGCTAACGTAAATTTCTTTATTTGATAAAGCTTCAACTACAACACTTGCTTTTTTTTCAATTGAAAAATTTAGAATATAAGGACTCATTTTTTTATATAAATGTAATTTTATACCCGATATTTTATTTAATTCACTAACTAAATAATTAAATATTAATTCGACTTTTAGATAGTTTTCGTTAAAATTAATCATAATTTCTTTAATTGCTTCTTCAAAAGAAAAAATGAGTGGACCATCAAGTGTCGAACTTCTAAGATTATTTTCTTGTCCTCCACCATGTAGTAAAGGAATTAACTTAATTTTCTTTTTTTTAATTAAAGCACTAATGCTTTTTAACCCATGAATTTTATGAGAAGAAATAGTGATCAAATCACAATCTAGAAAATTAAATTGATATTTACCTAAAGTTTGAGAACAATCACAAAGCAATACACATTTAGGAAATTTTTTAATTTTATCTTTAATAAGTTTTACATTTACAAAAAGACCAACCTCATTATTAATTGGAGTTAACGTTATTAAAATTGTTTTATTATTGACAATTTCATCTATTTGCTCTTCTATAAAATTACCAGAACTATCAATATCTAAGTATTTTATAACAAAGCCATGTTCCTTTTCTAAATATTTATAAGTCTCTAATACACTAGCGTGTTCAATATGAGTCGTTATTATTTCGTTGCCACGATTTTTATTTGCTAAACAATAACCTATTATTGCTAAATTGTTAGCTTCCGTAGCACTACTTGTAAAAATTACTTCGTAATCATTATTTAATTTTAAATATTTTAAAATATTATCACGACTATGATTAATCTTATTATTAACCTTCATACCAAGATAATGAATAGAACTAGGATTAGCAAAATCATCATCTAAACACGCTTCTTTATAAATATTTAAAACATTATTACTAACTTTAGTAGTAGCAGCATTATCAAAATAGATCATTATTTATTATAACCGTCTTTTAATTTAATTTTCTCATTAGCTTCATTGCTTATTTCATAAGCTCTTTTATAATCATTATTAAAATATAAATTTTCAGCTTGTTCTACTAAATTATTTACATCTGCAAACTTATAGCGCTCACGATTAGCTTTCACAATGCTTTTTTCTGCATTTTCTTTATAATTCAAAATATCATTAATATCATCAAATAAACTACTAGATGATTCATTAAGCAATAAGCAAAGTCTATTAATTTCATTAACATCGATTGGAATCACTTTTAATAGACCATCAATATTATCAATAAAGTTATAGCATTCTTCGATTTTATTATTATAAGTTTGAATAATTTCGTTATCATTTATTTCGTTACGAAGAATACTTTGATATCTCTTTAGCTTAAAATATAAATCATTAATCAAATTAAAAGCATTTTCTGAATCACTTTTTAAAGAACTAACATAAGATTTAAATGAATTAAGTTTTGATTCAAGAATTTTGGTTCCTTTATCAAGTTCACCCATTCTATTTACTAGAGCTTTATAAGGTATATTATCCATTTGATGAATATAAACTTCCATTTTTCTTTTATCATTACTTACAGAATTCACTTGAGCCGATAATTCCTTAAAATCTGTTAGATGTTCCTCATCAACTAAATAAATTTTCTTAATTTTAGTCATATTATTAGAAATTTTAATAAAATCTCTTTCTAAAGATATAAAATTATTAGAAATTTTATTAATATTTTCATCAAATTCTAATTTTGATTCTTGCTCGGTAGAAAATGAATTATCTAATTCATCGAGTTGTTCATGCATTAAATTAATTTTTCCTTCAACACCACTAAAACGAAGATCTTTTAAATTATTATCTAAACTATTTAGTGAAATTTTCATATTTTGAATTAAATCTTCAATGTTTAAAGATTTTAAATGATACCCTTCATTCAAAAGTTTATAGTATTTTTTATTACATTCTTCAATTTTATTAGGAAGAACATTCAAAACTTCATCTATATATCTAGGAGCTACTTCCATCATTGATAATAAATTCGCTAATATTTTATTAAGTATTGGAACCATTTCTTTAGTTTCATCATAATTAGCACAGTCTATTAAAGAATCGTACTTTTTAAATTCGTTCTCAATTCCTTCAAAAACTTTATAAAAAGAATCATGTAAATAAGAAAGTTCGTTCTCTTTTGTATTATATTTTGATTTTACATCCCTAAATCGTTCTCTTAATATCAAAACATTTTGACGTGCCTCTTCTTCAGGTAAGGCTATAGAAATTAATTCAGAGTCGAGATTATTAACACTATCTTCATAATATTTTAATCGCTCAATATTATCATTATAAGTTTGTCTGAATAGTTTATAGTTCTTCTCATCATAATAATTTTTCAATTGATCAAGAATATCTTTAAAAGAAATATCTTGATTATCTCTAATTTCTTTAAACTTTCGGAAAAAATTAGAATATATTTCGCTATAAAGCAAATTTGAATGTGAAATAATTTCTATTCTTTGAATATAATTAAAATCTTGTCCCAATAATAATGAATTTAAATATTCATATTTTTTATCAAGTTCGTTTAAAGTTTTCTTGCATCTTCTTCTTTTTAAAACAAAGATTTCTAAAAATAAAAATAAACCACCAATAACAATAAAAGAGCAAACAATGCCAACAACAATATAAATTTTTACGTTTAAACTTAATAATATATTCATATTATTATTCTATATCTATTAAACATTTTTTTCTATAAATACTTAGTATCTTTTAAAGTTAAATTTAAAATTAAAAACAAGTCTTTAAATAATTTTTAATATCATCAAAATTATTTTAAAATTCAACATTTTTTAATATTATAGAAAATAAAAAAATAAAAATACCTTAGTTTTGAATGTTTATTCAAAAAATAGAGGAGATTTTAAAATTAATTGTTTTTCATCAAATTATAAAGTTCAATAAAATCTTGAGATAATTTATAATTATTTATTTCACTTTCTTTAATAAAAAATACATTACCCTCATTACTAGATTTCAAAGTACCTTTAAACTTGTTTGTTTTATATAAAAAGCCAATATATCTAATGTTATCTTCAAATCTCCATTCTTTAATTGCACATAATTTTATATTTTTTATATCTAAATTAGTTTCTTCTTTTATTTCTCTAATAACTGATTCTTCGATAGTTTCATTCTCTTCAACATGACCCCCAGGAAATGATAAACCAGGCCAATCTTTTTTTGTTCGATTTATTACTAAAATTGAATCATTTTGATATATAAGACACATATTAGAAAGAATGACTTTAGAAATCTTATTATCAATCATATTAGTAACCCATAATTTCGTTCATATTAAAATCATAAATTTTAATATGATTATTTTCTTTAATTGCAAAAGAATTAATTCCATCTCCTTTAGCTAATGAAATGCTACCTGGATTTAAATAAATTACGCCATCAACATTACTTATTAAATGAATATGTGTGTGTCCATATAAAACAACAGATCCTTTTTCAACATTTAATGGCTTATCTATATTAAAATGATGACCGTGAGTTAAATACATATTAAGTTCATCACTAACTAAAGCTAAATCTAAAATAGGAAAGTCTAAAACCATTGTTTCAACTTCTGCATCACAATTTCCTTTTATTGCAATTATTTTATCTTTTATACCATTTAATAGTTTGATTACTTCTTTTGGATTATATTCTCTTGGTAAATCATTTCTAGGACCATGATATAAAATATCCCCTAAAATAAGGATCTTATCACATTTTTCTTTATAAAAAACTTCAAGAACTTTTTTTAAATAATAACTTGAACCATGTATATCACTAATAATTAAATATTTCATAAATTGCTCCTTAACAATATTATTATAATAACATCTATTAAATTAAATAAATATGGTTAATTTACATATTGTTCG